>CALROJ020000014.1:0-115340 GCA_943369735.1 bacterium Ga0077546
CGGTCGCTGGTGTCCACGCAACTACAAGCTGATCAGCATCGCTCACGAATTTGTGCACGCTCTTGTCAAACCGACAATCGACCCTGTTCCGGGTAAAACTGGGCGTCAAGAGTTCATCAATCGCTGCCTGGAAGAAGAGACTGAGGCGATTGTTCACGAAATCGAAATCGTCAAAGATCTGCTCAAAGCCGACATTCCAGTTGATCCCAAAGAACTTGAATGGCTGAAGCGCTACAAACGCGGCGGCCGCAAGGCAATCATCAAAGCCCTAGAGAAAACTATTACCTCAACCACTGGAGAAGATTATCCAGAGTATTACGGCAGTTGGTACGACGAAATCGTACCTGTTTCCCAGCGCTTACCGTAGAACTAGGCCGAGAAAAGCGCCTAATCTAAAGTAATCAAGTCAACTTGAGAAAATTTCTTAAACCGAGTAAGCCAGGCTGGGGAAATCTTCGTTCTCTTCAACAGAGTCGATAGTGAAAGGCTCTGTGGTCAAGGCGCAGGCGTCTGGAAGCAGGCGCCGAATCTCTTCGGCGATGTGACGAGCCTGAACAATACGACTGTGCAGGTGGATTGTCTCGTATTCAAGCTTGATGCGAGTACCATCAACAGCTGTTACTTCTCTGTGGCGGATAAGATTGGTAGCTTGCCTCAAAACCTCTTGCGGAGTCTTAATCACAGCGCGCGAATGAGTATGGGGCAGCAGGCTGCCAGTAGCATCATAAGTACGATCAATCCAGGCCTCGCCTGCCACACGAATTCCCGCTCTTTCACCAGCTTGCAATAAAGTATTGCCAGCAGGGCCAACCAAAACCAGCCAGCGGTCATATTCAGCCAAGGCCTTGGCGACAATCGTAGCGATACGAATATCGTGGCTCATCTGACGATAGAGAAAACCGTGGGGGCGAACTTGGGTAACTTCTAAACCAAAAATACGGGCCATTCCCGATAGAGCCCCGAGCTGATAAAGCACTGAAGCTCGCAACTCATTGGAAGAGAGATGAATTTCTCTGCGGCCAAAACCAGCGATGTCAGGGTAGCCAATGTGTGCCCCTAATGCCAAGCCGTAATAACGAATGCTCTCAAGAGCTGCTTCCATCAAGACCGGATCGCCAGAATGGGCGCCGCATGCAACGTTGGCAGAGGTGACAAAAGGAAGAACCTCTTGCTCTCCCTCAACCCGGTAAGGGCCATAACCTTCACCAATATTGGTGTTGACGTCTACGCCTGTTGACAAAAGAATTCTGGCGTTGCTAGGCGCGAAAACAGGTTGAGCTACTGACTGTTGTTGGGCTTCGCGACCGCCGCGGCCTCTTTGATGCTTAGTTCTGCGCATCGAAAATTGCTCCTAGAATACCCACAGCTTAGTGGGAAGGCTAAGTTTAGCAGTTTACGGGTAATTCTTTAACATCAGAGTAAACCCTATAGCTTTGTGTGAAGCTAGAATTAAAATGGTGTCATGCCACTTTCATAGCGAGCTTTCGATTGACTATATCTAGAAATCGCCTAAATTCGGCTTTCGCCATTCTGCCAGTGCTACTAGCCGGCAGTTTTTTGCTGGCACCGCAAGCGCTCAAGGCTTCGGCTGGCCCAGGCGAAAATCCTGTTCAATTGCGTTTTGCCGCTATGGATGCGATTTTGCATGGCAATAGCAAGGACGCCTTAGATTTATACGAAACTGCTATTCAAGAAGCTTCACAGCAATACGGAGATAATTCGACCTTCCTTGCTGACCTGTACTACGAGGCCGGAACAGCAGCTCTAGACAGCAGTCAATTCCCTGTGGCAGAGCGCTACCTCACTCTGGCAGTAAAAATAAACCCCTATGCGACCATGGCAAAAATTAAGCTAGCTGAGTTGTATCGTCTGCAAGAACGCCCCGAAGAGGCTTCAAAACAATTCCGTCAGGCCGTGCAAATTAACCCATCTCCGGTGACCAGGCAAGCGTATATTCGCTGGCTGGCCACCAATGGCCGTACACCGCAAGAAAATGCCATCGCTACACAAGAAGCACTCAAGCTTGCCATGGTTACGGCCCGCAGCAATGAAAGCAGCCGGCTTCTCAATCTCAACAGCAAAAGCAAACAAGCGGCAACTGGCTCCCAAATGCCGGTTCTCCCGCCGGCTCTTCTGGCCCCGGTAAGCAAAGAGAAAGGCGCGTCAGAAAACGCTAATCAAAACAAAACTGAAAGCAAAAAAATTGAAAATGCAGCGGCCATCAAAAGCGATGCCAAGCCAAAATCGACTATCAGCCTGTTCCCCTTCAAAAATGTGGCAAAAGAGCAAGCTCTAGACAAAGAGAAGCAAGAAAAGCTGCGCAAGCAAGAGGCTGCCAAACAAGAGGACCAAGCCAAGGCTCGTCTAGCAGAAGAAAGAGAACGTGAGCGGGAGCGTGAAAAAGACGCACAAGCACGCAAGAGAGCAGTAGCGGCAGAAAAAGCCAAGGCTGAAGCTCCGCCCAAGAAAATAGAAGCGAAGCCACCAGTGGCCAAGCCTGTAGAAAAAGTTGAAAAAGTTGAGAAACTTGAGAAAGTAGAGAAAGTAGAGAAAGTAGAGAAAGTAGAGAAGGTCGAGAAAAAAGAACCAAAGAAAGAGCAGCCCAAAACTGTTGCGCAACCAAATATAGTGCCTGCTCCACAACAGCCGTTCTACCCGCAGATGATTTATGGCGTGCCCGCATCGGTTCAGAAACCAACAGGCAAAGCAGCTAGAACGATGGTCCCACCACCGCCACCAATGCCGATCTTCCCCGCTATGCAACCAATGATGCGACCACCGGTACCAAACTTCCAACCACCCCAACAACAGCAACAGCCGCCGGTAGCAAAACCCAAAGCAGAAGTGAAACCGAAAGTTGAAGTTAAAGAGCAGCCTGAAGACAAGCCACCACCTATGACCAATCAATCAGCAGATAACGAAGCAGAATTTATTCTTGATTGGGGCGAAGTCAAACCGAAAGGGAAAAAAGGAAAATAGCAGGAATATTAGAAATAGTAGAAATAGCTGCTATTTGTTCTTAGACTTAACGGGCAGGCTATTAAAGCTGGCGAAGTTAGAAGTTGGGCCGCCGGCAGCCTCAGAAGTAGGCTCCGGTGCAATCGCTGTAGTGGAAGCTTCTGCGATTCCGCGACCACGTCCAGCGATATTTGGCCTCAGTCTTCTTAGTTGATCAGCAGTCAAAACAGCTCGCATAGACAAGAAATCGTTGAGCATAATCAATTCTGCTTGATCTTGCACCTTGCGCAGCTCCGAGCGCTTAGCTCTAATTTGCTCTGCGCTAAAAGCCGGATCAAACATCATATCGCGCATTTCCATGCGTTTAGACTTGATAGCTTGCTGTAAGTCTTTAGCTGGTCCTTTGCTTTTGCTCCGCTGTTCTGTAATGCGAGCTTTCTGCTCATCAGTTAAATTCAAATGCGAGAGATCGAGTGGGCTGCGGTTCATGCCACCACTATTGTTGCCCATACGCATTTTCATGGCAGCTCCGCCAAACTCGCGCTGGCGACCAGGGCCATCAAATCGACGCCCCATAGAGCTCACTCCAGCCGGTGCCGAATCAGCAGGTGGCGTATCAATTTCTAATGGCTGATTTGCCCCCGCGGCTTCTTGGGCACGGCGAGCTCGCTTCATCTGGCGCGCCCGTCGGCTAAAGTTACTGGCAGCATCAGAAGCAGAGTCAACACCATCACCATCAATTGAAGGTTGCGCCAGAGCCGGGCTGCAGCCAAAATCAACAGAGAAACTTGATAGAAGCAGAGTCAGACCAGCGCTACCTGCAACTAAAAGGCTTTTGCCAGAACCGCTACAGTTTAATCGCATACAATCCGTCCTCGTTTGTACTGATACCAAAATCAGAGACACTATCAATAGTGTCATAGTCATAAACAGCCACTATTTCTTCAGAGTCGTTAACGTTATTGTTGTTATGGTCACGATCGCCCTGCACATTGTTAGCCAACATTTTTTCAGTGGCGGTCTTTTCTTTAGTGGTCTTTTCTTTAGTGGTCTTTTCCTTAGTAGACTCTGCTTTCGTGGTCTCTGCTTTCGCGACCTTAGGCTGCTGCTGCTGCAAAGCAGGCGTGGATGCCACCTTCACAGGCTCTAGCGCCGGAGTAGAAGCTACCTGATGAGCACTATCGACCTTCACTTTTGGTGTCACTTCTTTTACTACAGGTGAACTTTCGGATACTGGTGTCTGTGCCACTTTAGTGACAGTATTAGGACTAGACGCAAACTGACTGTAAGCAAAGAACAGCGCCAGAATGGACGCAGCGCTAGCCAAAATATAGCGAGGCTTGAGAAAACCAGCTAACTTTGACGAGCTACCAATGGGCTGAGCCTGAGAGCTAGACTGAGAGCTAGACCGAGAATTTATCGAAACTACATTCTCGACTTTAGATTCTGCTTTTACCTCTGGGCTAGATTCTGCTTTTACCTCTAGGCTAGATTCTGCTTTTACCTCTAGGCTAGACGCCTGTGCCAGAATGCGAGCCTCGATAGCATCACTGAGGTCACCACTCCACTCTACTGCTGGCAAGCTCTTGAGCTGAGTAACCACCGCCTCTATATCAGCCAACCTGGCATTGCAAATCGCACAATCAGCCAAATGCAGTTCAACAGCTTCAGCTTCTTCGGCGCTAAGCTCTAGATCGTAGTAAGCATCAAGTGCTTCTTCCATCTGCTTACAGTTAAGATTAGGTTGTCCTTGCATATCTATCACCTGAATGTTGCGGGCAAATTGAGACTGTCGGTTGAGAAATAGGGAGAGAGCAATTCCTTTAGTTTGATTCTGCCGTAATGCAGTCTTGAGCGTACTGTTCCGATATTGGCGCCGACCATCTCGGCAATTTCTATATAAGAGAAGCCTTCGATATCATGCAGAACCAAGACTATCTTTTGCGTCTCTGGCAATTGACTGAGGGAGTCTTCAACCATTCTTGTCTGCTCTCTCAAATCTAGATTTTGCGAGGGATCTGGCCTTTCATCAGCTAACTGCGAAAGAGTCTGGCCAAAACTACCGGCCCCTTCGTCTTCTGCCACACTTGACTGGGGATCAAATGACACCAGAGTCATTGGTTTTCGTCTTTGTTTAACCCGCAGATTGTCCATACACAAATTGTGAGCAATACGGAATAGCCAAGAGGCAAACGATGAGCTGGAGCGGTACTTATCTAGATTTTGATGAACTTTGACAAAAGTGTCTTGCACTACCTCCTCTGCTTCTTCGCTGCTGCCCACCACACGGAAGGCAGTAGAGTACACCCGGTTTTGATACCGTTTAACGAGAGTTTTGAAGAGTGTCATGTCTCCTTCCTCTCTGTATTTATCAATTAGGGCCTCGTCTGTAAGGTCCATATACTCCAACCGATTCGGGTGGCTCATAAGGGAATACGCTCAAAGACGTCAAAAAGTTCAAACATATGGCACAATTTCCACAACATTAACGTTAGTTAACAAAAGCTCGTCTTTACCACTTGCCTTTGACGATAGCAGAGGCGAAACTAAAAGAGACTGTGCAATTACACACTCTATCAACTTAGAATCCGGAGTAAGTCGTGAACTGCAAAATTTTCACCCTGGTGGTTCTACTGATCACCTGCTTCAACTGGCCGCCGGCCAATGGGCAGACAAGAAGCAACTCAGTAGACTACAAGACCCCCCATAAGAAAATTGAAGACTTACCGAACTTCCATGTTGTTCACCCGTTCTTATATAGAGGGGGCGAACCTAGCAAAAAAGGCTTGCAGCAACTGCAAGAAAAAGGCATCAAAACACTAATTGACCTGCGCGCTAGCAGTGCCATAACCAAGAGTGAAGAAGCCACGGCCCATAGCTTAGGTATGAAGTACATAAACCTACCGATGAGCGCAAAAGCTCCGACAGAGGCTCAACTAGCCACCTATTTTGAAACCGTTAGAGAAGCGAGAGACAAGAATGAACCCGTTTTTCTCCACTGCGCCCACGGCTCAGACCGCACTGGTTGTTTAGTGGGAATCTGGCGCGTCACTGAAGATGGCTACAGCTATCCACAGGCTTACACTGAAATGCGCAAATATTGGTTTGGCCCTCAGTTCAAAGAGCTATCAGGCGCTGTGCAAAAAAGAGCTAACAATCTCTCAGCATCAAAATAGGCCTGACCGCAGCTGGCACGACCAAATTTGAGTGACGGCAAAAGTCCTATTCAACCTGGCTCTGGCGATTTCACATGCTTGCTCAACTCTCTCAAGGTCGGGCAAGCGCTATAGTGGAACAAGGAGTCACGGACAAAGCCAACCGCTATGACGATGCAAAAATGAAACGAGAACAACTCATAGCAGCACAAGTCTTCCAAAAGCTATTACCTTTCCTATTCTTACTGTGCCTTGTATATGTCTTGTCAAAAACAATGGGTGGTTGCCGTTACCCATCAGACACGGGGTACTTTATTCCAGACAGCGACTTCACGCAAATTATTTTCGGCAGTATGCTCAACTTACTAATGCTTACATTCAATACAGCATTGTTCTGTGTCTTTGAAGCGTGCCAACTGATTTATGATCTCAGTGCGACTAATAGAGAATCTAGCACTGTTCTTTTTGACCATCTACTAATAGCAGGACTCCCTATATTCTGCTTTATTCTGGGCAAACTATGCTGGAAAGCCCAGCCAAAATATCAAGCTACGCGTTCAAGAGCTGATCATACTGACGTCATAAACAATGAAACACTAGCCAACTTTGATACCGGACAAAGCAAGACCATACCTCGCTTCTTTCGAGAGTTGGCACTTTTTACATTGATATTTCTTACCCTCGCGCCTTTTCAATCAAAGCTACTGGCGGCACCAAGCAACCTCGTTGAGAACATCAGACTGTACATGCTTAGCCAAAAGCTTATAGCAGACCAAGCAACAGACAAAACCTACAGGGAAGAACTCAAATTGGCGGAAGCTTATGCCAACTTGGGCGAATACAAAAAGTCTTTTGCAGTCATCGACGCCCTTCTATCCGAAATCAGTGAACCACTAAACCGCGAGAAACTTGGCAACACCTACCGTAGACTCAGTCATACCGACCTCTCAAATAGTGTTTCAGCGGCAGAGTGGCTAAAGTTTACGAACTATGCAGACAAGAAACTCGAAGTAATCTACGGTAACAGCAAACCCACACAAGCAGATGATGGAATCTGGAATAGAAACAAGAATGAAAACCTTAGTGGCTCACTTAAATTCGCCGCCGACAACTTGATTAGAGCCTACCAAAGACATGGCTGCACCAAGCAAGCAATCAAATGGATAGAAGCCAAAGGCATACTGCAAAGAAAGTTACTTGGCGCCGACAGAGAGAATCTACAGAAGATCTATTTCAATCGAAACAGCGAACTAACTCCTTCAGGTGAGCGAAAAAACTATGCAGCACTTCTGCACGAAGAAATCGCTCGTCTAGAATGCACCCAATTGAGTATTGCACCAGACTCGTGGTCTGAACACTGGAGAAGGGAGCGCCTTGAACATTGCCAGGATGAGCTTAAAACTCTTGCGAAACCAACTCCCCAGAGCATACAAGCTGAACCAAGTCACAACCGCGGCGATTATGACGAAGTGAAAGCTTCAATGGAGAAAGAGCTATCACTTGCCGAGCAAAGTGGCGACTATGCTGGCGCAAAGGATCTAGCACGAGACATCGCCCGCCTCATCCACAGATACCACGCTACAGTTTCAAACGAAGCGGCGTCATACTACAACAGAATGATAGAACTCGAAAGCCGCGCCCCATCATCTAAAGAAGCTCAATTGAGCGACTTACTAGAAGCTTCAAAATCGAACCTTAAGTGCGGTAACCTCAAAGAGAGCGAAGAGTATCTGGCTAAAATTCAGATTCTCAAAAAATCTCTGTTTGGAGAACACTACAACGGACAAGCTAGAGATCTTAACGACCTGGCTTTGGCCTACTTGAAGACTGGTAACCCGGCTGCGGCCAGGCCTCTCTATGAACAGGCCCTAAAGCTCGATAGCGAAAGTATAGGGGTCGAGAATAAAGCAATTGCCATTTACCTAAACAACCTTGGACAAATTTCAGAGCAACTCAAGGACTTTAGCCAGGCCGAAAAGTACTATCAACTGGCCCTGCGAATAGATAAAAAAACACCATGCGATACGCTCGACCTCGGCAGCGACTATGAAAATCTAGGCAAGCTCTATCTAAAAACTGGGCAGAAAGAAAATGCCTTAAAAACTCTTGTAGCAGCGCGAGATAAGAAGAGTAAAGTACTCGGAGTCTATGCAGTTGAAGTAGTCGACTTAGATAGAGCAATCGACAAGGCGAAGTCTCTGTAAGATATTCTTCTTTGTATAGAACTCTTGTTCCTTAGCAATTAGTTTTTTTAGACCAGCTCTCACACGAATAAAGAGCCCATGAATCTCATATCCTTCAATCAAACTAAATGTCGCTGGTACACATTTGACAGAGTCAAGAACCTTAAAAATCCCAGCCAGTCACAACTCCATCAGCAAGCACTCAAGAAGTTCGGCCTGCCACTTTGGACCAACAAAGAAGCCAAGTCAATAGACTATCCTCACCTTACCTGATTCACGGATCTCGCCTTTGCCCATGGCGTCAGGCTATCAGTGCCAAAATCGTGTTGACAGGCTCGTAAACCTGCCATTGCCAAGCGCAACCAAACACTATACAATTTATAGTAAATCACTAGCAAAACACAGAGAAAAGACTATGACAGATAAGAGAGCCGTTCTTGTCCAGCTGAACCCAAAAGAATGGGATGCTTTAGAGCATCTGTCCAAGAAAAAAGACATCAGCAAAGTTGCGGTAATGCGCCAAGCACTGCGTCTATATGAACTCATCGATTCACGAACCGCTGAGGGAGAAAAGCTGGTGTTTGAGGACAAGGAGAACAAGAAAGAACTACTGGTGCTATGAGTAAAACAGAAGTCAAAATAAAGCATCAAGCTAGCGGCAAACTTGTTCCGGCAACGCTGATAAATGGTGAAAGTATCAGGCAAGCAGATCTAACCCAAAGAGCCTGGGACGAAGCTTTAATGAAATATCTTGAGGGCGTACCGAAGGAAGACTGGCCAGAACATACAGGCTGGGATTGGAAAAGAAAGTATAAAAAATATGGACGTCTCAGCGCATATCACTTCTTTGGTATTGAATGTAATAGCGTAATGCAAGGGCTGCTCTTACTTAGCACCCTGTTTAGAACAAGCAGAATTGACGATGGGAAACAAATTATTTATGGAGCATATTTAGCAACGGCACCATGGAATCTAAGACAACTAACCAATACCCCTCAGTACTCACTTGTTGGAAGTGTCTTGGTGGCAGCAGCAATAGAGACAAGCAGAGGTGAAGGTTGTGCGGGACGATTCGGATTACATTCGCTCAAACAATCAGAGCAATTTTACCGTTCCTGTGGCATGAGCGATCTTGGAGTCGATAAAGATCACAATGATAGACTGAGATACTTTGAGATGACAACACTAGCAGCAGAAAAGTTTTTACCGGAGTAAAACCAATGAAGTTAAAACTTACAGAATCGTGGTACGCAAACAGAGCAAAAGCGGAAGAAAGCTGCATGGATATAGCAGCAGGCGCATCTATCCGCACCATCACAGCAGCACAACAGCCAAAGAAAAAAACAACGGGGACAGCAGCAAATACGACAAGCACTAGAACAGGCACCACGACGCAAAAGCGAGTAAGGCGCAACGAAAAGTAATTTAGAGCTCGGCTTAGCGCTCTAATGAAGGTATATCCAGAGGGTGAGACTGACCACAGCTACAAAGATGGTGGTGGCGTTGCACCGGTTGCTGGGGTTACTGGGCCCCCTGGCGCCACTGGCGGTGGCAAGAATTGCTTCAATTTATCTTGGGCGGTCTTAGACCAGGGATAGTGGCGCAAAATTTCTTTGAGTGTAGAAATTACCTTGGGGCTGTCACCAAACATCTCAGACAATTTGACCTGATACCAGAGTGCTTGCCAATTTGAATGATCGAGAAAAAGTGCTTTCTCAACATATCGCTGCATCTCAGGAAAACGCCTGGCCCTAAACAAATGGACAGCATAATCGATATTGACATTGGCATCTTGCGGCGTCAGCTGCAAGGCTCTATCTATTGTCTGCTTTGCTGATACAGCCTGATTGCCGTCTAGATATAGCAAACTCCAGTCGGCCAATATGCGACCTTCAATCTCAGTAGAACCAACTTTCTTAGCGAGGTCTTGAGCGCGAACAAAATAGTCGTAGCTCGCTTTCGAATGCTCAGGGCGACCCAGATCTTTTGCCATCATGCGGCGCAGGTTACCAAAGCGTCCCAGCAATCTTGCTTCGTTCTTCTTATCACCACTAGAGGTGGCAGAAAGCAAAGCCTTGTTATAGCTCAGCTCGGCTAATCTAAAATCACGTTTTTGCACAAGTTGGTCGTCGCCAGCCGCTATGGCCTGGTCAATAATTGAGCGCGTCTTTACTACAGCAGAAGTTCTAATCAACATGCGCTGAAACTTATAGTCAAAATAAACAAAGAAATTTTCTAGAAACGGATTACCCAAGATTCCCAAGTTAGCAGTCTGGAAGAAGCCTGAGTCGCTCTTAGGTTCATTCTTTCCAGATGCACCTGCATTAGAAGGGGTTGAGAGCGTATAAGTAAAGTCAACACGTTTAACTGTTTTACCAGCCAGCACAACATTATCGACAATAACCCGACCAAGCTTGACTGGCCGGCCATCAAGTCCAGTACCTTCAGTGACGTGCTTGTTCTCACCAGTGCTGTAGCGAGCTGCTACTGCCGGAGGAAGATTATTGAAAGCTGCACCAGTATCGACCAGCATCATCACATCTTCACGGCCATTCAATTTCACTTTCACAACTGGCGCGCTGCGGCGAGAGAATGTCACAGCAGCACAATCACTCGGCGGCGAAAAGCTGTCAGCATCATAGAAAGATAGAGTGGTCTTGCCGTAATCAACAGCGACGACAAACTTAGAAATGACATTGGTGCCGATAATGCCACCGAGCCTGCGGCCTAAGTGCCGAGACTGCGAAGAGAGATCAAGAATGCGCGCGTCAATGTCGTTGACAATGAGGTTACCTAACTCTAAGCGACCGATGGTACTGGTGTTAGTCATAACCGAACCAGACAAGGCCTGCATTCCGGCCACGCCTTCTTTGAGCAAATAATTTTCAGCGGCAACGCGGCGGTCGATGATAGTATCGCTGGCACCAGTATCAAATAGAAAATCTAGCTCTTCGCCATTGTTGAGGCGACCCTTAACCAAAATTTCGCGCTGACCATAATCGAAAGGTACAGTGATTGTGCGACTCAAATGGAAAGTTCCACCGGGCCTATCAAATTCGCTGTCTTTGATCTTACCGTTAGCACTTAAGTCAGAAGTGATTCGCACCAACTCTACTTTATCGTCAACACGACGAACAAACCTATGCGGATACAAGCTACCAACAGAAGGCTGATACTGACTATATTCCAGCGATACTTTCTTCTTGGCGCCCTCACCAAGATCGAAGGTAACAGCCACTACCATATAGTTATTCTGTTCAATAGCCAGGGTGAAGCTGTCTGTGCCGGTCGGGCTGTTAAATTGCACATTCCAAACCGGGGTGCCCCGCAGACTTGATTGGCCTTTATAAACGACTTGATCAACGGCGTTAGTCTGAGCCAGGCGCAGGCCTTCCATCACAAAAGTAGCTGGCAAGGTGGTCTCTAGATTGAGCAGCTTAGCCGACTCAACTTGCAAATCTTCGGCCTTGGTCGAGCTTCTAGCACCAGCGTGCACCCACGGTACCTCGCCATTGAAGCCTTCGGTCAAAGTTGCAACAGCGGCACCATTATTGAGAGCATCGCCGTGTTCATGATCAAGGCGCCAACGCACACCTTTACGCAGTAGGCGAAAAGAAGAGTCACTGGGTCGACTCTCAACTTGTCCAAGATCTAGACCCGCCGCCAAACCTTGCGAAACGTTATCGTACTCTTTGCCGAAAACATTAAAACCAGAAGCCAACTGAGCGACATTCTCTTCGCCACCATAGGCGGTGAGACTCTTTGAGAGCAACTCATTAAGGTCAACAGCAGCGGCATCTGGTGCCCGAGCAATAGATGGTTGCGCTGTAACAGGCTGTGCAGTAACAAGTGCCGAAAGGGCAGCCAGTGAAAGACCTGCGCCCGATGAACAATTGGCTAGAGTAAGAGAAGCTAACGCTCGAATTAGAGTAAGCTTCAGTTTAAGTTTCAATTTTGATTTTATTACTTGATTTCTTTTCACAAGCTTAGCAGTTATACGGTAACAAATTGCTTGCACTGACCAGGAGCTGGCAAGTTGATTTCAGGCATCACGCGAACGGTGTTGTAGAGCTTCATTACTTGCATGATCAACTCCTCGACCTGACCCAATGGTACTTGATTGGCAGCGTCACTCTTAGCTTCATCCGGATTTGGGTGCACTTCCATGAACATACCGTCTACACCAGCAACAACCGCTGCCCGAGCCAGAGTAGGAATATATTGTCGCTGCCCACTAGAGGCGTCGCCAGCACCGCCAGGGAGCTGAACTGAATGGGTAGCATCAAAAATAACTGGATAGCCAGTCTCTTTCATAATTGGAATTCCGCGGAAATCAACAACTAAATTGTTGTAACCAAAAGTGGTACCACGCTCAGTGAGCATGACATTCTCGTTGCCAGAATCCACGACTTTCTTTACTGCGTTTTTCATTTCGCCAGGAGAGAGAAACTGGCCTTTCTTGATATTGACACACTTACCAGTTTGCGCCGCAGCTACTAACAAATCAGTTTGACGGCAGAGAAAAGCTGGTATTTGCAAAACATCCAAGACTTCGCCAGCAGCCTGACACTGGTCAACCTCGTGAATATCAGAGAGCACTGGCAGGTCAAGCTTACTTTTGATATCAGCCAACATCGCCAAGCCCTTTTCTAAGCCGGGGCCGCGAAAGCCATGAACAGCGGTGCGATTTGCTTTATCAAAAGAAGCCTTGAAGACCAAATTGAAGTCATGCTTAGCTGAAAGCGCTTTAAGGTGGGTAGCAGTTGTAAAAATCGTTTCCCACGACTCAATTACACATGGCCCGGCTATGATCAGAAACTTTCCACCGGCTGTTACCTGGTGAGTACCGACCTTAACAGTCTTAGCAGCCATATGCCCCCCTTGCAATCTAAATATGTGATTCGATATTGTAGCAGTACGGTTGATAGCAGTATGGTTGATAGCAGCATGACTGATAGCATTATCACTAATACTGGACTTGCGAACATCGTTGAAGATGGGCTGGTACTAAGAGTCTATGTGCAACCAGGGGCAAAAGCCAGTGCATTAGTCGGGGTCAAAGAGACTGGTGACGGCCTACGCCTTAAAATCAAGCTCAAGGCAAGAGCAATAGAAGGGCAGGCCAACGCTGCCCTGCTCGAATTGCTAGCTGAACTAATGCGGCTACCGAAGTCAGCAGTGAGCTTGCAGAGCGGCTCTACAGCTAGATTGAAATCCATTCATCTGCGCGGCCAAGGCCCCGAGCTATTTAACAAGCTCAAGCAGCTAACAGATACCCTAGGGTCATGACCTCTTTATCGAGAGCACTTACTAGCGATTAACAATGTGCCGCACTAAACGATAGACCGTATGACCAGCCCTTTGTGAAACCGGCATAATCAAACCAGCGCGAATAGCTTCGGCCAACTGCGGACGCAATGTTTTGATGCGTTTTAGCTGCCTTGGACCACCAGCCATCTCGGGCAGGGTCATGCCCACGGGATTTTTATCAAGCAACTTGACCACTTTGTTTTCGGCAGGCTTATCAGCCGCTTGACTAGAAGTCGAGCCAACTGGTCGAGGTACGGGTGGTCGACCACGCTTCGGTTTAGAATCGCCTGCAGCCTCTACCGTCGGCTGCGAAAAGTTGATGTTTTCTTGTTCTTCTGACATCTGTTCGTAATTTACCGCAACAATTATTCTCTCAGCATAACTCAAACCGCTACTAAAGAATAGTTACGGTTTGGGCTTGAGCAGCTGACCGGCGAGCCTTCTTCTTGTTATATTCCTGACTGTTCTTTGCAAGTACACAAGCAAGTTCATAGAGAACTGACGCTCCCGGGTATCACAAAAATCCATTCTCACATGGGTTTCAAGACCGACTATGGAGCGAGGCATTTTCGTATGCAGATTTTGGAACACAGCAATAAGTAAGAGGTCAGGACGTTGAGCATCGGCTCCTTTGTTTTCATGTTGCACAGTCACCTTCCCTTCTATCGCAAGGCAGGTATGTGGCCCTTCGGTGAAGAAAGCGTTTATGAATGTATGGCTGAAACCTACATTCCTTTGCTTAACGCTGTCGACGACCTTTTGCAAGAAGGTATCAAAGCAAAACTGACCATTGGTCTCACCCCAGTGCTCTGCGAGCAACTGGCCGACGAGCACCTCAAGCAGGGCTTCGAAAAGTTTCTCAGTCTGCGCATCAAGGCTGCTAAAGCCGACGAAGCTAAATACGCCAGCTTCGGTGCCAGCCCCAATCCTGAAAATCATCACTTAGCAAAATTCTACTTAGACTGGTTCACCGCCATTCAACGTGACTTCGCTGATCGCTGGAAGCGCGACTTAATCGGCGGCTTCAAACGATTACAAGATGCTGGCGCAATCGAAATTACAACCTCGGCTGCCACCCACTGCTTCTCGCCACTACTGAGTGAAGATGTTTCTATTTTGGCTCAGTACAAAACTGGTGTAGCTAACTACAAGAAACACTTCGGCAAAGATCCTAACGGCTTCTGGCTGCCAGAATGCGCCTACAGACCGGCTCAAGGCGAACGCGCTGGTATAGAGAAATGGTTGTTCGAAGCTGGCTTGAAATATTTCTTCACCGAATCGTTTGTCATCAAAGGTGGCCAAACAGCCGAAGTACGCCGCGTAGTCGGACCTTATGGCTCCGTTGAATATGTACCATCTAAACAGAATGGCAATACCGGCTTAGACACATTCGAAGCCTTCTGGTTGAAAGAATATCCAATTGCCGTAATGGGTCGCCACGAACAAGCTGGCTATCAAGTTTGGTCGGCAGACCAAGGCTATCCAGGCGATGGCAACTATCGTGAATTCCACAAAAAAGATGATTCATCTGGTTTGCACTTCTGGAAACTGACTTCTAAGAGCACCGACCTGGGCGACAAAGAGCTTTACAACCCAGAGGCTGCGGCCAATCGTATTAAAGAGAATGCTGATCACTATGTTGGTTTCTTGCAAGGTTGCTTGACCGAACATTTGAAGACCACAGGCCGCCCTGGTTTGGTTATGGTTTCATTCGATACCGAACTATTTGGTCACTGGTGGTTTGAAGGCGTAACTTGGCTGAAAGAAGTTATTCGCCGCCTGAAAAACTACACCGCCATAGAAATGCAGACAGCCACCGAATATTTGACGGCCACGCCGCCAGAAAAAACTATCAACCTACCTGAATCATCGTGGGGTTCTGGTGGTCACTATCAAGTTTGGCTCAACAACGATACTGAGTTCATGTGGCCGCAAATTCATAAAGCGGAAAAACAGATGAAAGAAGTTATGGAGCTGGTCAAAGCTTCGCCAAACGACGCTGCCTTAAACAAAGCCGCTGAGCAATTGGCACGCGAACTACTGCTGCTTTCGTCAAGCGACTGGCCTTTCTTGGTCACCACTGGACAAGCTAAAGACTATGCTATCGAGCGATTTGATGGACACGTCGAACGCTTCAACAAGCTCTATAACATGATCAAAAGTGGTCATATTCAGTTCAATGAAATTGCCGCAATTGCCGATATCGACAACTGCTTTGCCGAACTAAATCTGGCCAACTTTCGCCTAGAAGAAAGTGAACTTGCCTCAGGCAGCAAAACCAAATAAACCTCTCAATTTAGAAGAAACCATATGAATAATCTTCAAGACTCGCCAGCGCGAGCCACTGACAGCACAAGGACACCGCGTTCGATGAAGGACACCCGTACCAAAATTATTGCTACCATCGGACCTGCTTGTAGACAGCCTGAAGTACTTGCTGAAATGATCAAAGCTGGTATGGATGTAGCAAGAATCAACTGCTCGCACTCTACTCCTGAATTCATTGAATCAGTGGTTGCCGATGTGCGTGAAATCAGCGCTCGACTAGATATGCCCGTCGGAATTCTACTCGACCTCTCTGGTCCTAAAATTCGCACTCGCAAGTTAACTGGTGATTTAGCTGTAAAACTAGAAAAGGGTAAACAGTTCACTCTAACTAGTCGCAAGCTCGAAGGCACTGTTGAAATTGTCAGCACAAACTATGAGCCTCTTGCCCGCGAAGTAAAACCACAAGACACCATTTTGCTTGATGATGGCTTAATTGAACTGCGCGTGCTCGAAACCAACGAAACCGATGCCATCTGCGAAATCATCATGGGTGGAGTGCTGAAAAATCACCAAGGTATTAACATTCCTGGCGTCAGACTTTCGATTCCAGCCTTAACTGAAAAAGACAAAGAAGACTTAAAAGTTGGCCTCAAATGTGAAGTCGATTTTGTTGCCCTCTCATTTGTCCGCGACGCTCAAGATATTGTTGACTTGAGAGAGCAAATTGGCGATCACTGGCCGCCTGTAATGATTATTGCTAAGTTAGAAAAACCCGAAGCGGTCGATCACTTAGAAGAAATCTTAGCCGTCACCGATGGTGTCATGGTGGCACGGGGAGATCTGGGTGTAGAACTGCCACCAGAAATGGTTCCACCAGCACAAAAACTGATTATTAGAAGAGCCAACGCTCACGGTAAACCATGCATCACGGCGACACAGATGCTTGACTCCATGGCGAACAACCCTAGGCCAACGAGAGCTGAAGCCTCAGACGTTGCCAATGCAATATTTGATGGCACAGATGCAGTCATGCTTTCAGAAGAAAGCGCCATGGGCGACTACCCAGTTGAAACAGTAACGATGATGGATCGCATTGCTTCTGCTGCTGAAGCCAGCCAGGACCGCTCCATACTGCACGAACACGAGCTTGGTTCTTCCGCCCATGCTATCGCTCACGCTGCCTGCGCCATGGCCGTAGATATGAAAGCTCGCGTCATCGCTACTTTCACCAAGTCTGGCTCAACGGCTCGCTTGATCTCGCAGTTCAAACCGCCATGCCCAATCATTGCTTTGACACAGCAAACTCATGTTTATCGCCAACTAACTCTTACTTGGGGCACCACACCAGTGATGCTAACTGAAGTTTCTGACTCAGAATCAACCATGGCATTGGTAGAAGAGACCTTGCTGAAGCGCAATTATGTCGCCTCTGGTGACACAATTGTCATCACAGGCGGCTTGCCAATTGCTGCTCGTGGACCTGCTAACTTTGTCAAACTATCTACTGTTTCACCAAGAACCCAAGCAAGCTTCTGGCAGCTCAAAGGCATTTAGAATTTTAGAATTCTAGAAATCGAGAATTTGGAAATCTTAGAAGCCTTTCTATACTCCTAATTTCAAATTTGGTTTTTGCGCTAATTACAAGACTAGTTAGTTCCTAATCCAACGCAAGCCAAGCCCTCTGAAAAAGGGTTTACTTCAATGTACTGTGTCTTAAATACAGGCTCTTGGCGAGCAGCAGAAAGATAGCCCCAGTGGCCCTTCTCATCGCAGCTAACTGTCGCCAGCCCGCTCGACAGCAGCATCTAAACTTGAATCTAAACTTGAATCTAGACCTGAATCTAAACTTGAATCCAGGCTTAGGTCGGCTGCCGTTTCTAAGGCGAGATCGACGGGTTGCTCTCCAGCGTGAACTAAGTAAGCACAAAGGGGATCGTTGCGCAGAATATACTTTTCACGGGTGACTTTGACGCCAAGCAAAGCCTGCATCATCTGTGGCTCCATCAAACATAGTTGACGAAATTGATTGGCTAAATCGTGCACTGCGCAATGGCGCTGATAGATTATGAAATTGCCGTCGGCTAGCCCTTCCCATTCAGTCATATAGCCATCTTCAGAGAAGATCTTAGCCACTTCTTCGACTCGCTCGGCCAACGACTTATCGCTTACTCGCGTCTTCAAGCGCTCTATGCGCTTCTTATTGCGAATACTGAGCAGCTCCATTACCCCTTTGTGACCAGCCTGCTCATAAACAGCATCGAGCAAATCCACTGCCAGAGTAGACCCGCCTGAGGGAAACAGAGACTCGGCCTTGTCAGTCAACTTATATTTATAGGTAGGGCGACCGCGAGTTTGTCTTTCAATGCGCGATTCGATCAAGCCATCCTTCTGCAAGCCAGTAAGATGGCGTCTTACAGCCATAGAAGTAATGCCCAAAACATTGCAAAGGTCACCCACAGTCAACTCACCCTGGCGCTTGAGGTGAAGCACAATTGCTTCTTGTGTTTTTTCAGGTATCTCGCCTAAGGGCTGTGTGATCATTTATTGCTGTCTCAAATTTTGTTAGGCAAGTTTTATCAGGTGGGAAGGGACAACTTGGTCAGATTTTGCCAATTGGGCGAAAGTGGCCACAGTTTAGCCTTAAGCGAAGCCAAGCATTTTCGTTGCGAATCTTGCCTACATCTTGCCTATGTTTCCATTGTCACTCAAATTGACCGAATCTACCACCGGGTAAGGCCCGAAAAATTAAGAACTAAGGGCGCCAAACCCTATATATGTCGAGATCCAGAAAAGGATTATAAATAAACCGGGCCGAGTTAGTCGATTTTTGATACTATTTTATCTATAAAGTGCCATGTTGCGAACGTTGCAAACTTTTAAGGGAAGTTCCCAAGGGAAACTATCTATAAAAGGGATATGATTCAGGGGCAGCCAGAATTGGGTCAAAGCAATTGCCTGGTGAAGCAAAAGGGATTTTTTCATCCAAAGCACGAAAGCAAACAAGCACAAAACTAGCTAAGCAAGAAAGTAGCTAGGTAAGAAAGTAAGACCAAACTCTAGACATTTTGACCAGTAGCAAAAAGAGGCAAACCGGAAGATGACTTCCCCAAACACCAACACCAATTCAGGCTCAAACTCTGATTCCAGCGCAATTCCTTTGCTTGAGATTGTTGACTTGCACGTCAACGTCGAAGACAAAGAAATTCTCAAAGGTGTGAACCTGACTATCCGTGCCGGCGAAATTCACGCCATCATGGGCCGCAACGGTTCGGGCAAATCGACCCTGTCTTACGCTCTGATGGGCCACCCGCGCTACAAAGTCACCTCTGGCAAGATGCTCTACAAGGGTGAAGATATTTCCGAGATGAGCCCAGACAAGCGCGCTAAGCTTGGCCTGGCTTTAGCCTTCCAATATCCAGTCTCAATTCCTGGTGTGTCAGTTTCGAACTTCCTTAGAAAAACTGTCAATGCCGTTCGCGGTCGCGATATTCCAGTGAAAGAGTTTCGCCTTGAGCTCAAAGCTCTAATGGCTAAACTAGGCGTCAAAGACGAGTTTCTTTCACGTTATGTCAACGACGGATTCTCTGGTGGCGAGAAAAAGCGCCTTGAGATACTTCAACTCTCAATGCTCAACCCGTCACTAGCAATTCTTGACGAAACAGATTCAGGCCTCGACATCGACGCCCTTAAAACAGTTTCAGAGGGCGTCAACGCCCTGAGCAAAGCAGACACTGCTATTTTGCTCATCACTCACTATCAGCGCATGCTTAATTACGTTCAGCCTCAATTCGTGCACGTCTTCCAAGACGGCAAAATTGTTGCTTCCGGCGGCAGTGAACTAGCTCTTGAGCTAGAAGACCGTGGCTATGAGTGGGTTACCTCGGAGATGCAAGAAACTCCGGGAACTGGCCCTAACGCTAAAACTTCTAGTTCTAGTTCAAGTTCTAGTTCAAGCCCAAGCCCTGCAGCTGTAGGCGCTAAGTAATTAAGATGGTTAAGGAGGCAATTATGTCGGCAGATTTAGCCCCAACCCTAAACAACAAAGGGTTACCAGAAAGCAATAAGAGTGCTGGTCTGGAAGGAATCGGCAACGATTACAAATATGGCTTCTCTGATAAAGAAGACTATATTTTCAAATCAGGCCGTGGTCTAACCCGCGAAATTGTCGAGAAAATTTCGTCGATGAAGAACGAGCCCGAGTGGATGCTCAAGTTCCGCTTGCGCGCCCTCGACATCTTCAACAAAAAGCCCATGCCTACCTGGGGCAACTGCGGCTTGCTCAATGATATCGACTTCGAAAACATCTTCTATTACATCAAGCCATCCGAAAGACAAGAAACCGACTGGGATGAAGTGCCAGAAGGTATCAAAAATACTTTCGACCGCTTGGGCATTCCTGAAGCCGAACGCAAATTCTTAGCTGGCGTCACTGCTCAATACGAATCTGAAGTGGTCTACCACTCAATTCGCGAAGACCTTGAGGCGCAAGGCGTACTCTTCCTCGACATGGACTCAGGCCTGAGACTGCACGAAGACATTGTGCGCGAACACTTCGCCACAGTAATTCCTGCTGCCGATAATAAGTTCTCGGCACTGAATTCGGCTGTTTGGTCGGGTGGAAGTTTCATTTGGGTGCCACCAGGCGTCAAGATTGAAATTCCATTGCAAGCCTATTTCAGAATCAACGCTGAAAACATGGGCCAATTCGAACGCACACTAATCATTGCGGAGCCTGGATCTTTCGTGCACTACATCGAAGGATGTACTGCTCCGACCTATTCCACTGATTCACTGCACTCGGCTGTTGTTGAACTAATCGCCAAACCAGGCGCCCACATTCGCTACACCACCATTCAAAACTGGTCTAAAAACGTCTACAACTTGGTCACTAAAAGAGCAGTTGCCCACGAAGATGCCAAAGTTGAGTGGGTAGACGGAAACTTGGGCTCCAAGCTGACCATGAAGTATCCAGCCATTTACTTGCTGGGTGAACGTGCTCACGGCGAAGTGCTTTCAATTGCCTTTGCTGGCGAAGATCAACACCAAGATGCTGGTGCAAAAATCATCCACGCTGCCAAAAATACAACCTCGATGATTATTTCTAAGTCTATTTGCAAAAATGGCGGACGCACTTCTTATCGCGGTTTGATCAAGGTTTATCCCAAAGCAACCGGTGTCAAATCGTCGGTCAAATGCGACGCGCTATTGCTTGATGACAAATCGAGATCAGATACATACCCAACCATGGAAATTGACGAAAAAGACGTCAACATCGAGCACGAAGCCACAGTTTCAAAAGTTGGCGAAGAGCAACTCTTCTACCTGATGAGCCGTGGTTTGAATCAAGACGAAGCAACCGCGATGATTGTAAATGGCTTCTTTGAGCCATTCACCAAAGAGTTGCCCCTTGAGTATGCCGTTGAATTGAATCGTTTGATTCAGCTAGAAATGGAAGGATCTGTCGGTTAAGAATTAGAAGGTTCGAGTAAGGGCTTTCAAAAACTGTCAGAAATTCCGAAGAAAATCTGACAAAAAAAATCGCAATTAGAAGCACTAAGCACAAATAGAGACGGAGATGGAAACAGTCATGGCGGAGTTGAAGTTAGCCAACACCATAGCAAAAGAACGGGTAGCCGATCTTGCTCAACGAAATGGCGAACCAAGCTGGTTGCAAGACTCGAGAAATTCCGCTTGGGAAATCTATTTCCAGAGCCCCATGCCTACAACTCGCGATGATGATTGGCGCAAAACTGAAATCGACAATCTTGATCTCTCAACCTTCATTACTGTTGATCCACTAAAGAATAAAGCAGCGAAAGCTCCAGTAATGGAGATCTTGCAGTCGGCCCTAGCAAAGCTGAGCGAACCCGCTGGCCTGTTCGTTGACGATTACGAAAGCCAAACTCAATATGCCACCATCAAACCTGAACTGGCAAAACAGGGCGTTATTTTCTTGCCTCTCACTGAAGCAATCGAAAAACACCCAGACTTAGTCAAGAAAATATTTGAGAGTGGTAAGCCCTTAACTTCTGACGACAAATTCACTTTGATGAATAAAGCTCTGTTCAACAGTGGTTTGCTGCTCTATGTTCCCAAAAACGTAGTAGTAGATGGCCCTTTTGTCAGTGCCGTCAATCTGCCAGTGGGCCCAGGCGGTCAAGCTGTATTTCCTCGGGTAGTTGTTGTGGCTGAAGCCAACAGCCACGTCACCTTGGTTAGCGCCTTCGCCAATGCTGAATCTGCAGATGCTGCCGACAAATCAGTTACTGGCACAACACTATCTAACTCTTTCATTGAAATAACTGTCGGCCAAGGCGCCAAAGTTACAGTGATGGCCGTAGACAAGCTATCGAACGCTGTTTTTGCTGTCAGTCGCGTGCGCACACACATTCACAAAGACGGTGTTTTCAATCTCACCACTGCTGGCTTGGGTGGCAGACAAATCAAATCAGACATCGAAACAATCATGGTTGAACCTGGCTCACACAGCGATATTCGCGGTGTAGTTTTGGGTGATGGCTCCGAGCACTTCTCTTACAACACCATCCAAGAACATACTTGCCCCGATACCACATCTAATATCAACTTCAGAGTGGCTCTAAAAGAGACATCATCGTCCGTTTATCAAGGCATCGTCAAAGTAGATAAGATTGCCCAGCGTACAAACGCTTTTCAATCGAACAAAAACCTCTTGCTCGGTACTGAAGCCAGAGCAGATTCTATTCCGCGCCTAGAAATTCTGGCCGATGACGTCAAATGCTCACACGGCGCCACCGTTGGCCCAGTAGATAAAGAACAGCTTTTCTACTTAAATTGCCGTGGGCTCAATTTAAAAGAAGCCGAAGAGCTAATCGTTAGAGGATTCTTTGTACAAATTCTCGACGACATCGAAATCAAGGGAGCTGCAGACTGGGTCGGCGATCTGGTAGCAGAAAAAATCTACAAATGAGTAATTCTGCCTCTAGTGCTGGGTTCATAAAAGTCGCTCAAATAAGTGATGTCAAAGAAGGTACAGCAAAAGTATTTACGGTTGGAGAAGTGCGCATAGCCCTCTGCAACGTTGAAGACAAATTCTATGCCATAGCTGATATTTGCACCCATGACGGTGGGCCGCTGGGCGAAGGCGAATTGGTCGACTGCCAAATCGAATGCCCGCGCCACGGAGCACGTTTCGATGTGCGTACAGGCACAGCACTTTGCTTACCAGCAGTAATCGCTGTTCCGACCTATCCAGTAGAAGTGAGAGAAAACGAGATTTTCGTCAATTGTCAGCCGGCTGCAGTAAGTTCATAGTTTAGTTGTAGAGAAGCAAGAGAGCCATGAGTCATTTAGATGTAGAAAAAATTCGCCAAGATTTTCCCATTCTTGATCGCGTAATCGATGGCAAGCGCCTGGTCTATTTAGACAACGCTGCTACTTCTCATAAGCCAGTGCAAGTAATCAAAAGCATCTCCAATTACTACGAGCAATACAATTCAAACGTTCACCGCGGCATCCATACCATGTCAGAAGAAGCAACCACTGCCTACGAAGGCGTGCGTGAAACAGTGGCAAATTTTATTGGTGCTAAAGAAACATGCGAAGTAATTTTCACGAGAAACACCACCGAAGCCATTAACCTTGTGGCCTACAGCTGGGGCAGACAAAATGTCTTACCTGGCGACGAAATTGTTTTGTCACCAATGGAGCACCACTCAAACTTGGTGCCCTGGCAGCAACTCGCCCAAGAACGCGAAGCTAAGCTGGTCTTTTTAGAACTAACAGAAGACGGCCAAATCAATATGGAATCTGCCAAGCAATTGATTGGCAGCAAAACCAGACTGGTTGCTGTGACGCAAATGTCGAACGTGCTCGGCACTATTACACCGGTTCAAGAGCTGGCTAGACTAGCCCACCAACACAATGCCCTCATTCTTGTAGACGGCGCTCAAGGTGTGCCCCACCTCAAAACTTCAGTAGCCGAACTAGAATGCGATTTTTATGTGTTCTCGCTGCACAAAATGCTTGGTCCGACTGGCGTTGGTATTCTTTGGGGCAAGAAAGAAATTCTCAATGCAATGCCACCATTTATGTTTGGCGGCGACATGATTAGCTCAGTACACCGCGACAAGAGCCGCTGGAATGAGCTACCTTGGAAGTTTGAAGCTGGCACACCGAACATCGCTGACGTCATTGCTAGCGGTGTGGCAATTGAATATCTGCAAAATCTAGGCATGGACAACGTTCGCGCCCACGAAGTAGAAATAACTGAGTATGCCCTCAAACGTCTAAGCGAAGTTAAAGGCATCACAATCTATGGTCCCAAAGATGCCAATCTTCGCGGTGGCGTTGTCGCCTTCAACGTCGAGGGCATTCACCCGCATGATCTCGGTCAAATTTTGAGCGATAGCGGTGTGGCCATTAGAGCTGGCCACCACTGCTGTCAGCCGCTGATGAAAGATTTGAAAGTGATGGGCACAGCCCGCGCTAGTTTTTATATCTACAACACCCTTGAAGAAGTCGACCTATTGATGGCCGCTCTCAAAGAAGCAGATAAGGTTATGGGACATGTCGCTTGCAGATGATCTATACCGGGAAACTATCCTGGATCACTACCACAACCCGCGTAATAACGGCAGTATAGACAACGCAAGTGCCACCGTAGAAGGTGTCAATCCACTTTGCGGCGATGAGCTCACTCTCTATCTCAAAGTTTCCCCAGCTGGTCTAATAGAAGACGTCAAACTAACGGCCCACGGCTGTTCTATCAATACAGCATCGGGCTCAATGATGTCGGAAGCTATACTTGGTCAATCATTCGAACGGGCTGAAGAAATTATCGAGAGCTTCAAGAACATGATGCTAACAAAGAGCGACGATGTTGCCTTTGAAGACGAATTAGAAGAACTAGAAGCTCTGCGCGGAGTGAAGAAATACCCTGTACGTATCAAGTGTGCACTACTGCCGTGGAACACGCTTTTGGAAGGAATTCAGACTGCTAAATCTAACCTAAAGGAATAAGCCTTCATGATGACATCATTGCAAGAAGATCTAGTTTTAGAAAATCTCCGCCAAATCGTTGACCCTGAACTAGGAATCAACATCGTTGACCTCGGCCTTATTTACGAAGTCAAAGTAGCAGACAACAACGTCAACATAAAAATGACACTAACAAGCCCAGGCTGCCCAGTTGGTGCTGTCATTCAAGGTCAATGTCATGCTGCTGCAAAAAAACTGCCTTGGGCTGAGAATGTCGAAGTCAAACTGGTTTGGATTCCCCGCTGGGATCCAAAGACCATGGCAAGCGAAGAAGCCAAGATGGACTTGGGAATTCTCTAGCTATCAGTTGCCATATTGACAGCGTAATCAAAACAATTCGTCAAATTATTTCGGCAAACAATTGCTCTCTAATGAAACTGCCTTGTCAGGACAGTAAACTTGTGAGATGCCTAAACCAATTATTCACGATCACGATGGTCACGTAGACGATCTGCTCAGTTGCATTTTACTCTGGCTCAGCCCAGAAATTGACCTGCAAGCCGTTGGTATCACCAATGGTGACTGTTATGCCGCGCAAATTTTTGAAGCAACACAAAAGATCGCTACTTACCTCGATATCGATGGGCCAGAGATTGCCCTAACTGAAGACGAAGTTCCTCACCCATTTCCTGAAAACTGGCGCAGAGAGAGCTACATCATCAATGAGTTGCCGCTTTTCCGTGACAACTACCTAAAAAAACCTTACCAACATGGCCGTCCCCGCAATATTGAATCAGTATTTTTAGATTGTCTCTCCAATTCAAAAGTACCCTTCACTGTGGTTACAACTGGCCCACTGACTAACATTGCCAAGCTTCTGACCAATCAACCTGAAGTCAAGGACAAAATTCAAGAATTCTTGATCATGGGTGGTGCTATCAACTGCAAAGGCAATGTTGAAGAAGAAGGCACCGACGGCACCGCTGAGTGGAACGTATACGCTGACCCCATGGCCTTCAAGATAGTTCTTGACAGCAAAATTCCAATCAAGCTAATTACCCTTGATCTCACCAACGACTTGCCTGTCACCAAAGACTTCTTAGCCAAGCTCGAAGGTCAATCAGAAAACTCACGGGCCTCTGCCCTAGCTTTCAAACTATGGAGCCTGGTCAAAGGGTTCGATTACTATTTCTGGGACACAATCACCGCTGCTGCCGCCATTGAACCCGGCTTGTTCACGTATAAAGAAGTGAAGATTGACGTTTCGACCTCGGGCAAAAGTATCGGCCGCACGGGCCCATCACTATTTTCGGGGCGCAAGGTGCAAGTTGCCACTCAGATTAACAAGCAGGCTTTTGAAGATTTGCTGCTAACCATTCTGGCAATGCGCTAATAGCATTTAGTTCAGGCCCACAGCGCTAACAAATTTGCCCACTTAAAATTGAAAAGGTTGTTTTGGAGACTTAAATACTATCCAAAACCCCTCTTGACTTCCCCTCGGGCTCAATCGTAAGTTAGCCCTATGACAAAAAACACCCCAAACCAAACCGATTTGGCGTCTAATCTTGCTGCAGTCTCGGCAGAGCAAGCAGTCGATAGTACTTTGAAAAGCAAAATTGCTCGCTTTCAGAAGAACTTCAAAGAAAAAGTCGTCGACAACCCCAAGATGAAGTGGTACCGCCGCATCCTCTTCGGCTGCACCCTGACCTGGGCAATACTTTTAGCCTTCCAGAGTGTGCCTTACTACAACGCCATTTCAGCTGGCGAAGAAGCCTTCAAACTGGGTCGCTACGAAAAGGCCAGAAAAGAATTTGAGACGGCTTTGGGTGTGTGCCAGACCTTTGGCACTGACTGGCAAATTGATAAACGCACAGCCAGAGCCATGAATAACTTGGCCGAACTCTATCGCATTCAAGGGCGCTACGAAGAAGCACGGCCTTACTACACAAAAGCCGCCGAAGCAGCCCGCCTCAGTTTTGCCGCCAACCGCCCTGAACCAGCCGTAGCCCTCAATAATTTAGCCATGTTAGAGCGCGAGCAAGGTCATTACCAAGAAGCCGAAAAGAATTACCTAAAAGCTCTAGACCTCTGGGAAAAACAAATTAAGCAGCCCGACTCGCCGCAGCTGGCCAGCATCACCAACGGCTTGGCAAAACTAAGGCGCGATCAAGGTCGCTACAACGAAGCTGAAGCCCTTTATCTCAAGGCTCTAGCCATAAGCGAGAAAAAGCTCGGTCGCAGTGATGTCGGTAACGCCTACCTGCTGGCCAATCTAGGTGGCCTCTACCGCGATCTGGGCCAAGTGAAGAAAGCTGAAAAATACTATCAACGGGCTTTCTATCTTGATTTAAATGCCCTGGGCAACCAGCATCCTGATACAGCCATGGACCTCAACAATCTAGCTGGTCTCTATCGCGAAGAAAACAAACTCGGCGAGGCCCGCACTCTCTACGAACGGGCATTAGAAATTCGCTTGAAAGCGTTCGGCCCCGACCATCCACTTACAGCCAAAACACTGATGGGCATTGGCGATTTAGAGCGGCGCTTGCAAAATTATGACAAAGCCCAAGTCTACATAGAGCGAGCCCTTGCTATACAAAAACGCTCACTTCCGGCCATACATCCAGATCTCGCAATCACTTTAGACAATCAAGGCATCTGCTATCTGCAAATGGGCGGCCCCAACATAGTAAAAGCAAAAGAGTGCTTTAGCGCCGCCCTAAAAATGAGAGAAGCGCTGCTGAGCGCCGATCATCCCGATTGCTATGTTAGTGCTGTAAATATTGCTATAGCCAATGCTGCTCTGGCCAATGCCGCAGAAAAGGGCAAGGGCTCTCAAGAGACAGTCGCCGCAGCACTTGAAAAGCTCTCAGCCAGACTCGGCCCTGAGCACCCGATAACCAAAGCAGAGCGGGCACTAGCAGCCAACCATCAAGACCTAACAGCCAAAGACTTAAGAGAAGTTAGTGCAAGCAAGCCTCAATAATTTATTAGTTTCAGGCCGATCTTGAGCCAGAGCCGTTACTATGTCACTGGCAATCTAATTTTAATTGCCCGTCACTATCCTAAACAGGTCACTCAATGCTTGGCGCCAATGAAAATAAGCTCAACGAAGAGCAAATAAGAAAAGCCCTCAGTACGGTCATGGATCCGGACCTGAACATCGATGTAGTCACTCTCGGAATGATTTCTGATATCAAGATTACCGGTGGCAAAGTGTTTTTCAAACTGACACTGACAACACCCGCTTGCCCAGTCAAAGAGCGCCTCGAGGGCGAATGCCAAGACGCGGTCAAAGCCTTGGACGGTGTTGAAGAAGTAGAAATGGAATCAGCTGCTCAAGTAGCTGGTCAAAGAAGAAATGGCAAAGAGCCAGTTAACGGCATCAAGCAAATTATTGCCGTGACTTCTGGTAAAGGCGGCGTCGGCAAATCAACCGTATCTTGCAATTTAGCAGTAGCACTAGCCAAGCTTGGCGCCAAGGTCGGTTTACTCGACGCTGATATCACCGGCCCCAATATTCCATTGATGATGGGCGTTGATAACTATCAACCCACAGCCAAAGACAACCGCATTGTGCCTGCCGAAAATCATGGCGTCAAATGTATTTCAATGGCTTTCTTTGTCTCCCAAGACACCCCGCTAATCTGGCGTGGACCAATGTTAGACAAAGCTATTAAACAGTTCTTGCGCGACGTTGAATGGGGCGAACTCGATTACCTCATTGTTGATATGCCACCAGGCACTGGCGACGCCCAACTAACAATGGTGCAAGCCACTCAGCTTTCAGGCGGTGTGATTGTCACCACCCCTCAAGATGTTGCTTTGCTCGATGGCCGCAAAGGCCTTGCAATGTTTTCACAAATGGAAGTGCCAATCCTCGGCTTCGTCGAGAACATGAGCTACTTCCAGCCTAAAGGTTCAAGCGAACAGTACGAAATCTTTGGCCGTGGCGGCGGTAAGCGCCTAGCCGAAGAGCACAAAGTGCCGTTCTTGGGCGAAATACCCCTGGACCCAGAAGTGCGTATTGGCGGCGACCAAGGGGTGCCAATCGTAGCTGGCGACCCAGATTGTGCTGTATCAAAGGCCTTCATTGAAATTGCCAAACAAGTAGCGGCCCAAGTCAGCATTCAATCGAGAGTTGAAGTGGCGACTGCTGCTGCAGTTTAGATAGAAGCTCTTAGCGAGAAGCATTTTAGACAATCGCTATAGAGAAAGGGCAGTAGCTAGAACCCATATAAATAGGTAATAGCAAAAACGGCAGCTCTCAAAGTAAGAATATTAAAGCCCTCTCTTAGAAATCTAAGCGGGGGCTTTACTACATGATGATTCGGGCTATTATGTTGCCATCAGCTGAGATTTTCGAGCAAAATTTCGCTGCTATGGACGAACACTACAATGACTCTATATGCGGTGCATGCTAAAAAGTATACAGATTAGAGATTTCGCCCTGATTGAAAAAACTCAGGTCGACTGGACTGCCGGATTAAATGTTTTAACCGGTGAGACTGGGGCAGGAAAATCCATCTTGATGGATGCCCTCAACGCGGTTCTAGGCGGCAAAGTGCCCGCTTCAATCATCCGCCCCGGTGCTGACAAAGCTAACCTCGAAGCAGTCTTTGTACCTAGCTCTCAGGTGATTGCCTGGCTGAAAAAAGAAGAACTAATTGACGAAGAATCAGCCGAGCAAGCAGAACTAACCGTCGCCCGTGAAATTGGTAAAAGCGGCTCAAAAATTCGCATCAACGGCACTTTGGTAAATCACAATTTGCTGGGCGAATTGCGCACCATGCTGATCACCGTGCATGCTCAGCACGAAGCGCGCACACTGATGTCATCACAGTCACAGCTAGAGCTGTTAGACGGCTTGGGCAGCGAAAGTCACACTAAAATTTTAGAGAAAGTACGCACCCTTTACGCTCGCAAAAAGCAATTGCAAGATGAGCTAGACTCGCTCACCATGTCAGAAGACGAGCGCCTGCGTAAACTTGATTTTTCCAAGTTTCAATTAAACGAACTTGAACAAGCTGAACTGAGCGACCCTAGCGAAGACGAAGAGTTGGCCCGCCAAGTCAGTGTTTTGAGCAACGCCATTGAACTAAAGCAACAAGCAGAAGCAGCCCAAGACGTGCTCACTGGTTCAGATTCTGATAGTTCAGTTTGTGCTGTAGACCTGATTCAGAAAGCCATGTCAGAAGTAGAAAAAGCTATGCGCTTCGACTCTAGTCTCGATACTATTCATGAAGCCTTGAGCGGCGGCCTAGCCAGCCTAGAAGAGGCCTCTACAGCGTTGCGCCGCTACGCCGACAAACTCGATACCGATCCAGACACTTTAATTGATTTAGAAAACCGCGCTAATTTAATTGCCACGATTAAGCGCAAATACGGCCCACACTTAAGCGACGCCATGGCTAAGCAAGAAGAGCTAAGCCATGAACTAGAAAAGCTAGAAAATGGCTTAAAAGAAAGCGAAGGCTTGGCCCAAGAAATAGCTGACGTAACCAGCGAACTGCAAAGCAAAGCAGCTGAACTATCTAAAGGAAGGCTCAAGCTAGCCAAGACCTTGTCAGCCGCAGTAGAAAAAGAATTGGTCGACCTGGGCATGGAAAAATGCCGCTTTGAAATTGCGTTTAACCAATTGAGCGACGCTGGCCCTAACGGCATCGACAAAATCGATTTCTTAATTGCCCCCAACCCTGGCCAACCGGCCATGCCACTGGGCAAAATTGCCTCTGGCGGCGAGCTATCGCGCATCATGCTGGCGATTAAGACCATCTTTGCCGCCGCCGACCAGGTGGCCACCGTAATATTCGACGAAATTGACACTGGTCTATCGGGCCGAGTGCTTAATGCCGTGCGCGACAAACTTTCAAAACTTTCCCGCTCACAGCAGATACTTTGCATCACCCACCAACCAATTGTCGCTTCAGTAGCTGACAACTACCTAGAAGTAAAGAAAGAACATTTGGCCGATCGCACGATTGTTACAGTCAACAATCTTGATGATGAGATGCGCCTCAGATCTCTTGCCGCTATGGCCAGCGGAAACGCCAATGAAGAGGCCTCGCTTAGCTTTGCCCGCTCGCTCATAGATCAAGCGGCCGCAGTTCGCGCCCTACCCTAATATCAATTGTGCTTTATATTTAGGCATACAAGCACAATCTTGATTGACACAAAGCCCTTAACTTCAATAGAATCAACCGTTGCTGTCTGGCTTTTCCAGCCCGTACAGTTTAAATTGGGGCGTCGCCAAGTGGTAAGGCATCTGGTTTTGGTCCAGACATTCCGAGGTTCGAATCCTTGCGCCCCAGTTTCATCTTTTCATCCAGAAAAGTTCTACATGTTCATTAAAAAGGAATTGAGCGGGTTATGGAGAAAATCAAACTAGGCGTCGCCAAACGCGAAGCCAAAACCCCGAAACAATTGAGACGCGAAGGCAACGTGCCTGCGACTCTTTATGGTCGTGGTATTCCCTCTGAGAGCTTGCAAATCAATGCTCGTGAGTTTGGTCGCCTTCCAGCTGCCGCTTACTCGCACATGATTGAGCTTGAATCTCCAGAAGGAACAGTCAACGCCATCATCAGACAAGTTGCCAGACGTTCGACTCAAGATTTCGTCTACAACATCGAACTCTACAAAGTCGATCTGCAACGCAAAGTTTCAGTGACCGTTCCAATTAAATTCATCGGCGCGTCGCTCGCTGTCAAAGCTGGCGCCAAGCTCGAAGAGAACTATCAAGAAGCCAATATTGAATGTCTACCAGCTGAAATTCCAGATTACATCGAAGTAGACCTCACAGCTCTAGAAGTAGTCGAAGCAGCCATTCACTTCGGCCAAGTAAAATTGCCCGCTGGAATCACTATTCTCAACCCACACGACGAGATTGTGGTCAAAGTTGTCGCCCCTAAAGTTGTTGCCCCAACTGCCAAAGAAGCAGCTGCCGCAGCCGCTAAATAGAGCGCTAACTGAAAAATTAAAACGCCGGCCATTTGGTCGGCGTTTTTTTGTGTCTATATGGGCCTACCTAGTGAAAAGCCTGAATAGATATCGGGAATGCCCGGGTATGTTGTTAGTCACTAACCTGAAACAATTGATCCATGCACTCAATTAAAATCACCGCAGCCTAATAGCGGACCATTGGCAGTGGAATTCACTTTCGATCCAAAATCAGAGCAAAAGACCAAGGAGCAAAATGATGGACACTGAGCCAGTTTTTGTAAAATCAGACAGCTTGCTCGACCGAGCTTTCGTCGAAACCCCTTGCCCGACAACCTGGGACAAAATGAAAGGCTCCGACAGCGTGCGCTTTTGCCACCTCTGCCATCTCAATGTCTACAACATCGCCAACCTCACTGACAAAGAAGCGGAGGCGGTACTTAGTAAAGGCAAAGAGGGCGGCCGGGTTTGCGCGCTGCTCTATCGTCGCCCCGACGGCACCATAGTCACTGACAATTGTCCTCGAGCCTTGCGCAAAGTTCGCGACGCCTCAAAATGGCTCAAAGCCAAAATTATTGCCGCCACAACCTTGCTAATTTCTTTGTTGTCACCAATTGCAGCCCAGAGCCAGGAAACAAATGCAAAGGACGCAAATGCAAAAGGGACAAAGGCTAAAGACACCAATCAAAATAGCTGCACAGGTCCTAAAACCGGCAACGTGGTGGTAAAACCCATAGAGACACGAAACGGCGGAAGCCGACCAGACATTCCCCTACCCGGTGGTATCGGCTTTCTCCCCAGCCCACATGATTACTATGCTTCCAAAATTTTTGTCAGCATCAATGCCGCCGGTAAGAAAAAGGGCTTAGTAGCGCCGTTTCCCTCGGTAAAATTTGCAATCAAGGCCGATGGCAGTTTAGAAAGTATTGCCATCAAAGAAAGTAGTGGCGATAAGAAAAAAGACAAAGCCGCTCTCAAAGCTGTGAAAGAATGTGCACCATTTGCTAAGCCACCAGAAGGTAGCGCACTACCGCTAAAATTGGAATTTCGCTTTACCCAAGAAAGACTATAAAGAGGCAAGCTATGAACTGCAAAAAATCCGAGTCAACAGAAGCAGTAGAAACATTTATCCAGCCAGCCCCACTAAAAGACCGGGCCTTCATTGAAATACCCTGCCCAACTAGCTGGGACAATATGACAGGCAATGACAGTGTGCGTTTTTGTGGTCAGTGCAGCCTCAACGTTTACAACATTTCAAGCATGACAGACAAAGAAGCAGAAGCGGTCTTCGCCAAAGGCAATAACGGAGAGCGGCTCTGTGCCCGCCTCTATCGTCGCCCCGACGGCACAGTAATGACTGACAATTGCCCCAGGGCCCTGCGCAGAATTCGCAATGCCTCAAAATGGCTGCAAACAAAAATAGTTGCTTGCGTTGGCTTGCTGCTCTCGCTAGCCGCTCCAGCCCAGGCTGAGAGCCCAGACAAGGGCAATGGCAAAAGTGGTGCCCCTACTGCAAAATCTGCACCAATTGATGCAGAACAAAATAAAGACAAATCAAGTAAAGATAAATCCGCCGCAGATAAAACAACAAGAGGCTCCAATCAAGGAATGCCAACAATGGGCGCTGTCAGAGTGCCGACACCAGTCGAGCAGGCAGAGTTAGGAAAGATAGCAGCACCATCTACGGTTACGCCTGTTAAAGTCGAACCTCATAAAGGCGAACCACAAAAAGTAGAATCACCAAAAGCAGACTCGAAAAAAGCAGACCAGAATGCTACAAAGTCTCAAGAGAAACAATCTGGTGGTGCTCCTCTTACACACAAGATGGGTCGGATTAGAGTAGAACCAGCTGCAAAGCCAGCGACAGCTCCTAAAGATGAAAAGGCTAAGTAAAATGCTCAACAACGAAAATGATCAACCGCTTGAAATAGCAGTAGAAATATTCGCTAAGCCAAATCTTCTCAACCAAGCTTTCATTGAAACTCCCTGCGAAAGTAGCTGGGACAAAATGACTGGCAACGATAGCGTGCGTTTCTGCAGTCAGTGCAGCCTGAACGTATACAACGTAGCCAATCTCACCGATAAAGAAGCAGAAGCCGTATTTGCCAAAGGCCGCGAGCAAGGCCGAGTCTGTGCCAGGCTTTATCGCCGACCTGATGGCACAATCATGACCGACAATTGCCCACGCTCACTGCGCAAAATTCGCGATGCTTCAAGGTGGCTCAAAACAAAAATTGTAGCTGGCTTCGCCCTTACACTTTCGCTGTTTACTCCAGCCCAAGCTGAAGAAGCGAAGAAGAATCAAGGGAAAAATCCAACGCAAAAAGATAGCGCCAAAGCCACCCTCGGCGATGTCAGCGTGCCACAAAAAGCAGAGCCACTGCCAGCGAAAATGGGCGAGGTCTATTTGCCACCAAAATCGACAAGTGGAACAAACGGATCTAGTCAAGCAAATAGTACACCGGGTACGGTGCCTAGCAACAGCAAGGCGCCAGTAACTAATGTTCCAGATCATTCAGCAATGGCTGGTGGCTTATCATTCAGACCAAATGATTTCACTTCCTACAAAAACGAAATCACGAATTCGCTCCAACTGAAATGGAAAGCGAATGGTATAAAAGCGCCGTTTCCCAAGGTGCAATTCAAAATTGACGAGCAAGGCAAAGTATCGGCCCTCAAGATTCTCACCAGCTCAGGCAATAAAGAAACAGACAGTGCTACTCTCAAAGCAATTTCTGCCGTTGCTCCTTTTCCCAGACCACCACTAGGGGCGAGCCTGCCGTATGAAGTACAAGTAGGGGCCGGAGCGCAGTAGAGTCGGCCCAAGCCTTAGACAACGGTCATATATATCAAGACCAAAGAGCCTTAAAATGAGCGCTTCAATGAGGCGTGAGATTATGGCGACCAAAATCGGGGTGAGTGGCAAAGCCAAGCGGTGGACAAGGAGACTAGCCTTGTTACTGGCTTTTCACATGGTCTTGCTTAGCAATTCAATTAGTTCAATTAACTCAATCTATCTACTGCAACCAGCCTTTGCTCAAGCAGCTGCCGACGAGAGCGACAGCAAGGTGCGATTTACCATAACACCCGCAGTAGAGCCTTCCAATGCCTCGTCAAATAGCTCTCCCAATAACTCTGTCGCCACCTCAAAGCAGCCAAACCCTGCGCCTCCACAAGGTAGCAAGCTAGAACCAAAACAAGTTACTGCGCTCTTCGACAAGCTCAGCAAGCTTCCGGCATTAGATAAAACCTCATCAAAACTTGTTTTACCGGAAGATTCAATAGTCAAGCCGCCGCTAGCAAGCGCTCAGGCAATTGATGCTTTTCAACCGACACCACAAGGTGAGAGCGCCCCCAGTAGGCCTTTACCGAATTCAGCCAGCCCTTTGACGGTCACTCGCATCAGCCATAGCGGTGCAGTGGATGACCTGAAGAAACTTACTATTACCTTCTCTCAGCCACTAATAGAACTATCAACATTAAGCCAAATAAGTGCCATTGATCCAAATCAGTTTGTTACCATCACTCCACAACCCAAAGGCTCATGGCAATGGGCTGGTAGCCAAACTCTAATATTCACACCCGAAGGCGGCCGTTTTCCGAAGGCCACTAATTATGTAGTCACAGTTCCGGCTAGCGCCAAGTCAATCACTGGCAATCAAGTAGATAAAAGCTATAGCTATCAAATCTCTTTGCCTCCGGCAAAAATTGCAGAATTCTATCCACCTGAAACTGCTAGGGAAAACCAGTCACCACTTATGGTGGCACACTTCAATCAGAATATTGATCAAGAAAAAGTTATAGCAAAGACACACATATTTGTAGGCAAGCGCAGCTACGGCATCAAGACAGTAAGCAGAAAAGATTACAAAAGCCGCCTAGAGTCAATGCGCAAGGCCAGACAAACGGGAGAGAAGCTGCCAGAAAACGGGCAATCTTGGCTAGCCACAGCCAGCATTCTGCAACTACCCCATGAAACTGACCAAGATTTTGTCGCCTTTGAACCAGCGGAACCACTGCCAAAAAATTCGTCAATTAGAGTTGTGTTCGACAAGAACATACCATCAGAAGAAGGGCCATTAACGAGTGAGACAGCTGAAGAAAGAAGTTTCAAGACCTATGGACCACTGGCATTAAAAACTAACTCCATCGTCTTCGAGTCTACTAGCTGGGTCAACAATTTCACCAGAGAAAACATTTTTCCGCAAAGTAAAACTTTCGAATTCAATAACCCGATTGATAGCATGAAATTTGCTCCAGAGATGGTGACGATCACACCGCCGATAGCAGAATTCAAGACTCACAAGCACTTCAAAATGCGACCGGAAGATTCGATAACGATAGAGGGTCGATTTAAGCCACTTACGCGCTATACAGTAACCTTTGACGAAAACCTAACAGACATTTTCGGCCAATCTCTAGGAAAGAGAGAGCGCGCGCACCTTCATTCGCGAGGACTCAGTCCGATGGTACGCCAGCTCAATGGCTTCAAGACTTTGAGCCCAGACGAACCGCTCATACACTCCGTTTGGGCACAAGGTGCCCAAAAGCTTAGGGCTTCGATTCACAAGGTTCAAGCTGAAGACTGGGACAAATACAACAGAAGCTATCGCGATTCAGACGTCACAGTCGGGACGCTTGTAGACACAAAAGACTTTAATCTAGGACCGCTCGGTAAGAAGATTGATATCGATCTCAAGCCTTATATCACAGGCCGATACGGCCATCTCCTTGTGAGCTTCAAACTGATAAAGCCTGACCATACAGAAGGGGAACCGAATTGCTGGATTCAAGTCACAGACATGGCCTTAGATCTGTACACGAGGGGTAAGGTGCATGTACTAGCCAGCAATCTAGCAGATGGCAAACCACTTGAAGGCATAGAAGTTTCATTGGTTGGCAGCGGTGAAAGAAATAAGACTGACGCAAACGGTCTAGCCAGCATGTCAATTCCTAAAACTGAGGCTCTATGGGTAACATTGGTTGGTAAAAAGGGTTATGACAGCTGTGTCGTAACAGTCATCAACTTCGATAAGTTCCGCGAAGTTAATAGCTACCCTCCCTTTAGTCAATACGTCACCTCAGATAGACAACTCTACAAACCGGGTGAACGAGTCTGCATAAAAGGAATTTTCCGAAGGTGTAAATATCCAGACAATGGGGCCATCGATCTATCTTACCCCCCGTTCAAAACAGTAGCCTATACACTTTATCAACATGATGGTGGCAACCTTATGGAAGGAGAAACCTCAGTCGATGAAAAAGGTTCATTCGCCTTCGATTTTGTTCTACCGCAAAAAATGCAATTAGGCGAAGCTGGACTCTATTTCAGCCCCAGAACAAGTGATAAGAAACCAATCAGACCGCTGGACCATCAATTAGCTATAAAGATTGAAGAATTTAGAAGACCCGAGTTTGAAACCAGCATCACGTCGAGCAAGGGAAACTCAATACTACTAGGTGAAGAGGCTATTCTTACTTCCAATAATAACTACTATAGCGGTGGCGCCCTTTCCAATGCCCAAAACCAGTGGGTAGTGAATGCCCAAACCCGCTCCTATAGCCCACCTGGCTGGCTTGGCTACAGCTTCGATAGCGAAGAGCATCGCGACCGTTACTACCAATATAGGACAAGCACAGCTGCCAATAAAACTTTATCAGTGAAAACAGATCAAACGGGTCGAGGCAGTATCAAACTTGCCAGCGATTACAGCAAAGAAGCGACAGCAGTCACGTTTGAATGTGAAAGCACCGTAACTGATATCAACCGCCAAAACTGGACAAGTAAGTTCAAGCTCCTTGCTCACCCAGCCGAGATTTATGTTGGTGTCAAAAGGCAAGGCTCTACAAATTCTGGCGGAGATAGCCTATGGAGTGTGGTTGCCACAAATATAGACGGCAAAATTTTGCCTGGCACAAAAGTGGATTTAAAGTTTATTGAAAGCGATTCAGCAGGCGGCAAACCAGCAATAAAACAAAGTATCACCATTGGTGACCAACCTGTATCTGTTTCCTTCAAAAGAAATCCGGGTTCCACCTCGGCCTCTCTTAGCGCCACGGTGAAAGACAGTAGTGGCCGCATCAATCAGTGCAGCGAGACTGACAGAGTGCCACCATTTGTAGAATGTAATGGGATGTTACTGATCGCCAAAAGAGGCGAAATTGAAATAACTAGTGACAAGCCGTCCTATTTTCTTGGTGACACGGCCAAACTAACGATCAAGTCGAAAGCCTTTCCGATCAGCGGCATGCTAGTTCTAAGCAAACGAAAGATTTTGACCACTATGCCGCTAACTCTGGAAGGCCCAGCAAAAACCATCGAACTACCTATTTCTGAAGCCTACTACCCGAACGTAGTAGTAACCGCTTTTCTTGCCAATAGTAGAACTAGTTATAGCGTCGGCGAACATACTATTCTAGTGCCACCCGTAACAAAAACGCTGACACTAAAAGTCGAGCCAAGTGCCACCATCGCCACACCAGGTAAAGAAATCGCACTAAATATAGAACTGAAAGATCAACAGACGCCGGTGAAAGATGGACAAGTGGCTATTGCCGTGGTCGACGAGTCTGTCCTAGCCTTGGCAAACTACAAATGGCCAGATCCAATACAACAGTTCTATCCCAAGTCGGAGGGTCATTTATACAGCGCCCACTCTAGAACTCAAGAGCCAGGCCTAATGATAATGGTCGCCAACTCTCGAATCATAGCCGGGCGTATTGGTGAATCGGGCGGGCCAGAAGATTCTATAGCTCCATCCAAGCCAACCCTCGGCTTCAGAAAAGACCTAGCCGCTCTTGCCTTCTTCAAACCAGTAGTCACCACAGATGGTGATGGCAAAGCTCAAGTCAAATTTAAGCTACCAGACAGCGTCACTCGCTATCGCATTATGGCCATAGCAGCAGCTGGCACTGACAAATTTGGTTCATCAGAATCAAGCCTGACGACAAAGCTACCTCTGATGCTCAAGCCTTCGCCACCTCGCTTCCTTAATTTCGGTGACAGTTGCGAACTGCCAGTAATTATTCAAAACCAAACAGACAAACCGCTCAAGACCGAAGTCGCCCTGCGCAGCAACAACGCTGAAACAAGTGAACCAGGCAAATTGGTGACAGTACCTGCCAACGATCGCATTGAAGTGCGCTTTGCTGTCAAGGCAATAAGCAATGGTCAAGCCACTTTCCAGTGCGTAGCTAAAGCAGACACAGTCAGCGACTCCACAGAATTTAGCTTACCTATTCTGGTGCCAGCTAGCAAAGAAAGCGTTGCTACTTATGGTGTAATCGACAAAGGAGCTGTCGTACAGAAACTTGCAGCACCAAGTAATGTCATTGAAAGTATCGGTGGCCTAACAATCTCAACAAGCAGCTCGGCCATGCAGTCGCTAGGCGATAGTTTCAACTATCTGCGCGACTATCAATACGACTGTTCCGAGCAGGTTTCTTCAAGGCTAATTGCCATGGTATCAATGCAAGACGCACTGCTCGCCTTTGGCGCAGTTAAGCCAACTGAGACAGGTGCTTACAAGAGACGCATCGAAGACGATATTGCCATTCTAGAAAAGAGACAAAACAGCCCGGGCGATTTCGGTCTATGGGCAGCAGCAGAATCAACAAAGTGGCCATATGTCTCGATACAAGTAACCCAGGCATTACTTCTTGCAAAATCAAAGCTTTACCCGGTCAATGAGCGCGTACTGAACCGAGCGGTGGCGCATCTAAAAGAAATCGACAAAGATATACCAGCTGAATATGACAAAACCGCCAAGCTCGCTCTACTTGCTCGCGCCCTGAACATAAGACACTTGGCTCATGACAGCGATAGCGCGACAGCAAGAGAACTGCTTCTAAAAGCTGCCGGTGAAAAGTTCGACGAGCAAGCTATAGACAAAATAAAATCGGCTGTACCACTAGAAATGGCGGCCTGGCTACTACCCGTGTTGAAAACAAATCAGTCTTACAGCAAAGAAGTCGATTGCTTGAGAACACTAATTAACAGCCAAATATCCGAAACAGCATCAACAGCCTCGACCAACGACAACGGCTATGGCGACTGCAATTACAGTCTCTTCTACAGTCCGCGACGAGTCGATGCCACAGTCACTAACGCCCTGATAGAAGATCAACCCGATAATCCACTAATACCAAAACTCGTGAAGGGTCTGCTTGCCGGTCGCCGCAACGGCATTTGGCAAGGCACTCAAGAAAATAGCTACGTGCTGCAAGCTCTCGACAAATATTTCAGCACGTACGAGAAGCAGACTCCAAACTTTGAGGGCCAAACATGGCTCAATGACACGCTAGTAGCTAATCACAAATTTGCTGGTCGGAGTTTAGATACTAAATCGACCACAGTACCGATGGAATATTTGCTGAGCAAAGGCAAGGCCACTAACGATATTTTGATCAACAAAGAAGGTACAGGTCGGCTCTACTACAGAGTTGCCCTCGACTATGCCAGCAAAGACTTTAATTTAAGAACAATTGATCAAGGCTTCACCGTGAGCAGAACATATGAGCCTGTCAATGCGAAATCGGATGTCACTATAGACGAAAAAGGCATTTGGCATTTCAAGGCCGGCTCGACCATCAGGGTCAAAGTGCAATTTGATGCACCCGGCGCCCGCTACCATGTGGCGATGTGCGATCCGCTTCCAGCTGGCACTGAGGCAATCAACAAGAGCCTGGCAGGCACTCAATCACTAGCACCAGATAGTCAAATCACGGCTGCCAGCGATAGCGATTCTCGCGAGACATACAGTCAGCATTGGTCTGAGCATGAAAATCTGCGCGACCACCAAGCCGAGGCCTTTGCCTCTCTGCTGAACGCCGGTAAATACAGATATAGCTACTTAATCAGGGCAACAACACCCGGCCACTTCACTGTTCCCCCAACCAAAGTCGAAGAGATGTATATGAGTGAAACCTTTGGCCGAGCGCATTCCGACAATGTAGTAGTTGAGTAAAACTACTCCTTACTCTCTGGCACAACAGCTGCTGCAGCATCAAAGCCAATTTTGCTATGGGTGCCATCACAAAATGGTTTGTTGACGGAAGCGCCACAACGACAAAGGGCACAAGGCTGTCTAGGCACTGCTATGGCATTACCTTCATGATCTTTCAACTCGAATGGGCCATCCACAAGTAGCGGTCCATTCAACTTCACCGTGATCTTGACTTCAGACATATTCACTCTCCATTCTAATTGCTGTCTTGTAGAGGTTAGCAGAAGCGCCGACAAAACTACCGTGTCACTGGTGCAAACATAGTGTCATTGAAAGAATCAGGCTTGGTTGTCTTTTTTTTGCTACCGAAGGCAACGGCCGGAAAAGCGAGCCTTATACGCTGCTGCTCTTTCGCTGAGTACTTATAGAATGACTTAGGCAGTTTGATACTGACCAAGTGAAGCTTGCCCAACTGTTCTAGCCCTTGCACCGAAATACTGGTTTCACCTAGCCATAAGGTCTTTAGCTTAGTGAGCTTCAAGAGGAACGGCACGACTTTGTCATCGAGGCGATAATTGTAATCAATATCAAGCAATTGTAAATCTCTGCACTTACTAAGATGCTCGATGCCAACCATAGACAAGTCAACTCTGACAAGACCAAGCCTTTGAAGTTGGGGAAAATCTTTCAACCAGCGCAGACTCTCATTGTTAACTACAACATTGCTCAAGCGGAATGCTTCCAGCTTCTTGCATGCCAACAACTTGGGCAAACAGGTACCAGAAACCTTACTCTCGCATGCTGTGAGCATCTGCAATTGCGGCATTGCTGGCAGTTGCGATAATCCCTTATCGCTTGCATCAGAATTGTCTAAATCAATTCCCTTCAATGAGGAAATATGGCCGAGATAGGGAATTGCTCGATCGCAAAAAGCATCTTCTTCATCGGCCATTGACAAGAAGCTCAACTCAACAAAATCGAAAGCGTCTCGCGGCAATTTCAAAAGGCATTCAGGATGCTGATAGAAAGTGCCGTTGGGGGCAAACTTGATCTGCTTGCCAGGTGGCAATTTGACCACACCACGTGCTTCGGCAACCAAACTTCCCTTGCATGTGCCAAATAATTCGGGAAGCCCCTTTACGGCCATTAGATTGCCGACAGAATAGCTAGGAGAAAATGGCAAAATACGCTCGCCTGCCTCAGCATTGCCTCGGTGAGCACCGGTAAAAAATAGCGCCAGCAAACAAGTAGCAGCAGTAGCAAGCTTAGCAAACATACTCAACTGAGGTTTTCTGTGCAATCTCTGGCTCACTAATATGTGATTGGTGACTAGTGCAGATTAGCAGAAGCGTGACCAATCTCCATCACTTCTTTGAAAATATCCGAATCGGATCAACTAAAATCTATTAAGATCAAGCAAAAGCAAACCAAAGCAACCAAATGAAACTCGCTGCCACAAGCCTTTTACTGACAATTAGCAGCCTGTCATTGCTGAGCAGTGCAGCTGCAGCCAAACCGCAGCATGGAAGCACTGTAAAGCATGAAAGCACTGTGAAGCATGGAAGTACTGTGCAGCACGAAGGCACAACTCAGCCTAAAGGCACAACTCAGCACGAAACACCTGCCACAGCTCAAGATACAAGCGCAGAAGAGAAAATCGCAGCCGGTGAGCAGGCCCGCCGACAAGGCAATTATCCACAAGCTCAAAGTCAAATAAAGCTCGGCCTTAGCCAAATCCAGAACAGCAAAAATCCTTCACCAGAGAGGCTGGCCGCAGCATATAACTATTTGGCTTTGCTCAATAACAGCATGGGCCAATATGCGGACTCAGAACAAAACGCCAGAAGAGCCCTGTCTTTGGGCCGCCAGGCAAAACTTAGCGAAACCATTTTAGCCAGGCATCGAGTTGTGCTCGCTAATGCACTAAGGCAACAAGGCATATATCCTGAAGCTCAAAGCAACTTAGAAAAAGCCATCGCCACACTAAAAACTTCAAACCACGACAAAGAGTTATTTGCCACCGCCACAAATAATTTAGGCGCTCTATATTTTTGGATGGGCAACTATCAGCAAGCCATCACTATTTTAAAACGCGGACTAGCTCTGCGATTAGCTATAGCGGCTGGCGACAAGGAAAACCTAGATAATGAGAACCTAGATATTGCCAACTCATATTTAGACCTAGGCTGTACTGAATTTAAACTAGGTCAGAACGCCAAGGCAAAAGAACATTTATCTCTAGCTTTAGCAATCAGAAAAAACAGACTCGGAGATGATCATCCTGAAACATTGAATGCCATGGCCAATCTTGCTGCACTGCTAGACGCCAGTGGCGCAGCAGCTGACTCACAGAAATCACTAAACTTGCTGCAACAAGTTGTAAAAAGTGGTGGCAAAAAACTAGATGCTCATCATCCAGATCTTATTCGCTATCAGCAAGAATATGCTGAAGCCCTAACCAATCAAGCCAGTCGGCTATCCACTAAAGGACAGCAACAGCAAGCACTTGAGGCCATACAGCAGGCAATTAAGCTGAGAGAAACAACGAGCAAAACTTTAGGACACAAAGATATTTCTTACGCCATCACCTTGGCCAACGCCGCTACGATTTTAAAGCGTTTGGGTAAGCCACAGGAAAGCAAAACAATGCTTATCAAAGCCAAAACCGTGCTAGATGGCCTACCGAAATCAGTTCAACAATCGCCTGAAGGCAAAGCTATTCGCCATGCTTACAATTTCAGCAATCTGAGCCAATCCAATATCAAAGATCACTAAAGCCTAGCAGTAGAGCCTTTGGAACCGCTATTCTTAAGTCGTTGCGATCCCAGCCCCCACGATCAAGCGGAGCGGCAAGAGAATTTGGCGACGAGCCACCACCAGACGTCACCACTTTGGCATTTTGATTCGAATTGCTTTGGCCACTCATAGCGATTGGCGCATTGTCTGGATTCTCCATCGTGCTCTCGCTAGAAATAGAAAAGACCATCGGTGCATTCAAACCAGGCACACTGACGCCAAACAAAGGGATGCTCAAAGTCGGTTGGCAAACCACCGAGGTCTGCACCACGGCAATGCGATCGGTGACGTTGCCTGTGGTCTGACCATCGCGATAAGAAACAGTCGTTTGTGGATAACCCTCGGCTCTAACAAACTTGCCCATACCAGCCAACCACTTGTCGGTGATATCTTTGCAGACAGGCCCATTCAAGCTTACAGCATCATTCATATGTACTAGTGATGCCTCATGCACCTGATTGTAATTTAGCACCATACAAAGGCAGTAAGACACTCCTAAAATCAGCATATTGAGAAGAGGGAAAAAGAAACAAATAAGCAAAATACCTAGAGCTGGACCAAACTCAGTTATGGCGCTGCCGTTAGCGCGACGACTAGTATATTTATAATGGCTTGCGCCAATCGGCCCCTTGATTCTCTCCCCTCTCATTGATAAGAACCTCCACCTTGGAGCAGATTAGAGCGACGAACCGAGATTCTCAAATCATTGAGATCCCAGCCGCCGCCAGACAATGACTGACTTTGACCGCTGTCGTTACTTTTGCCCACGGAAGAACCAGCAGGAACTGCTTTGGCATTTTGATTCGAATTGCTTTGGCCACTCATAGCGATTGGTGCATTGTCTGGATTCTCCATCGTGCTTTCGCTAGAAATAGAAAAGGCCATCGGTGAATTCAAACCAGGCACACTGACGCCAAACAAAGGGATGCTCAAAGTCGGTTGGCAAACCACCGAGGTCTGCACCACGGCAATGCGATCGGTGACGTTGCCGGTGGTCTGACCATCGCGATACGAAACAGTCGTTTGTGGATAGCCCTCGGCTCTTACAAACTTGCCCATACCAGCCAACCACTTATCGGTAATATCTTTGCAGACAGGACCATTCAAGCTTACAGCATCATTCATATGCACTAGCGATGCCTCATGCACCTGATTGTAATTTAGCACCATACAAAGGCAGTAAGACACTCCTAAAATCAGCATATTGAGAAGAGGGAAAAAGAAACAAATAAGCAAAATACCAAGCGCTGGGCCAAACTCAGTTATGGCGCTGCCGCTGGTTCCACGATGTGTACGAGAAGTACGACTAATCTGATTAATACAACTAGCACCAAACTGCCCTTTGATTTTTGTCATCCTCATGGATATAAGCCTCCGGCCTGGAGCAGACTAGAGTGACGAACCGAGATTCTCAAGTCATTGTGATCCCAGCCGCCGCGCTCAAGCGGGGCAGCAAGCGAATTTCCGGAAGAGGCACCTTCAGAAGAACCGATCTTAGCGTTTTGATTCTGACTATTTTGACCACTCTGGCCATTCGTACCATTCAAACCTATTGGCGCATTGTCAGGATTTTCCATGGTGCTTTCACTAGACAGAGAAAAGGCCATTGGAGCATTTAATCCAGGCACACTGGCACCGAACAACGGGATGCTTATAGTCGGTTGGCAAGCTACAGTGGTCTGCACCATGGCAATGCGATCGGTGACGTTACCGGTGGTCTGACCATCGCGATACGAAACAGTCGTTTGTGGATAGCCCTCGGCTCTTACAAACTTGCCCATACCAGCCAACCACTTGTCGGTAATATCTTTGCAGACAGGCCCATTCAACCTCACAGCATCATTCATATGAACCAAAGAAGCTTCGTGCACTTGATTGTAATTCAGCACCATACAAAGGCAGTAAGAGACCCCAAGAATAAGCATATTGAGCAAAGGGAAGAAGAAACAAATGAGCAGGATGCCTAGAGCTGGGCCAAACTCAGTTATGGCGCTGCCGCTGGTTCCACGAATCTGCCGACCTATTCTCACAATCACTTCCCCCCAGAGCCCAGCAAGCAACAACGATGTACGGGGATTCTCAAATTATTACCGTCCCAGCCACCGCGCGGCAATGGCTTAGCTAAAGCATTGACTTGACTTCCAGCAGCAGCGCCCTGACCAGAACCACCCATCTTGGCGTTCTGATTTTGACTATTTTGCCCGCTCTGTCCATTCTGGCCATTCATACTTATAGGTGCGTTATCTGGATTTTCCATGGTGCTCTCACTGGAAACAGAGAAGGCCATGGGTGCATTCAAACCCGGCACGCTGACGCCAAACAAAGGAATGCTCAAAGTCGGTTGGCAAACCACCGAGGTGTGCACCACGGCAATGCGATCGGTGACGTTACCTGTGGTCTGACCATCGCGATACGAAACCGTAGTTTGTGGATAGCCCTCAGTTCTTAGAAACTTGCCCATACCAGCCAACCACTTGTCGGTAATATCTTTGCAGACAGGCCCATTCAAGCTCACAGCATCATTCATATGAACCAAAGAAGCTTCGTGCACTTGATTGTAATTGAGGACCATGCAGAGGCAGTAAGAGACCCCTAGAATTAGCATATTGAGAAGTGGGAAGAAGAAACAAATGAGCAGAATAGCCAACGCTGGGGCAAACTCAGCCATAGCACTGCCTTGCATGCCGCGGACCGGTTGCCTCAGATTGAAAACTCTCATTGTTTCACCCGCGCCTATCCTACATAAGAGGTTAATACTGGCCTGTAAAAGTAATTAGGAGGGCGAAAAACTTTCTTTTTCAAAGGTCTGACCCTTGTCACAGTTCCATCACAGTTTCGTTGCCCTTTGATCACACATAAAAAATACACTGGCATTGTGAGCGGTTACCAAACAGTTTAGCGGTGACCAAGCAGTTTAAATGAGGGTGAAAATTATGAGCAACAAAGAAATAGCAGAATGTGGAGAGAAGCAGAGCGTTAAGGGCAGCCTCGGTTCACATCCATTTAAAGACGTCTTTTCTAAAGAAGAAGCTGAAGCGACCAAGAAAATACTCGTTTATGATAAACAATTGGGATTAGGCGGAGCCGACAAACACTTACCAAACGTCACTTTCTTTGATGATATAGAAAAGAAGCAGCCAGTGCTGTCAAAGAAACTTTTCAACAGTATTGACCTTGATAAAGACGGCGGTCTTTCTAAAAAAGAGCTAGACCACGCAATCGACAGCAACATCTACGGCAAGAAAGAAACAAGTGCGATGGTGGCCTTGCGTAAAGAATTTAGAAATATAGACCAACCCAAGCGTGATGGCGAAATTACCGCTGCCGAAATCAAGGCTTTTCAAATAGGCGAGCCTTTCAACCACAAAAATATGAAAGATCTGACGATGGCCAAGCTTAATGCCAACAACGAATATTCCAAGGTCAATCCCAAAAGCCACTAATTGGGCTTTATGGCAAGCAATGGCAAAGTGAAGGAGAACTGGGTTCCTTGAGGCAATCGAGTAGCCCAGATTTTTCCACCATGAAGTTCCACAAAGGCCTTGCAAATGGTCAAGCCCAGTCCAGAGCCTTCTGCGACTTTCTCATCTTTTAGTTGATGAAACCTTTCGAACACACTTTCAAGTTGATCCTCTGCAATGCCAAGGCCCTGATCGATTACGTTGACAGTCACCATTGGCATTGTCGAGTCAATCTCTGAACGCTCAGCGTGCACTCTAACAGTATCTCCAACCTTTGAATACTTGAGTGCATTGGCCGTGAGATTGATAATCACTCTATCGATTTTATCGGCATCACCACTAACAATCAGTGCGGTTTGTTCAACTTCTAGACGCACACCGGCTTGCTCTGCAGCAGGAAGTAAAGCTTCGATGCAAGCCTGAAAACACTCATCTAAATGCACCGCTTCGTGTTCAATCAACATTTTGCCAGACCTGATTTTTTCAATATCAAGCAGATCGTTGACCATTGCAATTAGACGAACTACATTGCGCTCACCGAGCTGGATGTATGTTTTCGTTTTCTCTACCAAACCGCTATCTGACTGAGAAAGAAACCTGAATACATTTCCTAGAGTGCTGAGGGGCGTGCGCAAATCATGGCTAACCATGTGCAATACTTCCTGCCTCAACTGCTCGGCCGCTCGCCTTTCACTAATGTCATGGACGACACAAAATGATGTCTGTTCACTTTCTGACCATTGTATTGACCAGGAGGTATCAACTTTGCGATTCGATTTGTGCCGCATCTGAATGTCTGTGGACTGTTCGTCAATGTTATTACCCAAACTCTCCATAAACTGCTCAGTTTTAGCATCACTTTCATGGATAAAATTGACAAGACGAGCGCCTAATAGTTCATCATTTTTGTATCCCAGCATTTTGATACAAGCGGGATTGGTAGAGACGATTCGACCATCTTTGTCGATAGAACAGATCCAATCACGAGCACCTTCAATCACCTGATGCTCTTTGCGAGCGGTTTCGTGCATGGCTTTGGCCATCTGTCGAAAAGTTTGATCAACACGGGCGATTTCATCGCATCCAGCAATAGAAGGACCAAGAGGAAGGTTGCTGGCCAAGCGTATATTATTGTCATCGAGGCGCTTTAGCCTTCGTGCGATATTGCTCGCTAGAAATAAGGCCAGGGCGCCGGAGAGCAGCAGATTAATGGCACCGCCGAAGAGGGCAACGTCGTGAAACCGTTTTCTCAATATAATTTCGCTATCAACGCCTTGCTTAGCGTAGACTTCGTACTGCTTTTTGGCATTGAGTAGATCACCATAAAGCAATTCTTTGACACGGGCACGCATTTCTATCCATAGTGGACGCCGTATGGCTTTATCATCCGTTGCCTGAATCTTTTCAAAAATCTCATACATCTTGAGACTAGTCGCCTCAGACCTTTCCACCGTCTTCGCCAATTCTGATTTCGGTTCTACAAGTGTCTTCAATTGGGAAAAGATCACATGCATTCGCTCAGCTGACTCGTTGGCAGCCGCGTTTTGCCCGTCTCTGTCATCATCAGCGTGTTTGGCGATGAAATAAGTGTTAGCCATTAAACTAGACATGTGGTCGGCTATTCTTTTCGACCGGTCTGCTTGCCCTAACTGAATCTCAGCCTTCGACTGCAAATCAGCCATCCATAGAAGCAACACCAACTGCATCGCTAGCGGCACAATGGCCAACATCAAAACTTGTGCCGCTAACGAAAATTTAGTCACGGGAACCGTTTATCGCGTACTATCAAAGTACAATTATAGTCACTCCCTATGTAAGTCTGCGCGTCAAACATTGGCTAAAGTACTCCTAGTTGAAGACGATTTAGATTTGGCAACTACAGTTGCCGATGGGCTGAGAGACGAGCGACACGTGGTTGAACTGGCCAGCAATGGCATTGATGGCGCCGATCTTCTTAAGTTGGAAGAGTTTGACATAATCATTTTGGATTGGGATCTGCCAGGCAGATCTGGAGTGGAAATCGCTAGGCAGTTTCGCGCCAGCGGCAAGAAAACACCAATAATAATGCTTACCGGCAGAACCCAAATGGACCAAAAAGAAGAGGGTATCGAGTCAGGAGCTGATGATTACATAACCAAGCCCTTTGATATTCGCGAATTAAAAATGCGAATCAAAGCCATACTGAGACGAACCAGCGGTGTTGCCGGAAATCAGATTTGTATCGGCGACCTGGTGCTTGATCCGGCCAAGTACAAGCTAACAAAGGCTGGAGTCGACGTGCACTTGGCGCCAAAAGACTTTGCCTTGTTAGAATTTTTCATGCGCAATCCTGATCAAGTCTTTAGTGTCGCCGCGATTTTGTCTCGTGTTTGGAGCTATGACTCCGATGCCTCTTCAGAGGGTCTGCGCTCAGCGATACGAAGAATTAGAAAAGTCGTTGATGCAGCCGAAGATCCAGCACATTCTATGATTGAGAATGTGGCACGGGTAGGCTATCGCCTTAACTCGTCAAGCTAAGAGCTTACCAAAGAACTTTAGTCGTCGTCTTCTGGCGGCGGTCCAAAGACACGCTCTGGCCTTGGGTTAGGACTAGGAGAAGGGCTAGAATTAGAACTAGGGTTAGCCAAGGAGTCTGACGCAGAGCTTGCCGGAGCATCGGGCGGCGTAGGCACGGCAGCTAAATTGCTCGAACTACTAGAACTTGAACCAATAGAAGCAACATTGTTAGGCGCTGCGGGCTCTGGCGCAAACGAAGACTGCGGCTGAGGTTGAGCACTTTCGCTCTTGCGCTCGGCTTCGGCGATGCGCTCATTGTTGCGCCGCTCAGATGGTGTCATCTGGGTCAGAGCAGCCGGTGGCAAACCAGACTTATCGTCTTTGTCAGTAACAGGCAACCGCACTGTGAAAGTAGAACCTTTGTTCAGTTCACTCTCCAGCTCAATAGCCCCACCGTGGGCTTTAATAATGGTCAAGGCAATAGCTAAACCTAAGCCTGTGCCACCACCATACAAACGGCTTCTGGTGCGGGATCTCTCCACCCGATAGAAACGGTCGAAAATACGTTGTTGATCGGCAGGGGCAATACCAATACCAGTATCAATCACGCGGATAATCGCCTGATTATTAGTAAAGCGCAGAGTAACTGTGACCTTGCCACCAGCTTGAGTAGCTTTGATAGCGTTGTTGGTCAAGTTGAGGAATACTTGTTTTAGACGATCCGAATCGGCAAAAACATAAATTGGTGTAGGCGGAATAATAAACTGAACTTCGATTTGCTCGGGAGCTATGACCATGACAGTGTCTTCAACACTAGTTAAAACAAGCCTGAGGTCTACTACTTCTTGTTGATTGATAATGGCTTGTCCAGCATCAGCCCGTGCCAATTGCAGCAAGTCTGAAACTAAGCGAATAAGCCTACCAGACTCATCTGAAATGGTCTGCAAGGCCTCGGCCAGAAGGTTAGCATCGATATTCCCCCCGCGCCTCAAGAGTAGCTTTGTATAGCCTTGAATCGAAGTCAGGGGAGTACGCAGCTCGTGGCTGGCATCGGCCACAAATTGACATTGAATATTGAGAGACTCTTCTAAGCGGTTAAGCAGCTTGTTAAACGACTTTCTCAACTCAAGAGTTTCTAAAGGCTCGTGGGGGTCAACCTCAAGCCGTTGGCGAATGTCTTCAGAAACAAGTTTGGTGGTGGCAGTGAGAAGCTGAGTAATGGGCCTTAGAATCAAATCTGAGAGAAACCAATTGACTCCAAGCAATATCAGAAGGAGCGGAAGATAAAGCGGTACATAGCGAAAATAATCTTCTAGAGGCGCACCACTAGAGCTAAATACGATCAAGTGGCAAATCACAATCGGCACCACTCCAGCCATTGTCATGACTAGAGCCATTCGCGCCTTAATCGATTTAGACCACTCGCGCTCCATTATTTTGATACTTTTTCTTTGACGAACATTTTCTTGAAGTCTGGCATCAGGTGCCGATTTGTCACCATGCAAGAACCAGTGTGTACCGAGTTTCCACCAGACAAATCGAAGAAGCCACCGCCAGCTTCTTCCGCCAAGATTTTCATGCAAGCGATATCCCAGGGCTTAACCCCAACTTCAAGCATCGCTTCAGACTTACCTTCAAATACCAAAGAAAAACCCAGATAATCACCAAAGCCACGCTGCTTATCGGTAAGGCGGACGGCCTCAGTTAACTCTGGCCACAAGCCATTTTCAAGAATGCGATCGGGACCACCAAAGTTGATCATGGCTTTATCTATGCGATCGATATTTGAAACTTTGATTGGCAAATAATTCTTGAAAGCACCCTGGCCCTTAACGGCATAAAAAAGCTCATGCATGGCCGGGGCAACAATCATACCTAAGACAACTTCAGAAGAAACTTCAAGGGCTAAAAGAGTAGACCAAATAGGAATGCCGCGAGCGTAGTTGTAAGTACCGTCGATTGGGTCAACAATCCAGGTACGTCCATTACTCTCAGCGGCACCATCGGTGGGGCCTTCTTCTTCACCTAAGATTGCATCACCCGGAAATTTTGTAGCCAGCGCATTGCGAATAAAGCGCTCAACTTCTTTGTCAGCCCTTGTCACAGGGCTGCCATCAGATTTTTCCACTACTTCAATACCCTTATTGAAGTAGCTCATGGCAAGCTTTTCTACCTCTTCGCTTATAGTCAGCGCAAAGGAAAGCTCATCAGCAAAAGGATGAGACAAAGGAAAGTCCTCAATTTGAAACAACTTGAGCAGAGCCTAACTGACTACTCTGTACTTACTAGCATGTAAATACTAGCCGTAATTGCCACCATATTTGATGACGAAACTCCCGGCAGCCGCAAAGCCGACGGGAGTTCCGAGTAGTTCAGTCAGGTCCAAGCTCGCGCAGGGAGGTTCGGTTAGAACATGTACTCGTAGATGGCTCTCGCCCCACGACCAACTCCTACGCCTATGTCACGGACATCAATGAATGTGCCCTTAACTAGACGCTCCCAAATGAAACCTTTCTGTCTTTCGGCATATGCTAAGCGCATGTCTTGCTCAGCATTTTTTTCCTCAACAGCTTTCATGCGAGCTTCCAAACTGTCGACACGGGCCTTCAGTTGGTTCAACTCACCACGAAATTCTTCCAACAAAGCAGCGAATTTTTCCAAATCGGCTTTGTCAGCTTTTTTAGCTAGACGCTCTTGTATGCACTGCTCATATTTATATAGAGCGGCAGCCAGTTCAAAACGTGTGGTCGATTTTTGACCACGGTATGTTCTGTCTGGGTAACCTACCAGTACATGACAGTCGCTATTAACGAGTTCCTTGAGTGCATTATACGCCCACTCATTTCCAACTACGTCTGTCAATTCACTGACATTAGTAGCACCTTGAGCATTTGCGACATTTGCATTGATCAAGGTGCTCGCACTTACAGCAACGAGTGCAGTAAGAATGGTTGCAAACCCCTTTTTCATAATAGTAATCACTCCTTCAGCAATGACCTGACTCTAACGTACGCCATCATAACCTACATATTCCAGCCGTTAGTAGTAGTGAAACCCATAAAACCATTTCGCTTAACTCAGAACCTGCGAAAAGCCGCCGGTGGTGCATAAAGAGGGATTCTTAAAAAACGCTAATATTTTACAAAATGGTCGCCCAAAATATATCAGACGCAAATCCGGAAAAGCCCATGCAATCAGACTTCATGGCAACCCCTAGTCAAGAATTGCAACCTCCTGAAATAATCATGCTTTATCGGTCATTTGCAACCACTATTCTTTCTATAATTTGCACTAGTGATGGCCCTCAGTAGAAGCCCCAAAAATGGCTATTTACGTACCGTTATTCAAACTTCACAAGTTTGTACGACAATAGCTTGCCAAACGGCAGCGCAAGAGCACACCATATATAGTGCAGTAAAAAGATCGATATACCAGACAATTAAAAGCAGAAAAAAACCTTACTAAGGAAGCTATGGAACTCAGAATTGCCCATCTATACGCCCACTTTCTCAACATATACGGCGATCGCGGCAACATCATCACGCTCAGTCAAAGAGCAAAATGGCGCGACATAGAAGTCAAGGTAGATGCGATAGATATCGGTCAGGAAGCGGATCCTGATTATTACGACTTCTATTTCATTGGCGGCGGTCAAGACAAGCAACAAATAGTAATAGCTGAAGATTTACTCAAGCGCGCTACCACTCTCAAGGCCGCTGTTGAAGGCGGTGCGGTGGTCTTAACCGTTTGTGGTGGCTACCAATTACTTGGTCATTACTATCGCCCACACGAAGGTCCTGAGCTTAAAGGCATATCGTTATTAGACGCCTATACAGTTGCTGGCAATAGAAGAATGATTGGAAACGTCGTTATCAAGCGGGAAGACGGTTCAACTCTTGTGGGTTTTGAAAATCACAGCGGAAAGACCTATCTTGGCAAAGATGTGCAACCACTAGGGAAAATCGTGGTCGGCAATGGTAATAATGGTGAAGATAAAAGCGAGGGCGCATGCCAGGGCACCGTATACGGTACCTACCTACATGGTTCACTTTTGCCGAAAAATCCGGCCTTTGCCGATTTGTTACTAAACCAAGCCCTAACGCGACGGTACGGGACTGTTCAGCTAACGCCACTTGACGATAGTCTCGAGACAGAAGCCCACAAGCGCGCACTTATTCTTCCAGCTTAAAAAACTGGCAGCTTAAAAACTGACAGCGCAAAAAATTCATATAGATAAGGAACGTAATACAGTCCGTGAAAACACTTTCAATATTAATACCGGTCTTCAATGAAGAAAAAACTCTTGTCACTGTTCTAGACATGGTTTCAAAGGCAGATACCGCCGGACTAACAAAAGAGATAGTTATTGTCGACGATGGCTCAACAGATGGCACCCGTGACATTTTGGCCCAACTTGATGCCAGTAAATATAATGCTCGCATTTACTATCACGAAAAAAATCAGGGCAAAGGTGCGGCTTTGCGCACAGCCCAAGGGCACGCCGAAGGCGACGTCATTTTGATACAAGACGCCGACCTTGAATACGACCCGAGAGAATATGCCGAACTACTTAGACCGATCCTAGAAGGAAGAGCTGACGTTGTTTACGGCTCAAGGTTGTGCGGTGGTAAGGTTACCCGCGCTTTTAAAATATGGCACCTATTCGGCAATAAATTTCTCAGCTTAATAACCAACGTTCTATATAACGCTACCTTGACTGACATGGAAACTTGCTACAAAGTCTTTAGAGCCGATATTTTCAAAAAGGTACAGATTCGCTGCGACCGTTTTGACTTTGAGCCTGAAATTACAGCAAAAGTGCTAAAGCAAGGCGTCAGGCTATATGAGCTGCCAATTTCATATTACGGTCGCGACTATGCCGAAGGTAAGAAAATTACCTGGAAAGACGGCATCTGGGCCGTCGCTGCCTTGGTTAGATTCCGCTTTTCTGACTAGTGCTAACCATAGCGTTTTACAAATCGATTACATTTGCCGCCCTTAAATCTGCGCCAGTATTGGTTCTATAAAGAATTGCCTACTTGTAAAGAGGAAGATTGCGAGTTATTATCGTATCAACAGGCATCTTTATTGCCCCTTTTTCTTTTACTAGCAGGCATTGACGGCATTGACTAAATTATTAAACCTTCAAACCCTTGCCCTAGCCTTGGTTCTGGCTATTTTTGGCAGCCAACCGGGCGATTGCCAACAAAGCTACAAAGTGGGCGGCACGCGCATGATTCAGGGCTCAAACCTAGCTCGGCCGGCAGATACCTACATCACCAGGGGCACTCTCAGCCCATCGGCCCAGATACCTGTATATGGCTCAGCCCCGGTTCAGCCCCAATCGCGCTATCCGCAGGGTTACCTGACACCAGCCCAAGCCGCCAACAACCAGCAACAAGGCAGTCAGCAGATGGGCGGTTTGCCCAATGCTCGTATGGGGGCAACCGTTGGCATGCCAGGCGACTACATGCGCTCTGACTTAAACCCCAACTACAGCTTGCGCAAACAAGAAGTACGGCATAACGGCTACGTTACTATTCCAACGCAAATTCAAACCCGGCCCAACACCAGGCCAGCCGTGGCTACGTATGGTAGCGGAGGAACAATGCAACAAAGTTCCAGCCCCAGACCCGGCAGCACTGCCGCGAGCACCTACGGTAGCTCCAGCGGCACCAGTTCATATAAAGGTTATTAGGCTCACGCTACTCAAATATCGAGCTTAACCAGCACGCTCTTTTATCTGGCCCAATATAGCCTGGCTTTGCAGTGCTAAAATTTCGGCTATATACAGAGGCTATAGCAGATGACTGAATTGAAACGAGTAGTTGTAATTGGCGGCGCTGGAGCCATGGGCCAGGTGATCGTCAAAGATTTGCTAGAAAACGAGCAAATCGAAGTTGTAATTGCCGACTACGATCGAGACAAAGCCGATCTATTTGCCGAATCACTCAAATCAGAACGAGTCAGAGGCGACTTCACCGACATCACTAATCGACCAATCATGGTCAAGATTTTAGCCAAAGCGGCTTGTGTCATTAATTCCACCCCCTACTATCACAACGTCAATGTTATGGAAGCAGCTCTTGAAGCGGGCACCAACTACATAGATCTAGGTGGGCTCTTTCACGTCACCAAAGAGCAGTTAAAGTTGCATGAGCGCTTCAAAGAAAAAAATCTGACGGCTATTGTCGGTATGGGGGCCGCTCCTGGCATGACCAATATCATGGCTGAAGCTGGTCAAAGAGACTTAGATACTGTCGAATCTATCGATATTTTGGTGGGCTCTGTCGACAATGTCAAAGTAGATCATCCTTTCATGCCCCCTTATTCAATTGAAACTTTAATCGATGAATATACGCTCAACCCGATGGTTTTTGAAGACGGTGACTACAAAGCAGAAGCACCACTGTCAGGGGCATTGATGGTTGATTTCCCTCAGCCTGTAGGCAAGCAAGAAGCAATCTACACCTTGCACTCTGAAGTTTTGACCATCCCCATGACCTACAAAGATAAAGGCATTAAACGTGTTACTTTCCGCCTAGGTTTACCTTTAGAATTTCACGAAAAAATCAAATTCTTAATGGCCTTGGGCTTTGGCGAGAAGAAACAAATTGCCACCAAAGAAGGTGACTTTACCCCGCGCAAGCTATTGGCCGAAATGATTAGCAAATTCCCTGTGCCCCAGAACGAGCCTGATGACTGCGAAGTTATTCGCGTTGATGTTAAAGGCACTCAAGGCGGCAAAGAAAAATTAGTGCGCATGGAAACAATTGTCGTATCAGACAAGAAATGGAAAGTTTCTTGTGGCGCCCTGGATACAGGAGTGCCACCGTCTATAGCAGCACAGATGATCATTGCCAATCAAGTCAAAGAGAAAGGAGTGCTGGCCCCAGAAGTAGCACTAGACCCAGAGCTATTCTTTGCTGAACTAGAGAAACGCAATATTACAATTAAACGGCTTGAGCCACAGCTTGCAGGGCAGCAATCGTAGCTTTAAGTGATTCACTGTCGCTGACGTTGTAGATTTTCACTGAGCGGTCAATTTTCTTGACCAGCCCAGCTAAAACTTTGCCTGGTCCTATTTCGACAATTGTATCGACGCCTTGCGACACTAGAAACTCAACGGTAGCAGTCCAGCGCACGGGGCTCTCCATCTGCTTGGCTAGCTTTGCTTTTAACTCAGTTGCTTGCTTGGACACTTGAGCGTCATAGTTTTGCACTACACCACAGGTAGCATCATCAAATTTGCTATTTTCTAGAGCCTGTGAAAATTCTTTGGCAGCCATCGACATAAGCGGTGAATGGAAAGCACCACCAACTGGTAGTGGAATTGCTTTACCGGAGCGCTCTTTCACCAATCCACCAGCGCGAGCAACAGCTTCAGGATTACCAGAGATAACAAGTTGATCTTTCGTGTTGAAGTTTGCCACCACTACAACCTCATCGGCCATAGAGGCCTCAGCACAAAGACTTTCAAGAGCATCTGGAGCCATGCCAAGCACGGCTGTCATCGCCCCTTTAGGACAATTTTCCATAAGACTAGAACGTTTATCAACAAGCTTGACCGCGTCTTCAAGTGATAGCACCTGTGCCACCACTAAGGCAGTAATTTCACCCAGTGAATGACCGGCAACAAAATCTGGCTTTGGCCCACCAAGCTTTTCGTAGCAAGCCCAAGCCGCTAACGATGTGGCGAGAATTGTTGGCTGAGTATTGATAGTGCGCTTGAGCTCAGCTTCTGGTCCTTCAAAGCAAAGGGCACTGAGGGCTCGACCAGCCACTGCATCAATTTGTTCATAAGTCGCTTTAGCTTCGGCAAAATTATTGAATAGGTCTAAACCCATACCGACGCTCTGAGATCCCTGCCCGGGGAAAACACAAGCAAGCTTAGCCATGGCAATTATTCCTCGTTATAAGATAGTGACTGTTGGTTCAGCCGTATCAGTCTTTACTGATTTTAGATTGGTTTGAAAAAAAGATTGTTCGATTCTCGAAACAACGTCTGCTTTGACCATATCGCAAGCCACTCGAATAGCATTCTTGACCGCGGTATGACGTGAGCCGCCGTGGGCAATGACACATACACCTTTTAAACCAATTAAGAAAGCACCGCCAAATTCATCGGGGTCAACTCTCTTCTTTAGTGCTTGAAATGCCGGTTTAGCAATAGCGCCACCAAGTTTGCCCCGGGGCGAACTCAAAAGCTCTTGCTTGAGCATGTGGTTAATCATCTTGGCAATGCCTTCGGCGGTCTTAAGCGAAACGTTGCCAGTAAAACCATCGGTAACAACTACGTCGACTTTGCCCATAGGATAATCGCGGCCTTCGACAAAGCCGATGAAGTTAATATCTTCGCGGGCCTTGAGCAGTTTATAGGCATCTTGAACCAGCTGGGTGCCTTTAGTTTCTTCAGCGCCAATATTGAGAACGCCAACTCTGGGGCGCTTGACGTTGTGCAAACCAGAATAAAGGATTGAGCCCATCAAGCCGAATTGCATCAACATATGGGCATCGCAATCGGTATTGGCGCCAGCGTCGACGACAATGCAGCGATTTGGATGAATAGTAGGCATCTCGCAGGCAATGGCGCAGCGCGAGATATTGGGCAAGCGTCCAATGTTGAAAGTGGCAGCCACGGCGGCAGCACCAGTGGAGCCGCAAGCTACTACAGCATCAGCATGGCCCTCTTTGACCTGCTTCATGGCTAAAACAATAGACGAATCTTTCTTACGAAGAATCGCCTTGCTTGGTTTCTCGTCCATGGCCACAACTTCTGAAGCGGCCACTAAAGATATGTTTAGACCAGCAATCTCGTGGCGTTTAAGCTCAGCTTCGATTGCCGGCAATAGTCCGACCAATTGAACCGAAATGCCATATTCACGGGCAGCCAAAACGGCGCCGTGAACAACTTCACGAGGAGCATAATCACCGCCCATCGCGTCTATGGCCACTCGAATCATGCCAGACTCCAGATTTGACTCGTTGTCAAACTAATCACACCATTGAATAACTAAGTCTAAAGACCCATGTTAATTACAACAACTAAACGACAGCGTCTCTTAGTCTGGCTGGTCTACCACGATAGTATCCGCACGATCCGCAAGCAGTGTGACTGCGTTTCGGAGCGCCGCAATTGGCGCAAGTGCCGATAGTCTGAGCAGAAGCCTTCCAGTGCGCTCTGCGCTGGTGTTGTTTCTGGTGGGATGTTTTCTTCTTCGGAACAGCCATTGCTGTATCGATCCTCCATATTCCGGACTAATTATTATCTACTAAAAAGCCTCTATTCCTGGTTAGGAAAGAGAGTCTTTAGGTTCTTCCAGCGAGGGTCGATTGGTTTTTGGTCTTGACACTCTTCAGAGTCAGAACCCGAAACGCTGCTACCACGAGCACCTTCCGGTTTTGGAGGACCGGAACACTCATCGCCGCAACGACTAAATACTGGAGAAGCTAACGTTACAGCTTGATACACAACGTCACTGATGTCAATGAATCCATCCTCAGGAATCGAATCATAAAAATCATCTTTAAGTAATTCTTTGTCTCGCGGAGCACCCATTTCAAATTCGGCCATAGCGCCCAGACGGGGAACGAAGTACTCATCGAGGTCGACGCTCAAGGCGTAAAAGTATGGTTTAAGACAGGTTTGGCACTGTAGCTTAAGTAAAGTTTTGACATTACCCGTGAGCTTGACGCCACCAGCGGCCAGGCTCAATAACAAATCACCGACCACCGGCTTGACGGCCTCGTCGATAGGCAAAACTTCGTTAAAGGTAATATTTTCGCGACGCTGAGGGCTTTCCTTCAAATCGTCGACTGAGATTCTAGTCATTGTTATAGATTATGCTTGAGGAAAATGAATTATAGTACATCGCCAAAATTCTTAATTAAGGCCTCATCGGTCTGGACGGCCACAGGTCAATCATTTGCCCGGGCAGCGGTAATGGTAGAAGGTGGCAAAATTGCCGCCATTCTCAGCCAAGATCAAGCTGAAAGCTTGACGGCAGAACACGATAATCTGGCCATAGTCGACCTGCCCAACTGCGTGCTCACGCCGGGCCTCTTCAATCTTCACACCCACCTTGATTATTCGCAAGCGCCAGCCATAGAAGAGAACATCTCTTTGTTTACATGGATGGCCCAATTGGTGGCCAGCACAAGATCATGGTCGCAAGGCGACTTTTCTCGCTCGGCACAAGCTGGGGCAAAATCTGCCGCTCTAGCAGGCACTACCTATTTAGTAGATAGCTCCTACAGTGGCCAAGCCGCTGAAGCAATTGCTCAAATGGGGCTAAAGGGCCTAGTCGGTCTAGAACTGTTTGGCTTAGATGGCAGCCTTGCCGAACGCATCTTTACCCTTTGGCAAACACGTTATCAATCTCTAATAAACACCGCCAGTGGTGCCTTAATCGAAGCCATCGCCAGCGGTCAAGTGGCAATCACTATTGCCCCTCACGCCCCCTACACAGTTGCCCCAGCGCTCTGGGCCAAAGCCAAAGCATGGGCCGCCGGCCAAAACTTAATGATGACAGCTCACCTAGCTGAGTCAAAAGAAGAGGCCGATTGGATTTTCGGTCATTGCCAAGTTTTAGATGATTATTTGGCCAAAGTAATGCCACCCAATCAAAATAAGAGCTTCTCCAGCCTATTAAATGAATTGACTTGGCGCGGCCAAAAGCTAACTCCTACCCAACACCTCAAACATTTTGACCTGCTCGATGACAACCTCATTGCCGCTCACTGTGTGAAGCTCAATCAAGAAGACAGCCAAATATTTGCTCAAAGTGGAGCTGCTGCTGCTCTATGCCGCCGCAGTAATGAGCGTCTTCTAACCGGCCCCGCGGCAATAAACAAGTTTATTGAACTTGGCATCAGATTTGGACTTGGCAGCGACAGCCTGGCTTCAAACAGCGATTTGAACATGCTCAAAGAAGCAGCGACTTGGCTGGCTCAATTAACTGCCGTTGAAGCCCTCAGCCGGATTACGATAAAAGCAGCTGAGGCTGTTAATATGGCCGAAAAAACGGGTTCAATTGCAGTAGGAAAAGCAGCCGACCTGGCAGCTTTTCCTATTGAAAGCAAATTTTGGCTAGAAGATCATGATCAAGAAGCTATTGCCCGCAAGCTTTTAGAGGTCGCACCCAATGCCAGCGACCTGTTGGTGGACGGCAAATTTATCCTTCGCCAGGGCAAACTATTAGCTGATAGCTAGTGCAATATAAGAGATTAATCTATACTGATTTGACTGATTTCACTGAATTTTGATTTGTAATTTCCAGAAAAAGGGTCTATTTCAAATGGCAGGACGCACGGACCACATATGTAGCGGAAGAACTTGTATGTTCTGTCGCGTGCTGGACAATCCACAGAGAGCCCAGCTAGCTGGCTCAAGGGTCTTTATGGATAACCAGGTAATTGAGCGAGTCAAAGAACTTGAGCAACGCTCTCTCTTGACTGCTGGGCAAACAAATCTTTCTAGCGCCAATGGCGAAGAAATCGAGAAACTCGCCCTACTTGACACCCTGACTGAGCTTTATAATTCACGCACTTTTACCAAAGAAGTCAAAGACGAATTAAAACGTGCCAAGCGTTATAAGCGCCCTGTCTCACTTTGCATGGTGGCAGTTGACGGCTTTAGAGATATTCAGCGTTCTTATGGCGCACTAACTTCAGATGCTGTCTTGAAAGTAATCGGTGGCGTCTTACGCGGAGCAGTGCGTGACGTTGACATCCCAGCCCGCTACAGCTCCGAAGAATTTGCCATTATCTTGCCTGAAACCAATGCCTCTGGTGCTGCCATTGTTGCCGAGCGCATTCGCAATCGAGTAGCTAGCCACGGCATTACCCACAACTGGCACAACCTCAAAGTGACAACCAGCGTAGGCTTGGCAGCCTTCCCCACTCACGCAAGAGAGCACGACGAGCTTTTGGCGCGCACAATTCAAGCTCTAGAGCTAGCCGTGCAGCGCGGTGGCGACCAGGTTATAACAGCTTAGATGTAACCGCCTAGACTTAGAAGAACTGACAATATAAGAAGAAATTTCAGCGCGAACTAGCTTCAAAGCTTCACGCCAAGGCTGAAGACAAGGCTTTCAAGAGCACTTTTACGCTAGAATTTGACCTTTCGTAGGTCAATATTTAGGCTGTAATTTTTAAACCATGAGCATATTCGGACAAAAGAGCGGTTCTCACAAAGGCAGCTCAAGAGATTTCTTCCGAGACTGGAAACCCTTTGCGGTTTTAGGTGTCTTGGCCTGGTCACTGTTTTCACTCTTTCAAATTGTCCCAGAAGGCAATATTACCGAGTGGCAGCGCCTTGCCAACCTCACTGGAAACGACCTGCAAGTTGAAGTTCTCAAACGGGTAGAAAAGATTCCTGGTTGGGACAAAATGAACAACTACCAGAAAGAAGATGCTGTCAAAACCGAATATGACAATGCCGGCATGGGCAACAATATTCAAGTATTAGCCAACTACAAAGGCTACGCATTGTTTACCAACCTCAAGCTCGGTCTTGACTTGCGCGGTGGTAGCCAACTTCTACTCAAAGCCATACCAGCACCACCAGAGGTGCCCGAAATAACCACCCCAGTGATGGACGGTGTGCTAACTGTTATCAACAACCGCATTAACAGCCTTGGTGTATCCGAGACTTTGGTGCAGCGAGCTGGCAAAGACCGCTTAATTGTCGAATTGCCTGGTATTAAAGACCCGCAGCAAGCCAAAGATCGCATCGGCACCACTGCCATGCTTGAGTTCAAAGAACTCGACTTCACATCAGAAGGAATGCCCTTCTGGAAAGAAGTAGGCCTCACCGGTGCTGACTTCAAAAGAGCCCAGGGTACGCCCACAGCCGGTGGTACCTGGCAAGTAGATTTTGAATTTAAAGACCGCGGCGCCAAGAAATTTGGCGAGTTAACATCGCGCTTAGTTGGTAAATGCATTGGTATTTTTCTTGATGGCCAACCCACAGACAGAGGTGCTGATGGCCGACCTGTGCCACTTGAACGCTATCAAGGTGTGCGCGTTAACGAACCAATCATGGGTGGACGAGGCCAAATTACTGGCAGCTTCTCCCGCGATCAAGCAGTAGATTTAGCCCTCAAACTAAACGCTGGCGCTCTCCCTGTGCCAATTACAATTTTAGAGGAACGCACAGTTGGAGCGACGTTAGGGCAAGACTCAATTCATAAGAGCATGATTGCTGGAGCTGTGGGAATTGCTGCAGTTATGATTTTCATGGTTGTAATTTACGGCCTACCTGGCCTAATTGCCGACCTGGCCCTCATACTCTATACACTGGCTACCCTAGCTATTTTCAAGACTATTCCGGTAACTCTAACCCTAGCGGGAATTGCCGGATTTATTCTCTCAATCGGTATGGCCGTCGATGCCAACATTCTGATTTTTGAGCGCACAAAAGAAGAATTGAATGCTGGTAAAAATCTCTGGGTGGCTGTCGAAAACGGCTTCACTCGGGCCATGTCGTCAATCTTCGACAGTAACGTCAACAGTCTAATTGCCTGCAGTGTACTGATGCTCTTTGGCACCTCGCTAGTTAAAGGCTTCGCCGTAACCCTAGCAATTGGTGTGGCGGTTTCAATGTTTACCGCCATTACGGCCACTCGCACCATGTTGCACTTGATACCATCAAGCCTCGGTTTGTTTGGCCACAAGACTGAAAAGAAAGCAAACAAAGTTTTGACCAAGGAGGCCGTATGACAGGGGCAAAGAGCAAAAACGTAGTAGACATAGTCAAATATCGCAGCCTCTGGTTTGCCATTTCACTGATTTTGACGGTGCCAGGAATTATCGGTATTGCTGCTTGTTGTGCCAAGTTTGGCGCACCACTGAAGCCCGGTATCGACTTTACTGGTGGTTCGATTCTGCAATATCAATTTGAAAAGCCGACGACTCTTGAGGCTGTGCATAAGGTACTAGAAGATTCTGGCCTGACTGGCTCACAAGTACAACAGACCTATATTGCTGGTAAAGAAGCCGTGGTGATGCGCACCAAGGCCATCGATAGCGAAGCCCAGAAAACTCAACTAGACGCTAAGTTAACTGAAGTGCTCGGGCCATTTAAAGCCATATCAGTTGATAAAGTAACGGCAACCATTGGCCCTGAACTTCTCGCCAATGGCCTATTGGCTCTGCTCGTGACATTCGGTGGCATGGTTGCTTATATTAGCTACCGCTTCAAGTTTGACTATGCTGTTTGCGCCATTGCCGCTTTAGTTCACGACGTGCTCGTACTCTGCGGTATTTTTGCTCTCTTAGGTTTAGCCTTCGGCACCGAAGTTGACAGCCTATTTATCTCAGCGATTTTGACAGTAATTGGTTTTTCAGTTCACGACACCATTGTTGTCTTCGATCGCGTGCGCGAAAACGCTAAATTTGTTGGCAGCAAAGGAATTGATCCTGAGACCAAGCAAGAGTTTAAGAAGACCTTTGGTGATGTAGCTAACGACAGCGTCAATCAGACTCTTGCTCGTTCGCTCTATACATCCTTAACAGTTGTAATTACTCTACTTTCACTCTATCTACTAGGTGGCAGCACTACTAAAGATTTCGTTCTAGCCATGTTGATTGGCATCATATCTGGTACTTATTCCTCCATCTTCAACGCCAGTTGTCTATTGGTATGGTGGCGGGAAAGAAAACAACAAAAGCGCCAAGCGGTCGCGAGCTGAGGAGCTAACAAGCTAAGAAAATAATGACACATCAAGAACCTTTATCTGAAGAGCAAAAATGGGAGCTTCTAACCCGCCCAGAAAAACTTGGCGAGCTACTATTGAAGCGCGGCAAAATCTCGTTGACTCAACTTGAAGAGCTAATTCAAGAACAAAATCAATCTGGCGAACCGCTGGGCAAGCTCATCCTCGCCCGCGGACTAATGACAGGCCAAGAGCTGTTGCAAGCTCTAGACATGCAACACAAAACTGACCAAGTGATAATTAAGGCCCTGACTGAGATGTATCAACATCATTCTAATGCTGAGGCTAGTGCTGAAGCCGAAGACCAAACAGAAGCCAAGTAAATTAGTTTAATTGTTTCACTTCAACCTTGAGGCACTCAAGGCTGGCATCAGGCGCCATCTCATTAAATGAGCCATGGTCACAACCAGACGTGATACAGGCGAGAAGAATAGGAGCAAATAGACTACTGCCAATAAAGCATAGTGGTAGTCATTTCCGCTCAGAGCAAGGAGCATGGCTACAGGGAAAAACAATTGGTAATAGTCAAAAAGCACGAAGCGGGCATTCTCTTTGGCGTCTGCGATGATCAGGTTTGCCTGCATGTATTTAACGTGCAAATATTCAACAAGCGCACTTAAAAACAAGGCAATAAGGGCAAAGGCAAAGCCGTCTTTACCAAGCAGCATCAGCATTCCCAAGAGTCCGAGGATTTCGCAGGGGAAGACAATTTTATTGGCAAAGCTATTGAGCCATTCCGCTCCATATGTGGTAGCAGCCGTTTTACACCCAGCGGCGCGGTCAGCGTCTTGATCTGAAATTTGATGCCAAATGATGCCACGCAGACCGAAGGCGAAGCTCCAGATGCCTGCAAAAGCAAGCCATTGTAATAGTTGTGAGTGCTTAGCAAAAGGAAAGAGCAATACTAAGGCCAGGTAAGTCGGGAGCAAATGCTCGCCCAAGGCGATACATGAAACTCCCCAGAAATGACGATTCTTAAGGCGCATAGGATAAACAGAATAGGCAACAAAGACAAAAGCAATAGCAATATATATTAGGCTAGCTATGGGATTGAATCTCAATAGGTAGCCTGTAATACAGACTAAAATTACCGAAAGCAGCATTGCCAGGCCTCTCTGCAATGGAGACAAGCGAGCCATTAACTTGGCCTTGCCCACCTTTTTGTCTTGCTCCAAATCAGACAAATCGTTTATTAAACTGGCAAACAAAGCCGCAGTCGTACCACATAAAAGCAACAGGGCCATCTGTGTTTGAAAAACTTCTCCACTTAGACCGTTGCAAAACGCATAGGCGCAGGCAATTCCAATAGGCAAGGATAGTTTGAAATCCCACCACTGGTTAATTCGCGTCAAATTAACAAGCGCCGATAGCTTATTTGGGGTTTTCTTAGGATGTAGAAGTGAACTGGATGAAACCAAACTAGGTTCGGCCAAGATCATGATACAGTCGGCAACATGAAACCCCTCGCTCATGCCCTTCCGCCAATCAAGCTCGGCGGTCCTTTCGAAATCTAGCATGGGCCCCAAATCCTCCTCGCCTAGGTGTGGATTGATCAGGCATCGCACGATCGAAAAGCCGCTTAGCTTAAGGAGGTATTTCAATTGACCAAGATACATCATGTGATATTTGTACGAATCAAAAGAGAGTCGGGCAAATTTTTGCTGTTCCTTATGCAGTTCTGGCTCCCGACGAGCATCATGCATAACATAGTCTTTTATCACTAACAGGCCATTTGGTTTCATTACCTTCCTGACGCCAGTAAGCACAGCATAAGGATTCGGTGAATGACAGAACGACTCCATAAACATTACTCTGTCAAAAGTATTAGCTTCAAATATTTCTGCTACTTGGTGGAAATCAGCTATTTCAACATCGATATCAGCCTTTAACTTGTCTTTCTCGATTAAGCTGTCGGCGATTGCCTTCTGCTCTTCCGACAAAGTAATTCCCTTGATTTTCAGCTTCTTTTGTTTAGCAAAATAGATAGCCGGACCGCAGACACCGCAACCGGCATCTAACACATGCATACCATCTTCAAACTTGCCAAATTCCAGCTCAAATGACAGCATAGCCTCCGTATCAGCCGGCCTGTAGGCTTGAAGTACAGAACCGTATTCCTCTTGATACTTTTTCCAATATTCTTTGTAGTGCTGCCTTACATCATCGGTATTGTGAATGACAGCAGTAGTTATGGCTGCTAAATCCAGCAATTCCGCTACATAATCACTCATCTTGTATCCGCTAGTTACTATCTCTCTAGCGCTCTCACCATCATGAGATAAAAGCGAGCGGTCTGTTTGATAAAGGGCAATTGCCGCTACAGCTTGATCAACATTGGCGTAAGCAACTGTCTTACCACCGCCATGAGCAATTATCTCGGCAGCGCCGCCGCTTCCTTCAAAGGCGATAGTGGCCAAGCCCGCGGCCATAGCCAAGTGCAATACACAAGGCAGCGGATCCTGGCGGGAGGAAAGGAAAAATAAATCAGCGCCAGCAAAATATGGCCTTAAATCAGACTGGTGTTCGACAAAGTGCACCCGGCTATCTAAGCCTGATTTGACCACATCGCGCTTAGTCAGTGCATAAAACTCCTCACTATTGGGCAAAGATCCACCCACCCAAATAAAGTGAACATCACCTGGCCCAGCAGACCTAGACAAAGCCGCAATAGCGGTTTGCACAAACAAATCAAAACCCTTGCGGGGTTCGGCCGTACCACAGGCCAGTATCACAAATGCATCTGGAGAAAGACCAAAGTGCTCCTGCAAAAAGAGGCGGCCCTCTTCTCGATCAAGTGATAGGAACTTCTCATCTGTAAGTCCCTGAGCAAGAACTCTTATGTGGCGGCGTTCTTGATACTCTGGCAACAAGCCACAAGCCGCTTTGCTGGCCTGACTGGAGAAGACGATGGTGTCTGAGTTCTCTAGGAGATGTCTCTGCTCAGCTCTAGAATAGCTATCCATAAACTCATGCACCAGGGTTGTCACCCGGAATGCCATACTCTGAAAAACATGGCTCAATGCCAGGTTCTCAGCTGAGTTCAACAGTACCGGAGTAGCCGAGCTTAATCGTCCTTGGACAATTAAATTATCGATTCGAGCCTTCAAATGCTCTTCTAGATCTCCGACATAAGAAAGATCAATTACCTCGGTCATCTGCAACAAATGCGGCAGAAGGTCGCCTTGATTAAGGAGAACGACAAGCACATTCAGTCCCAATGATTGACAGTGCTCCAAGATCGACAGCCCGAGCATCGGCGCACCTGTGCGACTAGCAGAGTGCAAACAGAGAACTAAATCAAACAGAGCAATATCATGTTCACTGTCAGTGGTGCTATATGAGGTGCTAGTAGAGTGCACTCGCCTCTCCGGCACAAAACTACTGCCTGAAAGCAAGACTGGCACCATGTCTTCAAAAATGCCGCATTGAATAAAATGCGCCAATGGATTGAGCCGTGACTTAACGATATCAGGATAACTTGCGACATAATAGCCAGTATCGAAAAACCTACTAGTGGGAAAACGTCTATTAGCGCCCTCTAAGATATAGTGTACCAGCGGATTTACATCAACAGGTGTATTAGACCTTAGGGCCCTAGCAATATAATAGTCACAATCAAAAAACGGGTTAGGATTGAGTCCGATTTTCCAGCCAGTGCTTAAGAAATGACTGAGGGCATCACCCGCCCTTATAGAACGTGCCGCAAGCTGCTGTCGATAGTATTCTTCGTCAAAAAGACAACTTTGCTCAACTAAGTCAAAAGTCGCAGCGATCATCCGCTCATCACTAAAACCTGATGAGCCAGAAATTCGAGAAGATAAGAACGCTGCAGTGCGACGTCCTTTTCTAAGCCAAGAATTGAGGCAGCGTGCGCCAGCCGTAAGACGCCAGGAACGCGAGTTGAGAAGTCTCCGGGCTCTATCCGAAACTACCCTTGTCCTGACTTCGCTGTACAGACTAAACTCAAGGCTGCCTCTCCTTCTAAAATCCGACTTACTATCCATTTAAATGACTCTTCGATACCAACGCAAATCAACTTCACTGGTCAGAACCATACCTTCAACTAAATTGGCATCCAGAAAAGGCATAAAAGCTGCAATCTTTTCATTGGTATCAATGAACTCAACCACAATCGGCAAATTGGTTGAAATATCGAGAATTTTATTGCTGTGCACCGTATGGTGGGCGCCATAACCTTCAAGCCCGCGCCAAACAGTAGCTCCAGCAATTCCAACTCTTTTGGCCTCTTGCACGAGCCATTCATACAAGGGGCGATTGCCATGCTTGTCGCTTTCGCCTATGTATATTCTGAGCAGAACACCTTTACCTGTATTCATTTTTTCCCCAATCTAACTACAAAAGACGCGCCAGAATTGTACCGAGCCAGACAAAGAACAAACCCAAAACAACCTGCAGCACAGTATTAGCCGTGGCATATAAGAACTCACCACTTCTAATTAGCTGAAGTGTTTCATAGCCAAAACTAGAAAAAGTTGTATAGCCGCCAAGAATGCCAATCAAAAAGAAAGCGCGATATTCAGGCTGAAGCAAATTTTTGCTCTCAGCTAGCTGAGCAAGAAAACCAATGGCTAGACAGCCGGAGATGTTGACAACAAAAGTGCCAAGAGGAAAGACCCAACCATTGCAGGCTTTCTGCACCGCCGTAGAAGCGAGAAAGCGCAATACGCCCCCCAAGCCAGCACCAATGAAAACGAGTAAATGAGTCATGCGCTTAGTTTAGATTAGCTGACGGCAAAATCAACCTCCGCTAGCAAATTAATCTAGTTTAGCCGAGCTTTAGCCAAAGAAGGCAACTGTATGGCCAAGATCAAGGCCGAAAGCAAGGCAATGGCGGCACAGGTGGCAAAGGCAGCCAAGGCACCATAGTGCTGATAGAGCAAACCGGTGAGCAAACTAGCAGGCAATAGCGCTAGACCCACAGCAAAGTTGACGATACCAAAAGCGGTGCCGCGCAGGTGAGCGGGTGTCAGTTGCGAAACTAGGGCAGAGAGCACTCCTTGTGAAAGACCTAGATAGAGACCATAAACAAGACAAAGCAGAAGCATTAGAGACTGCTCAGAGACAAAAGCAAAGCCCAAATAAGTACCGGCATAAATGAAGAAAGCCACTGTCAGCAAACGGCCGTGGCCAAGCTTATCGGAGAGAACCCCTGCAGGATAAGCGCTTAAGGCATAACTGACATTTATGGCCACAAGCACAAGAGGACAAGCGGCAATCAGCATGCCGCAGCCTCGAGCTTTGAGAATGAGGAAAGCATCTGATGAATTAGCTAAACTAAAGAGAAAGACCGTGGCCACCAAGAAAAAGAATTGTGGTGGCATTTTAGTTTTGAGCTCAGTCAAAAGCTTAGCATCAAATAGCTTGTCAGTACTCAAAACGCTCTTGTGCACAGGTTCCTTGACACCGAAATAGAGCAAGAAAATGACCGCAAAAGCCGGGATAAGCGCTATGGCAAAAGCCAGTTGGTAGTTACTCTGGGTCAGCCACATTAGAGCCAGAGCAATAAGAGGTCCAACCACAGCACCAACAGTATCAAGCGACTGTCTTAGACCATAGGCCCGCCCTCGATTAGCTGAGCTAGTAACGTCAGCTACCAGTGCATCTCTCGGGGCTCCTCTAATGCCTTTACCAACACGATCAGCCAAACGGGCAATGAGCACAATAAGAACAGAATTGGCAAAAAGAAAGAGCGGCTTGACCAAAGCCGATAGACCATAACCTAGAAGCAGAAGCCCTTTGCGCTTACCAATACGGTCGCTCAGAGAACCCGAAAAAACTTTCAAAATTGATGCCACGGTTTCTGCCAAGCCTTCAATTAAGCCAATGTCAATGAAACTGGCGTGCAAAACTGATGACATAAAGTTAGGCAAAATTGAATGGATAAGCTCAGTAGAAACATCTGTGAGCAAGCTGGCAAAGCCCAGAACCCAGACCGTAAGCGGGATTTTCTCTACTCTTTCTATTTTTTCTGCCTTTTCTTTAGGCATACCGTTCAATCTCTAGCTGAAGGCTATCGCCTAAATTGCGCGCCAGAATTTTATCAATTGCTTGTTGGCCAGCTTTACTTTGAGCTTGAGCCAGAGCCCAGGCGGCATGCTCTACCAAAAGCAAATCGTTTTCGCGAAGAGAGAAAGCAGAGATTTCTTCTAAAATTTGTTTGCTCTCTTGGTGACCAGAAGCTAGTTGATTGCCCATTACCACTAAGGCATTGCGCACAAGACCGCGCCGTTTAGGGCGTCTTAGCGGTGAAAGTTCAAAGCGCTGAGCAAAGCTTTGATCATCTATATGCAATAATTCAGGCAAATTTAAATAGTGACCAACACCACTTTCTGGGGCAAATTCTGGCCACGGTGCCGGCCTCGCCTTAGTGTTATAAGGGCAGACTTCTTGGCAGATATCACAACCATAAACCCAGTCACCAAGCTGGCTGCGCAGCGGTAGGGCGATACCGCCCTTATTCTCGATGGTAAGATACGAGATGCACAAATTAGCATCAACCATTTCGGCTTCAGCACCGCTCTTAATAGCATTAGTTGGACAAGCTGAAATACAACGCACACAGTTGCCACAGGTGCCAGTGTATTCAACATCGGCCTCAAGCTCAAAATCAACAAACAACTCAGCAATAAAATTGTAAGAGCCTGAAAGTTTCGGGCCAATCACTAGAGAGTTTTTACCGACGAAGCCAAGACCATGACGCCTGGCAAGGGCTTGCTCGTAAAGAGCAGCATCGTCAGTGACCGGCCGCCTAGCTATCTTGCGGCCCAATTCGGCCTCTAGCAGACCACAAAAATCTCTCAGCTTACTTCTGATTACAGGATGATAATCTCGCCCTACAGCGTAGCGCGCCACCCTGCCCCAACTGCCATCAGGAATAGGCGGAGGCTGGCTGAAGTAGCTGACCGAGACAATAATCACACTTTGCGCCGCAGGAAAAGTTAGGCCTGGGGTAACGCGCCGTTCAGGATCACGCTTGAGATAGGCCAGATCGGCAGCATAACCTTGCGCCAGCCAATGCTGGTAATGAAGACCCTCTTCAACCATCGGGGCAAGCGAAGCGATTTGCACTTGGTCGAAACCAAGCTCGTGGCCAATGGCCAATACTCGCTCTTTTAAGTGAGCCATCTTAAAAGCCCTTCAATTTTGACAATACTGCTACCTGCTGAAGTCTATACTAAAGCACTGACGCTCTTACGGTCTAAAGGTCCAAAGGTTCAAAGATTCGCCCGTGACAGAAAAAACTCTTACCATCCAAGACTTTGAATACGATCTCGACCCAGCTTTAATTGCCCAAAAGCCACTCGATCAAAAAGAAAACGCCCGCCTTCTCGTGGTCGACAGAGCAAGCGGAGACCTTCAACACAAGCACTTCTACGACCTACCAGGCTTGCTTCGAAGGGGCGATCTATTAATTGTCAACGACACCAAAGTCTTGCCATCACGCTTAATTGCTCGGCGTCAATCAGGCGGAACAGTGAAATTGCTCTTGCTCAAGCCCCAAACAAATAATATTGCTGTGTGGGAAGCGATGGTGACACCAATAAAGCGCCTCAAGCCTGGTCAAGAGCTAGAAGTAGTAGACGAAAATGGTAATGCCACCACTATTGTCGTCAAAGAAATTGTCTTAGGACCCGATGGCTTTAAGCGGTTGCTGATCGATTTAGGAGCCAAAGAAAACGTCTACAACCTCCTCAGTAGCGTTGGTTTTGCCCCACTGCCTCCATATATTACACGCGACTACCGGGCCAATCAAAATGAAAACGGTCACCGCAAAGAAGACTTATTCCAGTATCAAACAGTCTTTGCCCAGACACCAGGAGCAGTTGCTGCACCTACAGCCGGCCTGCATTTCACGCCACCTGTTATAGCTGCACTAAAAGAGGCTGGCATCGAAATTGCCACTGTAACCTTGCACGTTGGTGCTGGCACTTTCAAACCAATCGAAGCAGAAATCGACGACCACACCATAGAAGAAGAGCTATACACCGTTTCAGACGAGACAGCAGCAATAATCAACAAAGCAAAAAGCGAGGGACGTCGCGTCATTGCTGTTGGTACCACCAGTTTGCGCACCTTAGAAACAGCCGGTGCCAGCGGTTTGATGAAAGCTGCCGAAAATCAAAGCACTGCTCTCTACATCAAACCTGGTCATAAATTTGCCATCGCTGACGGCATGATTACCAATTTCCACTTGAGCCGATCTAGCCTGCTAGTGCTGGTTTCAGCAGTAGCTGGTCGCGACTTGATCATGAAAGCCTACAAAGAAGCAATCGCCGAAAGCTATAGATTTTATAGCTACGGCGATGCCATGTTGATTTTATAAAAATCGCTCTAAGTAAGACTAGCCTATGGCTTCAAGACACTTTCGAACATCAGCGTCATAAAAGCATCAAGAGGAACAGTATTTTTAGTTGTCTTAGCGCGCATAATGGCACCATGCCAGCCGCTCTGGAAGAATTCAGCGAGCATATTGTGGTCGAACTTAGAGCTAATCAGCTTAGCCTCTTGCCCTTCCTTAATACACTGAGCAAAGCGTCCACGCCAACGAGAAAGAACGTCTTCTAATTTGGCCCTTAGTACTTCTGATTGATCCGACATTTCTTGGGAAAGGTTACCGACTAGGCAACCATTGCGGCACTGATTTTCTTTTAGGGCTTTGCGACCGGCATTGCAATAGGCTTTCAAACGCTCCAGTGGATTGAGCTTTCGATCTTCAAGGTAGTGCTTGAGCTTTTCAGTTTGAGTATTATCGAAGTGGTCAATAATCTGAGTGGCAAAGTCTTCTTTGCTATCAAAATAGTAGTAGAACGAGCCTTTCGGCACACCCGTGGCTTCTAGAACTTCTTGAATGCCAGTGTTGTTGTAGCCTTTGGTCACCATGATGCAGGCGCCTGCTTCCAACAAAGATGTCTTGGTCACTTCTTTTGTACCGCTCTGCCTGGCCATAAGCTCTCTCCCGCTGCTACTTTCTATCTACTCTATAGATTCATAATAGACGAGTCGGCTAGTAATCGTCAATCTCAATTATGCCCGGCTTATTTTCACAACTAAATTGGCGCAATTGCCACAAGGCCGTTATGTGGCTGTTATTTAGGGGTCGTAATCTCAAGCTCTAAGTCGAAATCCCCCAAAATCCGAGGCATCAGATATGACTAATTTTGAGAACGCTGGCGAACCTAAAACCATCAATGAAAAGGCCCGTGACATCATAAAAGAGATGGATCAGAGCGGTGACCAACATGCTCAAAAAGCAGCAGAGATGCTCAGAGCTGAGTTTGCTTCGCCTTCTATGAGCAACGACGAAAAGCGTCAACTGATAGTGGCCATTAACAAGGGCGAAGACAAAGGAGTAGGAGCCGATCTTATTGTAGCCAGCTCCACCTACGCCCAAATGCGCCAAAATCCCAAACTAGAAAATCAGCTATATGTTCAGTTGACGACAAAAGACCGCCCACTTGGTGATACACCCTGGCACGCCGCACCCCTCTTTGTCGCCCAAACCGAGTCAGGCATGAAGTCATTTGCACCAGTTAGTGAAATGCAAAATCAAGCAATTCACATTGCCCGCCGCATGGACGATGGCAATCTCCATCTAGCAGCTGAAGAACTTAGAGATGCTGGTAGAAAAATGAAACCAACCGATTTTGAAAACTTGCTCAAGCAAGTACGAAAAGAAGAAGCCCCAAATGTCGGTGGTGACTTGCTTCTCACTTCACCCTACGTCAAGCCCAAAAGCCCTGAGCAACTAGCCAAAGAAGAAATTATGGGCACCACCGAAGTGGCAAAACCAGTGGTGAAGAGCTACGAAATTTACCGCACACCTGACCAAACAGCCAAAGAACAAGCGGCCTACAAGACAACCAAGTCACCACAGTTTGAAACCATCGCCAAGAAAACCGATGGCCTACCAGACTTCAAAATTGTGGCTGGAGATTCTAGACTGAGCTTCTAGACTTAGCTTCTATGAAAGGGTGGCGGAACCGGACTAAGGTGGAAGTAAGTCCGAACGACCAGGGCGACAGGCAAGACCGGCGGCCAGATCGGCAGCCGTATATGATGTACCACCTTGATACAATAGTGGACCAGTCGAAGGCACGCTAGACAAGCCCTCGCTGACTTAACGGCACTCGCAGAATCTGATCATTTATTGCCACTTCCTCGCCGTCCGAAGGCCGTCGCCATGGAAGTCGCCATGGCTATCTCGAAATGACTATCCCAGAAGAATATGTTTGAGAAGCTCACTAGTTTGACCGGGATACACAACCAGCTATGGTGCCACTTTAACATTGCGGTTTTATCCATTTACGACGGCAATGTACAGAAATTCGCGCAATTGACAAAAGAGCTATCAAAAGCCCTGATCTGCGAGGGCTGTGGCGAACTGCCACGAAGGTCTCTCTCTGGTTCAGACCAGGAATGCTCATGCAGCAATAATAACTTAGCACCACTATCGATACCAGGCGACCACCCAACCGAGGATTGGCCTTTAGCAGGAAGAATTATCAGCCCTCATCGCGCTTGAAAACATATCTTGCACGTTTTAAAATACCCTATAATGCAAAGAGGTGTGCGAGATTCCACACGAATGGAAGGGAAATTGTCCGAAAAGGTCGATGAGCCAAACGAAATTGCAAAACCACGGGAAGCACAGTCGGCCCCCGAAGCCGTGCAACGCGGTTCTGTAATTAGCGACACGAGCAAACAAGCAAACTGGCGCGAAACCCAACAGCAGCACATGTTGGAGCAAGATGAATCAGCCACCGATTTGTTCTAAAAGCCCGGAGAATCGAAGCTGCCAACCCAAAAGTTCGAACTTTTCGATGGTGACAAAGTATCTGAGCCAAGTCTTCTGGCTTCAAACATAGCTCCACGCCACATTGGAAGTGACACAATCAATCCTGTTTCTAAGACGGAACAATCAAGCAGTGAGAACAAATTAGCGCAGAACTGGGCTGTTGATTACGCGCTTGAACGGACCAAGCAGAAGCAAATTGAAAACTCCCATAAAATCCACGATGGACATGATGCAACTTCCAACGAAGAGTTTTTAGACATGTTCTTGGCCGGAAGCGGCAACGATAGACAAGTGCATTCGGTCAGAGGAGACAAGATGCTGGAAGCATTTATCAAGTCTCCTGGGGCTGAGGCTATCCGTCAGCAGTATGCAAGGAACGATAATCCAGAATTCACCGACAAGCTTGGGTACGGGACTGTTCAAGCATTCAAGGATACGGTGCTCCCTCACGTCGATGCTACTGGTATAAAATTGCCAGACTATTCAAATCCGGGTGTCCATGTTGGTGGCTTCGGCAATCCACCGAAAGAATATCAACCTTGGGCGGCATGCACCGCGACACGATGTGATGCTGAAGGCAAGCCAACTAAGCACGGAGAGCATGTACAGTTTCAGGTTGTGAATATTGCTGGTGCAAATTCTTGGTTTTACCACATTCCTGAATTTCAAAACAAACCCATAGGTGCAACTGGTAAAATGCGAACTATCGTAGAAATTTTCCGCTGGACTGAACCACTGGCAAAGAAAACAAGCAACTAATGGAGTTTTCCATATGACCTTGACCAAATTTTATCTAATGGGATCTATAGGGCTTGGTTTGCATTTCATTAGTCACCTGTTCGCGATGTTTGAGCACGCAGATTACAGATCAAACGATTACGTGATGTGTGTGCTAATAATCGGATGGGTCTTAGTGAGTTTGCTTGCAGCTCTATGCTTTTTTAAGAAACCACTCTATTGCCTTTCTTCAGTTTCGTATGTTGCCTATTTTGTTATTAACTACTTCACAGCACCCGACTTCAGCTTCCACGCAGAATTTGATGCTACAAACATTGCTTACGTGCTTTTCGGTGTGTTTTTTACTTGCCTGAATAGCGGCTTGCTGATCCACGAAATTCGCAAAGAAAAGGCAGCAACCATTGAGCCGCCCGCAATAGAGCATTCGGTCAGCCAAAACTAAAAACAGCGATTAGAGTGGATGAGCAAACAACAGCACCACGTCACACCGCATTCGTCTTCGCCGACGGCCAACGACCCGACTATATTTCGCCTTTATTTACCCTTCAGGCGCAAAAGCAAAGCCATTGCCGCCGCGCTGTTGCACAAACTCACAAGCTAAATCGGCTCTGGCAATGATTTCTCGTGGATCTTCACCATGCACTGGATAATAGCCAATGCCAAAGCTAAGAGTTACAGGAATGCGGTGCCAATTATGTTTGAGTTCAACTGATTCGAATTTTTTGGCCAAGCGGTCGCAAAGAATGGCAGCACCACGACCTGGTGTTTCTGGCAAAACTAGAATATAGCGATCGTCTGACAGACGTGCAGCCATGTCAACGTCAGAGCGAATGCCATCAAGCAAGAATTGGATTACAGAGAAAACTACTGTGTCGGCAGCAAGCTCACCATAACTCGGTTCGACATTTTCAAAGCCATCGATACCACAGATAACCACAGTAGTAGGACGGTTGTACCGCTTCGAGCGTTTCAATTCACGGGAGAGACGACGCATTAAATAGCGGAAGTTATAACAGCCAGGAAGGCCGTCGTAAAAAGCAATTAGCTCAAGATCTTCTTCGCAAATTGCATATTCATCTTCCTCGCGCATGTGCGAGAACAAATCGGGCTCTTGAGAAGTCTTACCATCAGCTACATCTTGCTTATTTCTGGACTCGGTAAAAACAGAGTTACGCACGTTTGACAGACTACGGTGAAAAATACCGTCTCTGACAAATGTTCTATCTGGTTGTTGACTCGGAGACTGTGCCATATCAATTAGTAAAGAGCCTTGGAATTTGACCTGAATGTCTTATAAAGAGCAAAATCAAGAAGTATCAGCAGAAGACGCAAGCCCTGGCCTGCCCAAATTGGTAATACCCAGATTCTCTAAGCAATAATCGCACAAAATTGCCTAATTATTAACCAGAGTATCTGGATTAATCAAATAGAGTCGCACCATATTCAGTGCTTCATTAGCAGTACGCCAGCGCACTTCTGCCCGAGGCAAGCGCGCACCAAGCTTGAGAGTACGGCTAAAATAGCGATCTTGAGCGGCTAGACCTAAGTAAACAGTGCCCACCGGCTTGTCGTCTGTCCCGCCACTAGGGCCAGCTATGCCAGTCACACTCAAAGCAATATCGCAGCCCGATGCTTCTTTCATACCGCGGGCCATGGCTTCAGCGCATTGAGGGCTGACAGCACCGTAGGTAGAGATCAAGTCAGGACTTACTCCTAGAAGCTTTTGCTTAGACTGATCGCTGTAGGTGACTGCATTAAACATGATGTAGCGAGAGCTGCCAGGCACATCAGTCAAGCGCTCACTGACCAAGCCACCAGTGCAAGACTCAGCTGTAGAAAGGGTTAAGCCCTTAGCAAGAAGTAGCTCTCCCACTGTCGATTCAAGAGTGGCGTTGTCGACGCCGTAGCACCGCACTCCACTCTTACTCTTAATTTCGTCAATTACAGGAGCAGCCAAAGCCCTGGCCGCCTCTTGACTTTCGGCTTTAGCAGCCACTCTTAAGCGACATTCCCAGCGACCAGCATAGGGTGCAACCGAAGGGTTGGACAGCTCCAGCAAATGACCAAACATCTCAGCCAGAGCCGATTCACCAATACCAAAGTGTTTTAGTTCTTGCGACCAGATAGTATTGCCACCATAAGTCTCAGCCAAATAATTGTAGGCTGTGCCTTGCCACATGGCCTTTAGCTCAGAGGGCACGCCGGGAAAAGTAAGCACAGTTTTTGTCAAACTAGAAGACTTAATGCCAGCGTAGGCAAGGTTTTCGGGGCTAAGGCGCCAGACAACGCCTGGTGCTGAACCAACTGGGTTGGGCAAAATATCAGCGCCAACTGGCCTTAGTGCCTGCTTTTTATTGGTTTCCGGCATAGGAAAACCACGAGCAACAAATAGACTTGTGATAAAGGCTAATAGCTCTTCATCCATTGTCAGCGGGGCACCAAAGAGAGCGGCCAGACACTCAGTGGTCAAATCATCGGCAGTGGGGCCAAGACCACCAGAGGTAATCAAGACATCGGCACGCTCAAGAGCATCTTTCATGCAGGTCTTAATGCGCTCAGGGTTATCGCCGACAGTGACCCGATAAAAACAATCAAGGCCCAACAAAGCTAGTTGTTGAGCCAAAAACTGAGAATTTGTATCAAGCACATCGCCAAGCAAAAGCTCAGTTCCGATGCACAAGATTTCTGCTCTAGCCACGACTGACCTTAGTGGTGTCCAGCGGCAGCAGGTGCTTCAACGGCATCTACTTTGTAATTAAACATAGCCCAAACACCGATAGACAAAACAGTGCAACAGAAAGCGACCATAAACATTATCATCCAAACTTTGGAAGGGTCTGTGTGTTTCTCTGCGCTCATTTCCCTACTGATCTCCTAATATCAAAACTTTTCTTCAGTATAAGCACTTGGCTGCCTCAGTTCTAGAAGCTGTTAAGGCCTAGCCAGCCAAGCTAACAATTTATCTTTATCAAACGGACGGTCTGATGGCTGCATTGCCTGCATCACGACAATTTTATCCTCGGCCTTACCCTTATCGCTTTTATCCCTAGTGATAATACAAGCGATTAAACCCTCGTATGTAGTATCGCCCTGCTGGTCTTTCAGAGGGCCTTGCCAATAATTAACGGTTTTGCCGTTAATTTCTTTTTTGCCCTTGCTGGTAATAGATTGAAATTTCGCCCAGTTGGTCGGTGTCCAAATGCCCATATCGTAAGCTCGATCAAGCTCTTGCTCGGCGTCTAAATCTTCACCCTGGTAACGCCAAAACGAAACCTGGGTTTTATCTTTGGGATTTTCCAGAAAAATCACGGCCCTAGTCATTTTAGCCGCCATTATTTGATTAAAACCTGGCTCTGGTATGGGGTCGGCATAACCAGTGACGAAGGCGGCAGTTTCTTTCATATACTTGGGGTCAATTGCTCGAATGAAGAAATCGCGCATTGAAACAATGCCAAGGACGATAGCAGCAGCGGCAGCTACTATCGCCAGGGCGGCGAAGAATGCCAAGAGCTTAACGGGCCGACTAAGTATTAACTTCGGCGGGCCAGAAACAGGCAATTCGGCGTCGCTTTTACTTTCAGGTACTGCGCTTTCCATGCTTCTTAATTCATGGTCGCAATATAGCTGCGCAACGTATTACTCAGCAGCATGGCAACAGTCATGGGGCCAACTCCCCCAGGAACCGGAGTAATCAAGCTGGCTTTCTCAAAAGCTTCTTCGTAAGCGACATCACCCACCAAGCGTCCTTTCCCATCAGCTGTCTCAACCCGATTAATGCCGACATCGATGACCACCGCACCCGGCTTGACCCAGTCGCCTTTGACCATCTCAGCTTGACCGCAAGCGGCCACCAGTACATCAGCCTGGCGACAGACCTCTGGCAAGTTAGCCGTCTTGCTGTGGCAAATGGTGACGGTGGCATCCTGCTGCAAGAGCATCATGGCCAGCGGCTTTCCAACCAAGTGTGAGCGCCCAACCACAACCGCCTGCTTACCTTTCAAGCTAACTTTATGTTGCTCTAAAAGACGCATGACCCCAAGTGGGGTACAAGGGAAAAGGCCTTTGGCACCTTGCATGAGCAAGCCAGCATTGACTGCCGTTAAGCCATCAACGTCTTTAGCTGGGTCAATTAAGGCCAAAATTGTCGCCGATGAGATATGCCCTGGTAGAGGCAATTGCACAAGAATGCCGTCTACTGTCTGGTCGAGGTTTAACTTTTTGACCGTTTCAGCCACGTCAGAAGCTGGCACGTCGGCAGCCATTTCAATGAGAAAACTCTCTATACCCACAGCTTTACAAGCAGCAATTTTGCTCTTCACATAGGCTTTAGAAGCGGGATTTTCACCAACCAGAACGACCGCTAGACCGGGTTTGCGACTTTTACCCTGACTAGCAGCAGCAACTTCGACAGCGAGCTCGCCCTTGACTGCCGCAGCGATGGCCTTACCGTCAATAATTTTCTCTACTGATTTAGGTGCTGGCGATAAAGTTGATGAATCCATTGGTAATCTCGCAGTTAGTAGCTTCAGAAGACCAACAAATTTATCAGAAATGCTTAAAGCAATTGCTTAAGTTGACTACACCAGAGCATGTTTTGACACCCTTGTCGGTGGCCAAAAGTCTCACCCGGCTGCTTTCTATCTCGTTATTACTAGCTTTATTCTGGCTGGCAAGAACAACTCCAATTTTCTTAAAAGGAAAGCTTTCAGCTGACTGAGACTGGGCTTTCAGCCAATCGCCGAGGGAAATGGTGGCCACCAACTCATAATCCTCGCCGCCATAGAGAGCCCACTGGAACGGGTCTGCACCGATAGAAACAGCAAAATCGACCATGTCAGCGTTAAGCGGAATTGCCTCTAAATCTATCTCCATATCTACTTGCGACTGGTCTGAGATCTGCCAGAGCGCATCACCCAGGCCATCGCTGGCGTCCATCAAGGCCCCACGGCTACCAACGAGACGCACGAGGGTCTTGGCCTCCGCGAGCCTGGGCGAGGGTTCAAGATGCGCCAAGAGTAATTCTTCGCGCTCTGGAGAACGACGGCTGCCTCCAGCGCTTTGAAGCAAGAGCTGCAGACCTGCAGCACTTGAGCCAAAACTACCAGTTACGATCACGACATCTCCAGGCTGGGCGCCGCTGCGAAGGAGCAATCCAGCCTCGTTGCTTTCGCCAATGGCAGTGACATTTACCACTAGATGGGGCCCCACGGTGAGATCCCCACCGACTATTTCAGCCCCAAAACTCTTAGCACATTGACCGAAGCCAAGATAAAACTGCTCAAGGTTTTCTTCCAAATTCTCAATTTGAGCAGGAATGGTCAGCGCTACGGTGAGATAACGGGGTCGGCCAGCCATGGCGGCGATGTCTGAGAGGTTTACGGCACAGCTCTTCCAGCCCAACTGGCGCCAATCGGTGAAATCGAGCCGAAAATGCGTGCCTTCCACCAAGGTGTCGCTGGTAACTAGCTTGCCATCAGCCAGAACAGCGCAGTCATCTCCAATGTAGGAGCTTCCTGTCCATTCTTTTATCTTCTTTACTAGTACCTGTTCTCTGGTAAGCATAGCCTTTGATCAAAATGCTACAATTTGGCGTAGACGGTAGTTTTGCGTGGTGCTGTTATGAACCCAGTTTTGCAAATTTTTGACGGTGTTTTCGGCCTACTCAGTATGGCACTATTTTTATGGTGCTTACTCTCATGGTTTCCCAACATCAACTGGAAAGATCAACCATTTGTCACCCTCGATAATATTATTCGTCCGGTGATTGCGCCAATTCAGAAGATTGTGCCACCAATAAGCGGTTTCGATCTCTCGCCAATCGTACTGATTGTCTTATTGAACTTCGTCCAAGGCATGTTACACACAGTCTTGCACTAGTTACCTAATTTTCAAGTAAAATACAGCCCTTCAACTAAAGAAAGCACCGAAAGTTCTCAATGCAATCTAGACGCTCATTTCTCTTTGGCTCTTTTTCCTACACTTGCGGCACGCTGCTTCTGATCGACCAATTAGCTCTAATACCTGCTTTTGCTAAAAAAACTCCGCGCAGCCAACCAACCTTGCTTGGACCGCACAGCCTCTCGCGCGAAGACTGGGCACCAGCCATCGTACCGGATCACGTAGGCATTGCTGACAAAGGCTACCTTTGTTTTACCGATGAATTTGGCCGCTTGGCTGTTGTCGACATGCGCAAGCCAGTAACTGCAAAAACACCGGTAAAAGTGGTGGCAGAACTAAATGGTTTAGGTAATAAGGTCGTTGATTTTGCCGTGACACCATTTGCCGCTTATGGCCTCACTTACAGAGAAGGTGACCAGTCAGAACCTGTTGTTGACTTAGTTACCGTTTCGCTGACACCAATAGAAGCTCCATCAATAGTCAGTGATATTCGCCTTGGTCGTTATACCGAAGCCGGTAGTATCGTTGCCAGTGGTGATTTGATTTGCGTTAGCGGAGTAAGCTCTGGTGGAGAAAATCTTGTCTCTATATACAGTGCCCCCAACCGCCGCACTAGCAAAGAACCCACCTACATAGCCAGTCTATCAGTGCAGCTCCCTGTGCGGTCTTTAGACCTGACCGACAAGCAACTAACAATTCTTTCCTCGGCCAACGGTGGTCAAAAATCACAAGTTGATATCGTCAATTTAGTCAGCCCTGATTCGCCTGAAATTCAAAAATCATTGGTTATTGAAGGCGACTATCGAGTACTAACTCGCTTCAAAGAATTGATTTTAATTGCCGGACTAGACAGCTCAAATAGTACCGGTAGCGGCAAGCCAAACAAATTTGCTCAAGCTAAGATCATTGTTGCCAGTGGTTCTCCGCATCTAACCAGCAACATTACTCTTGAACCACTAACGGCTATTGAATCAGCTGCAGCCCAAAAAGATCGCTTCTTGGTGGTCGGTCGCAACAAGGGCGAACGCTTAGTGATATCGCTGACAATTGATAAGGGCCGCAACTTAGCCCGCGAACAAGTACTCAATATTCCCGCTGCCAAAACAGATAGTGGCAAAGCAACCTCAGTGGTGATGCGCGACTTATCTGCTTATGTCGCCACCGGCTGGTCGGGAGTGCAGCTTCTCACTAGAGCAAAAGAAGGCTGGGCAATCACATCTTCATATAGCATTCCCAAGCTGGCAGCTGCTGGTGTAGCAGTTTGGAAAGATCTAGTTGTCTTAGCTGGTGCCGAGTTGCAGCTCTATCACGTTGGTCGCCCTGAGCGCCCGATCATGATGAATTCAGCAGCACCACAGCAGACCATCAAAGCCATGGTCGGAGCCGGAAGCTTTATTGTTTGTCTTTCTAAAGACGAAATTTCACTGCGCAAAATGGACAAACTGCAAACTGTAATCACAACCAGTAAGCTCAGCGCAAACCAACTTTGCTTTGATGGCAGCCTAAGTAGAGCCTATGCCATTAAGTTTCTCGATAAAACCACAAGAATCCAACCAGTTAAACTATTTTCGGACAAGCTTGAGCTGCTTAAATCGTTTGAAGTGCCAGGAATATTCAACCGCTGCCAAGCCACCAAAGGTCAACTGATGCTCGGTGGCTTAAATGACATTGTCATTTATGGTCCACGCACAGCCAACTCCGAAGCAGGTGCTGTAAGTACTGGAAGCGCTGGAACCGATGCAAAGACTAATCCAGAAGCTAATAAAGAAACTAGCAAGCAAGCTGATAGCAACGGCTCCTCCCTAGAACAAGTCAGCGCTAGACATTTTGAAAATCTAGCCATTCGCGATATTGCCTTTGGTGAAGAAGTTGTTGTAGTGACAGCCATCGATCAAAATTCAAAAGGATTTTTCTTGGTACTAAAGAGATACGACAAAGACTTGCATGTACTAGGCTCAATTGACTTGCCCCATGACGGCCTCGCCCTAAGCTGCCAAGGCAATCGAGCAGTGGCTGTTGGTCGCGGCCTAGACGGTAAAGATGTGGCGACAATTATCAACTTTGAAAAGACAGCGGCACCACAAATAATAGCGACCTTGCCGGTGATCGAAGGAGTCTCAGCAGTAGCGATGAGAGATCAACTGGCCGTGCTCGGTGGTCGTGGTCTGGAAATATTGTCTTTAAGTTAGAACCCAGTAGGAAATAGTTGTGAAACTAAAAGCACCGGCGCTGACCACTCAGATTTTTATTGGTCTGGCCCTCGGAATTTTTGTCGGTTGGCAGTGGCCGCAAGTAGGAATGGCCTCTTCACCAGGCGCCGATGTCTTCCTCCACCTCATTAAAACAATCATTGCACCGCTGGTCTTTTCCACATTAGTTGTTGGCATTGCTGGTGGTCATGGCCATGGCGACAACAGCGGAAGTAGCGCTTTCTCGGTTGGTCGCGTCGGCTTAAAATGCCTAATCTATTTTGAATTGATTACCACCTTTGCCTTAATTGTAGGCTTGGTCGTAGTCAACGTTTGCCAACCCGGCGCTGGTATTAACCTGAGCGCACTCAATGCTGGCGAGGCCCAAGAGCTACTAGCGAAAAAGCCAAGTGCCGGTGATTTGATTACCCACATTTTTCCGACAAGTATTATTGACTCAATGGCGCGTGGCGATGTGCTGCAAATTGTTGTCTTCACCATCATCTTTGCTCTAGGTGTCAAAGCGGCCCGGGCCACCCAAATAGTAGACCTCTGTCAGAGCCTAGCTGAAGTGATGTTCAAATACACGGGCTATGTCATGAAAGTTGCCCCCATCGGCGTAGCCTGCGCCATGGCCAGCACCGTAGGCAAACACGGCTTACTTGTACTGTTTTCACTAGGCAAGTTGGTAGGCACTCTCTATCTGGCTCTCGCCATCTTTATTATCTTGGTACTCGTGCCGGTTGCTCTGCTGGCTAAAGTGCCCCTTAAACGCTTTGCTGCGGCTGTCAAAGAGCCTTTCTTAATTGCCTTCTCTACTACTAGCTCTGAAGCAGCATTGCCCAAAGCCCTACAAAATATGGAAGCTCTCGGCGTGCCCCGCCCCATAGTCAGCTTTGTCTTGCCCCTTGGCTATACATTTAACCTAGACGGCACAACACTCTATCTTTCTTTGGCGGCCGTTTTTGTCGCCCAAGCAGCTGGCGTGCACATGCCCATTGAACAACAGGTACTAATGCTGCTCACTTTGATGTTGACGAGCAAAGGCGTTGCCGCTGTACCACGGGCATCCCTAGTAATTCTAGCTGGCACTTTAGCCACGTTTGACTTGCCCTTAGCCGGTGTCGCTTTGATTTTGGGAGTTGACACCCTAATGGACATGGCTCGCACCTCGGTCAACGTGCTGGGCAATTGCTTAGCTTCAGTTGTGATGGCCCGTTGGGAAGGGGTCTTCGAAGAAAAGGAAATACAGCCACAAGCTGAGCCGGCAGCGGCAACTCTGGTTTAAAGCTGCAACTCTGTTTTAACTCTGCGATTCTGGTTTAAATCTGCGATTTAAGCAATATCTTTCGTGGCGCGCTATAAAAGTGGGTAGATCCATATCATGCTGCTAAGGTTTGAAAGCAGCCAACGCCTTTGGAGGTTTAATTGATGAGCTCTAGCGAAACGTCTACTCGTCGGCGGTTTCCACGTCTTTGCTCTAGTGCTTTTGAGCACCCCGCTGACAGGCAGGCTCTGGAAGCCTTAAGAAAGATTCCTGGCCTCGATAAGTTAGTACGAAAAATGCTTGAGCTAGGCTGGGAAAAGGTCATGCGCGTTCAGCTGCTCGGCAGTGCTGTGCATATCACCCCCAAGCAATGCCCTAGAGTCTACAAATTATTCAAAGAAGCCTGCGAAATACTAGATGTGCATGAGCCCGATTTATTCTTGGCCTCAAGCCCCATTGTCAATGCCTACACCTTCGGCGTCGAGCGCCCCTTTATTGTCATCCAGTCAGGCCTAGTTGACTTGCTCGACGACCAGGAGCTAATGGCAGTGCTCGGTCACGAACTTGGCCACGTCAAAGCCGGCCACGTGCTTTATCGCAGTTTAGCGATGATGATTATTACTGTGTTTGATATGGTCATTCCGATTCGCGGCTTGGCCAATATCGCCCTTCAAATTGCCCTATTCGATTGGTCACGCAAATCAGAAATGACTGCCGATAGAGCAGAGCTGCTCGTGGCCCAAGACGTCAATATCTGCCTCAATGCCCACATGAAACTTTCGGCTGGTTCAAAGACTGTTTTTGAACAAATGAGCTGCCAGGAATTTCTCAAGCAAGCAGATAGCTATGAAGAAATGGATTACAGCACACTGAACAAAGTCTACAAACTATTGCAAGAGTTGTTTAAGTCTCACCCAATTCCAGTGTTCCGCGCCAAAGAAATTAAGGCTTGGTCAGAAACTAAAGCTTTCAAAGAAATCATGGCTGGGCGCTATCCCACAACCGATCAAGAAGTAAATCTGCGGGTCTGCCCACACTGCACAAGCAAGATTGCACCATCATTCTTCTTCTGTCCAGACTGTGGAAAGAACGTGAGAATTTAGACTCAGCATCGAATTCAATAGTGACAACGACAACCAACTCAGCCATCCGCTTCACAGAGCAGATGGCTAGCTGCTTATGACAGCACGCTCTTGGTCGGACTATGCTAAAAATCTAACTTAACCGGGCTGACTAGGTGAGGTAACAGGAATTGTTAATCGATCAGACAATGGTCCAGGTGAAGCATTTACATCCAAACTCTTGCATGCTTCTTGCGGAGTTAAAACTAAGTTAGGCGAACTTATTCGGCCTGATACACACTCCGCGTATTTTGCTTCGTTAGCCCCTACAATGTGTTTGAGTTCCTTGCTAGACTCAAAGACAAGAGCAGTAACCTCCCCACTAGAACTTCTATCAAAAGTGGCGCTGACAGGTAGTTGATCGCTTGTTATTTTGATATTTGATAGTTCTGTAGCCAGACTCTTCAGGTGAGCTGGATTCTTTTCTAACTCACGTATTTCAGCCTTAAGCTTTTGCTCACTCTGGTAATCACCAATCAGTGCATGGGTTCCCAAATCAGCTAAAGCCAGCGCATCCTGATGTAGTTTTTTGGGGGACTCGACTGCAGAGTTTTTCTCCGACATAGTATTTTCCTGCTCATTGGGGTGGATGAGCCTCTTATATTGCTAGGAAGTTGTGTCGAAGTTGTGGTAATTCTCGGTCCTAGTCTCGCAAGCCAAGTAACTCACTCAAATTTGGGAAAGTCTATTTCGCGTGTCATAGGCGCATTTGAGGCAAGTAATTTGCCTGAGCCCAAATCGCGCACAACATGGTCCATAATATTTTCAATGCGCACATAACCTTTGGGCGTGCGATTGGCTCTACTTTCCAACACTGGAATACGCTTAAGACCATGCTCTCGCATAGTAAGCAAAGCCAAGAGTGTCGTATCTTCAAGAGTAATTGCCACTGGATCTTTGACCATAATTTCGCTGATCGTGATATCGGCGGCCTTCTTGTCTTGCAGTGCAGTAGCCACTTCGATAGCCGCAAGCAGATCAGTGCGAGTAACGATACCAACCAATAATCCCGACTTATTGACGACACAACAAAAATCTAAGCGATGTTTATTGATGCGGGCAATAGCATCCTCCACCGTACTCTCAGGCTGCAAGGGCGCTCCTGGCAAAGCATCAGTCACCTGCGACAAAGCAATGGAGGCAAGCACATGCCTATACTCATCAAGACTTTTGGGCGAAGCCCTGCGTTTTACAGCCTTAGCAACAGCATCGCGCAATGGCGACAAAGCAATTGATATTTGAGTAAAGACACTGCGCCCCAGCACCACTACTTCGACATCGGTGCGAGCCCTAACACTGGCATTGCGCGGCCGGTCACTCAACAAAGCAGCTTCGCCGAAGAAGTCGCCTGGGCCAAGCACAGCCACTACATCTCCAGCACTACCAGTAGTACTACCACTAATACTAGGTTCAGGCATTTTCAAGACTTCAACTTCACCTTCTTCTATCATAAAGAATTCAGCTGCAGCATCACCTTGATTGAAAATCATATCTCCAGCGGCATAGAAAGCACGAGAGACTCGCTTAGATGGATCGGCCCTCAAATGCGCTAGAGTACGGGGGAAAATTAAGTCGCAGCCCCACTCTAGACCAACCTTGATTTTTTGAGAAAGCGATGGCAGCTTCATCAAATAAACACCGCGCCAAATGAACCAGCCTATAAATCCTGAAATATGCAAACCAGAAATTTCAGCAATGGCATTGCGACCACCAATAGAACAAAGCTGTCCTTGCATCTTGAATGAAAATGGTTTAGTCGGCAGCCCCTGCAAGCGACTGAAAATATTGTCGGCGACCTGCACCCCTTGGCGCTCGGCAAACTGTGCCACAGTAGGGCACAACTGATTGTCTAAAGCATTGACGATAGCCGCACAATCACCAATGGCCCAAGCATTAAGGTAGCCAGGCACACTCATATCAGGCTCTGCGGCAATACGATTATTTTTCTTCAGCACGCTAAGTCGTTCGACTATTGGCAAAACGCTGGTGCCGACAGTACAAACGATTGTTCCACCGGATAATATTCTGCCCTCTTTCAAAGCTATGCCATCTGGGGTAGCACGACAAGCTTGGGCATTGAGCAAAATTTTCACCCCTGCCTCTTCCATTTTGGCCTTTGCGCGAAGCCGCAGCGACTGACTTACTTCTGGCAAAATTTGATCACGCGAATGAATGATCACAACCGAGATATCTTCAGGTTTAATATTTTCAAAAAAGCGCAGGCTTTTATGCAGGAGATCGTTAATCTCGCCAGCTACCTCAACTCCACTGAAGCCACCACCAACAACAATAAATGAGAGATACCAACGCTTACGATTGAGATCATCGCAAACTTCAGCTTTCTCCAGTCGCTGCATGATATGAGCCTGCAAAGCCAGAGCGTCACCAATTGTTTTCAAGCCAAAAGCATGCTCGTCCATACCTGGTACTAGAGCTAGATTGGGTGCATTGCCACAGGCCAGAACCACTTGGTCGTACTTCATCTGGCGTCTTTTACCGTCATGAGCTTCATACTCGACCAGACTATTGTCGAGATCGATATTCAAAATATCTTCGGTACGACATTGCACGTGATGCAAGAGCTGACGCAGAGGAGCACCAACGTCTTTGGGCTGCACAGCGGCAGATGCCACCTCTGCCAAAAGTGGATGGAAAACCATATGGTTTTCACGATTGAAGACAATGATGTTATAGCTTTCTTCGGGAAGCAGGGTGCGCAGCCGCCGAGCGCATTTTACCCCGGCAAAGCCCCCACCTAAAATCAATATCTGTTTTTTGGACATTTTGTTGGCCACTTTACTGCTCAAAACTATGCAATAACTTTCAGGTTTCCGAAATCTGCTTCTTGCTCGTGAGACTGTGCAATAAATGCCATGTAACCTAAACCTGCCCAGCAAACCAGGCAATCTAACAACTTCAGATGAGCTAAGATTCAATAGCGTCATAGCAAGGAAGCATTCTAGCCCTCTCAATCCAACCATTTCATTGCGAAAATGGGTAGCGAAATGAACAAGCACATTGGCATCGGCCGAAAATTAGCGATACTGCTTAGCGTGCTAAGTACTCTAAGTATTCTTAGTGTTCTTTGTATCCCCTGGGAACAACCATGCTTTTGTCAACCAGAAAATCCCCAACAACCCAGCAAAGAAGTAGAGCAACTATTTACCAAGCTTGAGGCCCTGTTACTTGAATTCTACCCTCAGGCAAAGGTCACAAGGAAAACTAACGGCTTTGAGTGCCGCTTCAACACCAGAAGCTTCCTCATTCACCATGCTCTCAAAACTGGCGAATGGCAAGAAGCGAGGGCACAAGAAGGACCCAACCGCGGCGGAATTCTTTGCTCTGTCAGCGAGTCAGCAGGCCGCTATGCTGGTGCAGCAATGGTGCCCCAGCAATTTGAATACCGCTATTTCAGCAGTCTACTAATGGCACCTTACAACAAGAAAATCGACCGCCATCTCATTGCCCACCTCAATTTCCCAGACAATGTAAAACCACAGCTGCTGAGGCGATACAGTGAACTAATCACAAGCTTTGCTCAAGAATAAAATGGTATTCTTACCAGCGCTAACAATCGGACTATACCAATGTCTAATATCTGGATAGAATTTGCCCTTTGTGCCGCTGTGATTATGTTTGCCGGTACGAAGTTGACTTGTCATGGCGATGTCATTGCCGAAAAAACCGGGCTAGGCCGCAATTGGGTCGGCCTGATACTACTTGCAACAATTACCTCATTACCCGAATTAATTACAGGTATATCGGCAGTTACTCTCAATGACCTGCCAGATATGGCCGTCAGTGGAACATTGGGCAGCTGTATGTTCAACATGTTGATTATTGCCGCCCTCGATCTCGTCTCAAGAAAGAGGCCAGTATCGCTAATGGTGCATCAAGGGCACATGCTCTCCGCTGGCTTTGGTATTGTCTTAGTTAGCTTTGCCGCCATCGACATTCTCTTCGGCAAACATTTACCAATACTGACCTCACTCAACTCAATAGATCCTCTGAGCATTGCCTTTGTTATTGTCTATTTCATTGCCATGAAACTAATATACTCATATGAACAAACTCGGGTAAAAGAATTTGCTGGCGAATTGGCTGAAGCAACAGAACCAGGTGCGACTCTGGGCAAGTCTATTCTGTTTTTTAGCTTCTACTCAATCCTAATTGTTGTAGCAGCTTGCTTCTTGCCTGAACTAGGCGAGCGCATTGCTAAAGCTACCGGTTGGGGCGAAAGCTTCATCGGCTCTTCTTTTATAGCGATCACAACCTCACTGCCAGAAGTAACAGTATCGCTGGCAGCAGCAAGGCTTGGAGCGTTCGACATGGCCGTGGCCAATGTTCTAGGCAGCAATCTCTTCAATGTAGTTATCTTGGCTGTAATTGACGTTTGCTATCTGAAAGCACCATTGCTGCGCTCGGTCTCAGAGCTCAACGTTTTGACGGCCCTAACCGCTGTAATTTCAATGGCTATCGTAGTTATTTCACTGACCTATCGCGCCGAAAAAAGACTGCTATTTCTAGCTGGGGATGCCATAGCAATATTGTTTGTCTACATACTGGCAAATTGGCTTCTGTTCACTGTGCACTAGCCAATAACAAAAGTATCTAAGTACAAACTATTTATGACTTACTATTTGACGCGCTATCATCGACTATTTGACCGTCTCTCATGCGCACAATTCGGCGAGCATGATCAGCAGTATCTTGATCGTGAGTGACCACAATCACTGTAATTCCGTGAGAAACTAACTCGTTGAACAAATGCATTGTATCTTCAGCCGTGTGACTATCCAAGGCGCCCGTCGGTTCGTCAGCCAGCAATATGCTTGGCCTGTTAGCCAGAGCACGAGCAATCGAAACCCGCTGCTGTTGTCCACCAGAAAGTTGATTAGGGCGATGTTCTAGCCTGGTGGCAAGACCAACTTGTTCTAATACCTGCGTCGCCCTGCTGTATCGCTCAGCTTTTGGCACACCGGCATAAACCATGGGCAGCATGACATTGTCGATAGCGGTCATACTGGCAAGCAAATTGAACTGCTGAAAAACAAAGCCAATTTTGGCATTGCGCACTTCTGCCAGTTGATCGTCAGTGCAGCGCAATATATCAACGCCATCAAGAGAATAAGAGCCAGATGTAGGGCGATCGAGACAACCAATAATATTCATCAATGTCGACTTACCCGATCCAGACGTGCCCATGATGGCCACATACGAGCCAGCATCAATTGACAAGGTAAGATTGTTGAGAGCATAAAGTGACTCACCGCCCATTTCATAGACACGATTGATAGAGCGCAAATCTATTAAACTTGCCATTTACTCCGACCTCAATGCCACAATTGGGTCAAGTAATGCCGCCTTGCGGGCAGGATAGATGCCAAAGAACAAACCAATGCCCAAAGAGACAAGAAAAGAAAGCACCACCGACGGTGCCGTGACAACGGTTTTCCACTGGCCCAAGCTACCAACCCAATAAGCGCTGCCAAGGCCAAGCAAGATACCTAAGATACCACCGGTAAGAGAAAGTATAATCGCTTCAAAAACAAACTGCATCAAAATATCGCGAAATTTAGCACCAATGGCTTTGCGAATACCTATTTCTCTAGTGCGCTCAGTCACCGAAACCAGCATGATATTCATGATACCAATGCCACCAACCAACAATGAAATAGATGCAGTGGCACCAAGTAAAAGAGCAAATACACCAGTTATAGATTGAGCCGTCTGCAAAATATCCATCTGCGTGCGAATGGTAAAGTCATCACCATCAGGTGACTGAATATTGTGTCTTAGCCTAAGCAAGTTAGTAATTTGAAATTGTGCCTGCAAGTCTTCACCAGCTTTAGCTTGCACCAAGATACTCTTTACGGCTCGACCAGAAACGAGATTCAAACCAAACAAAGTTGAATAACCAGTTTGAATCGGAATGAAAACCTGATCGTCTTGATCACCAGTGGCATTGGCACCTTTATGTTCCATCACGCCAATGACCGTAAATAGTTCGCCGCGAATCAGCATCTTCTTGCCAATAGCAGCACCACCAGAAAAAAGATCTTCGACTACACCGTCACCAATGGCACAAACCCGAGCACTACTATTAGCCTCTTGCACCGTGAAAAAGCGCCCTTGAGCAGTATGGAAATTACGAATATCCGGAAATGAAGGATCGGTGCCGACAACAGTCGTAGAAGTATTTTTCTCACCCACTTGAATCTGGAAGGAGCTTGTATATTGGGCCGCCACATCCTCAGCAGCGGGGCAATTTTCTTTAATAGCAAGTACATCTTCGTAGGTCAGAGTTGGCGCTGTGCCTTGGCCCATAGAGACACCAGAAGTACCACTGGAACCAGGCCTGATATAAATTAGGTTGACGCCTAGGGCCTGCACTTGTTTTTCGGCTTCGAGCTTAGCACCCTCACCAATACCCATAAGGGTAATAACCGAGGCAATACCAATGACGATGCCAAGCACCGTCAAGCCACTGCGCAGACGATTGCTCAATATGCCCTGCCAAGCAATCAAGAATAATTCAGCAAGACCCATTTAGCGACCAAAGCCACGAGTGGAAACACCACCACCACCGCCGCCGCCTGGCGCACCACCGCGACCACCTCGACCTCCGGCTCCAGCAGCACCGCCATAGCCTTCCGCTCCTAGCTGAGCTTTGTTCAGGCCCTTCATGACCAGATCGCCTTCTTTCAAGCCAGACAAGACAATGACAGTGCGGCCCAGAGAAGCGCCTGTTTTAATCTCTTTGAATTGCGGCTCGCCTTTAGCATCAGGCACGAATACTCCTGCCTGCCCCTTTCTCGACACCACACAAACAGCCGGTACGGTCAAAGCATTGTCTTCATGACCAACCTTAAAGGTAGCACTGACGTTCATGCCAGCAAGAAGCTCATCTTCAGCGTGTTCTAGCAGAGCAGAATGGACTTCAAAAGTAGTGACATTAGTAGTGACAATAGCCGCCGGAGCGATCTGTGTCACCCGGCCATGAAAGACTTTGTCAGGTGAAGCCGTAGCAGTAATCTCTACCTCCTGACCGACTTTGATTTTAGTAATATTGGCTTCAGATACTTGCGCCACCATCTCTAAGCGCCCAGCCAAAGCCACAATTGAACTGGATGTAGCTGAAGTAGTGGAGGAAGAAGTAGTAGGAGTAACAATCGCACCAGCATCAGCATATTTTTGCGTAATGATGCCATCAAACGGAGCAAGAATGCGAGTGTCGCGCATCAGGCTTTCAATTTGAGTCAAACTCCCTTTGGCCTGAGCGGCATTATGCTGAGCTGCAGCAATATCTTCCCTTCTGAAGCCCGATTTCATCATGTTATTTTGCTGCTTAATTGTAGAGAGATCAGTCTCACTCTGCGACTTGGCCATTTGTGCTTGAGCTAATTCACTTTCAGCAGCCAGCAAATTGGAGCGCGAGACGCGGGCTTGTGTCTGGGCATTAATACGATCTTGATCTGAAATAGCACCATTATTGGCCAAGAAAGCTTGGGTGAGAGCAAACTGTTCGTCGCGAGCTAATGTGGCGCGTGTAGCCTCCATCTGTGCTTTCAGCCTACTGATATTGCGCTCAGAATTATTGACACCCTGACGGGCCTTCTGTTCCTGATAGAAAGAAGCAGCGACCTCTTGCGGTCGATTACCAGCTTTCATTTTTTCATAGTTATCTAGAGCAGCCAGATATGCGCCCTTGGCTGACTCAGCCTGACCGACTAAATTGCTGTCGTCCATACGTGCCAAAAGCTGTCCGCGCTTGACACGCTCGCCTTGGCGCACTAGCAATTCTTTAAGCAGGCCAGTAGTTTTAGGGCTGATCTTAACTTCTCGCTCAGGGCGAATTATGCCGGTAGCAACTACCGTGATATCGGCTTCAGTGCGCTTCACCTGCACCGTGTTCTTCTTCCAATCACTATCGACTTTACTTTGACCGAAGAAGAAATAGTAAGCCCCAGCAGCCACTATAGTTAGGGCAATGGCAGCCCAGATCAAAACTTTCGGCTTATGTTTTTCGGGACCGCCTGCTTTCATCGAATTACTCACGAGGGGAAGACTGCTTGTAGAATCTTGAATGGTCATAAATTCGGCCTGGCTTCAGCGGTAAGGGTAGCTACAGATATTAGACCGGTATCTCGCAATAATTGTGCCTGCGATACATTGTAAGCAATGATAGCCTGAGCCTGAAGGGTTAGGGAGTTAATATATTCGCGCTGAGCCTGAATAAGCTCTAGATTTATACCCTGCCCATAACGCAAGCGCAAATTAGCAAGACGCAGTTGCTCAGTAGCTGAAACCACCGCTTCACCAGCGACATCGACTTGGGCTTCAGCTGTGAGCATATTGAGATAAGAGCTGCGAACTTGTTGCAGCACCGCAATTATCTGTTGATTCGACTGCAGCATCGCTTGCCGCGCCAAGGCCCGGGCGGCCAAAGTATTACCAGCATCGACGACACCAAAGCCATTAAGATTCCAACTCAAATCGAAGCCGGCACTAAAAGACCTACCACCACCACCACTGATACCAATGCTGCCACCACCATTTCCACCTGTAGGAATAATGACAGTAGAACCAGTCAAGTTATTGCTGCTGCCGCTGCTGCCACCTGTTTTTGTCACGGTCTTGGTGGTGAAGAACTGGAATGTGGGATAGAGCGGTGCTGCGGCCACTTGGATATTGCGGTCGGCAGCTCGGCGAAGAAATTCAAATTGCTTTAGCTCTGGTCTATATTTAGCAGCAGCACTCTCAAGCTTATTAACATCTATTTGACTAGAAAAAAGCTTGGCTTCGCTTACTCTTTCTTCTTCAGGCAAAAAATTGATAGCAATATTAGTATTGAGCAAAAGGGCAAGCTGCAAGGCCGCTTGCCTGAGAGCAACCTGCTGCTGTAGCAAGGCTTGCTTGTCTAAAGCTAACTGTGTGCGCGACTGATAGATAGCAAAATTGGTGCCGACCCCAGCATCTTTGAGCTGCTGATTGAGCGCCACTTGAGCCCGCGAAAGTTCTACTGATTTGACCCGAATACGCAACAGTAAGTGAGCTAAAAGCAGATCATTGTATTTCTGATAGACACTAAACATGGTGTCATTGATGCTAGCGCGGTAGGCATTTTTTCCAGCCTTGGCTCTGTTCATACTAGCCAACGAATTGAATAAAACACCGCCGCCCTGAAAAAGAGGGTAGCGAATCGTTGCCGAATTTGTGAAAAAAGGCGTACCTGTGCCCTTTTGCGTGTCAGTACGTTGGCCGCGATAAGTAAGAGTAAAATCAGGCAGGAAGTTGCCTAATGAACCGAGAAATTGATAGCGCTGGGCGTCATAGCCCGCTTGAGAAATACGAATGGGCAAATTGTTGCCCAGAGCGTAAAGCAAGGCTTGCTTAAGACTTAGCTGCTCGTTGTAGGCTGCTTCTAGCTTAATTGGCGGCAACTTACCGCGGCCAATGGGCAAAAGCTCAGACATATTAATCTGGCCCAATGAAATGGAACGGGCCTTATCTAGCTCGGCACCAGTCAAGACCATATCAGGAGTACTGGAAGAGAAAGGGGCACCGCCCTTTGGCTCAGGATAGAGCTGGTCGAGGGAAGCACTGCCCGGCGGATCGGTAAGCCCGATAGGAGCAGAAGACTCCGGTTCAGAGCGAAGCTGTGCCAATGCAGGCAGGCAATTACCTGCAAGCAATAACAAGGCAAACGAACATTTCAGAACTAACTTCATGACTTCCTAAGAGTTATCCATATAGTATTGGACGCCCTAGAAGGAATAAAAGTTCAATTTCTTTTATTAGAATATTCTGGTTGTTCGGCAATGAGCTTTAACTTAAGTGTTGACTTAAGACTTGCGATCAAAAGCTAGACCGTTGGTGTGTGAGGCAAATCGTCTTCTGGCTCGACTTCAACTTCATCTGTTCCAGCACTAGCCTTCTTGCCATCTGTCTTTGTGTCGGGCTTTGCGTCGGACTCTGCATCATCAGAAGATTTCAGCGACTCGCCACAAGCAGGACAAAAGGCCTTTTCGCGATTAGCCGGTGCACCGCAACTGTGACAGTGGAACCCAGCTGAAGTGCTGTAACCTGCTTTGGCTTCGGCTTTCTGCGAAGGGGTGGCATCAGGATCATGGTTAATCTTGATTTGATCTAGCTCAGATTGCAGTACAGAGATCTCGTGATCAACAGCCGAAATTTCACTACAACGCTCTTTCAAGAGGTCATCGCTGACATCTTTGTTATTTTGATGCTTATCAAAAACGAGTCTACCAATCTCCGCCATCTTGGCGTGTTTTTTGCGCTCCAACTCTTTGATTTGATTAGCTAAATTGAACGCCTGAATACCTTCCTGGGCCCGCGACTGAACTTTGTTTACCTCTTTGGTAACAGTGTTGATGACATTATCGATGATGCTCACAGTGGGCTCACTCCCTTTCAGTAAAGACGGCTCTTAAATCACTTTATACCTTTCTCGGCAAAAAGCGAATCTGACTATATTTTGCTTTAACAGTTAATTTGTGACAGTCTCTGCTGTGTTATCAGGTGTGTTTTCAGCTTCGGCCCCGGCTGCGGCAGAATGGTGGCCGGAACCTTGCCCTGTAGACACTTTGACACAGTTGCGCCCACCTTGTTTAGCGCAATAAAGCGCTTCGTCAGCCTTATGAAATAGATCATCAGCTGAATCACAATGCAGTGGGAAGCTAGCTACTCCAAGACTAGCGGAGATATTGCCATATCCTTCAACAGCAATTTCATTGATCAAGCGACGCAAACGCTCGGCCAGTTGCTCAGCCATGTCAATTTCGGTATTAGGCAAAAGCAAACAAAATTCTTCGCCACCGTAGCGGGCACAAAAGTCTATCGAGCGAGAAGATTGGCGCAGCACCTGGCCAATAGCGCGAATAGCTTCGTCTCCTGCCATGTGGCCAAAATTGTCATTGATTTTCTTGAGGAAATCGAGGTCGACAATAATCAACGACAGCGTGTGTTCATAGCGCTTAGCGCGCTCAAACTCTTTATGCAAGGCTTCGGTGAAAGCACGGCGATTAAATACCCCGGTAAGACCATCCATGACAGCCTGCCGTTCACGCTCTTGGTGCAACTCAGCGTTTTCAATGGCTACCGAAAGATTATCGGCGAGAGAGCCAATCAACGAAATATCATCAATGCTCCAATCGCGACTGACTGTAGTGTCTTGCAAGAACAGCGCACCGAGCACTTGATCGCGCATCACCAGGGGCACAATCAAACCACTGCGCAAAGACATTTCTTTCAAAAATCCCCGATCATAAGTTGTGCGGTCATCGTGATCAGGATCTTCAATATTTTCAGGAGTCTCTTTGCTCAAGGCCTTGATGGTAAAGTCGCGACCAAGATCGCTGTGAAACATCTCTTTCACAGAAGCAACATTGAGTTGAGTATACTCAAAGACATCAAGCTCAGTCAGCCTATCATGAGGCCTTAGTAGCAAGCAGCGGCTAACGCCAAAAGTAGCGCCAATTTTCTCAACAGTAGTATCAAGCACTTCTTTGATGTGCACTGAACTACGAACAGCATTACTAATCCAGTAAACCAAACGTTCACGCTCAAGGTGCTTCATGCGAATGGCATCACGAGCGGTAATGTCATGGATGAGCTTGCGCGTTTGCTCTTCCATATTGCTAGTCTTGTCTTCAATTTCTTCGTACTGGCTGCGCAAGCGTTCATTCTCGCGCTGCAATTCTTTGCTTTCCCAGCCCCGCGCCAGAGCCAATGCAATTGGATAGGGCGCAATTGCTTCTTCAACCACGCTTACTGCCGGCAGCTCGGCGCCAGTAAAGAGCACAAAGGCCCGACGTACGCCCTGATTGATGGCAGTGAGAAGATAAACATCACCAAGATTTTTCAACAGTGAGGCGGGCAAAGTAATATCTTCATTTTCCAAAAGATCTTCAACTTTCAGCTCTACATCACCAGCATCAAAGCCTTCGACGTCATAAGCCTCGACAAAAGCATCGGTCAAGGCCCGCAAGTCTTTCTGCTTATCGCCCACATAGACCCGATCAGCGAATGTATCGAGGTCGGCGTCCCACATCAGAATAGCAGCAGACTGGGCGCCACTGACCGAAACGAGAAGATTACCCACGCGCTCCATGACGTCTTCCAGCTCGAAAGCCGAAAGCAAGTCAATTATTCGTGGGTATTGCTCATGGTCAGACATATCTGCCATTAAATGTTCCCTTAATACAGCCAGTCAATCAGTTTAGGCGATCTTTCACCCCAGTAGGGTTGATAAACCAAGAATAGCCGCAAGTTTTTCCCGAAATTAGACTGTAAAATGTAAAAGTACAGAACAGCAGCGCTAAGACAGCGCAAAAAGTACCGGTGGAGCGAATTAAATGCCAGCCAAGTTTCAACCCAAGCTTCAAAAAGATTCAGACATGACGATGAAGGTGATGTCAGCAGCCAGCTACCTCACCTACGGCATTGCTGGCCTGATTTATGTAATAGCCAATGGCCGCTATAGCAAAAATATGTTTTTCCGCTTTCACTTTGTCCAAGCGATATTGCTATCGATTTTCAACACTTTTATTTCTTGGACGGGCAGTGCTCTGGGCAACACCCTAGGCGGCATACTTGGACTCTTCGGCCCGGCGGCGGCCGGCGCTAGCGGTGTATTAGGTACCGGCTTGGTCTTTATCATGCAAGGCGTTCAGTTAATCTATCTGCTCGCAGTAATCGCTGGTGTTGTCCAGTCGATGAGGGGCAAATATCTAGAAATACCCGGTGTTTCTAAGCTGGTACGCAGCAATACCCGCTAAATCTACTGCTCTGTGGAAGACCTGTTATGCGGAAAAAGTGGTATGCGGAAAAGTGTTATGTGGAAGAGTTATTCTACAAAAAGAAGCGCCACAATCAGCCCTAAGTTAGGCGCTTGCTTGTTTGGTCTTTGCCTGACTCTATCCTTGGATTTATCGGCCACTGGCCAGGAGGAGGGTCCAAGCATTCTCCCGGCGCGACCAGACGCAATCGGTGGTGGCAATCCCTTTGAAGGGCTAGGCCGCTCCGACGATCCCAATCCATCGCGAGCGGGCGATTTCCCTGAACTCAATACGTCGGCATCGACGTCTGCCTCGGCCGATGCCGCCCCGCAAGATCCCAACTCAAGTCCGAACCAAAAGACAGACGGGCCATCGCCAGCTGCTGACTCGCCTGAAAGTAAGGCTGATGGCCCGGCTGATGGTACGGGTAATAATATGGGCGACACCCCTGGAGCGGCCGAAGCCCTCCTAAAAGCACAGCAGTTGGCCAAAGAAGAGGGCACAGCAGACCCTAATGCTGAACCACAAAAGCCAGGACTCTTAGACCCTGATTCAACAAATAAACCAGCAGCCAACAAAAACGAAGCAAGTTTTTTCACAGTCGTTGCCGACAGCCCCATAAGAACAACCCTGGTAGATATTCGCGAAGGCCGCTACGAAGCCGCTCTCAGCCAACTAAAAACCATGTATGAGCGCAATCCTGCCGCCATCGAACTACAGTATTTAATGGCTGTCTCCTCAGTAATGCTGCACCGCAATTCCGAGGCTATCGTTCACTACCGCCGAGTTTTGGACGACAGGTTAGCACCCTTGCGCCTGAAACAGTTAGCACAAAAGGGCCTAGATAAAATACAGCCGAAGTAGGCGAAATTAAGCTATTTGTTAGTCAAGCAGCATGGCTCGGCCGAGGAGAACCATCAGTTCGGCAGGATCATCAGTAACAATGCCATCCACACCCATCTTAATGGCATCAAGCCAGGCTCGTCTACCGTTGGCCGTCCAGCCAGTGACCTTAAGACCAGCTTGGTGAGCCTCTTCGACAATCTCAGCACGACAAGAGCCCAAACACAAATGCAAATAGTTAACGCCCAAATCAAGAGCATACTTTGGCATATCAATTAAGATAGCATCGGCCAGCAGAGCCAACTGAATATCAGAATCGAGCTGCCGCAAACGCTGCAAAACATAATGATCAAACGAACTAACAATTACTTTGTCGTTATGATTGTAATCAGAGAGCATTGCCAATAGCTCTTTTTCAATATCGGGGTAAGCCGTGGGCGCATTCTTGATCTCAATATTGAGCAGCAACTTCCCTGCCACCATATCTAATACTTGAGACAGCAACGGCACTTTCTCTTCTCTATAGCCAATGTCAAACCACTGACCAGCACTCAATCTATGTATTTCGTCATAGGTAATATCGCCAACCAGGCCTACACCATTAGTGGTGCGACCTAGATCTTGATCGTGAATAACAATTAGCTCACCGCTGGCACAGCGCTGTACATCTAGCTCGATGCCGTCGACTCCTAACTCTAAGCAGTTCTTGAACGCAGCAAGAGTATTCTCCGGCGCCCATTCTCGGCCGCCTCTGTGAGCAAATACTTTGATGTCGTCGACTTTAGAGATCTAACACCTTCTGCGGATGAAGGAAGCCCATGTTTAAGGTCACAACAAGCTTTCCGTTCTGCACTAAAATTTTCTCAAGGGGGCATTCTACACCATGTTCGCTGCCCACCAAGCCAGCAATGTTCTTCAAGACCAAACAGCCTTTTTCGTGGCCCACTTCAAATCTAATTTTCTCTTTCTGCTTAATAATGAAACTGCCCCAGCGCTCGGCTGTTGGGTGCTCATTGATGATACTGATGACATTGGATTGTCTAATGACTTCGCGCACATGAGAGGCGATAGCCCGAATCAAACCAGGAATCTCGTCTTTCGAGCCAAAAGTCTCCATCAACACTCGATTAACCAGGTAACCATGCAAAGAAGCACCCTCTGGGCGCCCTTCTAAAAATTTGATTACACCTGAAAACGGATCGGAAGCACCTTTGACGACCTTGCGCGCTCCATCTATAACCTCGTTCTCACAGGCAACAAGGGTTTCTCTAATCTGAGCATTCATGGTCTTGCGGTCGCAACAATCGCAGCTGGCTGAGCTATGTTCCATGAGCATTCCCCAATTAATGGGTGCACCTAAACAGGATATGTGCACCCAGACATTCTGCCCGGCTGAGGCCGATAATTATCATCGAGTATAATTAAATGCTCAAATAAGGTAGAAACAGATGAAATCAATCATCGTCATTCCGGCACGCTATGACTCTTCCAGATTCCCAGGCAAGCCTCTGGTGAAGATAAGCGGCATCACCATGCTAGAGCGCACCTGGCGCATTGCCAAACAGTCTCTGGCCGACAGAGTCGTGATTGCTACTGATGACAGCCGCATAGAAGACCACGCCAAGAGCTTTGGCGCTGAAGTTGTGCGCACAAGCCACGACTGCACAAACGGCACAGAGCGAACCTTTGAAGCAGTCAGTCAACTAGATAACCAAGCCGATATCATCGTCAACCTGCAGGGAGACGCCGTTCTCACGCCCCCATGGATACTGAGCGACGTTATCAAGGCCATGAAGGCCGACCCTAGTGTGCGTATCGCTACTCCGGCAGTAAAAATTTCACTAGCTGAATATAAAGATCTCGCCGCCCAAAAAGCCGCGGGCATTGTAGGCGGCACCCTGGTTGTCTTCAACAAGCACTTAGACGCCATGTATTTCTCTAAGTCGCCTATCCCCTTTTTGCGTACTTTGCCAGAAGGGGAAGAGCCGCCACTCTACAGGCATATAGGCCTCTACGCCTACACATATTCAGCCCTAAAAGAGTATCTGGCCTTACCAGCTGGAGAGCTTGAAAAAATCGAAGGCCTTGAGCAGTTGCGCGCTTTAGAGAACGCTATTCCTATAAGAATAGTGCTGGTCGACTATAAAGGCCGCACCCACGGATCGGTAGACAGCCCCACGGATGTGCCAAGAGTGCAAGAAATAATTGCTGCTCAAGGCGAACTTTTTGAATTGGCCCCCAATTAAACAGGGCACAGAACGAACTTGAAATTAAAGTGAATTTGAAATGAAACTGAGCTTGAAACTAAAATGAAACTGATACTAGCAAGACACGGCAATACTTTCGCTCCTGGCGACAAAGTTACCTGGGTTGGCAGTGCTAACGATCTGCCCCTGGTTGAATCTGGCCTAGAGCAGGCCGAACGGGCAGCCAGCGCCCTCGAAGGCACAAACCTAGCAGCCATATACTGTGCGCCCTTGCTGAGAACGAAGAAATTCGCTGAGATAATAGCAACAAAACAGGCGACTAATCGGTCGGCTAAGAGCCAATCTAATCAAGCCAGCCAACCCATCATCGACAAGCGCCTGACAGAGCTAGATTATGGCGACTGGAGTGGTCTGAGCGATGATGAAATCGCTACAAAGTTTGGCGACAGCTTGAAGAATTGGATTAATACCAGCACTTGGCCAAGCGGCTGCCACTGGGCATCAAGCGAAGCAGAAGTAACAGCAGAAGTACAAGAGCTAGTGTCAGAACTAGAAGAAAAACACGCCGACGAAACGGTGCTACTGGTGAGCAGCAACGGCAGACTACGCTATTTTCTCAAGCTAATTGCTGGTGAATTTGAGCGCCGCGTGGCTGACAAACAATTCAAAATGGGCACAGGAAAAATAAGCGTACTGAACGGCGACGGCGGAGTCTATTCGCTTTTAAGCTGGAATGAAGACCCTCGCTCTGAAAACGTTCTTTGCCAATTAACTAGCCCCTTAACTAGACCATGATCAAGAGCGCCAAGCTCATCGATTTTGAGGATGTGCCTGAGGACTTAAAAGGCGAAGCCCGAGCCCTGATAGCGGCCGCGCTGGCAGAGCCGCGAAGCTCAAAGAGCCATGAACCACTCTTAATTCATATGTGTGGCATTCCCGGTAGCGGCAAAACCACCTACACTCAGCGATTTTTAAGCAACACTGGCTCATTCTGCCTGGTGCAATTCGACACAGTGATGGAGAGCTTAACGGGCTATCAGCACGACTGCAAAAAACTAGGGATAGAAGAGGCATTTCAGCGCTGGGAGTTGCCAGCACGAGCGATTGGCTACCACTTATTGCAAGTACTTGTAGAAGAGAAGAGGAACATCTTCTTTGACCACAGCGCCACCAACAGAAAACACCTAGACCTAGTCAAAGCCGTCAAAAAACACGGCTATCAGGTAGAAATGCATTACATCGACTGTAGCGTCGATGAAGCTACCAAACGGGTCAAAGCGCGTGAGACAACCATTCAAAGGCATACACCCCTGAGCTTAATTAGTGAGCGCAGCCAGCTCCTAGAAGAGCTTGTTCCTCACTATGAGCGCTTAGTCGATAAATTCTTAAGGATGAGCACTTGACGTCCATTAAAAGCCAAACACATCTTCAGTGGAATCTTTCTTAGCTTATCGTCGTCATAAGCAAAGTATTGGCCCAAGCCATATGAATGTCATAAAGAAAACATACTACAATCTAGTTGGTTCTCAGGGGAAGAGTAAAGTGCAAAACAATCAGATTATCAGAGCGTTGGCTCTTACTGCGACAACTCTCAATCTATTGAGCTGGTCTAGCTCTGCAGCCCTAGCCCGGCAAGATTCAACCCAACCGCGCTATGCCCCCCAGCGCACGAACTGCCCGATTGAGACAATGGACCCCAAAAACGTTCCTGAGTTTCCCCCTAATGCGCCCGCAGGGCAGAGCCGCACATATAACACAGGCTCTAGTTCTCGTATTTCCGGCCAAGATAACTCTGGTTCTGGAACAGCGCTGAAAGCCGACGCCTCATCAGCTTCTTTACCAGTGCAGACTCGCCTTAAACTTGTCCTTGAAACATCTGTAGATGCAAAAGCCAGCAATCCCGGCGACTTGTTCGAAGCCCATGTCAAAGATGATTTGTTCTATGGCACCAGCTTACTACTGGCCAAAGGCAGCCTCGTGCGCGGCCGAGTGTTTGAAGTAACAAAACCTAGATTACTCAGTCGCGCCGCAAAAATTGGTTTGCGCCTTGAGCAGATTGTCACTCCAGCAGGCGAAGTTATTCCACTTGATGCCGCTCTTGAATTTCAAAAAGGCCTGACTAATCAAAAAGGTCAGCTAGATCCAGGCACTAACTTTGGCACCAGAGTAGAAGGCAACGTGCGCGCCGTCACAGGCTTGTCTTCCACAGGCACTGCTCGTGGTGCACTGATTGCCGCCAACGTTGCCACCCTCGGTGCGCCAGCCATAGCCACTGCCATTGGTGGCTCGGCCATAGCAATTTTCCGCTCTGGCGACAATGTCAGCTTAGCTCCAGGACAAGAGCTAGAAGTGCAGTTGACCAACGACTTAGGCGTACAAATTAACTAACTCAGGTAGAGACAACAGGACTAAGGGTCCTAGAGTACTTGTAGTACCTGGAGTACCTGGAGTACTTGGAGTACTTAGAGTTCCTAAGCCTGAACTGCTTTGCGACGCTTGTTCTTTACCAAGAGCAAGTTAGATGAAAAGGCTTTGTTGGCTGGCTCTAGGTTAGTTGCTCTAGTGAACTCTTCTTCGGCTTCTTCGAGATAATTGCGCTTGAGATAAATCACGCCAAGGTTATTGTGCACCCAGGCATTTTGAGGTTGCAACTTCAAACAAATTTTCAGCTCTTTCAGAGCCTCATTAAGCTTGTTCTGCTTAATTTGCAAGTTGGCCAAATTATAGTGCGCCGACATCGAATGGAAATGCAAATCAATTGCTTTACGATAGGCCACCTCAGCCTCTTCTAGCTCACCTTCTTTGGCAAGAAGTGAACCGAGATTGATGTAAGCCTCCATATAGTCGGGGCGTCGATCAACAATATACTGATAGCGTTCTATTGCTTCTTTGTTGCGCTCTTGCAACTGAAAAATAAGCGCACCTTGATACTGGGCTTCCCAATACATGGGCTTCAAACTAAGAGCAACATTGATTTCTCTTAGAGCATCACTAAATTTACCCTGCCTCGTTAAGCGTTGGGCCTTTAACAAATGAGGCTCAGGGTCTCTTTGCGATGGTGGCACAGATGGTGCGGTCAATTCGCGCAGATGGGCTTCTTTTTTCTTCTTCTCTTGTTCGTCGCGATATTCGCTCTCTTCCATCTCTTCGGCGTCATCGATTTCTTCTTTGCGCCGAGGGAACTTACGTTTTTTCTTGGCGGCGGCCGCCTCGTCTACTTCTTCAGATTCAGCTTCAGCCTCAGCAGGCTTAGCTTTCGGCTTGGCAGCAGCAGAAGCAGACTCGTCAGTCTCCTCTTCTACTTGGTCAGGAGCCATCTCGATTTTTTTATCGCTGCCCTTTTTCACTGGCTCACTGGCAGCATCTTCTTCAAGAGGAACCGCCTTAGGGAGGGCCGGCACAGCTTTCTTGATAGGCTCAGGTGGCTCTGTTATTGGAGCTTCAGTAGACTCAGCCCCCGAAGCACCAGGTACGGGTGCAGCGGAAGAACTCTCAACTTTAGTACTCTCAGCTTGAGTTTTCGGCGTGGGCTTTTCTAGAGGTTCAGGTGGCTCCGTTCGAGGTGGCACTGGCGCCCCTTCCACGGTTGAACCAGGAAGAGGGGCTTTTGCTGAGCCGGGGGCCTCTTCGCCCTTCGACTCAAAGATAGATTCTGGTCTTGCTTCTGGTTTAGTTTCTGGTTGAGTCTCTGACTTGGACTCGACTTTAGACTCCGACTGCGATTCAGCTTCAGGGTTTATTCGAGGCCCTGGCGCAGACTCTTGGCTAGGTTCTTGGCTAGACTCTGGCTTGACCGACTCGGCAGGCTTAGACTCAGGCTTAGACTCCGGCTCTACGGGCGCTGGTGACTCTTTCTTCTTTCCGAAACCAAAGTGAAACTTATTGGCCGGAGGGGCAGCTTCTACAGGTTTTTCCACCGGCTTAGCGACTGGACTGGTAGCTTTCGGTTCGCCCTTATTCTCGGCAGCAGGCTCATCTTTGGCCTTTTTAAAACTAGGCATTTTCAGAGATAGCGCCATCGCGGCAGGCGGAGTAAGAAGAGCACTTACCTCGCCACCAATGGCAATCGATACCGAAAGCGACAAAAGTAGAGCTTGAGCTCTATTTGATTTCAAATTGGAAGTCATAGAGAACCCTGACAATCGGTTAAAAACAACGCATGAACCTATAATCGTACTTATAATGCCTTATATAATAGCGATGTTCGCAAACATCACTGTGAAATTGCTCACATGAGACATCGACTTAAGATGTCTAAAGGTAAAGCACGTTTAAGTATGCGCCTCAACAACAAACATAACTTTCCCGGCAAGCTTTTCGTAGTTGAAGGCGTAGACGGTTCTGGCAAGTCGACTCAACTAGACTTATTGCGCAACTGGCTTGAATCAAAAGGCAAAAGCGTCATATTCACCGAATGGAATTCTTCCGTTCTTATTTCAAAGACAATTAAGCAAGCGAAACGCTCAAATTCGCTAATTCCCACAACCTTTAGCCTGCTGCACGCCACTGACTTTGCAGACCGCCTTGAAAATATCATCATTCCGGCCCTCAAGGCCGGTCTTATTGTTCTCGCTGATCGTTATTGCTACACAGCCTTTGCCCGAGATGTCGCTCGCGGAGTAGACGCTGACTGGGTGCGCAGTCTTTACGGCTTTTCTATTCGCCCAGATGGCGCTTTTTACTTTCAAGTACCAGTAGAAATCTCGCTGGCTCGCATCGCCAACAGCCGCATGCCTGGCTACTACGAATCAGGTATGGACGTTGGCTTATCAGCCGATCCGATGGAATCATTTCAAATTTTTCAATCGCGCATTATCAATGAATACGACAAAATGGTGAGCGAATACGGCTTCCACACCATGCCGGCCATAAAGCCAATACATGAGCAACAAATGCTTTTCCGCGAAATCGCCACAAAACTAATCGATAACTAAGGCTAACTAACTAAGGCAACAAAATGACTGAAAAAGGCCCTAGCAGCGGCAAAAGAGCTAAACACGAATATCCTGGAAAGCTAATTGTGCTGGAAGGCACCGACGGCGTTGGTCGCACCACTCAAGCCCAATTGCTGCAGACATGGCTGAACGTGGAAGGCTATGGCGTAACCAGAACAGACTGGAAGTCGTCACAATTGATGACTCGGGTAATCGACAAAGCCAAAGAAAAAAACGCCCTGAACACCATCACCTTTTCTCTGCTCTACGCCACAGACCTGGCTGACCGCCTACACAACATTATTATTCCAGCCCTAAAAGCTGGACATATAGTGATAACCAATCGCTACTTCTATACCGCTCTGGCCCGCGATGTAGTGAGAGGGGCAGACCCATCATGGGTACGCGAACTTTATAGCTTTGCCGTTGAGCCAGATCTAGTTGTTTACTTAAAGATGCCTCTAGAGCCACTTCTGCGCCGCATCATCACCACTCGCGGTGGCCTCGATTTTTATGAATCCGGTCGAGACATAGGCATGTCTAATGACTTATACCAGTCTTTCAAGCTCTATCAATCACAGATATTGTTCGAGTATGAGCGTATGGCCGAAGAGTATAACTTCCAAACTATTGCAGCCGATGACCCAATTGAAACCGTGCAAAAAACTCTGCGCAAAGAATTGGCCACAATTTTGTCAGACCGAAAATTGCATACTAGTGTTTAGTGGAGCTAGTGTTTAGCAGAGTTAGAACTTAGGCCACTTAAACTGGCTTGCCCTGCCGAGCTTCGAGCAAAATAGTGACCGGGCCGTCATTGACTAGGCTTACTTTCATGTCAGCACCGAAGACTCCAGTGCCGACTGTTAGGCCCTTTTGCCTCAACTCCTCGCAGAAATGCTGATAGAGCCTCTCGCCTTCAGCAGGGGCAGCCGCTTGGGTAAATCCGGGCCGCCGGCCTTTCTTCCAATCGGCTAACAAGGTAAATTGTGAGACAACTATCACCTGGCCTCCCGCTTCTTGCAAGGCAAGATTCATTTTGCCATTCTCATCTTCAAAGATGCGAAGCTCAGCCGCCTTGGTCGCCAAGTAGATGCTGTCAGCCTCACTGTCGCCTTGTTCTACGCCTAAAAGGATGAGCAGCCCGCAGGCATGATCACTACTTGACTGAAACTCGCTAATCACCTCTCCGTTCACCACCACACTGGCACGTGAAGCTCTCTGTAACACTGCCTTCATAGCTGAAAATCCTGTACTGGTCTATGTATTGAACAACTGGGCTGGCAAAATTAGCACTTAGTCATGATATTTCTTGACCGCCCCCTCGAATTATCCCATCAAGTCGTTGTAAGATAGCTTTGCGGGGTGGAGCAGCCTGGTAGCTCGTTGGGCTCATAACCCAAAGGTCGTAAGTTCAAATCTTACCCCCGCAACCATTTAGAACATTCATGACCGGCTCTTCTTCAGCGAAGGGCCGGTTTTGTTTTGGGTAGTCTTCGGCGCTCGCCTTACCGTTTGCCTTACACTGACGGGCAAAGTAGAGAATGGATCATTCATTCGTATTTTTATTGGTTCTCTAAGTTCTATCTCTACGCTTCAGCCAGAATATCTATTTCGTTTCGACGCCTCGCTTTACCTGACTTTATGAGCTTTCGCTTCGATTCTTCTGAACATCGAAACGGGCTCCAAGGATACTCACATCGGTGATCTAGGCTAGGATCAGATGATGCAAATCGGAATCACGTTGAATCAGGACAAGGCGCTTTCGCGCTCGCGCAAGAACAAAATCATATGGGCGGCCGTGGCTCTACCGCTGGTTCTTGGAACCTACATCTGTTCGATTTTATGGCGAGTCAGTATTGCTGAGCAAGAATTGTATGGCCGCAGTTGCCTGCTTCCGGTTTCACGGCAAGCAAAACCTACGGAAGATGAACTGGGCACGGCCACTACCTTCTGGGATAATTCGTATAGCTTCAACCAACATGGCAAGATTGTGCACGTGCACAGCCAATTAGTTAATGGTTTCCAGCACGCTTACGGATCGGCACTGGCATCCTTTGAATTGGGAGTCATGCCTGCTGATCTATTGTTCCGCGCCAATGAATACGCAGAAGCGATTTTCTCTGGCCGATCAGGCAGTCAGCCCTTTTATCTAGATGCGCGCAAAGATCTGTCGAATAATGCTTTCGGTCGTGCCATCGGAGATCGTGCCAGAAAGCTCGGTCTAAGTGGCGCCCCTGCCGACAAATACATGAGAGAAGAAGTGCTAAGGGCTCTAGAACAAGGTCAGGTCTTCAGCCACTGGCGCGATGAGCGCGTCCCAGCTTTACCGTCTCTCGAAGAATATGGATGCCCGGCTTTATCTCAAGTTATGGAGACGCACGGAAATATCTTCCGCATCAAAGATAAAATGCATGCAAAATAAAGATGAGACTGACTGAAACGCTTCATTTACACCGAGGGGGTTGGGAGTTCGAGTCTCTCATCGCCCAAGACTTTCGGGACTTTGGAAAAACCCATCCCAACAATATCCCAACTTTTCCCCGGAAAAGATTGGCATGATAAGAAAACGTTAGTAATGCTCTTTGGGGCGATCGAGCGTTGAATTAATGAACTAAGAAAGGCCCGCATTTATTGCGGGCCTTTTGTTTTCTTTCTATTGATAGAGTTGCACCACATTTGGTGCTCGTGCGTTGAGCGATTTCCTAAACTTTGCTAGTAACGTTGTGTAGCTTCTGCGCTTAATTGCTTGCATTTCAAATGCTTATATTATCTTGATGCAAAAGATGATTCACTCAGATCCTTTAAGCCTTGAACAAGAGCAAGAAAGCTACGAGAACGATTTGTAGTAAGTGATAAATGAGGACCTATTGAACGTGAGCCGCTAATTTTCTGATACTTGTACTTGGTCAATACTTTTAATTCTTCGGCGGCATTCTCTAATTGATCAGGATCTCTATACTTCACTTTCTCTTGCTTTGATGCAACACCCGTTAATCCTAAAGCAGCTTCCACTGCTGCTAAATCCCCTAGATAAAACGATTCTAGTTCTCTGCAGGCTATTCGAACTAATACAGGAAATCTACTTTGAGACAATGTTAGAAGCCTCTGCTTAATATCTTTGCAGTCGCCACTATCTTGATCTCGCATTATTACAAACGCCGAATTCGGCGTCAGCCAGCCATTTATCCGGCGGGTCAAGTTTTTTTCTAAATCCTGTTTGCCTTGAAACACTACAAATCGACACTGAATATCACTCGGTAGAATCTTAGGCAAAATACCTTGCAGCATTTCCCTAGCCGACGGTTCTTCTAGAAAAAATACCATTGTATTCATTTGGGATCGGCTCCCTCAAAGAAGCCTTGCTCCCACAAGTAACCCATCTTGTCACCGTCCGCCATGTACCTTGCGATCTGCTCATCATCTTTGGCGCGACGGATTTCGGTGTAACCATCTTTTTTGACTAACCAAAATACTTCATTTAGGTCGCTAGCATTTAAAAAGTCAGGTGAGTGTGTAGATACGAATACCTGACCGCCTCGGTTCGCATATGCTCGAAATTCCTCTGCCAGTTCCCAGAGTAAGGTTGGATATAGCTGATTTTCTGGCTCTTCAACACACAATAAAGGATGAGGTTCCGGATCATATAGCAAAGTTAGGTAAGCCAACATTTTGATGGTACCGTCAGATACATATCGGGCTAAGAATGGATCTTCAAAGGCATTATCTTGAAATTTCAACAGAACTCGCCCTTCTTCCGTGGTTTTAGATTCAACATTCGAAATGCCTGGTACACGTCGTTTTAGTGAAGTCAGTATCTTTGCGAAAGCCTTTGGATGGTGTTGATGAAGGTACTGAATAACCAGCGATAGATTTTCGCCTTCTCGTGATAAGTGTTCTGCATAACCAGCTTCTTGCTCAGGCCGCGCCCTGCTAATATGAAAATCGGATACATGCCAATTCTCTATCAAATTTCCTAGAGATAACACCGCTGGGAATCGCTCGAATTGAGCTAACCCCTTTATAGCTAAAATGTCATTCGACTTTAATGTCTGTTCTTCGCGTTTCAGGTCACTAATTTCCATAATGGTCTCAAGCTCATTAGTGACTGCCGTTCCAGTACCTCTTGCAAAATCCAAAAAATGCCAGGGCTGTCCTTTTCTTCCTCTTCGGTATTTGAGAACTTCTCTTTCGACATACGGACGACCGTTCTTTTCGTTTATTTGGAGAAAATACGTGGTTAATGGTTTTCCTGTGCTTTCCCGAAATTGAAGTTCAATCTCAATTGGACCGTGAGCATTTCGGCTTCGCACTTCAGTAAATCCACGACTTCCACCAAGCTTGGCTAGAGCGGTTGTTACATTACTGGTCATTGCATCTTTCAAAAATCCAAAAACACTAAATATCGTGCTCTTTCCTGTTCCGTTTGCACCCACAAAAACGCAGAGATTAGGTAAAGCCGTAAGATGGATTTCCCTAAAAGCTTTGAAATTTTTGAGCCGAATCGATTCTAATTTCAATTTTTCGCCTGCTATCTAACTGTATGGACACAGCATACTTTAAGGCTCCCTTTCATTTGTGTCACAGTTTGGCTGATAATAATTTTCATGTTTCATGAATCCCTCGATTGTGGGCTGGTTTCGAGCTCTCGGTACTTATCCCCCTCTTCCGAGTTTATAAGTTAAGAGCTCAGGAGCTGGTTGTCATTTGCTCAGCTCTGATGCTCTTGGCTAGAGCTCAGGTTCGCTATTGCTAATCAAGACTTGCCAGCGATAGCTTTTTTCTAGACTAAACTAGAAAAGCCAGGGATAAAGAAGGATCAATAGTAAACATATTGAGTGCAGCCAAGCTCGCGTTGCCTATGCAAGTTGATAAACGGAGCACTCCACCACCTATAACAGAGAGCACATGTCCACTCTTAACCTTCGCCCCCGTATGAAATGTCCGTGTTTCCAGGCTTCTTATATCCATTGCAGCAACTAAGACCAGGGGCCAGAGCGCCAGCGCATGCAAAATGGCTGTGAAGTACTCTAACTTGACCAAACAACTACAACTGCAATTAGCGCAAATAAAAAAGCTAGGGTTGTTATCTTGGTCCAGTGTGGGTCTGTTCTGGCAGCAAGCATGACAAGACGGCTGGGAAGCTCGTTTACAAAAACAGAATAGTTGATGGACAAGCGCAGTACCCTCACTCTAAGAACTAGACCGCTGTGGTCAGCTTCTATAGTTTTGTCATTATAGTCTCTCATCAAACTCCGAATACCAGAGATGAAATGAGTTCGCCTAGGAAGAGAAGATAGATCGTAGACAAGCAGAGCGATGATACTGGAGTTTGGCGACTAGTTAGATTTCGCCGTGTTCAGAGTCAGCGAAGCTGACGATTAGGACGGATAGCAATTCCATCGAAACCTCAACGAGGTTACGACATTACCACCCAAGAAAAGTGTTGGCGGATTGGCAATGATAGTGGGGAAGTGGTTATGGCAGGATAAAGGAGTTTTACCATTTCCCGAGACGGCACCTAGGTGAGCCTTGAAAGTGATACCAATTGAATTATTGAGTTTACCGATTGCGGAGATGCCCACCAATTGCCGCCTGAAAGTGATACCGTAGATGAAGCGCACAATTCTTGTATCTTGGGATGCCAGCTAAGAGCTAAGATTCGGGAGACTGCCTCTGCCGCTAAGGTTAGTTGCTTCTTCTGTGCAATGTGGCCACCAGAATTGTCTTTTGACTAGGGTTTACCATTTCCGAAGAAAAGGACAGGCTCGATGCTCAACGTGATACCTCAGTGCAAGGTTGTGCCACCCCGTTTGCACCAGCAAAGCTGTGCGCTCACGGGGTGGTTGTTTTTTTTGAACTTGTAATTGAAACTGACCTTCCCCCTAATCCTTGAGTCAATCATCTAGAGACGCTGTACAGCATATGATTTCTCAATTTTGTTTCTGAGCCTGATTCAAAGAATGCACCAGACGTTGCACCGCTAGTTGGATACAATCAGCCATTGAAATACTGTCCTCGTAATAGGAGCTGGCACCTTCCCAATGCTACAGATGGGCCTCACATGAGAGTTCTTTACGCTGAGCTAGGGGCTGGAGCTGCCAGGGCGGCGCATGAGGCTTCAGCCCATTGAGAGTTTGGCCAGCACGGGTATATGCTATGGCCTCGATTTTTCAAACCATCAAGCTTCCGTCAGTCATACTAGCCCGCACCAACATGTAAACTACTCGATTCAACATGGACAGGGAGACCCTTCCTCGCTACACTGGCCTTGGCAGTATGATCTAGAAGGATACTCATGACTTTTTGTCTTATTCTTGCATCTCCAGACCTTGGTGATACGACTCTGCCCAGGCTTAAGGATTTATTGCTCTCTGAGACACGGCTACAGTCACTAAAGTGGCTTGCTTGTTACATTGGCGCAGACAGATTTTCCTTCACCAATGAGTTCATTAACTATCGCGAGTTGTTATGCCTTGAAGATGAGGGAGGCTCGATCTGCGAGTGCTTAGTTGAAGGGTATGATGTCTGCGATGCTAGATTTTTAGAGATGGAATGTGAACAAAGGACAAAAGACGCAGTTGTCACTTTGCAGTTAATCGATGGCGATACCTGGGTGATAAATGCCAGGGACAGTGCACTGATTGACAATCTGCGTATTGCATTTTCACTGTATGTGAGAGATTGGTAGGAGCCGGGTTGGCTAAAATGATTAGATTAAGACTGACCGTACTGCTATCTGTAACATTGCCTGCAATACTATTTCTATATTAGTATTTCAAAAACAGAATTCACAGCTTGGAATAGTTGGACGGCTAGAAAGGAAAGGCAAAATGGACTTGGATGCAACATCCTATACACATTTGTTGATGAACGAAGTCGATGTTGTACAGATGGCAAAAGCTCCTATAGAAGGAGATCCTTGGATAAATTTGCCAAGAAACGCTCGAATTCAAATGGCTGTCGAGTACATCCGTTGGATAGTACAAACAAAGAAAGCGAGCGGTTCTAAATCTAATCATTGGAACAAAAGCAAAACGACCTGCGTAACTGTTTCTGAAACCGTACAATATCCTAAAAGAGCTGAACAGCTAAGTTGGCTCCACAAATGGTGTGAGCAAAATGGTATTGCTGAATTGGTTGCAAAACCATCTGTATCTCGAATCGAGATAGAATGGTTTCTTCATCATTGCGCGCTGTATTATTGTGCGTTATGGCATGGAACAATAGAAAAGGATTACGATGATAAAGTATATTCTGCAGTCGAAGGTTTAAAACAGGAAGCTTTCAGGAAATAAACTTTCAGTTAGACAAAACTTGACTCCGGTTTACCTAGTAAACACTATGAACCTTGACCTTGCGCTATTTGTTGAGCCAGCAGTTACGAGACAGCTGCTGACCTTGCCCCAAATGTTGAGCCAGCTATTAAGAGACTGCTAGCAGTATAGAGAGATAGCAATTCCATCGCAACCTCAAAGAGGTTGCGACATTACCACCAACAAAATGACGTGGAGGAAGCAGACAAATTTAAAAGTGGTGATGGCAGGATAAAGGGATTCAGAAAAATAGCGCAAAGGCTTGCTGGGCGGGCGTTGAACGGTATATCGAAACGCTTTTGTGGTATGAAAAGCCAAGATTTTCTGAATATACGGCCGTTGAACGTAATACCGCGTGTGGTGATAGCACGAAGATGGGGAAAGGCACAAAGAGCCACTGGAGGTTAGAAAATGAGAAAGGGTCGCCGAAAGCATGAAAAATAGAATTGCTACATGCATCTGATGCAAGCTATAATTGGCCATCTTGTAAGGTCGTCCGAAGCGGTTTATTAGCGCCTCCATTTATTCATAGAGTTCTCATGTCTTACGATTTGATATTTTGGAAAGAACTTAGGCCTATGGGCGCTCCCAAGAGCACCTATGATCAACTAAACCAATGCTTACCTGTTGACTTGCATCAGATGCCGGATCTAGAGAAGCTCCCGACTGATGAGATTTATAGAGCTTTAAAAATTGTCTTTCCTGGGATTTACCAGTCCCCAGGGAATGCTTGGGTTTGGTCAAGCGGCTACCGGCATTTGCCTCAAGACTGTAAAAAGATACTGGCTGAATATGGAAGTCTTCCAGATTCACCATGGCCAGAAGACGACCGTACCTTCATTTGCTACATCTCGGATTATCATCTGAGTTTTTGCCTGAATTACGGCATGGGCAAGGTCATGAAAGCTATTGTCGATGTCATGGTAGATTTTGATTGTCCCGTCTACGATCCGCAATTTGATCGACGAGCAAGGGCAGCAAAGAATTTGCCTGCTACTGTCGATATGATGAAGGAACTCGAATCCCGCAGA
>CALROJ020000015.1:0-112040 GCA_943369735.1 bacterium Ga0077546
GAGCCATTTTGCGAACCTTTTCTAGCTTTAAAACCTCTTTTTTGCGTTAAAGATGATCAATCTGGCACACGAGCGACAAGACCCACGGGCAGCTCGTTTCCTCGATCATTTCGATGCCCCGTGAACGCCTCTGTGAATAGTTCAGGTTGTTGTTAGCTACGTATTTGTATAGTACAAGCGTGCTTTTTAGAAAAAGCTTCATTTTGCCATGCAAAAAAAGCGGCAGATTAAATTGATTGTTTCTGCCTCTTTTGGAAACGCCGATTGATGCAATCAGGTGTCGTGTAGATATTGATCATCAGCTAGCTGAAAAGCTACGACTACCTTGTTCCTCAAGAAGAACCGTAAACGACTATTGCCGATTCTATAATCAATAGTTTTGCCTGATTTTGAGTAGCAGCGCTCAGGGCCTAGTAATTTGGCGATCATCTGGCGCTTCATGCCGATGAAATTTTTGAGGTTTGGTTTAATGGCTGCCCAGTATTTTGCTTCATCACGACGCTTTGCACCAGAGTGGATGGTGTCCCTTTCTGTATAAAAGAAGTTGCCTGGATCCGGCCCACAGAGACCAATACCATTGGGAAGTCTACGATCTTCTTCCATTTGAAGTGGTTCGAACACAATTGTTGTTACCACATCAGAATTCATAGACACCTTAACCTTAGTTTTGTTGTCTAAATACCAATCCTCATACGTATAGCTGAGTTTTCTGGTTAGCTTTTTATGTCGAGGTTCTTCAACCGATTTGAAGTTCAGACTGTGTTTGTAATTGCTCACTAGAGCTTTGTAATTTTCAAACGTTGTACCGAGTATTTGGTCGATCTTCTCATCGAATATTGGCCAAAGCGGCATGTTGGTAGGAGAATGCGACACGCTTCCTGGCAATTCTTGTGAGCGAAGATATTGGTCTGTATCAAGCTTTAGAAAGGATACTTTCCCATCTGTAAAATAGAAACGCAGTCGCTGTGAATCGATTCTGTAATCCATCGTTTGGTTAGATTTTGAAGAGCATCTTTCTGGACCAAGCAGCCCGCGTATTTGTTGCCGAGAACAACCGAAAAGACTTTTGAAATTTGCCTTAATTGTTGTCCAGTATTCTTTGTCGGTTTTTGGCAAGGCATATGTGTATTCTGTGTCGCTCGTCCACTCTGGCTCTTCGTGCTTCTCCAGTCTCCTTTTAATGTCTGTTTCGGAATTGGTCGGGAACACGCTGATTTTGTTGCTGATGCCATGTCTTTCAACAAGTTCAAGATCTGTGTGTCTGTCTAAGTGAATAGTTTGACGTCGGGAACTCATAATAAGCTCTTCAGGTTTGCTAAGCCTCATTTTTCCGAAAAAATTCTCGGCTTTTGCGAAATTTAGATTGTCGATATTGTCTGCGGCAATCTGCCAGCATTCAGCATCGGTTTTTTCCGCAGAAGATAATGCTGATATAGATGCGCTATCTTTGGGTGCACTATCAATTTTCTCTGCGGCGCCGGCAATTGCTCTATTGCATGCGGCAGCGCTCAAACTCAAGGTGATGATGGCTATTATTCGGTACTTCTGACTTTTCGGGTTCATGCTGAATGAGTTGACCTAGTGATATGTGCGTTTCGGAGACCGGCGAGTTAAGTACCTGGAATGTAGCTGTCAGGCTGAAATTTGATTTTATATACTTTTCCGTCTCGTAAGTTGAAAGTTAGGCTTGCGTCTCCAACCCGGTATCGAATGTAATTCCGTTCCTTTGATGATTCCCGTTCTGGGCCGAGTACAGCCAATACCTCTTCCCGATTCATGCCAACAAATTTGTCGAGATTGGCATTTATAATTTCCCAGTATTCTTTCTCGTCCTTTCTTTTCGCACCTGTCCACACTGCTCCAGCTGGCTCAGTGAGAACGCCAAAATGGTCACCGTCATTGAAGCTACTGAATGACCTCTTCGTAGTTGGTTCGATAGAGAAATCTGTTCCACCCCTGTGCTTAATCAATTTGAGAGTCAACTTATCATCAAGATCAATTTCGAGTTTTTGACAGTCGCAGTCATGACAGCCGTATAGACCCGCCATCGTAGTCGTGTCCATTTGGAGAAATTTGTCGATGTTTGCTTTTGTGATAGACCATTTTTCTTCGTTGGAAAATGATGGAGAACCATGGCAAGTTAGAGGGTTCCAACCTAGTGCCTTGTCTGATTTTGATTGGTGCTTTAGAAAGCGATTTGGATTGGCTGTTATATCGCTATTTTTGAGAGCTTGGGCGCGTGTCTGATTGGCGTCTGAGACAGACACAAAGAGAGCGATACACACGGCACTACTGATGAGCTGCGCTTTCGCTAGTATCGTTGCCGTCGTCACCCGCAATGATTTTCTAAAATCTATTTGCTTAGTGTCCATAGTTACTTATCATACGCCGACTTTCGTGGAGGGGTGACTAATTGTGAAATTGATGCCAGGTGTCGCTACAAAAAATTGTTGAGTACTCAACAAAAATGGCAACGAGATGCTGGGTAGCTCCAAAATATATCTCGGTGAAAAAAAACAACCAAAGTAACTACTCGGTATAATAGGGGTGGTGCCAAAAATGATGGGGTGAAACAAAAGGGAAGACGACATGCCCAGAACTTTGTCGGTTCTGAGCATGTCGCCACCTTCATTAGTCTCGCAGGTCTTCAATCGGCAAGCAGGCTTTGAGCAAGTGCCGAGAGTGAGACGTTTGGTTCATGGCTTCGAATACTGCGGTGAGCAGAACTGTCAGCTGACCATGAGAAATGGTGTCGAAGTTTTTCGCTTCGATCTGTTTGACTGTCGTGTCGACTTCGGCGAGAAGCCTTGTGGCTTCTGCGTGATCGCTGTCGACAGGAGATTTCGCCGCGATGGCGTTGAGGCTGATCAGCTCCTTTTTCAAGATGCTGAGATTGACTTCAACTGTGTGACGCAAAACGGCGCGATTTTCCTGCGCTTGTTTGCGTTCATCCAACCAGCCATAAATGGCTAGTGCCACCACCACGACGATGATGATTGTTATCCAGGTGGTAGACATAAAATTGCCTTTGAGGTGTTTTACGACCTTGTTGTGCTTGATCGTGAGACTAGAGAAGCGAGGCCAGAGGCCTCGCTTTAGTAAGGAGCGCAGCCCTTAGTCGTCGTCGCCGTCTGCCGGAGCATTGCCCGACATTTGCGCTTCGAACTTGGAGTCGCAGACGAAGCCTTTGGCCAGCAGCAGAGCGCGGGTTTCTTCGCGGCCGACGTCGCTGACGAAGGTGCTTTCTTCCATCTCGCTGTGGTTTTCGGGCAGATGGCTGAGCACGAAATGGTCGAGCTGGTCGGTGTAGCCGTAACCCGTGCGCTTCAGCAAAGCGATTGGGCAGAGGATGTACCAGACGTCGCCGTCTTCAGCTTCTTCTTCGCTGCATACGTAGAAGCAGAAGTCGCTGGGCGGAAAGAGGTCATGGGCACGGATGAATTCGATGCAGGCATTGGTGCCATACATCTCGCTGACGGCTTGGCCAGCGGGGCTGTCTCGGTCGACATCCCAGGGAGCCAAGCCCTTGTATTTGGTGCTGACGATGGCGCCGTTTTCTTCGGTAACCAGGGCTTGCAGAGGCAAGGCCCGGTGATGAAAGACGCGCACGATGGGCTCGCCTTTCTTGCCACTTTTGGAGATGCGCTTCCAGTTGTCGCTGTCGCTGCCATATTCGGCGGGGAAGTTGGCAACGACTGCCTTGGCGCAGTCTTCGGTGGTGATTTTGCTCATGATGTGTTCATTTTCAAGTGTCGATGGTTGGGATTCTTTAGCACAAGCCCAGTAGTTCAGCCTGGTAACTCGTGCTCGACAGAACGCTTACGCTGCTTCCAGGCAGTTGCGCTGGAGCCGCGGTGAAGAGGTAGAGCCGCACAACTCGCTTCTTGTCGAGGAACGAAGCCAGGTCGGCCGGTTTCTCTTCTTGCTTAGTTCGCACTACCATGCCGTTTTCGAGGTCGCAGACAACGATGTGAGTCGCTGCTGTAGCCGATGGGGCGACAACGAAACTGATCGCTGCACCGTCGCTGCATGCATTTTTCACCACAGCGTAGGCGATGCGATGACGCGCTGGCTCAGGCTTCTCGAACTTGACGTTGAGTTCGCAGTCGCTAAAACCATTTTCAAGCAAGTACTGCTTGATGTGATACTCGATGCCGTACTTCAGGTGCGAGATTGTTCCAGTGCGGTGTTCGGTGGTGATTGTCAGAATGCAGACCGCCGTCGAGCCAATCTGGAAAGTTTTCAGGCTCTCCACTTTGTTGACTCCGGCCACAGCCAGGCAGCGTTTGGTGATTTCTTCTTCGTGTTCTTGGCCAATCGAATGCTGCAAGAGCACTCGCAGACCACCTTGAAAAAGCTCGTAGCCGGTGTGAGCAATGGCGAAGGCCACCACCAAACCAAGCGGATACTCAAGCCAAGGAGCATTGAAGAGATATTCGCCCACCACACCAATCACGGTAATGATTTCGATGCGGCCGTCGCTGGCGGTTTCTTTGCCGTCGGCAATCATGCTGGCATGACCACCACGCTTACCCATGGCGATCTGATAACGGCTGACCACGAGTGAGAGAATGACACTGCCAATGGTGAGGGCCAGCACCCAGGGTAGGGTGGAAGTGCTCATCAAAAGCGGTTCATGCACTGGCAGTGGCAGCACGGCACGGACGGCTTGGTCGATGCTGGGTGCCAGAGAGAGAAGCCCGACTGCACTCTTCAGTGCGAATTGAACAGCCATCACCAGTAGTGCGCCGCCGATGGCCAGAGACGTGAAGAATTCCACGTTTTTCTTGCCGAAAGGATAGTCGCTACTGGCCGGTCGTTTGGCCACCCAGATCACCACAATCACTGCCAGGGCTTCGAGGATGTCAGCCAAGTTGTGGTAACCGTCGCCTTCGATCATGGGCGAATTGATTTGGTGGCCGACGGTGATTTTCAGTGTGGCCTTGACCACATACATGAGAATCACCAAGCTCATCACACCGAAGGGATTGGTGAGGAAGGCAATCAGACGTTGCGTCAAGCTGACGTTCGTGCTTGGCTCAGAACTTTGTCCAGAAGTGTGCTTAGAGTTCGTCATACCGCACCTCCGTTCTTAACAGTTGCGACCTTCGCTCGCGGCGAAGCAATCGCCAGAAGCGGTATCGGCGTCTTGCGCAGGGTTTGGCTGACGTAGCAGCCGATGGTGGTCTTGGCCGAGCGCGACATGACAATCAGCCGAGCTGACTGTCGCAGAGCGCACTGCAGCAAGCCTTCCACCACATCGTCGGCCGTTTCCACCACCACCGAGCATTCCACCCCAGACTTTTCTGCCATTGATTGCAGGGTCTTGAGCAGGGCCTGGGCCGAAGCGCACATGTGCGCTTGTGGGTCAGCTGCTGTCAGCCCCGGTACCGTCCAGGTGGTGTGATAGAGCACCACCGGCAGGTCGAGCTTCTTTGCCATGGCGAAGCCGACTTGGGCAGCGGGCATGACCGATTGTCCGTCGCCGAAAGGGATGAGAATCGGACCGTTGCCACGACCAAGCAGGGTGCTTTCGCGGCAAGGAAAGAGCACCGAGAGGTCGGCGCGTTCGAAAGCCAGGTTGTGGTCGACAATCACACCGTTGGCGGCATGATTGCTGTCGAGCACGATTGAGTCTGGCGCCAGATTGGTCTTGGCCAACACGTCAGAGCGAACCAGGTTGGCTTCTACGGCCATCAAGTTACCGATTGCTTTGGTCATGCTGGCTTCTATTGCGGCTGCGCCATCGGGGTCGCTGCGCAAGTAGACATGCAGAGGTTGGTCTTTGCTGCTCGCAGTTGCCGAGCTGACGCCGTGAAGCTTGCTCCACAAGTCTGCCGCAAAGACGAGAGCCAGACGACCAGTGGCCGTCCGGCTGTACACACAAGAGATTTGGGTCATGGTTATCCTTGCAGTTTTTGCCCGGAGGCGAAGTTAAGCGCCGTCAGCTCGTACTGGCCGAGTTCGGTCAGTGGGCGGTTGGCCATGATGTATTCACGCACCCCGGGGTCGCCCTCTTCGGTGCGGGTCCTGCCGTCGCCGTTGTAGAGCTCGCTGAGGCGGGTGACGTGGTAGAGGAAGCGCCGCAAGTCGCAGGCACTGCCGGGGCTGTCGAGGAGGCGGCTGAGGTTCATGAAGCGCGGGTCGCTGGCTCCTGTTTTGTCGACTGCGGCAAAGCTGAAACCAGCCTGCTCTTCGAAGCTGCCAAAGCTGGTGCGTTTCAGTTCGCCGGTGTGGAGCTTGACCAGGTGGGCAATTTCCGGGTAGGCAGCGCTGATGGCGGCGAGGGTGTTCTTCCAGGTGGCGACTGCCAGTTCACGGTGCTTGCCACTGGATGGTTTGCCGACTCGTGTCTTGGGCGAGGTTGGTTTTGGGAAAGTCAGCAGGTGGAAGGTGAAACCCTCAGCCAGCTTGCGTTTCACATATGCTTTGGTGTAACCGATGCTGCTCAGCATTGTCAGGGCTGGCTTGTCGGCGATAGATTTCAGGCCCGATGGACCCATCACCATGACTACGCGCCGGTCGGCTTCTTCAGTCATGGCCGGGGTCTTCATGGATGGATGCAGGCGAATGATTCTGCCGTAGCGGCCGCGGGTGCGAGCGATTGGGGCAGATTTGTTCGCAGCGTTTGGCGTCGAGCTCTTCGAGTCTCTCCGCGCAGTTTTTGCTTTCGCTGGTTTGTTCATCATATTCATGTGTTCCCTATTAATGGGATGTCGGAAATTGAGGAATCGGGGCATGCATCAGACCGCGGTGACCATTTGCCAACCTTTGGGGTGTTGGAATGGAAGCGGCGAGGTCATGGGTGTTTAGCGGTGGCTGGTTTTTTTAATAAACGGGTGGGTGTGGGTAAGATTAAAGGTCAACCAAAACCTACATCATGAGCTCATGTTTTCAAGAGTGATTTGGCTAAAACCTTACCCATATAGGCGTTAACTTTTGCGAACGGGCTTGGCATCCCTAGCGTAGTTCCACGAGTCAAGGCGGTTTTCGAGATTAATTGTGCTTGACAGCGCCTACTCTTGGATATACATTCGGTCATGTGGCACTTGCCACGTTTTGTCCACCACCCTTACTAACAAAAAAATTGGTTCCGAGCTTTGAGCTTGGTTATGCGATCATTTGGGGAATATTGTCAGCGTCAGCCGATGATATTCAGCAGAGACTTCGCTGTTGCTCGGAAACCTTAGCATCAACTCACCTTGGGCCTAAACTGGCCTGCTTGTCCGTTGGACATTGGTGAAGTATCAGGAGAGCGTCATGAACCTCATTAATAAGCAGAGAGAGAGCCGTTTCAGATTAGGAGAGCTTTTTCTTGAAACAGGAATAGTAGACCTATCGGCTGTCAGCGAAGGTCTCACAATCGCCCGCCGCACCTCTTTTCCGATAGGAAGAGTCTTGGTGATGACCGGATGGCTCAATGACCACGACATCACATGTGCCCTAGAAGTGCAGGCTCTGCTGCGTGAAGGAACGATTGATAAACCCCTGGCCAAAGATTTACTACGTTTTGCCCACCTCAACAAAGTCGACATCAATGAAGCATTCCGCCTCAATGGTCTGACCCGTACAGGTGATAACCCCGCTAGCCGTTTAGGCAAGTTGATGCTCGCCGCTGGTGTCGCCACTGAAGAAATTTTAGTTCGTGCCAACCGCGAATCTAAGCGTCTCGATCTCACTCTTGGTAGCGCCCTTGTGATGCTTAGAGTGATTACCCCCAAAACTTTGGATGGTGCCCTCAACTTGCAGATCATGTTGAGAGATCGCAAGTTGACTTTCCCTGAGGCCATCAACTTCCTCAAAGAAATGCATGAGCGCCAAGTCAGTTTGCGTGAAGTCATGGGCGACCACGGCAAATTCCTCCGTGCCAACAAAATGATGCCTAGACTAGGTGAATTTCTCGTTTCAGCCGATATTGTTAATGCCAATCATGTTTTGATTGCCTGCGAAATCGGCACCGAAGAAGACAACAACATTGGCCGCGTGCTCATGGATCGCGGACACATCAACGAAGGCACTCTCACTGCAGCCTTGCAGCTGCAAGAAATGATCGTTAATCGCGTCATTTCCTACCGCCGCGCTGTGAAAATGATGAGACTGTCGCGTGAATTGAATGCTCCGATTGAGCAAATTTTAGAAGAATCAGTCACCCTTGATCATGTCTTCGCTTTGCTAAGACGCGCTGGCATTGTGCCTGAGCGTCTAGTGCGTGACGTTGCTTGTGAGATCATTGATTTTGAAGATACTGTGGCAGAAGCCATGCTTGCCCGTGGTTATATCAACCCTGTGCATGCTCGCATGGGTCTTGCTTGTCTAGAGCGCATTCATCGCGGTCAAATCACTGAAACAAAAGCAGCTTTTGTTCTGCACCACTGCTCTACTCACACTGGCCGCGAACTAGAAATGTTCGCACGGGTTAATTGGAAAGAGCTGTGCGCTGTGGAAGTGCATCAAGATTTGCTGCAACAGTAGGTTCAATCAACTATGACCGATTTAGCTTTCCTGCCGGTTTTGCCGGGGCTCTCAGCCGCAGGCTTTCGGCGTGCCGATTGGTCTTCTCTAGCATGACTGCATAGTTTCCTATCGTGCGCATAGCATCTGGATGTGTTCTGCCCAATGCCTTTTCTTGCGCTGCAATTGAGCGCTTGTACAAAGGTTCTGCTTTTTCGTATTTGCCTTGAGAGACATACAGTAGTGCTAGATTATTCAGTAACGTAGCCTTTTGGAAGTCACTTTCGCCAGCTTTATTTGACAAAGCTAGTGCCCGAACAAAGAGTGGCTCTGCTTTGGCTAGCTTTCCTTCGTGTCGGTAGCAATTGGCGAGATTGCTGAGTTCTCCTTTTATTCTTTCGTCGGCACCGCCAAATCTGGTTTCATTGATTTTTAAAGCGCGCTGGTAGAGGGGCTCGGCCAGCTCTGGCTGTTCTTTGTCCATGTACAGATTGCCGAAATTGGTCAGTGTTTCCGCCAGTTTCTCTTTGTCGCCAGAAGCTTTGTCGAGAACTGGTAAGCAGCGCTTGAACGCAGCTTCTGCTTCGTCGTAGCGCCCTTGTGCTGTGTAAATCACTGCTAGGTTGTTGTGGGCAGAGGCAGCACTGACAAAATCTAAGCGCTTCTGGTCTATTGCCAGAGCGCGTTTGTTAATGGCCTCAGCTTCTTTATAGCTTCCAAGTAGATAGTGTAAATTGGCTAATCTACTAAGCGCGTTGACTAGCACACCCTCTGGGACGTGTGCCTTCTCTTTGATTGCCAATGACTGAGTGCTTATTGGCACAGCCTCTTTGAGTCGACCTTGCGATTGGTAGAGTTCGGCAAGGTAATCGAGATAACGTGTTATTTCGATTGGTTTTACATTAGGGTCTTTGCTCATTGCTGCAATTAAGCGCTGATAAACTTTAGCTGCTTCTGGTGCGCGCCCACTGTCTGTATAGCAAGCAGCAAGGTTGTTGAGAGTGTTGTATAGATCTGACTTCAATTTACTGTCTTTTTCAAGCATGGCGATTGATTCTTTGAATAGTGCCTCGGCTTCTTTCACTTTGCCGAGTCCGTTTTCTGCCGCCGCAAGATTGCCGATACTGTTGGCAATGTACTCGTTACTGCCACTGCTTGTGCGGGCTATTTTTAGTGCTGTTTTTAGTGATTGCTCTGCTTTGAGAAACTGCCCTTTTTCAAGCGCGTTTACGCCTACTTCAGAAGCCTTGTCCCAGCTTGGTTTGTCTTTCCACTCAGCGGCTTGAGCCAATGGTGGATTCGATAGAGCCAGTACGAACAAACTGCTGGCCAGAAGCAACTTTTCTTTTGAGGTCATGAAATTTCTCTTGCCACTCGATAATGTCGGTTCGTGTTTCAACTTTCGTTTTAGTAACCTTCAAATCTTAGCATTGGGTCAAGTTGGTGCTGTCTTGACGGGAATTGCCCTGAGTCAAGCTTCGACAAATAAGCTTAGCCTAGACTGCCCGAGAGCTTGTGGCAAATATATAGGCAAATTGCCACCGCGGTGATAGTATGAAAGCTGATTTGAATGAGCAAAGAACGACCGTCATGATAGTTTCTTGCTTCCGCAGATAGTGAGGTGTTTGATAATGAAAAAACGACGTAATTACGAGGATCTCGGAGACATCGAACTTGACGCCGAAACCTCCGCCAGGGTGGAGAAGATGATCGCGCAGGCTGATGTGGAAGACGAGCTAGCGCGAGTGAATTTCCGCTGGAGCAAAGAAGCTCTGGAGATGGTTAAGCAGGCCGCCAGTCTAGTAGGCATCCCCTATCAAACGTTTATAAAACAAACCGTTTATGAGCACTCACTGGCGATTATCAAAGATGCAGAGCGCGCAAGGATAAGTGCTTAGGAGGTTGTCTTGATAAGCTTTTTGCGCGAAATTATTTTGAAGAGAAAGCCCACGGTCATCTTGTCTATTTTGATTGCTAGTGTTTCTCTCGTTTTTGGAAGCCGTTCTGTATTAGCAAGTAATTCAGATGTGCCTTTCATCGGGGGTCTCAAGACAAACAGCCTAAGGTGGTCATTTCTTCAAAAGAAACTGCCGGAGCTTATGGGCATGAGCAAGAAGAAGGTTCTGTTGGAGTTTGGACCATCTGGCTATTCGGAAGAGCTTGAGAACCAACGAAAAATAGGTTCCCTGAGATATGTTGTGGAGAGTAATTACCGTCGCAATACCGGAACTGGAGTGCTTTTGACTTTGACAATAATTGAAGAAAAAGTTACTGATATCGATCTTGACCCAACTTGGACGCATGAACACGGACATTAGTGCGGCAGCCAATTGCTTTAAATTACAACGTAATCAATAATTCCTAATCACAAGTTCGCTCACTGCGCCGCGTTTGTCGCCGTGGCAGTTGATGGCGCGAGCGGCTTGCACAGTGGTTATTGAAACGCCAGGAATGTTTTTGTAGAGTGCGCGCAATTCTGGTGTATCAGAATTGCTCACCATTACTTTGACGCCTTCTTGGGTCAATCTTCCTACTAGTGCAGCAAGGCGCTCTTGATCGGCCATGCCGAAGTTAGTCAGGGTGTAAGAAGTGAAGTTGGCAGTTTTACTTAGCGGTTGGTAGGGCGGGTCGAAATAAACAAAGTCGCCCTTTTTTGCTTTTACTGCAACAGCATCGAAAGGTCCAGAAATTAGACTGGCTCTCTCGAGTAGTGCACTTGCTCTAGCGACGCCATCATAATCAGCGATGCGTGGATTTTTGTATTTGCCAAAGGGAACGTTGAACTGACCTTTGCTATTGACGCGATAGAGGCCGTTGAAGCAGGTCTTGTTCAAAAATATTAGCCGTGCTGCTCGCTCAAGTTCGCTCATCTGAGTGATATCTTGTGCCCGCACTTTGTAGAAGAAGTGCTTGTCGTTGCGCATGTTCGCCAGTAGTAAAAGCAGCTCTGTGGGCTGGCTTTTTACTGCTTGGTAGCAATTGATTAGTTCGAAATTTGCGTCAGATAGATAGCTTTCTAAGTTTGTGTTTTTTGCAGCCAGATGAAAGAAAACAGCGCCACCGCCAAGAAATGGTTCGAAGTAGCGGTTGTATGAATTGGCTTTGGGAAAAAGTGGATCAAGCTGAGTCAGCAAGCGGCCTTTGCCACCGGCCCACTTGAGAAAGGGGCTGGTGCGAATGCTCTTTGGCTCTAGTTTTGTATTAGCTGTTGGCGGCACTACATTTAATACCAGAAGAAGGTTCGGTGTTTGAGGAAGATTTGCAATCGGAAGAAGATTTAGTCCGAGAAGAAAGTTCAGGATCTGAAACAAGCAAAAGATGACGCACAGCTTGATGGTGCACTTCCCAGACGTGAGGGCCGTAACCTCCGGCAAAGACCATGGCTAGCGGAATTTCACGCGTTTTAAAAGTATCAATGACAAATTGATCCCGCTCTTTTAAAACTGAAAGAGGGAGGCGCAGATATTTTGTTCCAGGTAAAATGTCCTTTTCGTAAACGTCACTGCCAGCAATAAACATAACCAAGTCTGGTGTAAATTGACTGAGAGCTTGATTGATAGCCGCTTTTGTTCGCATTAGGTAAGTGTCTCTTTCCGATTCAAGAATACCCACATCAAGTGAACTCTCTTGCTTTATCTCTGGCCAGCCTTCTTGCGAATGCACCGAGAGAGTAAACACAGATTTGTCACCACTAAAAGTCTTGGCAGTGCCATCGCCTTGGTGAAAGTCGAGATCGACAATCATGGCTGTTTTGATCAGCTTCTCTTTTTGCAACTTACGAATAGTAATGGCGATGTCGTTGATGACACAATAGCCGCGACCTTGATCAGGAAAGGCGTGATGATAGCCAGCGCCTAAATTGGCTGCCAATCCGTGTTTCAAAGCCAGGCGAGCCGCTTCAAGAGTTCCGCCTGATTTTAGCAAGAAGTCTTCAATTAGCTCAGGTAGTGCTTTTGTAGCGGTTCCACGCTTTAGTTCTTCGGCTTTCAATTCGAAAATCTCAAACCAAGTTTCTTCTTTTTCCAGACTCTCTAAATAGGCGAGGCTGTGCACGAGAAGCACGTCTTCAATATCTAGTGGCTGAGGCGAAATGACATTTGGAGCCTGGCCAAACTCTTCTTCTAGTGCTTTCAAGACAAGTTCACCGCGATCAAGAGCGAAGGGCTTGTTCAGGCCGAATGCTGGTAGGTCGGTGTTGTAGGCAGGGCTGAAAACGAGATGGGAAGCTTTATCCATAGCCTACGAGTATAGCAAGGTCTGTCTCTCGCCCGCTTCTTATTGCTTTTCCTTGTTCCTTGGATGTTCTCCTTGGCTTCTGGGTTTCTGATTCTGATTTGGCTGTCGTTGTAAAGGTGTGCGAGCTTCGTTATTTCTCATAGGCGATTAGTGCAAGGTAATAGCAGTCAAGACTTTTTGTGTCTTGGCAACCAGTCCCACTGCTAGTGCCTCACCGCAGCCCGATCCCTAGTCGCTTCATTGCCTTTATTTATTTCTCGCGCGTATCTTACCTGCGCGCAGGTGAAGTTATAGAGGCCTAGCTGATCGTTTCCTAATCAAAGCTATGTCTTATTGCTATTGATCAGATTTCAAGAACTAAATAGGCTTCAGGCCTAATACTTCCAATTCTTTTCTCAAGAGCTTTCTCAAACCCCCGAATCTAAAATCGCTATCGGCCACCAGCTCTCTTAATACACCCAAGCCCCGTGCCCTATCCAGTGCGCTGATTTTCACGCCCTGCGGCACCATCATGTCTTTTGAAGGGAAACCTTATGATACTTAGCACAGCCTTACTCTGGTTGGGCCTGCTCCTCTTGTTTGTGGTTCTCAACGGCCTCTTCGTTGCTGCTGAATACTCTTTGATCAGGCTGCGTGGCAGTCAGGTCGAGGAAATGATTCAGCGCAAGGTAATGGGCGCAAGCACAATCAAGAACCTCCTCGACAATATGGACCGTTCGGTCGCTGGTGCCCAGTTGGGTATCACGATTGGTGGTCTTGCTGTCGGTGGTGTGGGTCAGGAGCCCATCCGTGCCCTCTTGCAGATTGCTGCCGATTCACTCGTCGGTTATCTGCCCTTTCTAGCCAACCTGCATGTGCCGGCTTTTGTCGGCATTGCCGTGTCGTTTCTTGTTCTGACAATTCTCCACGTCATCATTGGCGAACAGCTGCCCAAACTCCTCGCTCTGCGCTCTCCCCAGCGTATCGCTCTGACGCTCGGTGTGCCTTTCGCTCTGTTCTGTCGCTTTACTGCGCCACTGTTGTGGCTGGTGAACGGCATTACTAACTTGATTCTGAGAATTCCTGGCATGCCCAAGAAGGTCGACAAATCTGGCTCAGCGCCTTCGTCTGACGAACTGCAAATCATCATCGAAGACAGTGCTAGGGCCGGTTCGCTCGGAAAGGGTGAATCGAATCTGCTGCGTCGGGCTCTTGAGCTGCGTGGTTTGACTGTTTTCGACATCATGGTGCCCCTGAGCTTGATTGATGGTCTGCCTGAAGAAATGTCACTGGCTGATGCCCTTGACGTGATTTCGCAGACTCGCCACAGTCGCCTGCCTATCTTCAGCAATGGCCGCAAGGCTGTAGTTGGTATCCTCAACTCGCGAGAGTTGCTCGATATTCTCAAGAAGAAGCTGCGGGCTGAGTTGAAGGGTACCAAGCCAAACGCTGGCTCTACCGCTGCTCTCACCGGTAACGAAGCCATCGGCAAGTTGGCTGCTTTTGTACGCAAGCCCTACTTCGTCAACGAAGATGTGCCTGCCGCCGACCTGCTTCAGCAGCTGCAAACCAAGAAGCTACAGCTGGCTATCTGCACAGATGCCGCCGGTGCTGTGGTTGGCTTGATCACGCAAGAAGACTTGCTTGAGCAGCTTGTTGGTGAGATTCACGACGAATGGGACAAAGCAATTGAGGGCGTCGAAGTCCTCGAGGGTGGCCGTTTCCGTATCGACAGTGAGTTCACGCTTTTTGAATTCCGCAAGGTCTTCGACCAGCGCATTGTCAGTGAATCAGATGCCACCACCGTCGTTGGTGTGGTCCAAGCTGAGTTGGGCAGACCTGCTCAAGTCGGCGATTCCGTCACCCTTTCTTCCTATCACTTCACCGTTGTTGTTCTCACCGCTGGTGGTGCTATTGCCCGCCTCGAGGTTAAGCCTGTGCTCGATGGTGACGAAGACTTGTCGTCTTCCGGTCACCTCGAAGCCTAAGCAAACAACCCCAAACCTCGCAAGGAGGCCATTATGTATATCACTATTGCAATAATTGGGTTGGTGCTGCTGGCGGGCTATTTTGCCTTCCGCTCACTGAGTCGACAGGATATGTCGGCTGAACCCACTCACGTCATTCAGTCCGGCAAAGACAAGAGCTGGCACTCGCCGGTTTTCTCTAGCTTCGGACCATTCTTCATCAAGCCCTGGCTGCAGCCTGGTTTGAACGGCCTGTACTCACAGGGCAACAACCTTGAATCTGTGCAAGTGATGTTTCACGTGCTCAGCGACAAGGGTCAGCGCAAAGAGTTCGTTGTCGAAGTCGAGCTTGTCGAAAGCGGCTCCAAGTGGCGCGTCACTCCTGATGCCCGCTTGATTACCGTTCACGGTGTGCCCGAGCAAGTTCAGTTCAGCGCCAAGATCGACAATCTTCCCCCTGGTGCTCTGTTCAACTACCGAGTGCTGATGGGCGGTCACGAGATCTACAGTGCCTCGGCTCGTGCTCGCAAGGCCGAGGGCGATTCCTTCCGTGCCATCATATTCGGTGACATGGGCAACGGCTCTCCTGGTCAGCGCAAGCTGGCTTATCGGCTGGCCCAGCCTGGTCCGGCTTCGAAGCTGCCAATTCCAGCGTCTGCCACAATTCCCTTCGTTAAGCCGCAGGGAGCCGATTTGCTGGTCATGTCTGGCGACATCGTCTACCAGCATGGACGCTTTGCTGAGTATCTCAGCAAGTTCTTCTCGGTCTATCAGAGTGATGTAGCGGCACCTGACCGTGGCGCCAACGTGCTCGCCAACACTGTGGCCGTCAGCTGTGTCGGTAACCACGACATGGCCAAGCTCGACCCAGAGACCCTGGTGAGCTTCGACGACTACCCTGACCTGATGGCCTTCTTCGCGCTCTGGTCGCTGCCTTTGAATGGGCCGAACAACAGCAAGCTGGTCAACGGTTCTGGTCTCAATCTGCCGCCTATGCTTGGCGACAGCTCGGCCATGCAAGATTTTCTCAATTCGGCTGGTGAGCGTTATCCGCGTATGGCGAACTTCGCCTACGATTACGGCAACGTTCACTTCCTCTTCCTCGACGCCAATACCTACATGGACTGGACCGACGAGAGCATGAGGCGCTGGGTTGACGAAGATTTGAAGGCTGTGGCTGCTGGCAAGTGGAAGGTCGTTGTGCTGCATCAGCCGCCCTTCACCAGCAACGTTGGTCACCAGCGCGAGCAGGGGATGCGCTTTCTCAGCGACATCTTCGAAAGCAACGGTGTCAGTGTTGTCTTCTGTGGTCATGCTCACGTCTACGAGCGCAGCTTCCCTCTCAAGTTCACGCCTGACGGCGGCATCGCCCGCAGCGCTCAGCTTGAAGGTGGTTACGTTCCCGGCCAGATCGTGCTCGACAAGAAGTACGACAGCACGGCCAATACCAAGCCCGACGGTGTGATTTACATTGTCACTGGCGGTGGCGGCGCCAAGCTCGATTCGAAGGCTCTGCACGACAATCCGTCGGCCTGGCAGCCTTTCACCTACAAGCTCACAGGCGACCGTCACTCTTTCACGCTGGCAGACTTCGGTTCTGACCGCATGGAAGTGGCTCAGTTCGATTCGGACGGCAACGAGCTGGACCGTTTCGTCATCGCTAAGTAATTAGCGCTGTAATTGGCTAAATGGTCAGCTAAGTAGCGCTGACAACCTTAAGAACGGCCAGAGATATTGGGTGCAAACCTAGTATTTCTGGCCGTTTCTTTTTTTGTTTGACTACTATTTGGTATCGTATAAATTCGTCGTTTACTCTCGTTTCTCAGGCTTCGTACTATGCATTTTCACCAGTTAACGTTGACTAATTGGTCAGCATTACCCCAAGAAAAATCACGGCTCTTCTTGTACTTAATTGGCTGAATTCCGCTTTAGAAGTCTGATAAACGATCTAAATCAAAGTTTTTAATACGAAAATCGCAAATAGACGATCTTCCACCTCAGTAGGGTGTTGGCTTTTAAACAATAAGTTGGCATAAGAGAATAAGCTCTTATTGTTCTAAGATAAGAGATGCACAAGCCCAAAGGGCAGTCAGGGGAAGAGATGCCTCTCCAAGACTCTTTTAGTCGCAAGTCAGACAATCAAGACCCAACGGTACCCAGAACGCCACGTCCTGCAAAGTGGCCACGCGTTCCTACACTGGAAGACCTTGAATTCAGCTATCAACGGGCCAAAGACAGCCCGGAGATTCCGGCTGCGATGATGTGGAAGCGGACAGAGTCGTCTAATTTTGTTATATCAGTCACTTTTGAGAAAGGCACAAACGCTGGCGAAGCTACCTGGGTTATGCAGGCTGAAGAGATGGGCGACAACGTCGTGCTCTGGAGCTTCCGCAGTCGCGAAGCCCAAGTAATTCACCAATTGATGGAAGAGGCCATAACTTCCCTGGAGCCTGGCAATCAGCCTGATTACAGCATTTCGACTAGCGGCAGCGGGCTTAAGCCAGGCACAATCATTGACCACTACGAAGTGCGTGAAGAAATCGGCTCGGGCGGCATGGGGGTGGTTTACAAAGGCCGCGACCAAATGTTCGACCGCACGGTTGCCCTCAAGGTTTTGCACGGTAAGTTGCTGAGTGATCCCCTTAGCAAAAAACGTTTTGAACAAGAGGGTCGAGCGACAATTACTCTTGTTCACCCCAATTTAATCTCCGTTTATCACTACGGTTTTTCTAGTAGCGGTCATCCCTTTATTGTCATGGAGTACGTCGACGGCCGCGGTCTCGACAAGCTGCTCGAAATTATCAAGCACTTGGACGTTGAAGAATTTGTCGATATTTTCTTGCAGGCCTGCGACGCTTTGGCCCATGCCCACGATCGTGGCATTATCCACCGCGACCTTAAGCCGAGTAACCTCATGATTGTCGAGACTGGCCGCAAAAAAGAGCGGATGGTCAAAATCGTAGACTTTGGTATTTCAAAAATCCTTCCCCATGGTCGCTTTCCTGGGCAAGATTTGACTTCGGCTGGAGATGTTGTTGGCAGCCCGCTGTACATGAGCCCAGAACAGTGTAAGGGTCTCAGTCTTGATGGCCGTTCTGATATTTATTCTCTCGGTTGTTTGATGTATCAATCTATTTCTGGTGCGCTGCCTTTCCTTGGTGAAAATGCCCTGCAAACTTTAAGCAAGCACATTTGCGATCCACCACCACCCTTTGATGAAGTGGTGCCGGCTTTGGCTATTCCTAAGGCATTGCAAGATATTATTTTCAAAGCTCTCGAGAAAGAGCCTGAGAATCGCTACAGTACCGTGGGTGAATTACGCGCTGATCTTGATGCTTTTAATCCGAAGAGTAAGTCGCTTAGCCTAACTACTACTACTCTTACCAAAGTGACATCATCGGCCACTGCTGGTTCGGTGCAAATATTGATGGAAGCTGGCGAGCTTCCTCGGGCCACTCTTGAGGCTTCGGTTAATGTGCAAAAATTGATCAAAGAAGGCAAAGTAACCCTGAGCCAGGCTGCTGATCTGTTGCAGCAGGCACATAAAAACGATGGCAAAATTGATTTTGACAGAGTTTCTCCTCAGGGTAACACTCATAGCTTTGTTGTAGATACCCCACTGGAAGCGGTTTTAGTTGAAGCCGGACTGATAAGCAACGGTGTCTGGCGCACACTTTTGCAGTTGCAGGCAGCTATTCGCAACCAAGAGATGACCAAAGAAGATGCTGTTGAAGAGTTTAAGAAGAGACATCCCAAAGCCACCGAAGCAGCTAAGCACAGAGCGGCAAAAGAAGCCAGTGCTGAACGTAGTAAGAAGGCTGAAATGTCTCCCCCTGTCAATGTTGTTGATTTGCTAAAGCAAGCTGGTATCGTCACCCAAGAAGACATCGACAATGCCTTGAAGTTAGATCAAGACAAAGGCGCAAAAATTGAAAAGCACTTAGTAGCAATGGGCAAAATTGACACTAAGACTGTTCTTGCAAGTTATCAGTGTATGACCATGTTGACGCAAAAAAGATTAGAAGTTGGGCAGGCAATTATCGCTCTGAACTTTTGTCTGCGAAGCCGCGTTGACTTTGGTGATGCTATGAAAGAATTGGGTTGGGAACTGTCTTCTTGATCGGTGACTAGATGACAGAAGACATACATCACAGTCATAACCACGCCCAAGCCGCTGCCCAGGCCCGTGCCATTGTATCTAGTGGCTTTTCTTCGCTGTTGCAGGAGCCTGTTGAAATTAAGCCATGGCCCTTTGCTCATCGGCCAGAACGCTCATTAGTGATGGATGCTAAAGGTAAGCGCTTTGTCTTGACTGCGGAAAACATAGAGCGCTCATATGATGATATTGAGCAAGAATATCTTTCTGTCGATATTTTGATTGAACGTGGATTCGACCACGCCGTGCCGCTTTTGTTAGCTGCTGATGATAAGCCTTGTTTTTTTGCAGAGGGGCGTTATTGGACCTTGAGGCCGTACGTTGAGAGCAACAAGCCCTTCAACTGGCGGCGTATGACTTGGAATGAGACTCACTGTGCCGAAGCCGGTCGGGTCTTGGCCATGCTGCACTGCGCTGGTGATGGTGCCAATCTTAGCCCCGGTTTGGTCAAGCGCTTAAAGCCCAGTGTCAATTGGCAAACGGCATGTTTGGATCGTATTCGCCATGCTTTTGCTATTGCCAGTGAGTTTGGTGTCATGCCTGGCTACAATCTTACTGTGGCTGCGGCTGAAGCCATTGTAGGGCGGTTGCAAGGGCGCGTTGAGCAAGTTGTTGAAGTGCAGGCGATGATTGAAGAGTGGCTACGCGCTCACGGCTCTAAATATGCCTGGCGAGCGCTCTTGCATGGTGACTTCCATCCTGGTAATTTACTTTATCGTGGATCGGCTGTACAAGCGGTTATTGATTGGGACTATTCTCGCCTTGATGATCCATTGTTTGATCTTGCCTATGCCAGATTGATGTTTTGTGGGCGCTTTAGAGAAGCCGATTTTTCTCGTACCGAGATGTTCGATAAAGAGCTGTGCGACAAGTTTGAAGCTAGTTATCGCGATCATCTAGATAGCACCCAAAGTGAGCACTATCTCTGGTTAATTGTGCTTTGCAGTTTGGTTATGGGTGACAATGCTACCCGTCAGGAAGAGGCTATGGCAGCCGATATTCTGGCTGCTTACTCTGAAATTGTTTTAGCTCTGATTTTGGTTTTTGAACTAGAAGAGTTGGTCAAACCGAAGTTGTTGTCTGAGCAAGAGTTAGAACAAAAGCTAGAACAAGAGCTAGAACAAGAACTTGAAATAGATCGGCACGCCCAGATACAACAAGAGATGCAGCAAGAGATACAACAAATGGAACGCAATGCTGGCAATATTCTAGGGTTCTTTGCTTAGCCTTACCTAATTGCTTTTGTAAATTGCGTGTATATGCACCTAGTTTACAAATGTGGCTTAGTGTTCGTGCGCGTTCAGCTGTTTCCATTTTCGAAAATACTTGAGTACTCAAGTATTTCGCAAAACAGAGCTGTGTCGGTCAGTTTATTGTCTAATTCTCTAATTTGCTGGTTGCTAGCTTACAGACAGATTTCGCCTGCCAAAATCAGGTAATGGATGCATTGAATCTTGAGAAATAGACTGTAGCTTGCTATTTGTCGTCAATGCCATATCCAGCACCGTGGACGTTGCGGATGATGGATGGCTCGCCGTCGACATCAAGCTTTTTGCGCAAGCGTTTTATACATGTAGTCAGTGCTTCTCTACCTGCTACTGAATCGTTTTCCCAAACTAGTTCGATTAGCTTGTCAGCGGTAAAGAGTTTCCCTGAATTTTTCATGAGAAATTCTAGTAGGGCAAACTCTTTTGGTTGTAGTTTGATTTCCTTGCCGTGTTGCGTGACTTTGAAAGCATCAGAGTTGAGCTCAATCGAATGGCACTGTATTGTCTTGCCAGCATAGTTTTGAGGTCTGCGCAGAATCGCTTCTACTCGTGCCAATAGTTCTAAGGCATGAAATGGTTTGGTTAAGTAGTCATCGGCTCCGCTTTTTAAGCCATTCAAGCGATCATCGATGGTGCCCTTGCCAGTAAGCATTAAGATCGAAGTGGTGATTTTTTCGGCTCTAATTTGTTTGAGGATATCAATTCCTTCGAGGTTGGGAAGATTCCAGTCGAGGATGGCAAGATCGTAATTGTAGTGTCTTAGTCTGCTGAGCCCTTCAATGCCATCGTCAATGAGTTCGACGATATGGCGATCTTTTTCCAGCCAGCGCCCGATCATTTCACTCAACTCAATTTCGTCTTCAACTACAAGTATTTTTGCCATACCTTGACCATAAGCTTTGCCTTAACCAGAATACGATTTCGACTTAATCACCGTGAACCAAAAAGTACTTCCTTTGCCCAATTCTGAATCTACCCCAATTTCTCCACCATGACTCTCAACTATCCATTTACAAATAGATAGGCCCAGTCCTGAGCCTTTGTGGACCCGTTCGTCATCCCGGCTTAACTGCTTAAAACGATCAAATAGCAGGCTCTGGTCTTCAGGTTTTATTCCTGGTCCCTGGTCGGCGATACCAATCTTTATTCTCTCACCAATATCAGTGGCCGATACCACTATGCTTGAGTTGGCTGGAGCGTACTTTAGAGCATTCGAAAGAAGATTGACTAAGACTTGCACAATTCTTTCTGGGTCGATTTCAACCGTTAGGTTCTCATTGACCGTCGTTTCTATGTTTAGCTTCTTTTGGCGAGCTATGCTAGCTATAGCATCAATGCTCTCTTGTACGGTTGACAACAGTCTTGTTGGGCGAGCGTCAATCTCCATTCGCCCTGCTTCTAATCGATCCAAATCAAGAAGATTATTTACCAGGGCCATGAGGCGGCGGATACTGTCGCTAGCTGCCCTGAGTTTCTTTTTGCTGAAATCAGACATGACAGCGCTCAGTTCTTCTTGTAAGAGGTCGTGCACGAGCTGCACGGTGGTGAGCGGTGTGCGTAAATCATGGCTGACCATAGCCACAAAGTCGCGCTTCATTTTCTCTACTCGCACTCGCTCTGAGATATCGTGCACTATACAATAAAACATTAGGTCAATTTTAGACCAAGTTACTGACCATGCAGCTTGAGCAAGTTTGCCGTCGGCTTTGCTTATTGCGCAGTTGAAAGTCACAGCTGAATCAACCGCTTGAGCATTCTCCAGTGCCGCTAACACGTTTTTTCTTTCGTCAGGATCCATTAGTTCGACTATTCGTTTGCCAAATAATTCGGTTGGATCGAATTGCCAGAGTTCTTCTACAGCGCGATTGATATCGACTATTTTATAGTTGCGATCAATAGTACAAATCACTTCTGCAGCATTGTTGAGAACGGCCCTCTCTTTGCGCCGCATCAATTCAAGTGAGTTGTGAAGGTTGTGAATGTCTCTGTCTAGTGAAGTTAGTTCATCGCTTCCCCCAATCTTGTGAGTCGGCGCCCGACCAACTGCAACTCTTGAGGTGTTTTCCGCGATTTTGTAGAGGCGTTTAGAGGTACTTAAGTTGAAGAATGTCGCTAATCCAAAGGCTATTGCTGCGCTTAAGGCCACAGCCAGATAGAGCACTAAGTCCACCAACTTCTCAAGGTGTGCTAGCTCTTCCCGGCGAGCTTCTTGTAGCTTTATCTGTTCAAGGCAGAGCCCGTTCCAAGTTCCATACATCTTGTCTATAATGTGTTGGTATTTGATCCAACCTTTTGCCGCTGTTAATTTGTCGCCTCTATCAAATGAATCTTTGGCATTAGAATAACCCTCATCGATATTGTCGGCCAGAGAAATTAGTCTTTCCCACTCTTCTTTTTCTTTGGCATTGTGCTGCACCAAGCCTCTGATAATTCGCAACTCGTTGTGGATTCTGTTGCTAGACTCCTTCACTTTCTGAAAAAGAATTTCAGATGGATTATAGTGACCTAAAATGAGGAATGATCCGCGCTGGAGGTACATTCCAAGCACAGCATCGAAGCGAGAAACTAATTCTTGAGAGTGTGACTCTTGGCTGCGTTGCAGTTCAGTTTGAGCCCTTAGGTAACATAGGCACGATACTAAGGCAATTTCAAAAAGCACCGGCACGGCGACCAAAATCAACACTTTTTGTGAAAGTTTTAGGCCCATTCGCTTTAATCGCCTGAAGAAACACTGTTAGGCTAGCATAGCTTTCTACTTATGTTTCGATTGGGTGGTTATCTTTCCTCGGTTATACTGTTCCCATGGCTAAGTTTCTAATTATCGAAGATGACGATGAGTTGGCTACCACGGTGGCTGCCTGTCTTAGAAGTGAGCTACACCAGGTAGCCGTGACGACAAGTGGCGTGGAAGGCCTTGAAAAGGCCTTGGCTGAGAAGTTTGATGCTCTTATTCTTGATCTTGGACTGCCCGATATAGATGGTTTATCTATATGCAAGCAACTTCGAGAAGAGGGCAATACTGTTCCTATCTTAATTTTGACTGGTAAGAATCAGATAAATGACCGCATCATCGGCCTCGACTTAGGAGCCGATGACTACATGACTAAGCCTTTTAGTGCCCGTGAGTTGTCCGCCAGGTTGCGCGCTATGCTCAGGCGTCCTAAAGCTTTGTTGGAAAACGTTATAGGCATTGGCAACATCATTCTCGATTTGACTGCGCACAGAGTCTTGAAAAATGGTGTGGTAGTGACTTTGTCTCCAATTGATTATGCTTTGCTTGAGTTTCTTTTGAGAAATCCGAGGCGAGTATTTAGTAGTGAAGAGTTGCTTGCCAGTGTTTGGGCATCCGATAAGCCGCCCAGTGATAATGCTGTACGCTCAGCGGTTAAGCGCCTACGTCAAGCTCTTGATGATGAAGATGCTGAATCGGTGATAGAAACAGTGAGTAAGTCAGGCTATCGCTTAAAGCAGAGCTAGGCATCATTTGTCAATTAATGACTTGGTCATAAATTGGCCAATAATTGCAATTTAAAGTAGCAGTGTTAGTAAAAACTCCACTGATTCTGGCGCTATAGCCACTACAGTTGGCGTTTGAGATGCATACATTATTACTTATTGCGATTAAAGCGAGGACTATATCATGGCCAAGAATTCTATTGAAAATGCGGAAGTGAATAAGAGCCTGACTGAAATGGGGCGGTCATTTAACTACATAGATATTATGAATGAAAATAATTCGGATGCTAAGAAGCCTGTACAAGATCCATCTGAGAAGAAGAATCCAAAAGATGGTGGACCAAAGGATGAAGTTCAAAAATATTTGCCTAAAATGGATCTCAAAGATCTCTTGATTCCATGCTAATTAGAAGTATGTTGAGTTGTGATGGTTAGTGCTCTGTATATGTGATGTCAAATTTGTGTCAGCAAAGCCGTAATTGCGCAATCTTGTAATCATCAGTGGTGACGTCTTTTCGTGGTGTCAAATTTGTGTCGTTGGTTATATACGGCCGCCAGGTCAATTGGGTAATATTTATTGTGGTTAGTACGAAATAGTGTTTCTTTCAGCTTGTTGAGGGGCGCATGATATCGATATCTATCTTACTTTCTCGCAAATGAGCTTCAAGCGAACTACTCTATCCGGCGCCTACTAATTAGAAAATTCAGCACCATTTGTAGTGGCGTCATTGGGGCCGGGTAGAATTTCATTCAACGAACTTGATCTGAAAGGATCATCATGGCAATATTTGCCTACATGCTGGCTGTTGTTCACATTATTCTGCTACCGGCAGCCCTGCGCGAACGAACCCAGAAAATACGTCTTCGAATCTCGACTGGGATGGTTTTAGTAGCGGTGCTCTACTTGACGCTTGCTGCCTATCGGCCTGAATTTTTGCCATTGCTGATTGTGGCAGAAATAGTCGCTGTCATTCGCTTCATGTTTCACGACTCTCGCCTGTATATTGGTATCGGTTCGGCGCGTTTAGTTAATCGGCACACTGAGCAGGTTTTTCTTAAGTCTATAAAGGCCAGTATTTTCACCACTTTTCTAACGGCTTTTCTATTGGCGCTATGTATTCAGACTACTTGGGCCGTGCAGGTGCTTGTGGCCTGTCCGCTTTTCTTGTTGGTGGAATACTTCTTTCGCCGTAGGCAGGCTCAACGTGTCAAAAGGAACAATCATGCGTTTATTTGACTTGATTGACTACTCTGTTGTTGAAGGAATTACACCTGATGACCTTGACTATGTAATGGTCGCTACGCAGAAAGTGGGTGTCGCCTCTAGCTTGTATGACTATCCTGATGCTTTTTCAGGTGCAAAACTGATGCTGGCCTCATTGAGCGAAGATTCTGGCGGGTTGTTTACCTTGCAGCGTTGCCGACTTGACGATCGTAGCGCCGGCAACCTTGATGCATTGGTGCGCTTGACCCTTTCTGGTGACTACGTTACCTGTTCGGTTTCTTCTGGCCGAAGCCGGTTGCTTGTGGGTCAGATGGTCACGACATCGCAGTATGTCGCCGGAGTTTTTACCCATGTATATCGAAAGAGGAGTTTACACGCTTTGGTAAGACTTGAAACGGGGGTACCCCTGCAATTGATCAATCAATGGCAGGTACAGCCTAGGGCAACCTTCTTTGATCGCATTCTTCGACGTGTGCCACCGGTTAGATTACGTCAAACCATCAAAACCTTCGTCTTTGACGGTGAGAAAGTTACTTTCACATCCGAGTGTCGCTAAGGCCCGATTGAAAATGTGCCTCAAGGCTGATATCGCGATTTGACACGAAAATTGAAAGACCCACTAAACTGAAAGGAAATGACATGAAGATAGAACTCGTTCTGTCCCAAGAGAAAGTAGTAGAACTTCTGGTGGCAAAGTTTTCCCGTGATGGATTCAATCTTGCTGCGGTTCAAATCGACCTCAGAAGCAGTGGTCCTGGTTCCCATGAATTATTCGCGGAAGTTACTTTAGGCCTACCACTGGGGCTAGCAGCACAATCAAAGCTTCTAACCAGAGATATAACAGGTGTTCTTGTAAGCTATCTGGCTGGGGCCGGTATTTTGACAGACTGTGAGAAAGAACCAGTGGTTAAGCCAGTCTCTAAGGCAGCCATGATTGCAGCTGGCGGGGACGGTCAGTCTGTAAGTAACCAGTTCGAAATTCGCTTTCATCTGCGGGATTGTCAAACTGTGTCGAAAATGAGTGGCTAAAACCACAAATCCCTCGGATTTAGACCGCCGCTTGGCTTTACTACAAACTGACCCTTGCCATTGCCACTTTTTTCTTCAAAGATGATAGCTGGCAGACCTGAATCGAAAGAACCGCGATTACCTTTGCTACTGTTGCTGGCGGATGTTCTCTCTTCAATGCGTCTTTCTTCGCGGGCGGCAGCAATGACTGCTCTGTTGACTTCGGCTGGGATAGCTCCTTTGCCATCATAATTAGCCACTATGGCAATTAGACTGTTGTCGTACTGTGCCCTTAATGCTGAAGTGGCAGTTCCAGACTCTAATTGGGCTACCTGAAGTGGTGTCATCCCTTTTTTTGCCTGTTCCGAAATATTTTTCTCAAGAGCTGTGGTTCTGCGATTTAATTCGTCCAACATCGGGGTCTTAGGAGGATTATCGAAATGCAGGCCGGGTATCCCTGGCTTGTCTCCGAATGATTTCAATTCCCAGTTCCGAGTGGTTTCGTTGTAGGCTTTTAGTTGTTTTTCTTCTCTCGCTAGTTGTTCACGCTCAGCTGGTGACATTCCAGAGCGTGCTAGTAAGCGTACGTGGTCATGCAGGGTATCGCGAGTTCCGAATATGCCAGTTAGAGTATCTTTTACGCTTTCGTAGAGACCTTCTACCCCGCTCTTATTTGAATTGGGAGTAAGGGTTGTGAATTCTTTGGGAGCTTTATCGCGACTGGCATCAAGAGGAATGGAGAAATCTAGATTCGGGAGCTTGTAGTTGGAGCTTGAGTCGCTGCTCAAGTTGCCTTTGATCACAGGTTCATTTCTTTTTGATTGCACTTCCTCAATTAACTTTAGGCTGGTGTTATCAGCTGAGCGTGGTGTCGATTGGAATTGTTCAAAGCTAGCTGAGTTTTGCATTTTGGTTGTTCCTCTGGTTTTAGTAAGCCGGTGTTAGTGGGGTTTCTACTAACACTGTCAATCTACTTTCTGCTTATTGGCAAAAGTTGGGGCACGGGATTAAAAAGCAAATTTGCCCTCATGTCCGGCGCGCTCCGCATCGGAGTGAAACCTAAGTAGTTCAACTACTGACCTTGCAACCAAGTCTCTGTTGAGCGATACACACCCTTGCCCGCAGGCCGAGAAGGTCTTCGGGCAAGGCCAATCACCGTATAATTGTTATCATTTTGATTGGGCCTGAGTATTGATCGGCGGTCGCGAGTTCCCGACCAAGCCATTTTTTTGTTTTGTAATTACTATAAAATATAATAAGACAAAAGCAAGAAAATTGAAAGAAGAAACCGACATGGTCAATAGCCATGCTGGTTTCTTCTACAAAATCGAACAAAAAAGAGACTGAAAAATCACTGGCGCTAAAGTCACTGACGCTTAAGGAATTGCTGCAGGGCCAGCGGGTTGTCGGTGATGATGCCATCAACTTTCATGGCCACCAGACTAGCCCATTGCTCCTCGCTATTGGCTGTCCAGGCATTGACCTCAATACCAGCTTGGTGAGCAGCTGCAACCAGATTGGCATTGACTTGCAACACGTTCGGATGCCAGGCCGCAGCACCACGACTGACGCAATAGCCAATTTTGTCTAGCACCAGGCTATCAGGCCAGGCCAGTGGCTTGGCTTTGAATGGCAAGGTGATAGGCCGCATATTCAGCCCCAGGTTCAGAGCAAATTTGCGCATCAAAATTGCTTGCTTGATGTTCGGCAATTTCTTTTTCAGTTTGCTCAGCAGACGCTGGTCAAACGAGCTAAGCAGAAGCATCTCAGCGGGATAATCGGCAAGCATGGCTGCCAAATCGTCTTCGATGCCAGGATAGCAATCAGGCAGAGTTTTGACCTCGATGTTCAACAGCACTTTGCCATTGATTAGAGCGAGAACTTCACTCAGCAACGGAATTCGTTCACCAGCAAAGTCAGCAAGACCGGCCGAGGCATCAAGCTGACGAATTTGTTCGTAAGATAAATCTTGAATTTGGCCTTGACTGGTCGTCATCTCGCTGAGATCGCTATAGTGAGCCACTACCAGCTCGCCAGTGGCGCAGCGTCTGACGTCAAGCTCTATGCCATCCACGCCAATTGCCAGGGCATTTCTGAAGGCGGCAAGTGTGTTTTCAGGTACAGATATGCGCCCACCGCGGTGAGCAATTATTTTGGTTCGCAAAGACATACATTATCTCCACTCCGATTTTAATTGAGGCAAAAAAGACTGGTTCCCCACCAGAAGTGCATGGGGAACCAGTCAATCAGAGGGTTACGGAAGGGCTGCTAGCAGTATTACCAGCAGCTTTGCAGCTCGCCTATTTGAAGCGCTGTGTGAGCGGGTTCAGGGAGCTTTCCACCAGTTGACGTTTCTGAAGCTTGGCGAGAGCAGCGGCAATCGAAGCGCGAGCTTGTGGGTCGGTTTCGTTAGCGACTGCGTACTTCAGGCGTTCTTCGATGACTACTGGCGAGTCGCCGGCGGTTGCGGAGGCTTTGGTGTCGAGCTGTTGCACGGCAATCTCACTGAGACGCTGGGCGCTCTGAGCTCTCTCTTGCGGGTTCTTGCTTTGAGTGAGCTGCAGGTTGAGGCCGACCATTTCACTGGCGTTGATTGGTGTTCGGCCCTGGGAGTTGATATGCAAGTCGGTGCCGCGCAAAACGAACAAGCTGACAATCAGCATGATCAGTAAGACGGCTGAGACAGCGAGCACGCTTTGGGGTACTGCGACCTTTGGGATTTGCTGTTCTGGCATGTGACTCTCTTTGGTTTTTGAAGGTGCTGGAAGTTCGATTTGGAATCCGAATCTGAACTGAGAACGAGTTCAAATTTTCAACGGATATTGACTCAGTACACTAGGGCGCACCTCTTATACCCATGACCACGGGAAAGGAAGGTTTCGAAATCGCTGATTGCTTGTTGTTTTTGGTCTGAAAGATATTTCGCGTGGAGTGTATGGGTTTCTGAGTCGAATGAAGCCTAACCGTTGGCTTGATAGGTAATCAAGAACCGTTAAGTAATGCGATCTTAAACCGAGCTAACTTAGCCGCGGCGGCGAGTGTTGCGTTTATTTTTGGGTGAGGGTGGGGTGCTGCCCGATCCTGAAAATGCTGTGGTGGCGTTCATCCCACCGACATCAATTAGGGTTGGCATGTTATCCATCTCTGGCGTCAAGCGACAGGTGAGTTCTAGCGAAAATGGCCTCACGTCTTTTTGCTTGCCTGAAACTTTGGTAATTTCCTTGCCAGTCACTTTAAAAGTTACTGCGTCTTTTTCAAGGGGCGTCAGAGCCCGGACATTTAAGATTTGCACTTCATTGCTCAGGTGAGCAATCTGCGCGTCATCGATTGCTTTGAGCACGTCGATAGTTGAGTCTGGCAAGATTTTGCGGGCTTGCAGCTTCTCTAGAGCCGAGGTATGCACCTCGCCATGCATAAGCTGATTGACCGATTCTTGGAGAGTAGCTGGATTGCGGTCGAGTAAATGCTTCGTCACTTCCTTGCTGAACTTATCAAGAGTCTCTTCGCGCGCCTTTTTCTTGGCTTCTGGGCTCACGGCGCATCCGCTAATGCTTGAAACAAGGGCGATCAAGCTTACAGTCATTGCTAAAAAACTAGTGAGAAGAGGCTTCCGGGTCATCGGTTTCCGTTCATGCAGGGTAAAGACAAATCTTACTTCTAATTCCCCGCTTGCAACCCCTTTCAAACTGGCTATGGTATTGATGTTTAACATGTGCAACGATAAAGGATAGTACTTTGGAGCAAAATTGAAGACTAATCGATTGTCGGTAATTACCGTTTCGATTAGCCTTCAAAGCAGAATTAAAAAAGAGGTGTAAGAAATTCTGCCAGTTTTTCTTACACCTTTACTAGGCGCTAGTTCATTAGCGCAGTCAGCTACTCAGTCAAATCTGACTTGAGGCTATCGTCTGTTGACAAAGCAAAGTCATCGGGCAAGTCTTCCACAAGCTTGTGGCGAGGTGGCTGGAGCGGAGTGCTGCAAGCGGCACAGACGTTCTTTGCCGTGCTGCAGGGGCCGCAGAACTTGAATCCTCTGCTGTAGGTTGCGTTGCCGCAGCCTGAGCATTTGCCGTGACCATTGCTGAACGATTTGAGAGAACATTTCGTGCAAAGCATGATGGCTCCAAAGTATTAGTCCGTCATTTCTGAAGGACAGATTGCGAGCTGGCCGTCAGCGCTTAATCGCCTTGAGGATGACTTTCTCATCCGTAAAGGAGACAGCGCAGTCGTTGGCGTACTCAATCAAGAAGGCCTGGCGCGCCCAATTCGGTGCCGCCAGTAAGAAAATGCTCAGCTTTGCCAGTTCGTCATCGGTCAGCTCAGAGCGGCTAATCCAATCGGCAATGTCGTGCTTCTTGCGATAGTCGCGGGTGCGAGTGACGTTGAAGCCGGCGGCACGAACCATTTCACGCCACTCCCGATTGGTGTACGAGCGCACGTGGGTGCGATCGCGCAGCTTTTCGAGAGTGTTGATGAAGCGATCGAGGCGCGCTGCCTGCGGGGCGATGTTGTCTTCGATCAGAAGCACACCGCCCTTCTTCAGCACGCGTGCCATCTCCGCCACCGCCTTCTCGATGTTGAGAAAGTGGTGGGGAGCGATGCGGCAGGTGACGGCGTCGAAAGACTCGTCGGCAAAAGCCAGCGCTTCGACGTCGGTGAGCACAGTGCTGACGTTGGTCAGTCCTTTTGCAGCAAAAACTTTGGTGGCGGCGGTGAGCATGCCCTGCGACAAGTCGCTGGCAACCACCGAGGTAACGTGCGGCGCTACAAGGGCAGCCATATGACCACCGCCGGTGGCAACATCAAGCACATTCCAGTCAGACTGGGGCTTGAGCAGGTCAAGAACGATAGCCAGGTCGTCGCTCTGGGCATGGCCCGGATTTGTAGCGTACGACTCGGCATGTTTGCCGAAGCGTTCAGAGACTTCTTGCTTGCGTTTGAGGTCGCTGGCTGGGGCTGTCTGGGTTTCGTCTTGCGCAGTTTTCGAGTTCACGTGTTTTACCTTATTTTGGTCAGGGCTGTTTGCCCTCTTATTTGTTTTCTTTCCCCTCATCTTCTGCTTTCTGGTTGCGAACCGTTTTCAGGGTGGGCAGCAGAATGAAGCAGAACAGAGTGAAAACCCCTGACACTATGATAAGCGGTGTCAGGCTACGGTCAAACCAGTGCACGAACATCCAGGCACCGGCGATGGCCGACAGCTGTGCAAAGCCATTGTTGACCGACATCAATGCGGCGAAGGTGAAACCTTCAGCGTTGGCCGGGCAAGAACGACCTGCCAGCGACAGGGTGGTGAGCGAAGCAATCGCTCCGGCAATGCCGAAGACGAAGCTGAGCGTGCCCATCAGATAGGCGCTGTACGGGGTGAGCGTGACCACGCTGAGATAGGCGAAGGTGCCGATGGCGCCGCTTGTGATGGCGAAAATCAGCTGGAAGTTGAGCGTGCGCTTGGTGAACCACTTGCCGTACAGCCAGGCACCAATCAAGGCACCGACTGAACCAAGTGCACCCAATTGACCAATGAAGGTCTGGGAGAACTTGAGGGTGTCGGTCATGTGGTAGTACATGGGTGTGCCGAAGCTGGGGCTGAAGTTCCAGAACGCCAGGAACAGCACTGCTGCCCAAAGAGTCTTGGAAGTGAAAGCCTGCTTCAAGCCGCTGGTGGTGGCCTTGAGCTGCTCAAGGTTCATTTTCGACTTCTCTTCTTTGACAAGAAGCCAGGTTGCAACTGCCACTGTGGCTGGTGCAAACATGGTGATCATGGCTGCTACGTGCAGGCCCGTTCCGGGGTCTGACATACTGGCCAACCAGCCGCCTGCAAGTGATGTGGCGATTTGGGCAGCGTAGAACCAGAACCATTGCACTGACTGAAATTTGCCGACCATGTTGAACTTCTTACCGTTTTCAACCATCAATGCGTCAACGATGACGTCTGAGGCAGCGGTGCCAAAAGCGGTGAGCATCAGGGCGAAGACAATCTTCGAGGGCTCGTCCAGGCCAGTCAACCAGAAGAATGCTCCGGCTGAGATGACATTGAGGAGCAGCAGCCAGGTTTTGCGCCGGTAGCCGAACAAGGGGATGAAGTCGCTAATCAGCCCATAGAGCGGTTTGATCAGCCAGGGCAGGGTTAGTACGGCAAGGTAGCTGGTCGACTGTGCTTCGTCGAAGTGCAGCACTTCCTTCATGTAGAAACTCAGAGGTTGGCTGATCAAACCTGAAGCCTGGGCAAGACCCTGGGCGAAGTAGACCAAACCGAACATGATAACAAGCTTTTTTACGTATGAGTCGTTAGACCCTCCGTTGTTTTGTGGGTCGGGAGCCATTTTTATGGTTCTCCATTCAAATGTGACTTAAGCTTGCCGAAGGGCTAGATAGCCTGGGTATAGCTCGAGTCTGGGTGTTAAGTTGCAAATACAAGAATGAAAAACGGCAGCACCACAGTTGGTGCTGCCGTTCGCTGTTGCTACTGTCTAGTTCTTAGACCTTGACCGTCCGCTTCTGAACCAGCTTCGGTTCGGTGATGATCTTCAGAACCGGGCAACGGCCTGCCGTCTTTTCGATGGCGTCGAGTTCGGCTTGGCTGAGATTGCCCTTGACCTCGATCAATTCTTCGATCAAGGTGATTTTGGCGTTGGTGCCAGGTTGACTGGGGTCGTCGATTTCCGAGATGGTCACGGTCACCGACATTTCCTGCACGTCCCACTTGCGCTTTGCTGCCACCATTCTGATGGTCTGGATGGTGCAGGCGCCGATGGCTGCCAGCAGAAAGTCTTTGGGGCTGGGGCCGGTGCCATTGCCGCCCACGGATTGGTCTTGGTCGCTGACCAAGGTGAAGCCGCCAGCCTGCGCCTCCACCTTATAGTTGGTGCCGCTCACCAGTTTTGACGTTACGGTTGCCATTTTGTTTTTCTCCAGAGATGTTTGAAACGGTCTGGAATTGAGTCCAGTGGTTTAGTCGAGGGGCCGAGAATTTACTTCTTCTTCTCGTCGCCGAGTGCTTCGCGGAGCTGTTGGTTGAGGGTACGCAGCACGTTGACACGGCTGTAGCGCTTGTCTTCGCTGGCGATGATGAACCAGGGCGAGTACTCGGTACCGGTGCGGAAGAACATTTCGTTGGCAGCCTTGGTGTACTGGCTCCACTTGCTGCGCGCTTCGGCGTCAGAGGGAGAGACCTTCCAGGGCTTCTCTTCGGCGCGCTTCTTGAAGCGGGCCTTCTGTTCGTCCTTGGTGATGTCGAGCCAGAGTTTGACGACGATGCCGCCTTCCTGCTCGAGCATCCAGTCCATGGTGCGCAGGCTGGCGTATGAGGCCTGCCATGCTTCCTTGGGCTTGATCTTGTTGACGCGCACGACCAGAACTTCTTCAGCCCAGCTGCGGTCGAAGACACGCACCTGGCCGAAAGCAGGCATACGGTCGTCTTTGAAGAAGCGCCAGAGCGGCGGGTGGGCGCGCTCGTCTTCGGTGGGCGGGCCAATCGGCACGCTCAAGAAGAGCTTGGCGTCGTGGCCGAGAGAGTTGCCGATGCAGATGGTTGCACCGCTCTTGCCAGCACCGTCGCGGCCTTGCAGCACCACCACCAAGAATTTCTTGGCGGCCTGCATGCGGCGAACGAGCAGGTTGAACTTCTCTTCTTCAACATCGAGCTGCTTCTGATAGTCCTTCTTGTCCTCGATGACGAGAGAGTGATCGACCACCGCAAGGTAGTCGGGGATTTCATCGGCCTTGGTGTAGGGGCCGGTGATGTTATCGAAGTCGCGGGCGACACGGATGACGCCGTTCTTCTGGGCTGTGAAGTGCAGCGGTTGCACCGATGTTTCGGTGCTAGATTTATTGCTCATAAGAGATGCCTTTTGTAATTTGCGGTTAGCGTTGATGAACAGGTCTTAGGGCCCTGAACTATTGCTAGTCCAGGGCCTTTCAGAACTAGTTCGCAACGAGTTCGGAGAGGTAGAAGTTGGCGCTGAGGAAGTCGCGATATTGGCTCACTTTTTCGAAGTAGCCAGTGCGCGGTTGTCCTGCAGCAGCGAATGATTGGTACGAGATAGCGTAGAGGCTGCCGTCTCGCGCCAACTCGATATTGACGGCAAAGAGCTTGCGCTGGTTGCCGTCGAGCTGGATCGCTTGCACCAACTTGCCGTCCGAATTCGTGCGGTAGAAGCTGCGGCCGATGAAGACGTTGTACTCGTTGAAGCGGTCGACCTGGGTTGTGCAATCAGCGTTGTAGGTGATTGTGTACTGACCCTGGTAGGCCAGCTGCGTTCCGTAGAACTGCCTGACCACCAGTCGCCCTTCAGCGTCGCGTCCTTCCACCGTCGTGTGCAGGCATGAGCCGCCGCTGAGAGAGACACCGTCGGTGGTGACAGTCCACTTCACTACACGCCAGCGCACCTGATTGTGCAGGTTGCTGAGAATGAAGGCCGGCGGCTCGCTCAGTGTTTCCACGCCAACCTTGCAGTTGCCGATCGGCGGGTCAACAGGTTTTGGCTCAGGCACGACAACTGGCGGCTTCACGATCGGGTCTGTCGGTGTCACCGGAGGTTTTACCACGGTGTCACAGCAGCCGTTGCCAGTGTTGACGACGACCACCACAGGGTTGGTTGGTTCGCTCTTCACCACAACCGGAGTGTCATCGTATGACCACACCAGCAAGAAGGCCAGGAAGGCCAAGAATGCCAGCAGGCAGGCGACGATGGGCAGGTTGTTGTACCGATTGTGCTTGTGGTTGCATGGCGCCGGGGTTGGCGTCGGAGTGGGGACAGGCGTCGGCGTTGGCGTGGGCACTGGAGTCGGAGTTGGCTGATCGACTTTGCCGGGACGATTGCGCACAGACATGCGCACATCCACCTGCAGCTCACGCTCAGTCTCGCCCGTCGGAGCCGTGTTGGCGGCTGCGGGTGCTGCCGAACCAGTTGTGTCAGGCGTGCCGGGGGTGCCTTTCGCTTTGTCGGTGGCAGCCTTCTTGTCTGCCGCATTTGCGCCTGCCTTGACGGCCATGGTCATGGAAGCCGTGGCTTCGCGATGACTGGTGGTGCCGATGTCGCCGAGCTTCTCCAGAGCTTCTTCAGCGGCGATTTCACCCAGTTGCTTGAGGGCAGCACGGTTGCGTTGGTTCGTCGCCTCGGCGGCTGCAGAGTCCGGCTCCGGAGTGGGAGTGTCGACGGGAGCAGGAGCAGTGTCGACGGGAGCGGGCGCATTGTCGACGGGAGCAGGGGTGTCGACGGGAGCGGGAGCATTGTCGACAGGAGCCGGGGCAGTGTCGACGGGAGCGGGAGTGTCGACGGGAGCAGGGGCGTGATCCGGTGTCGGAGTCTGGCCCTGAGGCAGGCTCATCTTGGTGCGAATTTCTGCGACCAGTGCCTTGACCTGCTGCAGTGTCTGGTCGGGGGAGCCAGAGTTGTCGACGACCTTGTCGGCCAGCTCTGCTTTCTTGTCCTGCGGCCACTGGGCTTTGATGCGACGCACAACTTCCTCATCGGAGAGCTTGTCGCGCAGCTTGAGCCGCTCAATCTGGATGTCTTTGTGTACAACCACTGCCCAGACAGCGCTGTACTTGGCGCGAGAACCGGTCTCGAAGAGCAGGGGAACGAGCACGGCGACGATGTCGTGTGTCTTGGCCAGCTCTACCGTGCGGGTCTTCTGCAGTTCGCCGATGGCCGGATGCAAAATCGCTTCCAGGTCAGCGCGTGCAGTGGAATCGTTGAAGACGATGGTGCCGAGCTTCTTGCGGTCGATCGGGCCACCGGGGCTGATTGCCAGGTCGGCACCGAAACGAGCAAGAATCTTGTCGTAGGCGGGACCAGGCTTGTTAACGAGTTCGTGCGAGAGATGGTCGGCGTCGATGACGGCCACACCCATTTCTTGCAGTTGACGGCCAACCAACGATTTTCCGCAGCCGATCGAGCCGGTGATGCCGATTACGTAGGTTTTCTTTTGGCTATTTTCAGAGATGCTTGTCATAGAGAACCCTTTCCTGTTTGGATTTAGGAGTTGAGAGTTAGAGAACAAGGCACACTTCTCCGACAGGCGACGTTGAGCCGAGACGGTAGTAATCAAATCTCCTAAAAAGAAGAATTGATTAGACGCTTAGCTATACGGGCGCGGGTTAGAAGAAAATTTGGCCTTGAAGTTAAAAGAGAAGAAAAAGTAGACCTATGGAACCTAAGTAAATAAGAGCTAGGATGTCAAATCATGAACAGTAATCTAATGACTTATGGTGAAAACAGCCGCTGAAAGTCAGCTAGTAAGCTTTTTGATGCGCTTGACAATGGGTGTATATGGCTGCTTTGAGCCAATCGTAAGAAACTCATTGGAAGGATTTGATGTCAAGAAGCGCTCAGTTGGCTGCTTAGCTAGCTGCTTGTGGTTAGCGCAGGTGGCGATAGGTTTAGCGTCAATGGCTCTAGGGGGACATAGAGGTCTATCCAACGGCAAAGGAAGAAAATGAACAAAACTGCGCCGAAGACAATCCAAAACCACTGAGCTAGTGTCAATCTTTCTGGATCAAGCATGGGTCATTACTGCTCTTCGTCTCACTGGAGTAGGGTCGAACCTGCGTGTCGATATTGCTATCGTCCCCTTAGCGCTGACGATACCTTAAGTCTAGTATAATCTCCACGCTTCTAAGGTCAATCAGTTGGCGACATTGCCGCTTGTGACCAAGAGCATTACTGGTTCTTTTGCTCAATGGTGCAAAAATGACTGAAGGTTCCGATTCTCCGCCGAGGTTGCTTGGAATTATTCTATGCGAGCGGATTTTGCAAGATGTTCTCAGGCGCGATGCAGTCTCTTGTATCAACATCTACAACGGCATCTCTGCCCGCAAGTTTCCCGCCGAGATTCCACTGGTCTATGCCTTTGCACAAGTCTCTGGTACCACCGGTCAGTTTAACTATCAGTTTCTAGTTGTCGATGGTCTCGGCAAGCTCATAGCTTCTTCCCCGATAGCTACAGTTGAGCCGCTAGCCAACCAGTATATGACCCACAAGATTGTTAGTGCTTTTACAGCATTGACCTTTGATAGCGAGGGCATGTATCACATCTTGCTTGAAATTGAGGGAGAAAGTGTTGGCTCGCTGCCTTTTCAAGTGTTGCTTGTTCGTCCTGAAGTGATTGCCTAGCTTGCTTTGACAAAAAAAAAGTTATTTGAGCAAGCTGGTTTTCAAGATAATAGGCTGGAAATTGTGACCTTAAATTTGGTTTGAATATTGCCTAGAGATTAGTTAAATTCGTATTGATTCGTGAGGAGATCTTGTGAAAATTATTGCCCTGAGTCTTGTTACTATGGCCATTGCCTCTGCCACTGCCGCACAACCAGCTAGCGCCAAAGAATTCGGTCGTTCTGAAAAAGCTGGTGATATGAATATGTTGCAAGTTGAACCAAGCATTATAAATGAGCGCTTCTATACCAGTGGAAAAGCTGATAGGCAGCAGTTCTGTGGCAAAGTATTGCCAGCTGGTGCTCCTATTCCAGACAATGATGCGCCGTTGAGCGAACAGAAGCCTGTAGCTAAAGAGTCCAAAGAGACCACAGCAGTTAAAGAAGTGAAAGAAACTCCGTCGGTTAAAACCAGCAAAGATGCGGCAGTTAAGCCTGCTACTGAAAAAGTAAGCCCTTCACCTAAGGCTGAATAGAGACTACTCTTTTAAGAGTGGCTGATGGCTACTGACTAGAGCCATTGCTAGCATTGGGATAATAGTGTTTCAATTGAGCGATGATGTTTTTAACTTCATCGCTCTTTCCTTGATTACGAGCGCGATCTAGCTTTGTTTGGAGGGCTAGATAATTGGCCGGATCAATCATCACAGCTTGGTCAATAATTTGCTCTGCTAACCATTTTCCTAGCTCATTGGCTGATTTCATTGCTGTTGTCAGTTTTTGCTGATAGGCGGGAATGTCTTTTTCTTTGGTGTTGACCTTGGCCGAGGCGGTCTTGGTCGGTGCCACCTGAGTCTTGCTCACAGGCTTGTCGTTGTCTGTCTCAGTGCCTTTTACTTTGGGAGTTTTCACAGCTTCAAGGCGTGATAAGAAATAACCAGATGCGGCTAGTACATTGGCATCAGTAGGACTTAAAACAACAGCTTTGCCAATTTTTTGCTTGGCGCTCGACAGATAACTTATGTTCTGGCATTGGCTTGAATAGATGTATCCCCAGGTTGCTAGCACTCGACCCTGAATAGTTTTGTCTTGGCATTTTTCTGACAAATTGTAGGCCAGCAAAAGCTGGCCATCCGATTCGGCAAAGAGAGTTTGCGGTGAGAGTCGCTTGCCCTCTGCATCGTTAGCTCTTGTCGCTGCTGTGTCTGAAGTTAAGCTGGCAGAAGTGAGTGGAGCAAAAATATGTTCTGGGGTAAAATTGCCACCGCTTTTTTGACAAAGCATAATTGCTAGTTCTGCTCTTGCCAGGGCTTCAATACCAGGTAAATCTTCATGGTGGGCCGAATCAGCAACTGTCGTTAGATCGCGAATGGCTTGACTGGCATTGCGGGTTTTTAGCCACTCAAATCTTATGGCGTCAATTTTGTCTGTTAGTTCGTTCTTCTTTTTCACGATAGCGCTTTGCTCGAAGAAGAGTCTTTGATTGCGATAATCAAATGTGACTTTGTAGCGGCTTAATAGCGGATTGCCGATGATTGCCAGGTCCTTGGAGCTAATGATGCCAGCTTCGCCTTGGCCCTCTAGTAGTTGTGGTGCTATTGAAAATACAGGTTTTTCAATGCGATGCTTGCCTAAATCTAAATAATCAAAACGAGCAGCACCGGTCTCAACTGGCTTGCCATCAAGACCTTTGAGTATGCCGACTTTTAATACAGGGCCCCAAAGTAAGGCTTTGACTTTAGTTTCAGAGATATTGTTAAATGCTGCGCCGGTGTCAATTAAGAAAGTTACTTTCTGCTTGCCGTCAATGGTTCCTTCAACAGCTAGGCCAGACATTCCCAGGCTCGGCTTGGTATTAATGACGATGGCACCTTCTGGCACATCGACCTGGGTCGGGTCAGCAAAACGCAGCTTTTCGTTTTCGTAGTCAACGGTCATAAGATAGCGTTTGAGCACGTTTGCGCCGATTAGCCCAGCTGGTTTTGGCCCCTGGATATTACCGAACGAATTGAGGTCGGCTACTGCAAAAGGAACGTTGGCAATTTCAAGTTCACCAAGAGCTAACGATTTCACTAATACAGCCCCGGTTTTGATAGTGCCAGAGCCAGTTGTCATCGATACTCCGCTATCGCTTCCTAGCGAAGTGGCACCAATTTTAGTGGCGATAGATTTGTCGAGCAGGCATTGAGTTGCTCCTGTATCAACAATAAAGCGCAAGTCATGGAGGCCATTGACTTTGGTTGTCACCAAAATTTCGCTTGAAGTATACTCAAATGGCACAGTGATAGCACCGGCTGCAAGTCTTGCTGAAGGCCGCTCCTTGGGCATGACAAAGATATCGTCAGTCACCGTTGGATCAACAGTTACTTCACTAACCAGAGTCTCTGAGACCTTTTTGTCGCCAGAATATTCCACGACCTTGAACGGCTGCTGGGTGTTTTCTACTAGGCGAAAATCTGAGTAGGTATAGCGTTTCTCGACCTTAACACCTTGCTCTAGGTCCACTCCGGCATAGCTAGAGCCGACCACATAGTGATTAACTTTGTCGACGTAAAATGCTGTTGGTTCGCCATCCTCGGCCCAAACTTTCAGGGTGTCGCAGAGCTGGCCATCTACAGTTGTGGGCTCGCCTACTTCCATATGGGTGGTGGGTGAGGCTACTTTTTCTAGCAACAACAGACCGTGGGTAATGTCTTCAGCAATTCGTTTTGCTGTGATTTGATCTGAGGGTAAAATCGTGTCGCCTTGCTTCGTCCAGCACATCACACCGTCGTAAACGGTGGTTAGTGGCTGACCCAAGAAGCTTATTGTAATTTTTTGCTTTTCGCGTTTGAGTAAAATGTCACAGTCGAAAGTGTTGATGCCGTTCGAGAGTGATGAGGTTTGAACAATTTTGCCTTTGGCCCGGCAGGGAATATCGTTGAATCTTTTGAAAGCGGCATAGCCACCAATTGCTTTCAGCAATTGATCGCCTAGTAAGCGAGCTTCTTTTGACTGGCTGTATCCGCTTTGCTCCCTTTTTTCGCCTTTCTCAGTTTTCTCTTTCTTGCTCTTTGGGCTATTAGAGTGAGATTTGGCAAAAGCTGGTTGTATAAGAGCTGATTGCAGAAGGTCTGCTGGCAGAAAATTTGGCTGGCAGATCGTCAAACTGATGCTGAGCAGGCAATTGGCCGCAACTGCTAGTCTAAACTTCGATTGTCTCGACTTTTGAAAAATATGCTGGCCTGTCAACATTGATTTGCTTCCCGCTCAAAATTTCGTGTTATTAGCCGCTAATTATCGCAGCCTTGAGGCGAGACTGTAAAATAAGCTGTCGGCAAAGAGCCTGCTCTGATACAAATACTCTGAAAATACATACTCTGACAATATTTCCTGCAAAGCGAGAAGATAGTGGTAGACAATCTAGTGGAACGCAGTATAGATAGTGCTTTGGACCATACTGGCAAGCCTTTTATTGCCGATAGTCTGGCAAAGCTGCGCCAGTGGAGAGCTGGCCACGGTGATGCCTGGATTAGCTCAGGTAAGGGTCAGAAAGTCGCTTTTGTGCCTACCATGGGCGCTCTGCACGCTGGTCACCTCGAACTTGTCAAACATGCCCGGGCGCAGGCTGACCTGGTTGTAGTTTCGATTTTTGTTAATCCTTATCAGTTTGGTCCCACCGAAGACTTTGACAAGTACCCTCGTACTTTCGAGCGCGACCTTGAACTGCTCAGCCCTCTTGGCGTCGACTGTGTGTTTTATCCGACTGAAAAAGAAATGTATCCCGCTGGTCGTGACGCCATTGTTAGCGTTACTCCCGCTCATCCCTTAAATGACACCTTAGAGGGGGCATTCAGGCCTAGTTTCTTCCGCGGTGTGGCTACCGTTGTGACCAAATTATTTACTCTAGTGCAGCCACATATAGCTTTCTTTGGTGAAAAAGACTTTCAGCAGTTGCTGGTTATTAAGGCGCTGACCCGCGATTTGAATTTACCTCTTGAGGTTGTGGGCGTGCCTACTGTGCGCGAAGCCGACGGCCTTGCCCTCAGTTCTCGCAATGCTTACTTAGATTCTGCTGCGCGCCAATTAGCCCCGGTCTTGCACGAAGCTTTGACTGAAGTAGTATCGGCATCGCAGGTTGGAGTATCTGTAGAAGATGCTGTTAAGGGTGCCAGCCTAATTATTTCGGCCGAACCTGAATTTGCTTTGCAGTATCTTGCAGTCTGCAACGCTGATACTTTCGCGCCTTTGGAGCTTGCAGCGAAGTTCAGCAAGCCCTTTGTTGTACTTGTAGCCGCTAAGCTGGGCGAAGTGCGCTTGATAGACAATATTGTGGTGCGCTAGTCTGCGCTAATTCTGTGTTAAGCGGCTCTGCTCTCCGCTCTTTGCTCAACTGGGCCCGCCTAGCTCTTGTTGGGGCATGTCTGTTTTTGAAAATACTTGAGTACTCAAGTATTTTGCTAATTCGCAAGCTTTGCCTGGCAGGCTTTGGCTTTTAGGAAATACTTGAGTACTCAACAATTTCTGTTTCTGAGAACTTGAAGCCTCGTGATTTTGAAAAATTAGTGCTCCCAGTTGCTTACTTTCAGCGGTGTGAAGAAGCCTGTGGAGTTGTTGCCGCGTAGAGTTTGGTCTTTGTAGCTAAGAGCGAAATCTACTCTAGGTAGGGCTGCTACGGCGCGGTCGAGCGGTTGCATTGTGATTGAAAAATTTTCGACCATGGCTTCAGCTGCCTGGCCGACTTCGCTGCCGATTGCACGTTGGCCTTGTTGGAGTTGCTGCCACTCAGCTTGTAGAGCACCTTTGAAGCGAACAGAAGCTCTCTTTACTTCAGCGATGTCGAATCTGTCGTCGTGGTTTTCAGCGATGGCCATTTCCGTTCTCCAGCGTTTTTGCTATGTCTAGCAGTTTTTTGCCTTGAATTGCCATTGATTGCGCTTGCCTGCAATGTCTAGCATTTTCCTTCACGCCGGTATCTATACGGCCTCTTCAATTTCTGGACAAATTCTTTCTTGCTAGAATGAAATTATTGACCCGTCGCCCGAGGTGATGTTGGTGGTTAGCGAACAAGCCAGAATTTCTCTTGCTGTTGTGGAACGGGCCGAGAATCTAATTAATGAAGGTCGAAGTGCTGAAGGCGAGGAGCTCTTGCTTGATTTGCTCAAAACACTGCCAGATGAATCTGCCAATACAGAGCCACTCACCCTCGCTGAGGCCATTGATCGAACGCATCCTCGCCACCGCCTCCTGATGGTCTTAGCTAATAGTGCCTTCAAGCAGAATAAATTTGAGCTGATTGCACCTTGGGCTGAGGAGATTGCTAAACAGATTGCCGATCAATTGGATGAAAAATTTCACTTGTCGCGAATGGGTAAGGCAAAACCCCTGGTAGCTAGCCGGCGAAAAGGCAATTATGTGCGCGATGAACGCGAAGCCCTTTGGCTGTGGCTGATGGAGAATCACAATCGTTTAGCTGCTAAAAAGCCAACAGGCCGTACTATTGCTTCGTTAATTCGGGGGCTGTTCGAAGCGAAGGGTGATTGCTAGGGCGAGTGTATGGGCGCTCCAGAGGTGAAATCTTGCATTTTTTGATCAAAGCCAACCTCGATAAATCAGCAAAGGCAGTCGAGATTAGTGTGCCAGGTGATGATCCACTGATAGCAGAAATTTTAGCTGAGGCGATAAAGTCAGCCGTTTTGCCTATCCTCGCTCAGACTGTCTTAAAGTACGGCGTTGCTTTCTTGGCTTTCCGCAACGGAAAAGTGCGGCTCAATAATGATAAGCGGGCTAGTCATTATTGTTTGCAAGAAGGTTCGACCTTGCATTTGATGGCTTCTAGGGTGTTGCCTGACTACGAGAATCTGTATGAGTTTGAGCCAGAAGAAAGGCGTTATTTAGTAAGTATCTCTCAGCAGATTCTTGCGGAGGAAGTTTCTTGGGACGATGGGGTCTGGAGTCTATACGAGGTTGTTAGAGATTCTGCTGTTCGTAGTTTTGGCGCGACCTGTCTGGGTGGTGTGTATGCCATTGTCGATGCTTTGGATGAAGGCCAAGAGTTTGACGCGAAACTCTATAGCCCTGATATGGTTAAGCGAAAGCAGGCTAGCCGTGATGAAATGCTCCGTGTTTGTCCTCCGCGCACTAGAAAAATTGCCCAAGAGATTGTTGATACTCTTTTCGTATCAGGAGCTGACGGGTGAAGCATGAAAAAGAAAATGTTGCGTGAACCCACTTGACCTGGTGAAATCTTGCTGGAGGAATTCCTGGTTCCGTATGAATTGAGTCAGGGTGCCTTTGCTCGGCATATTGGCTGGCCGCAGCCAAAGGTGAATGAGATTATCACTGGCAAACGAGGGATATCGCCAGAAACAGCTATGGTTTTTTCGGACGCATTTGGCACTACGCCAGAGTTCTGGTTGAATCTGCAAAACGCTGTTGATTTATGGCGAGCAGAGCAGAAGCACAAAAGGTTAGCGCGCTTGAGTTCTCCAGGCAAAATCGGAGAAGACAGGCAAGGATCATGGTTGAGGTGCGCCTAACTCTTAGTACTGCGGCCGGGTATAAGGATCGACCGTGTCGCCGAACGTCACCAATCCAGTGACGTTAACGCATTTGTGGTTTTTTATTTCTAAGTGCGTAGCTAAATAAGTCATTTCGTAATTGCCATCTTTTTTGATAGCGAAAATAGCCGGTGATTTAACAGAAATACCGTTAATTCTGAGAAGTTCTCCGAAGACAGAAAATAGCTCGGTATCGCTTTTTCCTGGAAAAAACTTGTAATCGTAGACGGTGATTGCTTCTCCGATTTTGTCTTTATTCCAGCTAAAGCCGCAGTTGGCTTGGACGCAACGACCATCGGCAATCTCAAAAACCATTGGCATTTCAATGCCACCAAGAAAGTAATCCATTGTATTGAGCTTCTTTCCGTCTTTAACCCTATAAAAAAGGTTCTTTGGAAACGGCTTGCCTAGCCAATTAATGAGTTCAGCCTCACTTTTTCCTACAGCTTGCTGGCATATTCTATTGGAATAGAAGAGGTCTTCTTTAAGTTTTTGATGCAAGTTGTTTTCGTCAGCTTGAGGGTAAGGCTCACCATCTGTATCGGTTACGAGTACGTGGCCATCTTCGCCGAATATGATTGGTACCTGTGAGGCTAAAGTAATTGAATCTTTTTTTCCGCGAGGGCTTTCTGCAATTGCTTGAAGGTAGACGGCGTGCGGTATATCCAGATTATAGAATCGTGGTCCCGCTCCTGGCGATTGTGCAATCAGAAAAGAGAGAGCAACAGTTATAAGGGTTTGTCGGAGCATTGCCACCCTCTTTTTGTGAGCTTTTGAACGGTTGCCAATCTTATAGATAAACCTAAAAATGCAGCTTGTCTTTCAGTTCGCGGCCAGTGCTGGCTAGTTTGGAGGCGGCTTCTTTGCTGGCATAGGCGCGGGTTACTGGCGAGCCGGCCTTGGCTTCGGCGAGAAAACTCTGGGCGAATTGTCCGCCTTCAATGTTGCTCAATAGTGTGCCAAGGCGCTCTTCTGCTCCGGCATCAATAATCGCCGGTCCAGCAATGACTGAGCCGTATTTGGCAGTGTTAGAGATGGCATCGCGCATGCCGTCCATGCCGTGAGTGAAGAGTAAATCGGCAATGAGCTTCACTTCTTTCAAGCAAGAAATATAGGCAAGTTCTGGTTGGTAGCCTTTTGCTACTAATGTATTGAAGCTGGCTTTGATTAACTCGGGCATGCCGCCACAGAGAACTGCTTGCTCGCAAAAGAGGTCTGTGGTGGTTTCTTCGAGGAAAGTTGTCTGAATAGCTCCGGCCCGCGTAGAGCCGATCGCTTTAGCGTAGGCTAGCGCGAGGTTGAAAGCTTGGCCTGATTTGTCTTGTTCCACGGCTATCAAAGCCGGTAGGCCTTTGCCTTCCAGGTATAGCGAGCGCACCTGACGCCCAGGCCCGGTGGGGGCAACGAGAATGACATCGGCGTCAGCTGGTAGTGGAATAGTTTTGTTGGTGACTGTAAAGCCGTGAGCGAAAACGAAAGCTTTGTGATTGGAATGATCTTTCCCTACAAGTTGTTCTGACGCTGCAATGCCTGGCGCTATCTCGCTTTCAAAGACGGCGGCTACAACTTCGTCTGGCAGCATGATTGCCAACACTGATGCTTTACTGCTGGCTTCATGCACCGACGTGGTGGCAAATCCATCGGCGCTTGCTTTGGCGAAAGCTTTGCCGTTTGCTCTAGCCCCGACAATCACTTCGATGCCACTGTCTCTTAGATTGAGTGCATGAGCGCACCCCTGGTTGCCGTAACCAATGATTGCCACCACTTTATTTTTCAGTGCGGCGAGGTCGGCGTCGTTGTCATAATAGATAGTTGCCATTTGCGATTGTTCTCTTGCTGTTACATTAAACCGTCTGGAGCTACTTGACTTAGCGAAAAGTGAAGCTTAAATGGCCAGTTTACAGCCTCTGATAACAATTCAGGTTAAACCTTGCCGGAAGGTCTTGTCTTCCCTCTTTAATGTACTAGACTGATGCAGTTAAAAGAGTGCAATTAAAAAGCACGCATTTAAAACACATACATTTAAATCGGTAACCACGGAGGGCAGTTTTTTTAGTGATTTTGCAAACTGTTCAAACCGGCTCCGGTAGCCAAGCACAAGAGAAGACCCTCGAAGGTATCTTTGCATCCAATATATGTATTGTCGGCGATGGTGCTGAAGCAATTGCACTTGCTGGGTTAGTTTCAGCAAACGTTGCTGGGCAAGATGCGGTGGCTTATATTCGTTTATTGGGCGGAGTAACACCTCCTCATATTGAATTAGCCAGCGCTGGTTTAAACTCCAGTATGGCGCCTGATAACACTGACGGCTGGCGCCAGCAAGCCAATCTTCGCGTTTCTTCGCCGGTCAATATTGCCCGTTACTATCCCGAGAGCGAAATTCAATACAGCCTAAAAAGTCGTGATGTTGAAGAATGTCTAGATCATGCTAATGCTGTTGTCATATCTGGTCCAGCCACTGCCTACAGTGCCATAGCTAAGGCTCTTGCTCCTTATTTGACTGACGGCATTACTATAGCCATTGCAGGCGCACCCTTGCTTGGGGCTTGGCAATTCGGCCAAGAGCTGAAGAGTTTCCGTCCTGACTTAATTGTCAATTTGGTGGAATTAGATTGGCTTTTCAACCATGCCCAGTCGTCACCAGATGGAGTGGCAGTTCTAGGCTTGAGAAGACGGGTTAATTTATCTGGTCGCTCTCGCAATGAAATTAGAAGAGCGCTGCCTTTGGCTTGTACCCTGTCTCCTGGCTTGTTGCCAGCCTCTAATATGTTGGAGCGTGGCTTCCTTGACGCTGAATCTGTGGTTCGGCCAGTGTTTATTTTGAGCGCTTTACTTGGCAGTCGCATTGAAGCACTGGGTGATTTGTCGACCCTGCTTAACCGCTCAAATTTGGCTATGTTGGCCGAAATAGAGCAAGAAATTTCACGTCTTTCTTTCTCTTACAAATGTGCGCTGGCTGATTTTGCCAGGGCCTTGAGAGAAGAATCTTATTGTCAGGTCAACTTCGAACCACAAGATCTTGTCGATGATGAACAGTGCTATGAAGCCACTTTGGCCGAGGCATTGGTGGGCATTTCTGGTGAATGGTTTAAGGGTCTTGATTGGTCGCACCGCATGGCCCAAGAAGTTTTGGCTCGCTATGTTTCAGATCATTTGGTGCTTTTGTCTGACTTGGCTCGCTTGGCTAAAGTGCCGACACCGGTCTTAGACGGCGTGATTAGTATCTCTTCTGCTTTGCTTGGTTTCGATTTGCGCAATAGAGCTCGCGGTTTGAACCATTTGAATCTTAGCGGGCTATCACAAAACGAATTACTAGAGCTTGTAAACAGTTAGCGCCGCTTACTCCTGACGACTCCGGTAGATGTTGTACTGGTGTGTGTTTTCGCCTTTTGTATTGGTGGTATCTTGGCAGCCTCCCGACGTTCGCGTGAGTAGCGCTCTCTTGGCAACCGTGGACATCTGCGGATTGCCTAAGTGGAATGATTAACATCACATAAAATAGAGTTGTCATGATTATTGATAGAAGCTATGCCGTTTCCATATCGTAGAGATCATCTCCACTTAAGTTAAAGCAAAAGAACTACTAAAACTTCCCACACGCACCCGTCACACCAGAATACTTTTCCTTCCACGCGGTGGAAAAAGCGATCTCTGGTTTTTATGACAGCGCATGCATGTGGGCAACTTAGAAACTTCAACTGCAGGAGTTACCTTCTCAACGCCGCCTTACGTCTCCGACGATTTGCCGGTGTGTCTTAAACATCATAAAAAAGAGAGGACACACGTATGTCCATATTTCAAACTATGAACCTACCATCTCAACACAGCGTGACCCGGATTTCTCAGGTAACTGACGAAGAAATCTGGCGTCACCTTGTCACTCCAACTGTCAAAGGCCTGCTTGGTTCGATTATCAAAGTCGAATCCAACCAAGTCCTAGACACCGTGGCCGGTCTCTTTCCTGGTGATGAAGTCACCAATTTGAACGGTCACATGCTCGCTGATGCGAACGGCAAGTTGTCGAAAAACTTCGTGCGCTTCCCTTACAATCACACGCTCTATCGCACCGTCAACGGTGCCATGGTTGTTAAGCGTGATGGTGTCAAGTTTGAAGTGTTCTGCTGGTTCGGCGATATCGATCGTGGCAAAGGTGAACTCATATTCAAGGCCGCCTTGCGCGACCGCGTCTATGACGGCACCAAACGCGCCAACGATTGCGCCTTACTCGAGTATGCCTACGACAACCCTGACTACCACAAGCGGCTGAGCACTGTGCTCTCCTCTGTGGAGCTGTCAATCTACGGCTTCATGCCGGGATCGCGCATTATCGATGCAACGGGCGACAAAGTCTTCGACGAGTTTGTCACCAACCCGTTTCTCTTTCTCGACAATCCGCAGGCCTTCCTGTCGCTCTTTCACCGAGCGTTCAAGAGCAAGCGCGGACCAGGTCAGTACTCGGCTGCCATCCCCGATGTGGCCAAATACTCACTGGCTGGTTTCGAACGTCTGGCCAGCAAGTATGGCTATGACCTGATCGAGATGGCCGCCAGTCACTACCACGTGGCTAAATGGGCTCAGGCTGGCGGATACGCCTACGCTGACCCCTCTCAGGCCGCGATGGTTTCGAAGTTGCAAGCTGGTTTGGAGGCCATCCGTGCAAACGGTACTCCTCTGACTCGCTCTCAACAATCTTGGATTTGCGTGCTGCAGAGCCTGCGGCCTATCGACTTGGTGCCCACTGGCTTCCTCATGTCTGGTACCGCTTGTGGCGTTGCTGGACGGCAGGAGCGCGGTGAGCAGACGGCTTCTCAAGCCGGCGAAGGCGATGGCGAGCCACCCCAGGCAAATGTCGAGACGGCTGACAATGCTGCATCTGTTGTGCAGTCTGTGGTGCACGCACCGCTGCGCTGGCCTCAGAACAACGTCGACGACGAGTGCCTCTGGCTCTACAAGCCGCTTTCGGCAAAAGCTCAAGGGTTCATTCCCAACATCAGCTTCCAGCCCAAACTTCTTTAGCTCTTTCAAGAGCACGGAGAACTAAGAGAGGTCGTGCCTTCCAGGTATGGTCTCACTGAATGCTCCCTTAATCAAAAAAACTAACGTTTTGGGAACACAAACATGTATAAATTTCCACAGATTGATGTTGCCGACTTGCTCGGTAACACATCGCTGTGCACGATTACTCCGGAAGTGATTTGGGCAAGACTGGTTACCCCGCAGGTGAAAGCCTTGCTTGGTGACATCGAGTACTCCAAAGTCACAGTCCGCGAAACCGTCGCTGGCGATTTCCCTGGCGATGAGGTGACAAACCTGAATCAGCACCGTATCTACGGTACCGATCTCGATCGCGTTCGTCTGCCTTATCTCAACGCTTTCTTCAAAACCACTTATGGTGCCTTCGTTGTCAAATACGAGGGTCTGAAGTGGAAAGCATTCGGCTGGTACGGCGACCTTCGCAATCCCCAGCTGATCTTCAAGTGCGCTCTGCGTGATCGTCGTTTTGACGGCACGCGGCGCGCCAACGACAATTCGCTCATTGACTTCGCCGGTTGCTACGACGACCCGGTCAATGCGCCTCTCAGTCTGCCGAATATCTTTGCTGACGCCAAGTGCGCCGAAGCTTCTGTCTACGGTTTCATGCCCGGCTCGCGTCTTTCTGATGCCACCGGCGACGCCGAGTATGACCGCTTCGTCGAAAACCCGTTTCGCTTCATCAACCAGCCGGAAGTCTTTCTCAAGCATTTCCAGATGGCTTGGAAGTCGACTCGGGCGCCTGGTCAGAATGGCAATCCCATTCCTGATGTTTCGCGCACCATCATCCCCGACATCGACAAGCTGGCTCTGGCAGCTGGTTATGACTATGTCGAGAACGCCAGCAGCCACTACCACGTGGCTCGTTGGACCGAGTCTCAGGGCTACAAGTACGCCACACCTGAGCTGGTCGAGCTGATGAATCAGTTTGCCCAAGGCCTCAAGCGCATCAAGGCGAGCGGCATCAAACTCACTCGCCAGCAAGAGTCTTGGGTGTGCGTGCTGCAGAGTCTGCCAGCCGAACACATTCCGGCCGGTCTCAATATCGATGGTCCGAAATGGCCTCAGGACAACATCGGCGCCGTCAACCTCTGGATGTACAAGCCGATTTCGGCGCGAGCAATCGCCCTGGATAAGGCCAATGCAGAAGCCAAGGCGGCGGCAGACAAGCTGACAGCAGAAGCGAAAGCTGAAGCAGCCAAGCCTGTTGTTGCTGCAGTTGTTGTCGAGGCGACGCCAGTGCTCGTTCCTGTTGCGGTGCCTGCTGGTTCTACGCCCGCTGGTTCTACGCCTGCTGATTCTGCGCCAACGGACAAGAAGTCTTAGCCAAGGTCTCAGCGTCTCTTCTCCATCACTATCACCCTCAACTCTCAGGAGAAATTTTATGGGAAAACTGTTCTTGATTGGCGGCAAAGCCAAGAAATGTGTGGCCCACTTTGTCGCTCTGGCGGGCGGCGCTGCGGCCAACGTTCTCGTTGTGCCGCACGCCAGCTCGGTGCCGGACGAGGTTTCTGCAGAGTTTGCAGCGACCTTGGCCGGTCACGGTGTGCAGAACATCACTTGCGCGGTCGCCGGAGAGCCTCTGGTGATCGCCCCGGGAGTCACCGCCGTCTACATGTGCGGTGGTGACCAGGCCGAGTTGGTGAGGCTTCTGGGTGAGGATGGTGCGGAGAATCTGCGCCGTTTTCATGCCGCTGGCGGTCTCATTGCCGGCACCTCTGCTGGTGCTGCTGCTGTCGGTGTCGACATCGTCATTGGTGGCATGTCCGACAAGCAGCTGCGTGTCGGTTCGCTCGATTTGGGTAAGGGCTTGGCGCTCTGTCATGACGTTGTTGTCGATACTCACTTCTTGCAGCGCGCTCGCTTCAATCGCCTGATTGCTGCGGTGGTTCAGTTTCCTAAGGCTCTGGGCATCGGCCTCGACGAAGACACCGCTCTTCTGATCGAGACCGTTTCCGGCGTCGGCAAGAAGAAGGCCAGCGTGACCATGACTGCCTATGGTGTCGGGCATGCCTGGTTCTATCGCGCAGGGCGTGGTCTCAAGACCTCGCTCAAGAAAAACGTTGCCGACAACGAGCCCGGTGCTCTGTACTCGGTCAGCGGGGTTACTGTTTCGGTGTTGAGCGCTGGTGAAACATACGGCGCCACAGGCTGATATGAACAGACTAAGAAAAGCAGCTGAGAGCAATTGCCCCAAAGGCCATTGTCTCTCAGTTGCTTCTTCTTTTTTTGCCAAATACTATGATGGATAGTATCTGGCAAACGTTAAAAAAGCAATGAAAATGAGCGAGTAGAAAAACGGGAATGGGCATGGCGAGAGACTTTCAAGTGCACTGTTTAGGTGCTCTTTGTCTCTCGCCAGCCCGTGTATTGGGATGCAAGTGGTCGGTAGTTTGTAAATCCGGGCGAAACAGGTTTAGGCACGGCTAGAGAGCACCAGCACGCAGAAGTAAGTGACGAACGGCTTGGTGATGAGCTTCCCAGGCGCGGTCGCCGTAGCCACCGGCAAAGCAGAGGGCAAGGGGAATATGGCGATCGGCAAAGCAGTCAATCACCATACGGTCGCGCTCGTTCATCTGGGCCAGGGTCAAGCTGAAGCCGTCGCCCCGGTTCTGCAGGCCATGTTCGTAGGCGTCTGCACCGTGAACGAAGATCACCAGGTCTGGCTGAAAGTTGGCTAGGGCTTGGTCAAGCGCTGCTCTCAGCTTGCTGTTGTAGAGCGGCCCTTCGTGCTTGCGGATAGCTACAGGCAATGAGCATTTCTGCTTCTTCATCGGCCAGGCTTCGAGGGAGTAAAAATCGAGCGTGAAAACCTTAGGGTCGTTCTCGAAAATCGTGCTCACACCGTTGCCTTGGTGAAAGTCCAAATCCACCACCATAACCTTGTCTGCCATTTTTTCAGCGCGCAGATTATGAATGGTCATAGCGATGTCATTGATGACACAGTAGCCGTCTCCGCGGTGGCGATGAGCATGGTGGTAGCCAGCGCCAAGATTGGCTGCTAGACCGTTTGCCATTGCCATGCGTGCAGCTAAGAGAGTCCCACCAGATTTGAGTCGATATTCTCCCAACAGTTTGCGCAGTACTTTTGTGGTGTGGCCGTTTTTCGGTAGTGTGGTGGTTACTCCGAAAATTTCAGCCCAAGTCGCTGGCAATTTGAGGCTGTCGAGGTAGGTTTCGTCGTGGCTGCGGCGCATTTGCTTGAAGGTCAGCATTTGCGGTTTGCGGTAGGCCAGGTCAAGGTTGGGCGAGAATTCTTTTGCAAGCTCACTCAATACTCGGGCGCCGCGGTCTGGGGCAAACTGAACGTTTGAGCCGAGCACGGTTAAGTCTGACTGGTATTGCGGGGCATAGACCAGGTGTTTTCTTGTTTTCATAGACGTGTTCCATGTAATCGCTGCTGGCACGTATGACAGACGCGTGCGTTGACAGCTCTCGGGCAGGTTATTTGTGACCGGCGAAAGCTGATTTAGTTAGTGGTAGAGGTATTTGAAGCTAAAGGCGAGAGATTTCTTGTGCGAGGGAAAAGAGAAAGACTTATGCAACCTAACCGGGTTAGCCCCAGGTATGACAGTCTTTCTGGTTTTATTTGGCTAAGAATATGCGCTAAAAATCCACCATAGGGTGATTAACTATGGCGCAGCTAGTTCATGTTGAAAACTGTTCGACGACGAAAGCTTTTGTGCTTGAGGGCTTGTTGTCTGAGCTCTATGTTTTTGTTAGTGATTTAAGTAAGTTAGAGCGGCTTGGGCTAACAGAGCGGCACCTAGTGGCAAAGAGCTTTCATCGACATCGAAACGGGGAGTATGTAGCGAGCGTCTGTCACCGGCAATCTCAGCGCCAAGCACGATAAAGCAACTAGGCAATGCTTCACAGTAGAAGCTAAAGTCTTCAGCTCCCATTTGTTGGCCTGGGTCGACTATTTGTTTAATTTCAGCAATTTGTTGGGCCGCTTCTCTGACTGTTTCGGTTAAGCCGGGATCGTTTACTAGGGGTGGGTTTTCAGTAATATAGTCGAGGGTGAATGAACCGCCCATGCTTTCGACAACGCTCAATGCTCTAATTAATTCGGCCTTGATTTGAGTTGAAATTTCAGGTTCGAAATAGCGTGCTGTACCGGTTAACTCTACAGTTTCGGCAATGATATTTGACTTGTAGGTGGTGCTGCGGATACCACCAAGAGTGAGCACACATGGGCTAAGGGCTGATTTGCGTCGCGAGATTATTGTTTGGATTGTTTGCACCGCCTGTGATGCCAAGACCACGGCGTCGATGCCGTTTTGTGGGAAGGCACCGTGGCAACCTTTGCCGGTTATCGTGATGTCAAATTTGTCGCAAGCCGCAAGAAAAGAACCTGCGCGCAGGCCGATAGTTCCTACTGGCAGGTCAGGAAATACATGCAAGCCAATCACGCCTGCCAAGTCGTCAATTGCACCACCTTCTATCATTAGTGTGGCACCGCTTTTGCCATCGTCATTGGTGCTTTCTTCGGCCGGTTGGAAGATAAAGCGGACTGCTCCAGGTAGTTCACCGGCTTTATGTAGGTCAGCCAATATCATTGCGGCGCCGAGGGTGCAGGCAGTATGAACATCGTGCCCACAGGCATGCATCACCCCTTCAGTGGTAGAGCAATAGGGTTGGCTGGTGTCTTCAGTGATGGGAAGAGCGTCCATGTCAGCTCGCAAACCAATCCTTTTGCCACTACTGCCCAGTTTACCAAGATCGGCTACAACTCCCAGACCACCTGCTTTTATCTGCACTTCGTAGCCCAGTTTGCGCATAGTTTCTGCTACTAACTTAGCTGTTCCAGATTCATGGAAGCTCAGTTCTGGATGACGATGGATGTGGTGCCGCAGAGAGCGAATTTTCTCTTCGTACTTTTGTGCGAGTGCTGAAACTTTTGTGGTTGAAGTCATAGTCGTCATTTTTGGCTTTGTTTCGCTCTGGTTAGCTTAGGAAGCTTTGGATTCCGGGAGCGATGATCATATCAGGCACTAGGCAGGCTGTCTGATTTGATCAAAAAAAGCCTATGTATAACTATGTGAATTAGTAGATGTAAGCAAAAAAAGAAAAGCTTCAAAATACTTACAGGTGAACGAATACGCGGTTTTTCATGGTGGCGGTGGAAGCACTATTTTGAGAAAGAATGGGTGAAGGAAAAGCCAATATTTCTTGATGAAATAGAGAGCTTTTCCTCCACCGCAGGCCGATTAGTGCTTGTCGTCGCTGTCAGGTTTGACGTTTTTGGCGTTGTCAGGCTTGCTGCCGTCTTTCGTTGCATCCGAAGGACCGGGCTTGCTGACGTCGTGCTTGTTGTCGTCCTGGCGCGGCTTGTTCCTCTCGGCGATCCATTCGCGATATTCCTTGACAAAGAAATAGCCGACGAACCAGACCACAAAGAAGATGACGATCTGGTTGCCCAAAAATTGTCCGATTGGCATCTTGTCGCGAAAGACGTCGAGGAAAAGACCAACGGGGAAGGCGAAGCACATCAAGTAGAAGGTGCCGAGAAGGGCGCCCATTGCATTTTTGCCGAAGTTGTTCATGTTACTAGCCCCTTTTGTGGCTGTTTCAGAGATTTTCGAACTTTTTGTCTTGCACAAGTACTGCCTTGACCGGTTTCAAACACACAGCGCTTGTTTTGCTGAGGTTTTGTCTGAAACGGTTTGGTGGTTGGCAGTAGTTTGTCTTTAGAAGAGTTCTTAGGAGAAAGAAAAGTAGAAGTTGTATATCAACAATATGGATATTTATTAGTAAGAGCAAGAAAAGAAGGGTTAGTTGTCAGTTAGATTGACTGTATAGCAATGGCGCAGTTGGCGCGAGGGTGTCAACGGCTAGTGCATAGCCTGACAAAGGATCTGGCAAAGGCCGGGGTGTCTCCTTTAGCAAGGGGCCGAAGTACGCACCGGAAGTCAAGTGTAAAATTTTATCCAGCTGATAATTTTTTGGTAGTGGTGCCCTGTTATTGTGTCATCACCAGTGGCGGTGCTATTCGGCGGCTTATCTCTTGGAACTGGGCACCGCCCTTGATATTAGCTTCTGGGAACAAATGCCATCAACCCTGGTGTCTATTTAAAGGTATATTGTGACGAAGCCCCTCTGATATGTTATTCTTCCCAAAGAGTATTTAGGGGCCTCGCTTAAGGGAGCAGCTTATGAAACGAATTCATTTTAATAGTATCGTCGCTGGTGCACTGTTGCCTTGCGTAATGGGCCTGACAACGATTTTGCCAGCTATTGGCCAAACATATAACGGTCAGACTCTGCAAGGTCGCGTCACCTATGTTCCAGTTGGCACCAATCTCGATGCCACTTTGACCAGTTCTATCGACAGTTCAGTGGCTAAGCCAGGTGATCTGTTTACAGCCAAGCTTTATTCACCGCTTTACCTCGGTTCTGACCTTGTTTTACCAGGTAACACCACTCTTGAAGGTCAACTCGTCTCTGCTGAGAAGAGCGGCCTTGGTGGTAAGAATGGCGCTATGAGTATGCGTTTGACCAGTGCAGTAACTCCCGATGGTATCCGCTATCCGTTGTCTGCCATGGTAACAACACAACAGCCTAATGCCAAAATCGATCAAGACAAGCAAGGCAATCTTAAAGGGCAATCCACTAAAAAGACTGTAGTTACCGGTGTTGCTAGAACAGCAGCCTGGACAGCTGGTGGAACTCTTCTGGGTATTTGCTTCGCTCCAATCGTTGCCGGTACTGTCGGCGCTGGAGCAATTGCTGGTGTCGCCACTGGTGGTGCTGTTGGTCTTGGCAGTAACCTCTGGAGAAAGGGCAAGGATGTCAAAATTCCTAGCAATACCAGAATTCAGTTTGCTTTAGACCAACCAATGTCGCTTTCCAGCAACGTTGCTGCTACTGGTTCTATGCACTAAAAAGCACCATTGCCCTAAAAATCAATGCATTGAGCTAGATTTTGACCGTTCAGCTGTTCAACTCGGCCTCCTCCTTATCGAGCATCAGCACTTTGAGACCGCCCCGAAAGGGGCGGTTGAACGGTTTTGGCGCAAATTCTGTGCAGACTCTGTGTCTAATAATGGTTTCGGGCGTATATACCCTGGGTACATACCGTAAGGGAGATTCAAGTGAATCTCGGGTATCCCTGGGGTGAAAGTCTTGCCTGTTGATAGACAGGACCATAGCAAAGACGGCGGTTTACCACCAAACGGTGGTGCAAATTCTGACACCTCAGGTGAGGAGAAAACCCTCGCTGGCAAGGCTATTGGTACCGTTTGGGACTTTGTTGCTGGAAAGCCTGCTAGTCAAGAGGCAAAGGCTGAAAGAGCCCATGAGGCCGACCAGTATGCAGAGATCGCGGCTGACACTTTTGCCGCCATTCCCAAATTTAAGAGTACGGTTGGCGGTTTGGCCCGTGGTGTTTTGCTGGCAGATGTCAGTGGAACCAAGAGTGTTGGCGCTTGGTCAGTAGATTTCGCTAGCAACGTAGCCGAAGGCGCCTTGCTCAATAAGGCTGGCAAGCTGGCCCTCTCTGATGGAGCTCTGGCCAGTGTTGTTGGCAAAAAGCTCGGTGGTGGTTTAGCCTCTGAGCTAACTATGTATGGCGTCTCTGGCGCAGCCTTTGGCGCTGTTAAGTCGGGGTTCAACATTGACGCAGCTCGCGATCAACAGGGCAATTTCTCTGGCACAAAGTATTTTGAGAATCTGGCGGTCGGCACCAGCGTGGGCGGCTTAATTGGCATACCTGCCGGCGCCATTGGTTCGCGCTTTGGCAAAGTAGTTTCGTCTAAGTTAGGAACTAGTGCTGAGCCTACTCTATTTACTCACACTCTTCGACAGACTGTTACGGCAGGTTCTTCGGGGTTTGCTGGTGGTGCCGTTTTTGGCGGCGTTGATTCTATGCGCGAGGCCAAATCTCTATCTGACGTTCTAGCCGGTACGGTTAAGGGCGGCGTTATTGGATTTCTCACCGCTGGAGCCACTGGTGCTTTCGACCCACGCATCAAGACTTCATCGACAGTGAGTGTGAACAAGTCTTCGGTTGAACCGATGGGCGAGCATTTGCCAAGTTCTAGTTCGGCGCTCAAGCCAGCTTTTAAACCAGATTTCAAAGCAGATTTGAGGGCAGAGCCTTTGCTCGAGTCAGCGCCTGCTGGCCCTCGTTCTGCTGGTGAAAAAGCCGGTGAAAGATCTCAAAGGGATCGCCATCTTGATAATGTCCACAATGAGGGTGACGAGCAGCTTGGCGCTAAGCGCGACTTTACAAAAGAGCGTCAATTGGCCACGATAGTCGAAGAGCCAGTTTTTAGATACGAATCGCTGGTCTACAAGCCAAAAGAAGTCTTGATTCGTGATTTTGAATCTAAGCTCAAACTAGTCGCTACCGAAGAACGCACGATGCGGCGTGTGCCTGAAGATGCGCCGAAGACCCACGATGAGCTTATGTCTCGCGTTGAAACCATTAAAGCCGACAAAGGAAAATTTGATTTCTTCGAATTTTTCCATAAAATGACCGTGCCAGAAGTGGTTCAGGTTAATGTCTACGAAGTTTCTGGATTGCCAATGAAGATTGTCGTGCCTACTGAGTATGCCAATCGCTTGGCTGAAGTGCGCGACCTCCGGCGAGTTGTGGAACAACCGTCGCCTTATGATCAAATTTCTCTGGGCGATAGAATGGCTATTGCTTCCAAGCTCAACGCCGGTGACGCTAACGTTCTTGCCGCATATATGACTCCGGCTGAGATCACTAAGTCGGTGCCGGTAATTCAGGCGGGGCAAGCATTGACAAAGCACCCTCTAGCTAGTAGAGCATTGCCTGAAGACATGGTGCCTATTCTTCAATCGTTGCCTAATCCGAAGTTGATCAAGGAAGTTGTCTTGCTTGATACTCCCGATTACTCCAATGACTACTTCAGTGCTAAATATGGGCAGGCTAATTTCAAAGCGGCCGCTGATGTCAGCCATGAAGGCGTTGTTACGCATTATCAGGGAAATCGTGGCAATAACTTACTCGAATATACCTATCATGAATGGGCTCACTTAACTAAGTGGGCCTCACCAGAGTTGAGCAAGATCTTTGATATGGCTACCGTTGTTGATAGAGTCGGTCCTAATATCAATTACAAAGCTACTCGTGCTGCTCGTGAGAGTGATCCCAGTCATCCTGATGTTGTCGAGAACACTATTTATTACAGTCGTGAACACGCTTCGCGGACTGCTGATGAAAATTGGGCAGTGGCTAAAGGTGAGCTCTTCATGAGCCCAGACCCTGATGGCTTGTGGGTATTTGCTCAGGAAGCACCAGTGCGTGCGCTGGCTTTGAGTACAGCGTTAGAAACTAGCTACATGCATCGAAAGAATGCGCCGCGCACAGCACAAGATCTAGCGCTTTTTGAGCGCATCAAAGCGGTTGATCATATTTCGAGACCATTGGCTATTCAAGCCCTTAGTGGGCACTTGCAGAGTGGCTCTGTAGAGCAACGCTATACTGCTGCTAAATTACTTGGTTTGTATGGTGATAGCACCGTCGTTGGTGCCTTGCGCAAAGCTGCTCAGAATCCCAAAAATGATGTTATGCCCAATTGGGAAAAATTTGATGGTCCTATTAACCCCCTCACTGAGAACCCTAACGCAAAGCCGGAGCCGCCCGTAACAGTAGCATCGCAAGCGCTGGACGCTTTGGTAAAAGTCAGCGGTACGACCACTTCTGAGCGGGCTCAGTTTGCTCTAAAAGAAGCCCTGGCTAATCCGATTTTGCGTCCACTGTTTGCCAAAGACTGGCGTCAGATTGATCCGAAGCATCCTGAATATTCTCAGTTTCTTCAATACTATGACAATCCTAACTATCTCACCCACATGCAGAAGCTGATTGAGACTCGTTTGTCTCAAAGCGGGGAAGGGCGTAAGTTGGTCTTTGATGAAATTATGCGTTTGACTGAAGGCGATAGCCGAGCAAAAACTGGCTATCTTTTGCGCAATTATCAACACGTACCTGGATTGCGTATGGAGGTTCTCAACCGCTTTGATTTGATGCTGGGCAAGGGCGGCATGGCGCCGCTGGATCGTCAAAAAGCTCAGGACTTCTTCGTCAGTTTAGACAGAGCAACTATGCCGCCTCTGATTAAGGAGCAAGTTGACGTTGTCACTGCGCGTATGGAGACTGCCAGAAAAGTGGAAGCAGCTCTCAGTATCTTGCACCGCACTGGCCAAGACAAGGTGGAGAGCATGAGAGAGTTAGCGGCTATTCGTGACATCAGGGCCATCAGGCCGCTGCTTGAGCATGCGGTTAGTGGTCATGCAGAAAACCAAGTTGAGGCTCTCAGAGCGCTACAGAAGTTCTCTCCAGCTATCGTCAAGTTTTACGCCCAGACATTTAGGCGTGAAAATCTCAATAACCCAGTGCTTTCTAGGCGTCTTGATCAGCTTATTTCTAGCCATGCTTATGTCGCTCCTTCATCTGGCTTGGCGGCAGGGCTCAGCCAGGGTAAATAATGGCAAAGGCCTAGAGTAGGAGTGTCCTTTACTAATTATGGCTAAAATACTGCTTGTAGACGACGATCTAGATTTTCGGCAAACCATTCAAGATTTTTTAGAAGCAGAGCATCATGAACTAGAGATCGTTGGTGATGGCGACGAAGCCTCGGGTAGGCTGAAGATTTATCCATATGATTTGATCGTCTTAGATTGGAACATGCCTGGCAAAGACGGCATTGCAGTGCTCACTGAATTTAGGGCGGCTGGGGGGAAGACTCCTGTTTTAATGCTTACAGCCAAGGGCTATATCAACGATAGAACTACTGGGCTTGATTCTGGAGCTGATGATTATCTTACTAAGCCATTTGATATGCGTGAGCTTTCGTCAAGAGTAAGGGCCCTTCTGCGCCGTCCAGTGGCTCTCTCTGGAGACGTGCTCAGGGCTGGCAATGTTACTATCAACATGCAAACCTTTCGTGCTTTTAGAGGCGATGTCGAGATCAAGTTGCTACCAAAAGAGTTGAGCCTGCTGGCTTTTCTAATCAAGCATAGAGAGCAAGTGTTTAGTGTTGATGATTTGCTCAGCCGCGTCTGGAGCTCAGAAAGTGAATCGTCTACTGACGCAGTGAGGCAGTGTATCACTCGTTTGCGGCGCAAATTGGATTCAGAAGGGCAGCCTCCCGTTATCGTCACTGTTACTGGCATTGGCTACAAAGTCGTTCTGCCCGGCTAGCTGCAGCTGTTCTAGCGTTTAGATGCGCCATGTCAAACCATTGTCAAACCGTCCTGCTAACTTGAGATTGTGCTTACCAAAGCAATTTAGAAATAGCGAGGATTTAAAAATGAAGATGCAAACGGAAGCGCAATATACTCAAGACTTACCATTGCCAGGTTCTGATGGTGCGGTGAAAGACTTGGCAGCAGCCAAACTTTTTGATGAGCTAGGGCAGAGTGTCGGCAACCTAACTGACTATCGCCCCTCCATAGGAAGCGCTGATAGTGCTAAAGACATGCTGCCGTCTTTGTCTCTGCAGGAGAATTACGGATTCACTCCGATCTTATTTCGGCGTAGATCTCATCTGACTGTACCTTCTGAGGAAACAGAGAAGAAGGCTACTTCATTTAACGTGGGGTCAGATCTGTCGCTGCATGGCGCTGGCTCTATTACCGAACAAATGTTACCCAGTGGCGATAGTATGACTTTTGCTAGACGCTATCAGAGTCTTCTTCTAGCCAGTGGCGACCGCATTAGTGTCAATGCCAAAGGTAATGTAACCATGATTGATGCGAGCGGTAGGGTTGCCACAATGACCGAAAAAACGATGACGCCACCAGATATGATGCCTTCTTTGGTTTTGGGTGAGTTCTCAAATGGAGTGCAGATGACCTATGCCGGCAGCATAAATGTTCTCACTTATCCTGATGGCACTCGTGTCTATCTTGACAGAACAGGTCTGCGTGCCATTGATCGCGACGATCAGCCGCGTATTCAGCTTGATTCGCGGCAACCCAATTTCGATTTTAGGGGCTTTAAATAGCCTTTGGAGCTAAGCAGTTCGGCGCAATTGGAGAGGCGCCTAGTTTCGTTGCTTAGCCGTTCTTCATATTTGAGCGGCAAACCAGTGTACTATTCTCTGAAGGAATTAAAGACACTGGAAGCGCTCAAAATTTGGAGAATGCAATTGAATTCCAAGCTTCGAGAAATTCTATTGCTTCTTGCTGCTCTGGTCGCATTGACTAGTAGCACTTGTGCAGCGCTAGCGCACACGGCAAGAGTCTTGCCTGAATTAAAGGGAGTGGTGGAACGCGAGAACAAGTCAGAAAATTTTGATTTGACTAAAGAAATGGCTGCTGCGCTAGAGAGCATCCAGAAGGCCAAAGCAGCCGGAGTTGGGGTAGGGGCTTACGAGGTAATATACGAGCAGGCTGAAGCTTCGATAAAAGCAGGAGAGCCGGCGGCACAGACAAGAATGTTACTAGAGTCTATTAGTTTGGCTTTAGACGGAGACGCAAACTTTAGCAAGTTGATGATTGAGCTGACTGGCAGAGAGAGGATGCCTAGTTCGAGTGCTGACAGTCTAGGTATCGACAGTAAGGGTGATTGGGTTCGCGCTGGTGTAGATTTTGGCCCGTACATGCGTGATTTGCAGCGTCGTATCAAGCGAGTCTGGTACCCACCAAAATCTGATGTTGCTGCACAAGCTGCGATGACCTTCAAAATATTTGCGGACGGGCATGTTTCAAATCTCAAAATCACCAAGCACTCAGGTTCTACCGCTTTAGACTTGGCTTGCTTCTTAGCTGTGAAAAACGCTGCTCCCTTTCTCCCATTGCCCAAGCACTGTCATTCTTCAGTGAACATTCTGTTTGAATTCCGCTACAATGTTCTTAAGAATGGCAGCAGCACAGATAAGTAGATGCCTAGGCCGGATGGAACATCTGGAAGAGTTCATCCATAGAGAATTTCAGACGCACTGGGCGGCCGTGTGGGCAGGTGTCGTTGCGTTCAGTTTTGAGCCAGTCGCTCAAGAGTTTGAGTATGTCTCGATGGCTAAGGGGCATGCCGTTTTTGATAGCGCTCTGGCAAGCAATTGATTTGGTTGCTTCCAGTTCCATATTGGTGGCATCGACGGTGGCAAGGTCGTCAATTAGTTTTTGAATCACAGGCACATAATTGACTCTGGCCAGCTCTAGGGGAAGCTCGCTAACAGAGGCATTGTCTTGTTCGAAGACAAAGGCAAAGCCGAGCTTTTCTAAAGCACTTTGTGAAAGACGCAGTGTTTCAAGTTGCTCTGGGCTGAGTGCGAGCGGAGCAGAAACAATTAGCTTTTGCGAGTTTTCGCTGATGCGGCCAGCTGTGGTTTGACTAGCTAAAAGCCGTTCGTAGAGCGTGCGTTCGTGGGCGATATGCTGTTCGATTATCTCTAAACCCTTAGAGGTTTCAACCATAATATAGGTATTGCGTAAGTAGCCAATTATGCGCCAATCGCTAGGCAGTTCAAATAACTCCGAACCTGAGCTCAAAGTGGCTTCGCTGCTGCTTTCGTGCGCTGAGTCGCTTAAAAATATTTCGCCAGCTTCGGGCTTAGACGCTGGAGCATAGTCGAAAAGTTCTTTTTCGATTTCTCTATCTAGTTCGTCTTGTCTTTGCGCTGTTGACGTTGGCACGTAAGACGGCGTGCGGTCTACATAAGATGCGTGCGAGCTATGTGACGACTGTGACTCGTGAGATGTGCTGCTGGCCGAGTAACTTGGCGGCACAGCATAGTCTGGGCTTGCCTGATAGTTGAGGTTGTCGCGAAAATTGATTTGCTCGACTTTTGCCGCTGGTTGCGCAATACGTGCGGCTTCTTGCGACTTTTGTTGTCCATATTCCGGCACAATATTTTGAGGCGAAAGTGGTTGAGTATCATAGGAGCCTGCAGAGTTTTGATCTTCAGCAACCAGTCTGTCATGTTCGGCTCGGGCTTGTTCCGCTCTGGCGATAGACTCTTCGCGTAAAGCGCGGCCAAGAGCTCTTTGTATGGTCAAGTAAATATCGTTGCCGTGAGTATATTTCAACTCTTTTTTGGTTGGATGAATGTTGACGTCAACTTGCCCAGGGTCAATCTCTAGTTGCACCACAGCTAGTGGATAACGGCCCCGGGGAATGAGATCACTGAAGGCGTAGTCTAAGGCTTTATATGTGAGAGGGCAGCGCACTGCCCGTCCGTTCACTATGGTGAGAATGCCCTTGCGGTCGCCTCTAAAATGGGTTGGCTTGGCTAAGTAGCCTTTGATGCGCACTGCTTTGCTGCCGACGGTAATTTCGTCTATTTCGTAGCCATGTGATACTTCTACTAAGCGCTCTTTGCCGGTGAAGAAGCCAGCTTCAACAATGGTGCGCGCTAGATCCCCGCTGCCCGATGTGCGCAAGGCGGTGTTGCCGTTATTGAGCAAGGTGAAGGCGACGTCAGGGTAACTAATCGCTAGACTTTGCACGATTTCTTCGATGTTGCCAAATTCAGTGGCCGCTTTCTTCATAAACTTGAGGCGGGCTGGGGTGTTGTAGAACAACTCCTGAATTTCCATCACTGTGCCGGGTGCACAACCGACTTCCACTGCCTTTAGTTGGCCGTCGGCAGTTTCTACTCTGGTGCCTACTTCGGCTTGTTGGGTGCGGGTGTAGCAAGTGAATTTTGAAATCGAAGCAATTGATGGAATAGCCTCGCCGCGGAAGCCTAAAGTGTTTAGTGTCCAGAGGTCGTCAGCTGAGCGCAACTTAGAGGTAGCGTGGCGCTGGAAGGCCAAGACGGCGTCGTCAGGGTCCATACCTGAGCCGTTGTCGGCAATTCTAATATCGCGGCAATCTTGAGAGACTGATATCTCGATTTCGCTGGCGCCAGCATCGAGTGAATTTTCAACCAGTTCTTTAACTACCGACGCTGGTCTTTCTACCACCTCTCCGGCGGCAATCTGACTGGCTATGTGGTCCGGCAATACAAGCACTTTTGGCATCAGAGCATCTTATCATCAGACCAGTCAAGAGTATGTTTATCAGGGTTGAGAGCTATATAATGTTCGCTCGCAACTGTGAATTGAGGGCATCTGTCAAGTGGTTGATGACAACGACTACGAACAAGCGCTGCAAGTCGATGTTTTGGCCTGTTCGCTGCAAATGGATAAGAGTGAGTCAGGCGACCTGCTTGAGTTTCTCGCAGCTAAGCTATCCTCGGCTCTGCCTGAAGAGACCGAAATAACCCGAGGCGGGTGGTTCTTGTCAGCTAGCAAGCCTGTGACTGAGTTAAGCATTAAGCTCGGCGATCAAGGCTTTCAGATTGTGCGCGAGAAGCGTGGCGCCATTACTGCCCGGCAGATGAAAATTGTGCGTGGGGTAGTATTGAAGACCGAAGAAGTGCCAGTAGATCAATGGGTGCAAAATTTAGCTTCGGCCCTGGCTAATTTAGCGGAGAAGAATAGTCGTACTAGAGCAGCACTGCAAAAGTTTGTTATTGGTTAGTTTGATTTAGTTGAAGTCGGTTCCATAGATAGGTCATCAATTGCCATTCTGGGATATTTTCAAAGAAAAAGATGATGATCGCGTTAAGCGTTTGCATCAAGAAGCCAGTGTGGCTGCCCTTGAGCGCGGCGAGATTACGCCAGCTGCCCGGCACCGCATTGAGCAGCAAGTCAATTCGCCCCATAAGTTTTTCTCAAGTACGTTTAGTGCTAAAGAATATTTGCTGGCTCGTGAAGCTGGCTATGAGCCAATTAGCCAAGTGATGGGCAGCTCGTTTATGCGGGTTGGTTGGAATAGCTATAACAATGCTTACGGTTTTGGTTGGCCTAGTACTGGCGAATTGACAAGTTTGTCAAATGCTCATAGAAAGGCTCGGGAACTTGCTATTAGTCGTATGCGGCAAGAGGCAGAACTGCTTGGTGCCCACGGAATAATTGGCGTACACATTAAAGTAAAGGATTTTACTTGGAGTTCTAACGTCACTGAATTTACGGCAGTTGGCACGGCTATTCGCATTCCTGGCAATGAAGCTCTGAAGCAGAGCAAGCATATTCCTTTCACTAGTACCTTGAGTGGCCAAGAATTTTGGCAATTATATGAGTCTGGTTATTGGCCCACTGGTGTAGTCATGGGCAATTGTACTTACTACGTGCAGGCTGATTGGCAAACGCGATCAGCGACAAATAGCTTTTGGGGAAGCGCACCTAATCAAGAATTGATGCAGTTCAGCCAGGGCTTCAGTACTGCCCGTGAGTTGGCAGTTTCTCGTTTAACTAGTGAGATTGCCCTTATGGCAGCAGATGGCGGCGTTGATATGGACGTCACTTACAGCATTCAGCCCATACATGTAGAGCGCAATCGCATTAGCTACATGGACATGCTATTTAATTTCTTGGCTATGGGAACCGCTGTCACCAGCCGCCCTGATGGTAAGGCAAGAATAGATCACAAGCCAATGATGGTGATTGATCTGGGGCGCAGTGGATTGCGCAATTTAGAGTTTGAGGATCCACTCGAAGATATTGGCCAAAGCAACTATGCCGCTGAAGATGATGAGCTTGAGTAATACTACAAAGGAGTAAGTGATGCCGGACCCTAATAATCCTCAACATAATCCGGCCCAGGGCCATGACGACCTCCCTGCCCACGCCCATGAGCGCTTAGCGCAGATGCGCGGCAAAGATGGTAAGCGAGCATTATTCACTTCAGATCTTTCAGTCAACGAATTTCTCTTAGTTAAAGAAGCTGGCTTTGAGCCAGTTGGCATGGTAGTTGGCTCTTCTATTTATCACATTGGTTTTCAGCAAGCTCGCTGGACCAAAAACGAAGAGATGCAAGTTTTGACTCAAGCCATGTATCACGCCCGCGAACTAGCCATGACCCGCATGGAAGAAGAAGCTGACGAACTGGGTGCAGATGGAGTTGTCGCTGTGCGTCTGAAAGTAAAACACTTAGGTTGGGGCGAAAGTTTAGCGGAATTTGTCGCCATTGGAACAGCTGTAGTAGCCAATGATCGCTCTATCAACTGGCGCGCGGCTAACAACATGCCATTCACAAGTGATCTTTCTGGTCAAGATTTTTGGACACTACTCAAAGCCGGATATCGCCCTGTAGGAATGGTTATGGGTAACTGTGTCTATCACGTTGCTCACCAAACATTCGGCCAATTCTTCAAGACTGTTGGTCAAAATATTGAAATGGTCAACTTCACTCAAGCTCTCTATGATGCTCGTGAACTTGCTATGGAACGCATGCAGAACGAAGGCGTTAACTTAAAAGCTGATGGTATTGTCGGCGTGGATATTCACGAAGGCAGCTATGCTTGGAGTGATCACATTATTGAGTTTTTCTCAGTAGGTACTGCCATTATTGCCATGCGCGCCGATCACCATATTCCTGCACCGCAATTGGTGCTATCCGTTAACGATTAACTAAAGTTTTTGAGCAGTCAATTTGGGTAGTGATCTCGGGAATTTGTCTCGTGGGTGATTTGCTTGCCATTTTGGGACATTTTTAAAGAGAAAGACGATGATCGCGCCAGCCGTGAGCATCGAGATGCTACTGTGCTGGCTTTGCAGAATGGAGAAATTCCACCCCATGCTCGGCGTCGGCTTGAGAGTCAAGTTGCCTCTGGCTCTAGTTTCTTTTCTAGTACGTTTACTGCCAAAGAGTATCTACTCGCTCGAGAAGGCCGCTATCTGCCAATTTCGCAAGTTATGGGCAGTGCATTTATCAAGATGGCTTGGAACCCGGAGGCTGATGAAGAGATGCCTTCCTTTGTCAATACCGGAGAGCTGGATGTGCTGACTCTGGCCCATAAACAGGCCTGTGATGTTGCTCTTGAGCGCTTACAAAAAGAAGCGGCACTGCTTGGAGCCGATGGTGTCATTGGGGTGCTCGTCAAGCGAGCTGAGGTTGCTTGGGCGGAGAATGTCACTGAATTCACCGCGGTTGGTACTGCTGTTCGCATTCCTGGTTGTTATAAGCCAGTCAATAAGCAGTCACAGGCATTGCCATTTACCAGCACTCTAAGCGGCCAGGAGTTCTGGCAGCTTTATGAATCGGGCTACTGGCCCGCCGGTATTGTGATGGGCACTAGTAGTTATTATGTTCGTGGCTACAGTCGCACTATTAGTTTGTTTGAAATGTACGGTGGTATCAATCAGGAGCTTTCTTATTTCAGCGATGGTTTTAGCCGTGCCCGAGAGTTAGCTGTTGGTCGTTTAACTTCAGGTATCGTTGCACTAGGAGCTGAAGGTGCAGTTGATATGGATGTTAGCCACAGCATTCGGCTCTGTAAGTCTGAACGCGATGAGAGTAAAACTTTAGATATTATTGTCACTTTCACTCTTCTTGGAACGGCTGTTTTAAGGCGTCCTGACGGAAAATCAAGAGAAATGCCAAAGACCAGAATAGTGATTGATTTGTCTAAATCTGGTATCAAAAACATCGAATTTGATCAGCCGCTTGAGCAATTTTCTGCTGGAAGAGAGGGGTAACACTTTGCTGAAGATGAGGCTCTGGGCTAGCCTGGTGTTAGATTGGATTGGAGCTATCAAATTCTCATTCTGTGTCGCTCTTGATATTTCAAGGAGGTCTTTTGCCGTTTTGGGATATTAAGAAAAAGATTGAAGAAGCGCTTTTGGCGAAGAAGCTTGAAGTCGAGAGAGAAGTTGCACAGGAAGCCAGTCTCAACGCCCTTAAGGACGGCGATATTCCGGCCCAAGCGAGGCACCGTCTAGAGCAACAGGCCCAGGGCAATCCACCTTTATTCACCAGTTCGTTTTCTTCAAAAGAGCATTTGTTGGCCGTTCAGGCCGGTTACCAGCCTATCGGGCAGGTGATTGGTGCGGCGTTTATTACCATTGATGAGAACATCGGGCTATTTTCAAGCGGCGAACTGGCTGGCACAACCCAGGCAAATCGAGTTGCCCGTGACTTTGCCATCGAGCGTATGCGCAAAGAAGCTTCTGTTTTGGGAGCTGATGGTGTTGTCGGTGTGCGCATTCGTATGACCAAGTATTCTTGGAGTGAAAATGTTGTTGAGTTTACCGCTTCTGGTACAGCTGTTCGTGTTCCTGGTCATGAAGAATGGCGCCAGTCTAAACGATGCCCTTTCGCCAGCACTCTCAGTGGTCAAGAATTTTGGCAGCTTTTTCAAGGTGGATATTGGCCGGCTGGACTTGTAATCGGTAATTGCAGTTATATTTGTCGCGATGTCGTTTACAACAATGACGCTATTGCCGCTAAGCTGGCCGCGCAAAACACCCTCATTGCTTTGTCTAGCCAAGTCGACTCAGATTTTGTGTCGATTGGCAGAGGCGTAAATGAAGAGATCAAGTTATTTAGAGAGTGTTTTGATATGGTGCGCAAGCTTTCTATGGAGCGTATGGAAGCTGAGATCAATTTACTTGGCGCTTGTGGTGTCGTAGATGTAGACATTGATTATAAAATCACGGTACCTGCAGCATTCGTTCCAGACACCAATTATGGTGAGATGCATGTTGAGTTTATGATCATGGGAACGGCCGTAGTGGCATTGCCCGTCGCACAGGCTCCAATCGCCAATAAGCCTGTGATTATCTTTGATCTCGCCAAGCGCGAGCGACGCAGTTTGCAATTTGATGCTGGATTGAACGAGTAAGTCATAGAGGTTTCCCCAGGATTCTTGCCAAGAACCTTGCCAAAATACTCGGTAGACAAGGGGTGCTAGCCTTGCTAAACGTTTTGGCTGGTATCTGAAAGCGATTTCACTGCTGTTCCGGTCGCTGAATGGGCATTGTTGCCTAAATTGATAGCCGCAAACCAGCGCCCATTAAGCTTTCTTGGGTCATGCGCGTTGCAGTTGGGGGGCAAACTTTGCTAAGTAAGATAATCCTCCTGTTTTTCCTACACATCTTCTTCTTCAAAAAATCTTCTATCGAAATCTAAATTCACCGCTGGTCTATTTATAGCCGTCAATAGCCTTTGTCTTTCGCTCAAGTCATCTTTTGTCGCGTCTTGCGGCGGGCTTGGGTTTTTCACAAAGCTTTGGTAGGTGTAGTAACAAAAAAAGAAAGTGTCGAAATGGACTCTGGCAATAAGCGCTCGCGCAAGCGCAAATTCAAATCAAATTCCGTTGCTCGCGACGGTCTCAGTTCTAATCAGTTTGGGCGCAGAATTGCCAGGCAGCATAAGCTTGTCGCACGCACTCTCGGCCGTACTCCTCCTGGTGTTGCTTTCATGGGTTCTGCCCGCACAAGACCAGGAAACCCTTACTACGACGTCAATATCGAAGCCGCAAAGGCCGTCGCCGCCCTTGGTTTTCCTATCTATCATGGTGGTGGACCTGGTCAGATGGAAGCTTCTGCCATCGGTGCAGCTCAAGGCGGAGCCAAGTCTATCGCTCTGTGTCTGCGTCTAGCCCGCAAAGATCAGGTATTTGGACCATACGACCAAGCCATTTGGTTTGATGACTTCTCGCCTCGGGTTGATACACTGCGCCGCTTTGCCTCTGTATCGATGGTGTTCTTTCCTGGTGGAATCGGCACCATGCACGAAGCCATGTCGATGATCGACAACATCATGCAGAAGAAGTCTCCAGTCAGGCCTATTATTTTCTTTGAGCCGGTTCCCGACAAGCCTTATTGGCAGGGTCTCTTTGACTGGCTCAATAATGTGGTGATGGCCGCTGGTTTGCTCAAAGCTGAAGACATTCCCTTTGTGCACATTGTCCGCAGTGTCGATGAGCTAGTGGCGGTGATCAAGGCCCAGTCGTTTTGATACCTAAGGTTCTAGCAAATAGCGCAGTAGACCAGTTCTAACTGTTAGGGCAATTTGTTGATACCTCGTTGATACCGCGTTGAAATTCTAAGAAAGGAGGTCAGGCCCTGGGTCTGATCTCCTTTTCTTTGCTCTTTAGTTGTAGTCAAAAATTTTCCTCGGTAATACTGTTCGATGTAGTATTGTCGTGGTTCCCAAGCAGCTTCGGGCTGTTCCGCGGTCGCGCTCCTATTGATTATTGCTGGTGGTTTCTCAGTAGACTTTCTTACAGGCTATAATCAGCAACTTAGACTTTTCCGGTGTCCGGTAAATAACGTCTTCAAACATCACAGACACAGAGGGGGTCAGAAAAAGAGATGCGCGTACTGAGAGCTATTAGAGCAGAGAGAGTTCAGAGATCAGCACTAGCCGAGAGGACAGCTGATCATAGGCGTCGCGGCGCACATGGCGCGGCTCTGGTCGAAGGTGTAGTTAGCTTGGTCATGATTACTATTGGCACAGTGGCGGCTGTCACATTGTTGGTCAATGCTGGTATGTCTACTTACTACAAAGAAAAAATCGGATTTATCGCCAATCAGTGTGCCACCTATGCCGCTAGTCTCAGCCCCGGTGACGACCCTGAAGGCAAGACTAGTCTGCTGGCAAAGAAGCTTGTCGCCGCCATGGGTATGCCAAGCAATGCCGTGACCATTAAGGTTGCCGAGATGCCCATTGAAGATAGAGTGGGCTTGAAAGTAACTTTGACTGTAGGCGGGTTGGGCATGTTTGGTTCTGGTGACATCATGCCCAAAGTATTGTCTATGCAAGATTCAGCAGTGGCCTTGCGCAATGGCTCACCATCAGGGTATCTGTGGATGAATAATAATCCGAAATTTTCAGGTTATTTGATACCAGTGGTTAAAGTGCCGCCATCTGGTCCAAATTCTTTGGGGATGCCACTTTATATTCCCTAGAGCAATATTTTTTAGATTAGCTGTCTTTGTCGTAGAGACCACTGCCTAGCGAATCATTGTGATCTTTTGGCAGTGTGCGCCAGCTGCCTGTGATCACGCCAGTGGCGCTGGCATCGATTGTGCCGGCTTGCTCTAGCTGATCCATTTTTTGCAGCAGCGAAGCATAGTTGCGTGTCAATTGCACAGTGGTTGGATGTCTGTCTCCAAGCCCCTGATCGCAGATTTTCATTCCTGCCAGGTATGCCCCTTTGGCTAACTGATATTTTTTCTGGGCGTAATAAATACTAGCGAGGTTCTGCCAACCGCAGGCTACGTCTGGGTGGGTGGGGCCAAAGTTGTCGGCAATTACTTCAATAAAGCGACGAGCATAGTCTTCGCATTCTTGGAATTTTCTTTGGAAGTAGCAGATCTTTCCTAGATTACTGAGTGCTTGAGCCAATAATACTTTGTTTGGATCGGCAGCTTTTTCTTTGAGTTTGAGTGCACGCAGATAATATTGTTCAGCAAGGCCAAAGTTGCGGGTGCGACTGCAAATGCCAGCAATTTCATCGATGCATTCGATGACGCGATCAGGGTGCGATACTTCTGCTTTTTGTAGCAGGGCAAGCCAGATTTCTAGGGCGTTGTCTGTTTTGTTGGTGAGCAAGTATTGTTTTGCTTTGCGCACCTGGGTATCCCACTCTTCTTCTTTGGCAGCTTCTTCGCTTGTTTCTTCGTCTTCGACTGCCGTGTCAGCATCATCATCATCATCATCTTCTTCGTCACCAGGTTTGTACCACTGCAGTTCTTTGAGGGCTTGGGTGACGTCAATGTCAGCTCTTTCTGCGTAGTCGAAAGCAATGTTGGCATGTTCTTGGCTGAGTTTTTTGTCGTGTACCAGTTTGCGGCAGCGTTCAGCTCGCTCTAGAGTCTTGCCGTCGAGTGTGCCGGCGATTAAGAGCATTTGGGTTAGCACCGTAGAGTTGTGTTTGGCGATTTCGTAGGCGTCTTGTACCTGCGAGTCATTGATGCTGCCGAGGTTTTTGAGGAAATCATAGAGTGAAACATGTTCGGCTTTTTCTGCTGGAGTTTCTTCTCTTGCTTCTTCGGCTTCGGTCAGTAGCGTCTCTAGCGCTTGCTCGACACTGACGCCGTCTTTGACTGATTGAATGACAGAGCGGGCGTCTGTTATGGTGATTTCTTGATCAGCCATCATGGTTTGCACCAAAAGAGCGGCTTGCAGAAGTTTTCTGGTGACAAGCTTCTCTTGCATCAAGACTTGTCCAACAGGTTCTTTGTTGATTAGGCCTAGTTCTAGGGCGCTAACTAAGTCAGACTGCGAAATCACGCCGCAGAAGAGCAGTAGTTCGCCAATACGCGGGCAATGGCGGTTGGGTAAATCGTAGAAGCCTTTTTCTTTCAGTGGCACTTCCACTGAAACTTGTCTCTGTCTCGCTTCTTTTAGGGCTTCAACGGCTTGTGGTTTGCTTAGCTTGCCATCGCGGATGAGAATTTGAGCGTTCAGGGCACCAGTGAGAAGACCTTCTGTGACGGCTCCGCTGAAAACCAGCAAGCGGCCAAAAGGTAGCCCGGAGGTGCGGTTCTTTTCTAAAGCTTGCTGCAATTGGTCTCTTGAAACATAGCCAGCTTCGATTAAAAGTTCACCAAGGGGTGTTGTGTCTTTAGTTGACTCAGGGTCCCAGCCTAGCTTGAAGAGGGCTTCGTCCACGGTGACTTGGTCTTTCTTGACGAGGTCCATGGCCTGTTTCGCTAGTTTAATGTCGACTAGGTTTTGCTTAATCAAGCTCTGGCAGCGCAGAGTTCCTTGCAGCACTTCTTCGGTCAGTAGGCTAGATAGTACGAATACTCGTCCAAGAGGCAAACTAGTTTCTTGGGCAATTGATATAGCTTGTCCTAGATCTTTGTTGTCCAGCAAACCTAACTGAAGAACCAGATTTCCTAGCTGATTCTTGTCCGTGACCTCGATCATGCAATTTTCTCCCAACGTCTCTCATTTCGATGTACCCAGGAAGAGTTGCAGTAAAAGCCGATTTTCAAACATGGCAAAGGAGTTTAATATAGAGCTAGCGCTAGCTAAGCTACTTCTTGAAGTACTAAACAGGCACTTGTTTAGATTAAGTAGTCAAGATGTGCTTTGAGAATATAGTCAGCTCTTGTTAGGGTGTTTTTGTATTCCCTTTTTCTCAAACTTAGAGCAAATCTTTCTCAGCTAAATCTCCCGCACCATTTCCGTCTCGACTTTGAGCCTTATCGGCTTTCGATCGAGCACGGCCGTGCCAAAACCACCCGCCCACTATGGCCGACGCTGGTTGGTCTCAAGGACGTTCCTCGGGTAAATGGCCCTGCCTTTTACTTACCACCATCAACCAAAACCAAATAGGGACATCTCTATGTCAAATAACCGCAAATTCGCCATCGTCATCCTCGTCGTCTGGGTGGCAATTCTCATCGCTTTGCCAGCCTGGGCCATGAGCGATACCTTCCCCACTTTCTATCAGGAAGGTCTGAGCAAGGGCTTGGCTGGCTATCAGTCGGTCTTTTACGCTCTCAAGCTCTCTGGTGCTGCTGCCAGCTGGATTCAGATTCCCCTGATTTTCGGCAACTTGCCGGTGGCGCTGTTGTTCAAGTATCTCTGGAAGCGCCCTGCAGCCTAAACCGCTGAAGCGCTATCTGGTCTTTTCTCGTAGCCAAAATCTCTCGCAGTAACTGTTAGTTAGAAGACATAACTTATGAAAAACCACATAGCCAATGTGCTCGATCTCGAGCTCAGCTGCTATCCAGGAGGAGTTTTCCCTTCGGATGAGCGGCAAGAGATTATCGAAATCGGCCTCACCACCGTTGACCTTTCCCGGATGAAAATCCTCAAGGTCAGGAGCATCCCCATCATTCCAACCATGTCTAGCATCAGCCCGTTTTGCACCGAGTTGACCGGCTGGACAGAAGAAGCGCTGAAGCGCCAGGGATGTGAATTCACTGAAGCCGTGCGCCGCCTCACTGAAAAGTATGGCAGTCGCAATCGCTTGCTGGTGTCTGATTCGGCTGGAGATCGCAAAGCCCTCGATTGGCAATGCTCGCTCTTCGGCTTAGCTTCGCCCTTTGGTGAAGATGAGCTCAATGTCTCTGTGCTTTATTCTATGTTCACTGGCGATTTTCGCAATGTGAAACTGGAAGAAAAGCTCAATCGCCTTGGTCTCGCCTTCGAAGGTGTGCCGCACCGTGCCGACGTTGACTCGCATAACATTGCCAGACTCATGATTGAGCTAAGCACTGCGAAGCGACGCTAGAAGCCTAAATAAGGCTCCCTAAATAATGCTGCCTAAACAAGGCGCCAAAATAGGGCTGTATGCCGCATCAAACTGTTAGAAATAAGTGCTGGCCGGCAAGGGATGATAACAGCTGAGGCTGTATCTTCCCTTGCCGGTTGGGCCTTGGTTTTTGTTGATTGTTTCTTTCTTTTAGTTTGGTTTTTGGGGTATTTTTTTCACCGGTGTTTTATTATATACCATCGTATTTCTATTACAGAAAGTCATAGATAGAGCCAAAAAAATTCCCAGAGAGAAAATCTGAATCGTTGGTCGGCGTAAGCCGAGCGATTCAAACCTCTCTCCGGGAACTCAAAATTGACGGCAATCTAAACTGCTGCGGATTACTTCAGCAATGCCGTTTTTTGACTACTTCTTCTTGTCTGCCTTGGCTTCGTCATCGGTAGTCTTGCAGTCCGGAACCGGAACAATGCAGACTTCGCTGACGGGCTGGAAGATCTTGACCAGACCGGCCAGGATGAAACCAGCAATGAAGCCGCCGATGTGAGCCCAGAGAGCCACACCGCCACCGCTGACCGAACCAATTGACTCAAGAACTCCGGAGATCTGCATCACGAACCAGCCAACCAGGAACCAATAGGCCTTGGTGTGGACATAGGCGGGAGCAGGAACGACGTAGAAACCAGAGATGGTCGCGGTCGGCCAGAGCAGCAAGTAGGCACCGAGAACGCCAGCAATGGCACCAGAGGCACCAAGGGTGGGAATCATCGAGCCGGGCTCGCTGTAAGCGTGGCAAAGCGAGGCGAGAATGCCGGATACCAGGTAGAACGCCAGAAAGCGCCACTTACCGATGCGGTTCTCCACTGCCTTGCCGAAGACGTAGAGGAAGAACATGTTGCCGAAAATGTGACCGAACGAGCCATGCAGAAACATGGACGAGAACATGGTCACGATTGCCCAGCCAACTGAGGATGGGTCGCCACTGGCGATATCGGTGAAAAAGTTGTGAGGCACCATGAGCCAGGTGCTGAAAAACTCCTGCTGACGGCCCGAGACGATCATTCCCACTTCCGCGAAGAAAGCGAGAAGGTTTGCCACGATCAGCCAGGTAGAGATGGTTGCAAAATTATTGCAACGCAGGTTGTCCTTGAGCGGAAACATAGATTGCTCCTTTCAATCGTTGAAGGCTGAGGCGCTTCTTACGATTTTTTTGTTGGTGTTGGTTGCATAAAAAAATCCGCAGGCAGCCTCAGAGGGACGGCAAAGCATCAGCTACACGAAGAGCATTTCTGTTTGAGAGAGAATGTGTGTAATTGGGGCTTTAAGAACTCTTGGGCGGATTTGGAAGAAAAGAATAGACACTATGTGTTATCGCTTTAGATACCTTGATCTCAATAGCTATAGGCAATAGCCTCTAAATAGACCAATAGCGAGCCTTGTTCATGTTGACAAGTTGAGTGGATGTCAGGTGTTCGCGGTAGCCTTACTAATCTGCAATGGTCAAGCGGGCGCTGATGCAGGTGCTTATTAGCTCTTCTCTAATCTCAATTGCTTTGATTGTGATAGCTGCATATTGCTAGGTTCTGTGCGTACTTTTAATTTCCTCCCAAATCTAGCCAAACAAACAAAGACCTCCAACCCCACGCTCTTCCCTTAATTCATATTTTCGAGGCTCCCGTGCCCCGAATGTAGATGCTCATGACCAGTTAACACTGACTACTAGTTAGCTTGTTAACTGCCTCGTCATCTCTGAATCACACGCGGGAAACCGCTTGGATGCGCAATGCCGTCTGAGCGAAATTTCAGAACATGGAGAAATAACAAACATGAACAAACGCCAGCAGAAAGACCTGTCACGCACGGGTCGCTCGGTTCTCCGCTTACACGTTCTCGGTGCAGCTCACGCTGTCACTGGTTCGATGTATCTCTTCGAGTATCACGAAAAGGACAAGGTCACCCGTTTCATCACCGACCTCGGCTTGACCGTCGAGAACCAACAGGCCGACTTCCAGAAGCGCTTGCCCTCCGGCATCAACGCCTCTGACATCGACTTCGCCATCATCAGCCACGCCCACGTCGACCACTCGGCCTACTTGCCGAAGTTGATCAAGGACGGCTTCAAAGGCTCTGTCTACGTTACCCCGGCCACCCGCGACTTGATGGGCGTCATTCTGCCCGACTCCGGTTATCTCCAGGAAGAAGAAGCAAAACGCAAGAACGCTCGCCTCGACAAGGCCAACGCGCCTGATGATGCCTCTGCTCCTGCTTCCCTCAAACTCAATTCCAAGGTCAACTCCAAGGGCAAGAATCCGCGCTCGTCCAGCAAGTCTGCAGTCAAGGCTGCCACCAAGGATGCTTCTGGCAAGGCTGCTGCTCCGCGCTTCGCTCCGCTCTACACCCAGGAAGAGGCCCAGGCCAGTTTGAAGGTTTTGCGCACTGTCGACTATGACCAGCGCTATTCTGTCACTGACGCCATTTCGTTCACCTTCACCGAAGCTGGTCACATCCTCGGCGCCGCTGTGGTCAACCTCGAAATCGGCACTGGTAGCCAGAAACGCACCTTCTGCTTCTCTGGCAACATTGGTCGTCCCGACATGCCCCTGCTGCGTGATTTGCAGCCGGTTGCTGCCGCCGACTATGTCATGGTCGAAGCCACCTATGGCAATCGTCTTCACCAGAAGCGCGACCGCCTTGATGTGCTCGAAGCCAAGCTGCTCGCTGCTCATGCTCGGGCCAAGAGTTCTGGCAAAGCCGTCAGGGTGAAGAAGTCTGTCGCTCCTGGTGCCAATACCGGTCAGGGCAGTGGTGTCATTCTCATTCCGGCGTTTGCTGTTGGTCGGGCTCAGGCTCTGCTCAACGACATCCGCATCTTGATGGAAGCTGGTCGTGTGCCTGTCATGCCCGTCTATGTCGACGGCCGCATGACTCAGGCTGCCACCGAAGTGCACCGCAAGCACCTGGGCATCCTCAATGAGGAAACTCGTGGCTTGTTCGAGGCTGGCATTGACCCCTACACCACGCCGCGTCATGCGGTTGTGGAAGATTGGAAGGCTTCGGAAGCGCTCCATCGCGAGCACACTGAGCCTTGCATTATCGTCAGCTCGAGCGGCATGGCCTCTGGTGGTCGCATTGTCAATCACCTCAACTACTGGCTCTCTGACAGCAAGTGCACGGTGATGTTCGTGGGCTACCAGGGCACTGGTACTCTCGGTCAGGCGATTGTGCGCACCTCTGCTGGTGAGCGTCCTGACAGCGTCGCTGCTGCCAACGTCAACTTCGATACGCCCAAGACTGTCCGCATTGCCGGCAAGCCTGTGCGTCTCAATGCCACGGTCGACTTCCTGCCCGATTACTCGGCTCACGCCGACTACGGTGACACGGTCAGTTGGCTGGGCAAGTTCAAGCGCCGGCCGAAGATGACCTTTATCGTGCACGGCGATGAAGAAGCGCTGGCTGGTTTGAAGGGTCACATCGAGAACACTCTTGATTGGAAGGGCGTGACTATCCCGACCAATCGTCAGGTCTTCGACCTGTAACCCATGGTTACCGAATTGGCGTGGGTGATTGTCTTTCGACAGTCACCCACGTCCAATTTTTCTTTCTCTTACGTACTCTTGGCTTTTTTTACTTCTCTCGAATACTGTATAGTGTAGTACAACCCAAGGCCGTTAGTGAAAAAGTGTATCTTAAGTGCTTCTACTTCCCTTTGGCGGCTAACAAGCGCTCCTGAAAAGTCAGCGAGTTGCTAGCTACATGGCGGTAGGTAGTTTCAAACCCGGCAGCATGGGCGTAACCAAGCACGCGCTCTAAATCTTGTTCCACCACAGCCCCAGCCATTTGGGTTACTTCGTCTTCCCATGGTACGTCAAAGTCGTCGGCGCCATAGCGCAAACCCTGCAGTGCTGCTTCGTTTTGGGTCAATACAGAAGTGCGCAGGTGTTTGATATTGTCGAGATAGATGCGGCACAGAGCTAAGTGACGCAAGTATTCATCAGAGCCTATTTCTTCGCCGCCCAGTTCGTTGTTGTATGGTTTGTAGGTCCAGCACAAGAAGCTGAATAAGCCAGATTTGCCGCTGTTTAGACGCTCATCTTGGAAGTTGCGCACGGTCTCAAGGTGACTGAGGCGCTCATCTAAGCTTTCATCGAAACCAATCACCATTGTGGCGGTACTGTTTAGTCCCGCATCGAGTATGTCTCGCTGGGTTTCCATGTACTCAGCCACGGTGTATTTCAATGGGCTGTGCCGCAGGCGGAATGAATCGGCCAGTATTTCCGCCCCTCCACCGGTAATCCAGCGCACCCCGGCGGCTTTCAGTCGGGCCAATGCCTCTGGTGTGGATAGCTTGCTCAGCCGCGCTATGTACAAGAGCTCAACCACTGTCAGGGCGTAAAACTCTATTGTGTCGCCATACTTTTGGCGAATTTTGCCGAATAGCTCCTCGTAATATTCAATTTTGAGCTGAGGGTTAAAGCCGCCATTGAAGCCGAAGAGATCGCCACCTACTGCGGTTAGCTCATCAATTTTGGAGAAAATCCATTCGTTATCGCGCACATAGCCGTCTTTGTCACGGGGCAGGCGGTAGAAGGAGCAATAGTCGCACTTTGCCACACAAATATTAGTGTAATTGATGATGCGCATCAGCAAATAAGTAGCCTGATTGGGCTGGTGGTAGCGATCGCGCACGATACTGGCCAGTTCGATTAGCTCCTCATTTGAGGCGTTCTTCCACAACCATTCCGCCTGCTCACGACTGACCCTTGTATCTGCGTGGGGGGCCTTGTTTTGGAGCTGTTCTTTTATGCTGCTTGTGGTTATCTTCATGGTTTTTTGTCTGTGTGCTCGGGGAGTATTTTGTCGTTTCGCTTGCCCCGAAAGCTTGATGCTTATTGGCAAAATTGTCGCAGATTGCGGCAGATTTAATCGAAAAATTGGGAATAGGGCGTAAAAGTGCGTACAAATACGTAAATGCACGTATTAACAATGGGGTTAGATTGACATAGACTTCGGTTTGAATCGACATGTGGGGAGCTAAGAATGGTAGCTGGAGATGGACGGGTATCAGATGTTAAAGTCGGAAAAACCTCCGATACAGGCTCTGTTGCGCAGTTAAGTCATGATGTTGGCGTCAAGATGGTAGGAGAAGCCTATCCCTTGCGTACAGCTATGTCAGTACCAGTGGCTGGCTCTGGAGACCTACAGATCGTCAGCGCTAACACTGCCGCTGCCCCAGCAGCCATTGATGCTGCACCATTCGACAGAGCTAAGTCTGTTAGTCAGTTGATTCAAGATGGTTCTATTCGTCGTTCTGAGGCTCCCAGCCCCACTCCTGAGGTAGCTAAGCCTGGTGCCCAGGCCGGAGTGACAGTCACATACGCAGACGCTGCAGCCAATGACCCAACCAAAGTTCCCGATTTCATCATTAAGAAGGATGGCACGATTGAAGCCACCGGAGATTTTGAAGCATTGCAGCGCAAAAACGTTGTAGTACAAGTTGAGCGTGCACCTGGCGATACTTCCGACCCTAACGCTGCCCAGAAAAACTCTATCGATAAAGTCGTGAGCTATGCCTATGAGCGTCTTGGTGCTGACCCAACTGTGGCTCAGACCGGTCTCAAGCTCAACGATGAATTTGGATTGATATCCGAAAACTTGGTGAAAAAGCTAGCTACCAATGGCGACCCAGGCGTAGAGCCAAGTATTGCTGATTCAAGAAGAGACTTCTCGCCAGAGAGCCAACGGGCCATGTCCAACATGAGCCGTATGACCCCAGGTTCGTCAGGCAGCATGTCCCGCGGAGACGTTGAGCGTCAGTTCCCACCACGTGATGTGCCTACCTTGCCTGGTGAAACAGACAAAGTTCAAGACACAAAGAACGCTGTAGCCGGGATGTTCAATCCTGATAAAGCGGCTCCATACGAAACCGTGCGTGTTCGCAACAATAACTATGAAGTCGGCCGCTATGGCATGAACTATCCAGTCATGCGTGACTACTTCTATGGCTTGGGTGGTTTCAATTTAGACGAGATGGACGAAGATGGCTTCATCGCCATGCTCGGCAAGCTCGACAAAGATGGCAAATTGCCCAAGTCATTCGCTAAGTTCAAGAAGAAAGACGGTACTTTCGACAAAGAAGCTGTAGGCAAATTCCTCAAGTTTGCCAAAGGCATGAAGGAAGGCCATAAAGAAGGCCAACCAGAGGGCGTTACGGCAGCAGACGTAAAAGCCAATCTGCCTAAAGAGATGCAAGAAGAAATGGCCATGGCCATGGTCGAGAAGTACAACAAGGCTGGTGGAGATAGCGCTGGTAAAACAGCATTGGCATTCCACTTGGGCAAAGGCCCAGACCAGTTCACACAAACAGATCTAAGTGACAAAGGCAATCAAGAGTACATGCGTGCGGCAGACCGCTTGGCTCAATTGTCTGGTGCTCGCCATGGTATGGGTGAGAACGACCGCCTCGACTATAAAGTAAGTTTAGATGGCACTTCGATGGACGCTAAGATCGTCAATCGCGCCTTTAGTCATGCCAATAGAGTGGGTACGACTGGTTGGTGCGCTAGAGAGTTCCAAATCGCTTGGGCTAACACTGCTCCTGAATTAATGGGTTCGGGCGATGGTGTGCAGATGACCAGAGCCTTCCAGCGCAGCGATAAGTTCCAGCAAGTTGATTGGCAGACCGCTCAAGAAGCCATGCGTGGTGGTAAAGCTGTTGCTGTCACTAGAACTTGGGACCCTTCAGTGGGCAATACTGCTACTGGTGGTCACGTCGCTACTTTGGCTATGAAGAACGGTCGTGTTATGGAAGCCAGTGATCACGTCACTGAATTCAGCAGGAACAACGGTCGCTACCAGCCCAACAAAGACAAGTTCTTTGTCTACACTGGTTAGAGCGAGAAGAGCTTAAGTTAGATCTTTGACTTCAAGGTTATTGACGTCGCCTCTAAACATGCACATTTTGCTAATTTGTTGAGCAGGTAGGCTGTCGATTTGCTTTTTGACGTCTTTCTTTTTCGCTTGAGTAATCACTGAGTATTTCTCGCGCAAGATAGTAGCTGCTTCAGCTACCATGGCCAAATCGTCTCTGCCGCTATCGAAAATTAGAGCAAGGCGCTCCACCGTAGATGGTGGCACAAATTGTTTGTCGCTGAGAATACCAATGATGCGTTCAAAGCCGATAGAAAATCCGCAAGCAGGAACATCGCGCCCTGACATTTTGCCAACCATTTTGTCGTAACGCCCGCCGCCAGCAATTGAATAGTTGTAGCCAGGATACCTAATTTCAAAAATCGGCCCAGTGTAATAACCCATGCCGCGCACCAAAGATGGTTCAAATTGCACTTTGAATTTATCGTTGGCAGTTTTTGAAACCACTGAAACTATGTTCTTGAGTAGCTTCACAACTTCTTCTTCAGCACTGATTTTCTCCGCCAAGAAGTTGAGCTGGTCGTCTTCTTTGGCTAGTTCCAGTAAGAGTTGATTGAGGGCTGTGATAGCGCTTTCTGGGTGGCCGTCTTTGGAGAGTTCTTTGACGACGCCATCGAGGCCGACTTTATCTAGTTTGTCTAGGGCAATAAAGACGCTGTCAAAACGGTCTTCAGCAAAACCGCAGTGCTTGGCAATGCCAGAGAGCATGCGGCGATCGTTAATCATAATAGAGAAGCCATCAAAGCCAAGTTTGACTAATGCTTCAGAGGTTGCTTGTAAGAGTTCGATTTCAGCGATTTCGTTTTTGACGCCAAAAATATCAATGTCGCATTGAGTAAACTGTCTAAAGCGCCCTTGCTGAGCACTCTCTGCCCGCCATACAGAGCCGATTTGAATAGACTTGAAAGGATTAGGCAGGTTGTTCTGATTATGCGAGTAGAAACGCACCAGAGGCACTGTCAGATCGAAGCGTAAGCCCATGTCGGTAAGCTGAGCGCGATCGGCCTTGCTGTTGTCGGAATGGGCTTGGCTCAGTACTTTATCGAGCTTTTCGCCGCGCTTTAGTACCTCAAAAATTAGTTGCAGATTCTCGCCGCCCTCACCGCGCTTCAGCAGTTGGATGTTTTCTAGGCAAGGTGTTTCAATCTTGGTAAAGCCAAAGCGCTCATAAGTAGCGGTGATGATTTGCGTGGCCCAATCGCGTAGGCGTACTTCAGCCGGGGCGAAGTCGCGCATGCCACTAAGTGGGGCTGAGCTAATTTGAGTGTCGGTGGCCATGTGGTTCCTTCTTAGTTCTTGCTTAGGTCTTGCTTGGGGCGTGGGCTTAGGTCTTGGCTTTTGGGTTGCGACTATGAGGCAAGCTCTAAAGGAGCTGTGCCCTATGATCGCTTACTAAGAATACTGCAAAAGTGGTTGTATTTTATACTACCAAAACTAGTATAGTGCTTTTTTTGAAAAAGCAAGAATACCTAGGATGCCACAATGAAGTGACACCCTAGGTATGTTGTTGATGGGTTGAAGCCCTGTAAGAGCCGTCAATCACTTGTGGTGATTGACGAACTCAAACAGTGCGGTGTTTACCAGAGCGCCCTTTCGGCCTCGACGCGATGAGCGAAAGTCTTGCGTGCGCGTGGCGCCGGTGAAGACTTTGCGCTCTCGACGAAGAGAGGAGAGGGAGTGGCCGTGGTGGTTTCAGGCGAAGAACTCTGTCGCTCTTCGGTTTCCTTTGCGGAATTTATTTCGTTGCTGTTGCTGGTCATAATCTGTAAGACCCCTTGCTGGTGGTTATTTTGTGTGTTTATCCTTGATGGTTGGCGCTCCATCCGAATGAAAAAGAAGCGCAGTCCAAGTCCGCCCTGTGAAGGAAGAACCCAGGCTGCGCCTCTTTCAAAGTTGATCTCTAGGCCAGTTTTTTCTTGCTTTTAAACTAGAGTGCCGTTTTTCTGCAGAATCCGTTCAGTTCAGCTCAAGCAGAGCGTGAACTTCTAGATGCTGCAGGAGCCGCCGTCGCCGTGGCAAAGGGCCATGCGTGCTTGACGCAGTTGACCTTCGGCCTGAGCAATGGCGAACTCGGAGAACTTGATCAGCTCGTCGGCGCGAGTGACCTTGCTGTTCAAGTCGATGGGCAATTCGACAACGACGCGCGGGGCTTCGCAGCTCGCTGGTGTGGTCGCTTGCGGTGTGCCGGTCTTGAGCTGCTCGAACCACTTGTTCGGGTCGGGGGCAGCGCAGGTTGTGCAGCCGGGCTTGGCCGAGAAGTCGATCAAAGGTGCGTCTTTGTTCACTTCCGGGATGGGGCCAGCGTGAGCCTTGAGCGGGCTCAGTGCGGCGACATCTTCGAAAGAAACGACGGTAACTTCGAGCTTGATCGACTCACAGCGCAGTGCTTCGAGAGCCGATTGGTTGACCACCACATCAGCCGCAGCCGACAGGTTGGTGGCGGTGACGGAGTTGGCGCGAGCACGGCTGACGAGAGCAGTGGCTGCTTCGCTGTTGGCCGTTCCCACTTGCTTTTCCAGCCCGTTGAGCAGAGATTGCAAGTTGACCAACCGCTTTTTCAAGCGCGTCAGTTGTACGGGTGCAGCGTTTGTCCCTGGGTAGGATTGGTCGCTGGTATACATGGTTTATTCTTCCTCAGGTTTGTCGTCAGCACGTGGGCAGTAGCCCAGCGGGTTGAGACCTTTTTGCGTGTTGCAGGAGGTACATTGGCCGTTGAACATGATCTGCTTGTACTTCCTGCAGCATGGACAAGTACCGGTGTCGGGGCCGATCAGGCTATGCCCACACAGGGTTGTCGGCGGCTTGGTGTAATCCAAGTCGATCAGTGCGTGATTTGTCATTCGTGAGTATTTACCTTTTCTAGTTGAGGGTCATCAAGGGAGATGGTTGGTACACGCTAGCGCTAGGGGCAATGGGCACGTAGTCAATCATCACCGTCAATGATGGGATGAAAATATTGGTTGAATATTCGTGGGGTGATGGTTTGAAGAGTTTGGTTGGAGGTCCGGAAGAAGTTAAGGAAAAAGAGCTACATCACCCTATGAAAATCCCGGTCCGTGTTTCAAATCCAAGCCCTGGTGCCCGTTACGTAATGTTTGCATATAATTCGTGGTGCAAAAGTATATTTTAATTTTCTCGGCGCCTAGTGTCTAATTGCGCTAATTCGCTCTGGTATTGGGTTTTCAGTGATGTGCCTAAAGCCATGACTGCGGTAAGTATTTCGTTTTCGCTGTTGTTGAACTGATTAAGACAAGCTTAAATCAACGTTCTAGCCTCTTGACGCTAGCGGGAGCGCGCGAGCTAGCGTATCATTCTCGCTCCGCTTGGCAGTTCCAAAGCGTATGCAGTATATGGGTTTTGGGAGTTGTTGTGATTATGAGCTGTAGCCAATTTATAGTTCCTTTAGAAATTGCTACTTGGCGGAATGCTCGTACTTGGTTCGTAGTGGTTGTGCTGCTCTTGGCGTCACTGGTTGCTGTGATGAGCTTGAGCCCTGCTTATTGCAAGCCGGCCAAAGTAACAAAGTCTCCAGAATGGTTGGGGGTAGCTAAGGCAACTGTTGTAGCGAGAGCGCGATTAGACATTCCTGCTAAGACAATCTTGCAACTGAAAGCGCGTAGCACTTCAGGCTATGTCGATTTGCCGATCCAATTGCTTGAGGTCGTCAAAGGGCCGAAGTTAGATGCTCGATTGTTGGTCAAATACTATGCCGAGAACGCTGGTTTGCGGGAGCCTGATCTTGCCTGTATTTTGAGTCTTAACCACAGAGACGTCATGGTGCTATTGATTCAAGTGGATGAATGTCGTCCGCCCCAACACTTCTTCTGTGATGATAGTAAGATTGCCCTGCGTCCATTTAACGAGCGTGACTGGCTGCGTCTCAAGCAAGAGTATCGTAGGCAGCAGAAAATTATTGCCCAATTTTCTACTTCTAGATTATCTAAGAAAGACAGCACAGATGCTCGTGTGAAAGTGTTGATTGATCAGTTTGCGGAGTTAGGGATGCAGCGAAGTGACTCTTGGCAAAAGCTTCTGGATTTGCCTAGCAGCTATATACCGGCTTTGGTTCGAGCGATGGACGATTTCAGAATGCTCAAAGACTCCAACGTTACTCTTCTCAATCCGCCTGGTGCTTTTGAAGCGATTGCACATTATGGCCCCAAAACAGTATTAGACGCAGTTTCAATTTTGCTCCATGAGCATACTGGCGTAAGCATGGGCTTTATTCATAACGGTGGTTCCAATAGAGAACGGAAAGCTAATCTAGATGCCTGGCGCATTTGGCTTTCAAAGACACATTGATATTCCACCAATCAGAATTCCCCGTGCCTGAGCGGCTTTGACTATGCTCACGAAACCTTCTTGATCGCAGGTAATGTAATGGCGCTTTTGGTTTTTGCTCGTGATCAAATAGAAGCCCTTATCAGGGCTGTGATTGCCACTTTCGAGCCATAGTCTGATTTGCCCCCTATTTTTGCTGTTGCATTTTTCAATGATTGTCATTGCTTCATCTGAGCTGATCGGATTCTCTGGCGCATGGAACCATTGGACTGCAAACGATCCGACCCATGCCAGTAATAAACCAGCCGCAATTGTGCTTGCTGTTTTGGGCAGCTCGTGGCTTGGCTTATGAATTTCAATGGAACTTACTGACATAAAAATAGCTTATCAAAAATAGCCTTGCCGTGAGATTCGTGGTATTAATTAAAGTGTCGTAAGACTTTGTTGGAGTCCCCTGCGTTTTAGCGGCGAAGGAGTATTTAGTTACTCAGCTCCAATTGAAGCAGACAAAAATTGAGGAAGAGTGAGGAGAAATTCTCACTCTTTCGCTTATTTGGATTGATCGCTGGTCTCGATTTTTATGTCGCGTACCTGTTTCGCAATTAAATCGTAGGCGTCGCTTAGGGATGCATCTTTATGCCGCAGAAGGTGCCCTCTGGTTGCGCCAGCGTAGAAATCAGCTAGTTGGATACCTGGTTTTGCCGCTGATTGAAACTCAAATTTCGCTTTTTTGTAGGCCCCGCGCTGACTAACATTTGAGATCAGGAGTTGAAGAGAGTTGACTAGGTCTACTCGATACGTTTGCCAGTTGCCTTGTTGAGCGATATTGATAATCAGGTCGTCGAATACTTCTATGGCTTGAAATACACAATTTGCTATTAGTTTAGAGTAGATTCTATGCCTCTCTGCGTGTGGCTTTTCCGACCCGTCGTGATAGATGCAGCTGGCAAAGCAGTCAATATTATTATTGGCAAGTATTTTTCCACTTGACCGCAGGTGCTCTTTCTTCATGTGTGCATAGTGCAAAGATGGCTTGTCCTGTGACTTGTCATGCTTGTTTGCTGCGTGTTTTGGATAGACTGACGCTAACACTTGCTTGTGGATATTGTTGGCTGTGAAGCGACCCTCAAGTACTATTAACGCTACAGTCATTACTTCCTGGTCGTCTTTTGTGCCTGATTCGTCAATGTAACCATAGTTTGTCATATGAGATTGTTTGTCAATAAACAGCGAACAGAGCTGAACTTTCGCGTTGCTCAATCGGATAAATCAGAGAGCTGTTTCCGGCAGAGGACTACAATAATACACCCATCTTGCCTGTGTCTCGGTGTTACCTAGTTCCCAAATTGACTGTCATGGTTTGGGCCCTCAAGCACTTCCTGAAAGCTGAGCCCTTATCAGTTTTGATAGCGCTTCTTTCGTGGTTTGCAGTTCAGTCTCGCTTAAAGGCTGTAGCAACTTTTTCTGTACTTTCTCTGTGATGCGCTTAGCGTGTGTAAGTGTTTTGCGACCTTTTGGTGTAATCAATAGTTGATATTTGCGCCGGTCATGCTCGTCTTTGTGGCGCACTAACAGTTCGCGCTCTTCTAATCTGTCAACGATATCTACCATTGATGTGCGGTCAATACCGTTACGCATGGCTAGCTCTTGCTGAGTTTCACTGGCGTGATTTTCAATCATGCGCAGAATTACATATTCTTGAAATGATAGAGAGAGTGGCTTCAAGCCTTCTGCCACTTCGTCGCGCATGATGCGGGCGGCCTTGTTCAAGAGAAAACCTAGATTGTTTTTGAGGTTATCTGGAATCGGAGCGTCGTTATCAGTGGTCATGGCTGTCTCCGGGCGGTCTTCAGACGCATAAAACGGTGATTCAAGAATTAGCCGAGGTGAGTGACCTGCAAGGCAATTGGTCAGTAGAACAACTAATCAGTAAAGCAACTAATCAGCTGCCCAAACTAATACCAACCTAATATATAGGTAGGTGGGCGAAAGTTATCAATTATGAGATTGGTTTTATCTAAATACGGAATCATTACCTGGGCACCTGCGTCTATTGATGCATGAAGGAAACAAGTGCTTTGAAGGAGCCAAGTTATGAACAAATTTACGCCACTCGCATTATCCGGTTTGCTTTTTTGTGCTCTCCCAGCCATTGCAGATGATTCCGCTTCTACTGTTGGTGCACGCGCTCAAACAGCTGTTAAAGTCTGTGCGCCAGGTTCGATGCATGAAAAGCTGAAATTGAGTACTGAACAAAAGGACAAACTCAGCTCTATTCGTGATCAGTACAAACTTGCAACAGCTCAAAAGAAAGCTGAGTTAGAAGTGGCTATGAGTCAACAACATCAGCTAATGTCGAAAGCTACAATTGATAAATCAGCTGTGCTCTCGCTGCAAGGCAAAATCAATTCGCTGAAAGCTGATCTGTCCAATGCTCGCATCGATATGGCTTTGACAGCATCGGCTGTGTTCACTCCAGAGCAACGTGAAATGTTCAGTAAATTCGGTCACGGTCGCGGTCATGGTGGCCCCGGGATGCATAGATGGGGCGGCCATCGACCAGGTGGGCCAATGGGTGGTCCTGGTGGTGGCTGGGAGCACAAAGGTGGCGAACGTAAGTTCGGTTAGTTCTTAAATTGGTCGTAGGTTTTTAAAAGCAGAGGGATGTTCCCTCTGCACAGGAGAGAGTCATGAAGATCAAGGCAGCTAGTTTGTTTGGCGTTACCCTGGCACTAGCAGTGATCGCGTTTGCTGCACCAGCCCAAGCACGAGACAATAATGGTTATGGTAATTATTTGAGTAGCGGCATCAATAATAACTCAGGCGGGGGCTGTGATCGAGGCAATGATCGTGCCGGTGGTCATCATCGTCGCGGTCAAAGAGCCTTCGGTAACCAGTTCCAGAACCAATTCGGCAACCAAAACCAGTTCCAAAATCAGAGTCAAGTAGGTATTTATCCCAACACGCCATTCGCTGGCAATACCGCATATGGTTACAATCAAAATCTTGGCTACAACACTTTCGCCAATAGCCCAGCATTCTTGAACGAACGGGCAAGGCTGCAGCAGCAGCTCTCTTACGGCAATTTGTCTGCCCGCGATCGTGACAAGTTGTTGAATCGTTTGGCTAAGTTAGAGGCCAAAGCCTTCAACCAGAATAATGGAACCAATGGCTATAACAACGGCATTCTCAGTAATTTGCGCAACCAGTACTTGAACAACGGAACTCTCAATAATGGTAATTTCAATACTGGCATCAATAGCGGATTTCTCAACAACAACAGTAGTTTAGCTAACGCTGGTTATGTCAATCAAGTTCGCGGCATGCTTGGATTCTAAGAGAATCAAGGCTCTGATTAACTAGCAATCTGTCCGTGAAGAAAAACAAGTGCGCATTTTGCAAAAGGCATAGTGCGCTCTTGCTTTGTTGCTGAGCTACACTAGAGAAACACAGTCATGTTAGTGGAATTGGAGCAAGCTTGACAGACTACGGGCGCAACCAATACGAGCAAGAGAAAAGCGCGCGCGAGGCTAGAAAGAAGCGTCCAGCTCGTGCGCTGAAGGCACTCAGGCTAACTTGTGGGATCAGTGAACACGATTACCAGATAAAGCTGCGCAGCGCCCAAGGCTTTCTCTTAGAGGGTGATCAAGTGCAATTGCAAATACTCCTCTTAGATAGCGACTTTGAGCAGGATGCCCTGGCTGTAGCACTTCTCAATCGATTCGCTAATGATCTAGGCGATCTGGCTGTGTGGAGCGATGATCCTAAGCTAGAAAAGAAGCGCAAAGAAAAACTTGTGACAATGATAATCTCGCCAGCTTCGACAAGATAACTTGAAACTTTTGCTCTGGCATCAGCTAAACTTTCTCTCGGAGTTTCGAGGCCCTTGCTGTGAAAGCTTTTCGCACATTACTAGCTATGCTTGCAGGAATCTGCTCGGCTTGTTTTATTCCGCCCTCTAGCGCCGCCGATGCAGCCGGTGAGGTAGTCTATCGCTTTCCTGATGTTGCCAACTTGGGTACTTTGGAGACGCGTATTGGTGATCGCCCCGGTGCTGTTGCCCTTGATCGTATAGCCAGTCGGCGGCACACAGTGGCTCCGGCTAGGGGTATGGTGAAACTCACGGCGGCTCAGAACCGCGGGGTCTATTTTGCGCCAGGAGTAGCATTGATTAGGCGTCCAGAGCTGATGGATGCCATATCTCCCGATAATATTCTGGGTTTTTACTTCTCCTTCACCTCAACAGGTGATTCTGAAGATGCCATTGCTGACCAGCTAGTGGCTAAGATCTCACATTTGAAGAATCTGCGAATTGTTAGAATCGGTCGCTGTGATGTCTCGGACGTTGGAGTAAGGTCTCTTCAGGGCTTGGCGCAGCTGAAGATGCTAGATATTAGTTACACTCTGATCACCGGTAAATCAATGCCGGTGATTGGCCGTTTGACCAATCTTGAGGACCTGACCATGAACAGTGTCGACCTCAGGCAGTCTGATTTTTCTTACATAGCGCGCTTGCCAAAGCTCTCTGCTTTGTATCTTCGCGGGGCTCAGGTAAACGATGCCATGGTCATTGCACTGAAGTCGAGTAAGAGTTTGGAGAACATTGACCTCTCGAACAACCGCGCCATAACTGACGCTGCCCTTCCTGCCTTGGCTCTTTTGCCTAATCTTAAGGCCGTTTGTCTGGCTGGCACTTCAGTTAATCTACAGAGCCTGTCTAAGCTTTCACGAGTTAAGCGGGTAGTGCTTTCTGATCGCGACTTGAAAGGCACTAGTTTGGCAGTTTTACAAAAGACTCTCCCCAATTTGGCGCTTGACAACTACGGTAAGAAATCGTCGTCTGAAAGCAGTCCTGGCGCCGAAGAAATGCATTTGTTTGCGCCCACGCATTACTGATGACTTTGAGTGTCCAGAAATAGAGGGTTGTGGGTATATATAACTGGTAGTTACTAGTGAACCCGAAACCCCCACCAGATGGCAATCGACGTCCGACAGTTACCGAAAGATGGCGGCGACGATAAAACTTCGCCTGAAGTTTCTGCAGCTACTAAAGCTGTTCATGAGATCACAGTCAAAGATCAAAAGGCGCAAGCTGCCAGCAGTCAGGCGAAAGGCGAGTCTGCGGTTTTGCCTGGTGTTAAGCTAGAAGATCTTACTAAGACCGCCAAGCCCGCTGATTCTGGCGAAAAACCCATTGATCGGGTTGCCTTGGCCAAAGATGCAGATGCTCTCAGGCAGGCCACTGGCAATGACAATTGGGTCGCTCGTTGGGCCGATAGAGACAAAATCGTTGATTTGCTCAAAGGTCATACCGCCGCTGAGTTGAAGGTGCTCAACGGCATTTACAAGATGAAGTTTGGCAAGGGTCTAGAAGAAGAAATGTCGGCATTCATGACCGGCTCAGACCGCGAGCGCTTGAAGGCTGCCCTGCACAAAAAGGACGGCAATGAAGGCACCATAGCCGCCGATCGCATTAGTGTTGCTTTGACTGAACGGGGCGAATGGACTGGTCGCAGCAATTCAATCATCGAGAAAGACTTGCGCGATAGTTTGCGGACGGCCAACGCTGAGCAAGTCAAACAAATTTCGGCTGAATATCAAGAGCGGCATGGTAAGCCCCTGGCTCAAGCGATTGCCCAAGATCAAAATCTAACGGCAACAACCAAAGAAGCGCTCATGATTTACCTCAAGGGTAATGATAAGCGTGCCCCCGAAGATTTCACAAAGCTCACTGCCGCAGCTCTTAAGGCGGAAGACTTGCAGTTTTTCAAAGAAGTGATGAAAGATGCTAGCCCCCAAGAGAGGCAGGCTTTTGTCGCTAATGGCGGTGATAAGCAAATGCGTGCTGCTTGGTCTGGCTCAGATTTAGCTCAGGCTCGTGATTTTAGTGTTGATGGCAAGCTCTCGGCCGCCACCCAAGTTAAAGAAAATACCGGCACTGTTTGGGATAACAACAAAGGCATTGAGTTAGCTCTTTCGCGCATGACCGACTCTGAGCGCAGTGATTATCGTATTGGTAGGCAACTTAGCGGCGACAATACTCCACTTGGAGCTCAAGATAGTGAGCGGCTCAAGGCCATGTCTCCTGCTGAAAAAGCTGCTGCCACTGGGCAGTATCACACTCTTAGAACTAGTCTAGAAGCGGCAGGCAATGCCACTGAATTGGCCCGCTGGGAGTCCATGATCAATGTGCGTGGTGGCTCTATTGCTGCCACTCTTGATCAACACAGAGGCGCGTTGTGGAATGATTCGGCCGCTGACATTGGCACTTCCATTGAGAGCATGTCCAAAAAAGATTGGGAAGCGGCCAAGAATAATCCTGCTGCCCGCAAAGAACTAGAGCAGATGCTTGATAGCCTCAATCAGTCTGAGAAAGATAAGCAAGGCTTGCTCAAGATTTTTGATTCAAAAATGAGCGCCAAGACTTACGAAGAGTCAGTGGATAGTGGAAAAGTTTCTGTTGTCGACCGCATGGACGAGAAATGGCACTTCTATGGCAATGACCAAGGTGCAATGCTTGAAGCCGTTTCTGCTATGTCGAAAGAAGACCGTGAGCGCTATAAGACAGACGTAAAGTTCAAAACTGAGCTTGATCAAAAAGTCGATAGTTACATGTCTGGTCAGGCGCGCGACGAAGCACAAAAAATTCTAAAAGCTGTTGAGCTTGGTGAGAAGCCTGTTTCGACAATAGTCACTAAGCTGACTCAACATGCTGCTAATGCCTTTGTCGACGAAGCAAAGGCTGTGCGTGATATTCGCGATGCTTTTAACGCTGACCCAACTCTTCGCAGCCGCATCAACGAACCTAAAACTGACGCTGACCGAGCCTTTGCTGCCGACTTTAAGAAAGCGGGAGAGCAGGCTCTAGGTAAAGACATGTACCAGGAATATGTCGGTGAATTACTTAAGACTGGCTCGATATCTGCCGATAAGATGACTAAATTGTCTAAGGGCACTTTCAGCGATGATGAAGAGACAACCTACGAAGATATAGCCAAAGCGCCAAAGCAAGAGCGTGATCGCTTGTTGAACGATATCGCTTATCAAAACACAACTTTAGATCATCTCAATGGCGACGAGCGCAAAGTTGCTTTAGCTGCGGCTGAACAAGGTGAGTATCGCAGTGAAGATAAAATTAGAGCCCTTGTACTAGGCTTTGGCGGCGGTAGAGACATCGTCGAGCAGCTCAAACAAGTGCCCACAGAGCAGTTGAACCAGCTAAAAAGTGACTATGCCCGCAAGTATGGCACCAGTTTTGAGAGCGATCTCATGGCTAAGCTAAGCGGTCAAGAAATGGCAGAAGCAAGACGTGTTTTGACTGCGGACAAGTCATTAGTTGAACGGGTTGATAACGCCAGGGACGAGTCTTACTCAACCCGCAGTGGCATCGGCGCGGGGTATGCTGATTGGGTCAGTGCCACTGGCAAACAGTCTGATGATGCCTTAGATCAAATGCTACAGACCGCAGCCGAGGCCAATCGAAAAGGTCAGGTAGCTAGTCCTGAGCAAATGAAGCACATGCTTGAAGACTTTGCTAGCGCCATTGATAATCATCGCGAGACTAAGAGCGCAGCCGCTGATTACACGGCTGATGCACTGATTGCCGGTGGTGCTATCGCGAGCGTGATTGCCACTGGTGGCACTAATCTTCCTCTGGTAGCTGCCCTGTTGGCTGCTGGTGGGGCTGCTACCAAAGTTGGCAGCAAAACTGTTCTTATGGGCTCAGATTATGATTTCAAATTGGGCACGGTCGCTAAAGACGCTTCTATTGGTGCCTTGACTGGTGCTACTTCCGTCTTTGGTCAGGCGCAACTAGCGGCTGTGTTCAAAGTCGGTCAGCAAGCGGCCAAATCTGCTGCCACGGCTACTCTTGGTACTCTGGCTAAAGAGAGCGTAGAAGAAGTAGCTAAGCGCGCTGGTGTTGAGTTGGCTGAAGGTGTGGCTGGTAAGCGGTTGTTTGTGGCTGGATACGAAAAGATCTTAGCCGAAGGCACTGAGACTACCATGCGCAATTTGCTGGCTAATGGTGCCAGAAAAATTGAAGAAAAATCTTTTGCTGCTATAGCCGAACGGGTGGTTGATGCTGGCATTCAAGGACCTCTTAGAGAGGCTGCTGTGGCCAGTGTTCGCAAGGAGTTGACAGAGCAAGCTACCAAAGAATTTGCTCGGCACACAGCTAATTGGCTTGTCTATCAAGGTACTGCTCAGGGGCTGAACGCTGGTGCTGGTGCTGCGGCTAACAGTGGCACTGGGGTTCTAGAGGGTGTCGCCGCCTGGGATTCTAGAAAAGGCTTGGCTGGAAATCTTTCTAGTATTGGCATGCACACATTCAATTCTTCTTTAGCTGGTGCTGGTGGTGCCCTGTTCTTTGGTGGTGCCATCAAGGCTGGTGAAGCTGGATTTAGTGGTCTGAGTCGCTTCAAAGCGGCGCCAGAAGTAGCACGGTCTGAGTTTAGCTTGGCGCCAGAAGTTAGGCATGGCAGTGAAGTTCGAGGACCAAACATCGCTCATGATTTGCCTTTGCGTGGGCAAATGGACTTTACTCCCAACATGGCTATGGCTGCCATTGAGACTCATCCGAGAAGTGGAACTGCAGCACCTGACCAGATTTGGATGCCTGTTCGCGAAATGGAGAAGTTGGCTCCTCATGAGCGATTAGCTCTTGTGCGTGAACTGGGCAAAGACATCACGCCCCTCAATACTGTGGCCAAGGCTGGTCAGTTTGTTGACACAATTGAAGGGGCCACAAAAGGCTGGACACAAGATTTTTCGCATCTGCCTAAGGCGGCTGATGATGCCTATGCGCGCTTCCAGGTGGACGGACAGAAGGTCAATGCTCTTGTTGATAAATATGGCATGCCCTGGCGCAATGGCGAATTAGACACTGCTGAAATGGCATCGAGCATGAAAGGTCATCCAGAAGATCTGGCTACATTGAAAGCTTACATCACTGCTCGGCAGGCCTATTCAGATGCATTGACCATGCAGACAAAGGTCCTTGATGAAAGAGTGGCCGATTTGCAAAAGGCCATAGATTTATTCACTACTGCCAATAATTTGCCCAGTGTCAAAGTTGAGTCCGGTCGCAGTGCTGCCATGGTGGGCAAGGCTGCTACCTATAAAAATGGCACTATTACACTTAATCCCGATAATGTTTTGGCCAAAGATCACACCCTTGATCTATTTGAGTCTTCCTACCACGAGTTGACGCACCACGAGCAGAGATTCACTGTGGGTCGCAGTATTGCTGATGAATTGCAATTGGGCGCGAAACCCACGAAAGAAGAAGTAGGGCACTTCAAAGCCTATTATGAGCACAAGACTAAACAAACTATGTCAGAGGCGCAAGCGCAGCAGTTGCTAGATGCTCGCTCTAAGCTGAGCCCACTTGAACTGAGCCCAGAGCAGGCCCTGAGAGCGAGCAATATTGAAGCGGCCTTCCGTAAAAATGCACCAGCAGCCGAGAAACTTGTGGCGCTTGGTAACGACTTCCGTGCTGTAAAAAGTTATCTCAAGCCTTTCCAGATTGGCACAGATCCTAACGTTGCCTATAAGCTTTTGACCAAGATTTTCGAAGGAAACGATGAGCTATTAGTTAAGCGCGTGTTTGGCACCGCCACTCCATCAGCGGAAGCACAAGCTTTCTATGGCAAGCTCAAGAACTCGCTTGAAGGTCACGGTGAAAGTTGGACCAAGAGTGAGGCTGCGGCTGCTTCGAAGTATTTAAAAGAGACATTAGAGACAAGACTGGTAGACATTAATACCAGCCGACGTGGTGTCTATGCTGACTATATGCAGACCCATGAAGTTGATGCCTTCTTGAGCGGTCAGCGCGCTCGCTCACAGGCCATGGAACGAGGCCACAAGCCAGCACCAGAGATTCAGGCTGCTCGCAGAACAGCCAGTGAAAATGCCGAGATAGAGTATCTTTTAGATAATTCGTTTGAGAGTCTTGGTAGACATGTTGGCCAAGATGCACCGGTTGTTAAGCCGCCCAAGCTATTTATCGAAGGTGGTCAGGGTGTGGTCAGCGACTACGATGTGACCACCGATTCAATTACCTTTGCCAATGCCTCGATCACGGTGAAGAGACCGGCAGCGCAGATGCAGAGTCAGTTTAACCGTCCCAATTTCCGCGATGGTGAAGAGTTGTCGATTAGAGGGTTAACTGATGACCTTCCGGGCTTGTCAAAAGTGAAAGTAGTCACCGCTAACTCTGAGCGTGTCAGCTTGCGTTATGAAGGGCCTTACACAGTTTCACGCCAGTCAGTACCAAAGACTAATGAAGAAATTGCACAACTAGATGCTTTTATCTCACAGAGGATTGCTTCAAAATTGACTGAGCCAAACTTCAGTGCGCCTGGCAGTGCAGAAGCACACGTGAAAGTGGCACTGTTGACCGGAGACAACCTTGGTGCGGCCGATGCTAGTGTGCTCAATTATGCATTGAAGAACAGCACCGCTGACAATGAATTTCGTCCTATTCTCTTTACTGAGTTGGCTCGGCGTGCCCAAGAAGGTGCATTGCCTGATAGAACTGCCGCTCTCTGGTTCAATGAAATTGGCCAGTCTCTCAAGTCTAATCCAGCTGAGCGGGCCAAGGCTTACAAAGAGTTTCTCGATTACACTCCTGCTGGGCAAAGAGATCAAATCACTAAGAGCGCTGAAGCCAATGAGCTGTTGAAGCGTGCTTTCAATGCTGTTGGCGACGGCAATAGTTGGCCAATAAGAAGTTCCAGCTCTGCTCATTGGGCCACTGGTGATGTGGCTTCTGCAGTTAGAGAGTTAGAGAAAGTCAAAAAAGAAATACTTGGCAGTTCTGATTTTCATCAGACTAAATCGATTGCAGATCGCAGCCAGCTAACAATATGGACTTTACTTTCGAATGAGCGTGATGGCGTTCTGGCGAATCTAAAAAGAGACAAGCGAATCAGTTCTGATTGGCAGGTCTATCCGACGGAGGCTCATTCTCCGCTAGATAGAACCGGTGGTGATTATCTGTTGGTGAATACTAAAACTGGGGATGTGCATTTCTTAGATGCTACTGAAAGTGAGGTCAAAATTAAGGACCCTTCGAAAAAAAATGTATTCAAGTTTAGAGAATCAGGCATAATTGCCGTCCAGAAGAACTTGTTTGATACTTTTGGTGCCCTTAAGATTGATGATACCGACGTTGGTGTACAGATCGATGCAATTAACTTCAAACCTGATCTTGAACACCAAATATTGCGTCTAACCCAGGAGCCATCTGTCTTCCGCCTGGGTGCTGATGGTCCACCTTTGCCGAGTTTAACTCGTTCAACCGACGCTGAGGCCACTAATCAGATTGGTCAATTGATTGACTGGGCCAAGGCTAAAGCAAGAACTTCTGCCAATGACGGAGAGCGTTCCGAATGGTTGGATATGGCTACTGTCCTTGAGCGGGCGAAAAACTATTCTAATATTCAAGCTGTTCAAGTTGCTTCGCCTGAGTTAGGAAAGAGCTTAGATTCGATTACTCGAACCGAGCTGATTAACTACGCCATGAGCAAGTTTAAGCGACTAGACTATGGCATGCCTCCTAGAGCCGATAGCGTCTCTGGTGTCAGCGTTAACAAAGAAGGCACTGTTATGCTCAAGACCAAAGAAGGTGGCTTCTTTAATGGTGGCAGCATCGCTGACCGTATTGATGCTGCTCGTCGCGAGTTTCTTGACTATGTGCGCTTGTCTAAGTCTTTGAGTAACAGTCAGATTGATGCCCTCGGTGGTGATAGTAAAGCCCTCAAGGGGCTCAATGGCACTGATAGGCATGCCGCTATTGAGAAGCAGCTACGCCTCAATACGAAATTCCAGACAAATGCCAAAAATCTCGCTTCTATCTTTATGAGCGAACAAGCTGTTATTCGCGGTGGTGGTGCTGTTGGTGACAAGCCACCTGTAATCATCAAGAACATAGAGAGCAAGCTGCGTGCTCGCACTGAAGACTCTTTGCTTGGCCGTGTACAGCCAGCTGTGGTTAAGCCTAATTCGGCAACGCAGCCGGTGCCTTTAGCGAGGATGGAAAGTCTTGAAAGCGGTGTGCCTGAGTCTACTAAAATACTGAAAGAATGGAAGGACACTCCTTCTAGCCTTGATGCTCCGGCACCGAACATCATAGAAATTCTCGACTTGATCATTGATGAAAATAATTCCATTCCTGTGGCTGAGCTGGCTAAATTTAAAGCTTTAAGAGATGCCTACAAAGATCCAACAAACTCAGAGCATGCCCGGGCTTTGAAGATGATTCACGATTTGATGTTGGCTGGGTAACCTAGCCAAGTCTGCGATTAGGGTTGCAGCTCGATTTCGCCGGGCCGCCAGGTTTTGTTGAACCATGGCTCTAGCGGACCATACAAGCGCAGGATCATGAACCAACCTTTGCCTGGAATCGTTTGCACCCGGTTGTTCTCCTGTCCCGTTGGTGCTTTGGGTCCGAAGTAGACATCCACCGAGCCATCGGCATTGATCTTGAGCCCCTTGTTCTGGCTACTGACACTCGGGGCCTGCTGGTCAGTCTGCACCATTGAGCGGGTCTGGTTGTCGTAGACAATTACTGACCAGAAATCTTTCACAGGGATGTTCGGCGGTAGGTGCAGCTTGTAGTTCTTACCGCCATCAAAGGGGTTACCCTTCGCATCTTGCACTGACCAGGGGTATTGGGATCCCCGACCTACCATCTTCTCCTCCATCGCAGGCGTGACGCCGGTGGCAAAGTAATAGTAGAAAGCGGCACCGTCTAAGTTGCTGACACCGGGCGCTGCCTCGAATTTGTAGCCACCGAAAAATGGTAGACGCCAGGCGCTGTTCGGATAGAAATAAGCCTCTTTTGACCGTATCTTGAAAGCAATGCTCCGCGCAGTCACGGCGCCAATATTTGCGGCGTCGGTCAGGATCTTCTTCATCCGTTCATCGGGATTGAATGGCTGCCCTTTGACTATGCCTATTGAGGCGAACAGTCCTAATGTGGTGGGATCAGAGCCCTCCGCTGGCTCCTCCTGAATCACTTGGTTCAAGAGACTCCAGAACGAGTAGTCACCCGGCGCGACGAAGTTCGATGGAATTCCAGAGCCGTTGACGAATTTCATTGGCGGCGGGCTAGCTGCGTCGGCCAAGCGATAGATTCGCAGGTTCTTCTTGACTGAGTCGACTCCTGGTTTGGTCGAACCGTTGACAACGAAGGCGCGAAATACGAGCCAATTACCGAAGGTGCTAGGCCGCACGACGTTATACCCCGGCGGGATCTCGCCTTTGAATCCAGGTGGCAGCAGGAGGTACTTGCCACCTTCACCCTTATCGGCTCCGGTGATGCCAACGTCAGCCACCCACTTGTACCAGAAGTCGTTGACCAGACCCAGCACCTTGGGCGGAATCTCGACTACTAATGGTCCCTTGCTGGTATCGACCCACATGAAGTTGTAGATCGTGTTGTCGTTCGCTGTCAGCTCAACCGTTCTGGGATCGACCAGATTCTCCCAGATTATGTTGGTCTGGTTATCGGGTCCGCAGTTGCGTATTGATTCGCGCATACCCGCCTGGTTTACGATTGGGAGCGCCAAGAGATAGGCTTGCAGTGCCCGCGAACGATCCAGGTTGTTGTAGATCTTGTCAACGGTATCGGCCGACGGGTAGCCATAGTTTAGATTCAATGTCCCGATCGACGATTCGATCTTGTCAGGGACCGCTACGCCTGGTGCGAAAGGTGTCGTCATCTTGAAATTCTGTGCGGAGGCGCTCGTGGCTAACACGCTGGCTAAAATCGCACCAAGCAGTGCGTGTCTTGTCATGTTTTTGTCTCCTTCTGCGCCGCAGTCGCTCGTCATACCAAGATTTGTGGCTCAATATGGTACAGCATCGCAGTAGATTTCAGTTTTTACTATACTAGCTAGTAGGCGATGCCAAAAATAGATACTGTTATAGAACGGATAGAAAATAGAGGCTGTGAGTTCACAATGTACTTTGCGTGATCCAACACAGCTCTGATAGTGCTCCTCCGAAAGAGCAGAGAGATTTTGGCAAAATCTCTCTGCTCTAGTTGTGTTAGGTTTGATTGCTTCTGCGTTTTTCGCAGTGGCATGACTTAGATGCGGGCTAGACGTGGCTTAGATGTCTTTGGCCTTGCTCTCCATCGAGAACAGGTCCTTTCCGCTGGGCGAGGGCGGAAGTTGCTGACGGCTGACCAGCTTGAAGGTTTTGCCGTCGAAGTCGTAGGTGTTGATGGAGGCCGATGGCACTCCTTCTTTGCCCAGCTGCTCAAGATCTTCGCCAGCCCATTGCCATTGGCTTACGCTGACGACAGTTTCGTGAGTGCTGATCAAGACCACCGCTGATGGTGGCAGAGCGTTGATGCGCTCTTTCTGGAAGTCGAGAAAACGCCCGGCGACATCGTGCCAGTTTTCGCCGCCTTCGGGGCGATAGTGTACTTTGCCGACAGTGCGCCGTTCTTGCCACTGGGTGGGGAACTTGGCCGCGCGTCCCTTTTTGGTGAGGTCGACGAAGATGCCAAAGTCGATTTCGCGCAGGCGCTCATCGAGCACCAGCTCGACTTTTGTCGGCAGCTTACTCAGGGCGAATCCGCCGGTTTGGGTGGTGCGCTTGAAGGGCGAACTGAAGCCATAGGTCGGTCTTTCGCTCTCGGGCAGAGAGGCGAAGAAAAGAGCAAGTGCTTCTCCCTGCTCGTCACCGAGTTGAGAAAGCGGCACCGCTGAGTCGGGCAGAAGCTCGGCCGGAACAACCTCTGCATCGGGGTTGTCCATTCTCCAGCGCATGGCAGCGCTTTCACAGTGTCTTAGAACATATATTCGCATGGGTGCTCCATTGTATCTTGTTGGTTTAAGCGCTGGTGCTGCTTTTCGACAAGGCTGCTCGAATGTAGGCGAGAATCTTCTTCTCACCAGACCCGGGCACCAGAATTCTTTTGCTGGTCTTGCCTTTCTTGTCGTTGATGATGTTGGCAGCGAAGCTCTCAAGTTGCGAGAGGAATGTCGCCAGTTGCGGCTGGTTGATGGTTTCAGCGCAGACGCCGAAGTTGTTGTCGCCGACGGCATGAGCGTTGATCTGTTGCTCGTAGACCGCCAGCGGAATCAGGTAGGCGGGAATGCCCAGGTACATCGCCTCAGACACAAGGGTGTGGCCACCGGTGGTGACAATGCCCTGGCATTCGGCGAGCACATCGAGGAAGCGCGGGTCACCGTGGCGACGCAGGGTGACGTTGCTGGGTAGGTGAGCCAGCAGATGCTGCGGCAACTCTTTGACGAAGACATGGAAGTGATACTCGGGGGCTGTGGACAGCACAGTGAGTACCTCTTCGTAGCTTTGCACAAAGTCTCTTTGCGACGAGATGTACACCAGAATTGATCTGGTTCCGGTTCCAGATTTCTCCTGCTGGGCCTGCCGGCGCCGCTTTTTCATCGCCACGATGGCTGGCTTGATGATGGGCGGGCAGATGATCACCTTTTCGCTGGCAGCACTTTTGCCAATAGCGCGCCGTGGCACGGTGAAGAACGAGCAGGCCAGCCGCAAGGCTGCCGTAGGAAAGAAGAGCCTGAGCCGAGCTACTTCATCGAGGCAGGTCTGGCCAGCGATGGCTTGGCTGTAATCACCGACCAGATATTTGCTCTGCTGGTCGATTGTCACCAGGGGCGTGCCGCTGGCATAGGCGTACTGAGCGCTGATGGGTTCGTAGTCTGAGATCACCAGGTCGGGTTTGCCGATCAGCTCTTGCGTCTTCTCCATGGCAGCCAGGTTTATGGCTTCATGGTCAATGCCGCTGGCGGCAATGCGTCTGGCGGTCTCGGCGAAGTCGAGGCCTTGGGCGTTGCCGACGTAGAACGGCACCGAGACTGTCAACACCGTGACATTTTCGCTGTGGCGAAAATGCTCTTCGTAGAAACTTTTGCTTTCGCCATAGACGAAGAGCACGATGCGATTGTCTTTCGCCAGTTCGTCGAGCAGTGGCAGCTGGCGGTAGGTGTGACCCATGCCGATACCACACACTCCATAGAGTATCTTTTTGCTTTTCATAAATCCTCCAGTGTGTGGTTGATGAAGGGTAGTGAGCCTTCCAGCTCCCAAACCGGTAAGTTCGTCAGCGCTTGGGAGAGCTCGCTCGCCAGTCGCTTGTTGACGCCGTTGGGCGGGCTGCCAGCAAAGACGAGACGGCCGCCAGCTAAGACGATGTCGGCATTGACGGCATCGAGGAAGAAGGGATAGAGCTTATGCAGAGCCGAGAGAGCGCTGAGCTGCCGCGATTTTTCGGCGCCGTCGTTGAGACGCGGCAAGCTGATCAGGGTCACTGCCTGTGGTGCGGGGTCGGCATAGAAGCGCTTGCTCAAGCTGAAAGCAGAACGCCCTTCGTAGCCAACTTCGTCGTCTTCTAGGGCCTCAGGCAGGTGCCTTGCCAGGTCTTCTGCCTTGGTGGTGATGGTGCGCGTGCCGGCGATAGCGATGATGGTGCTGGTGCTTTCGCCTGATATTCCGTCAGTGCTACCGCCGCTGCCTTTGCTTACGATTTTCACCAGGGTGCGGTTGCCAGAGAAGACCTTGTTGCCGCGCGCCAGAGAACTGAGCGTCACTGCTGTTTTGCCTACTCCTGAATGACCGACAACCAGCGACAGTCTCTGCTGCTTATCTTCCAGGCAACCTGCGTGCACGCAGTACAGACCTTGTTTCAGCCACTTCTGCCGAGCGACGCCATAGGTGAGAAAGATCAGGTCCATCAGGGCGTCACCAGTGCTCTCGGCAAAGAAGGTGTAGTTGTTGCCGTTTTTGCTCACCGACAATCTTGGCTTGCTTGATTGCCGCAGGGCGATGGTGACCAGGCCTTTCGACTTTTTGCAGCTGATATCGAGCAGCTCGACGCCTGGTAGATAGGCCCCTAAGAGCAGGCATGCTGCTGGGTCCTCGAAGAGCGGCTTGGGCAGCTCCAGCAAAACTTGCAGTGCGCCGGGCAACTGCAGGAGATACTGATGTTTGGCGCTAGACATTTTGTACCTCCTTTTTGATTGCTCTTTGATAAACAAGCTCAGCGACTTGCTGCGCTCCACCTGAGCCGAACCGCTCTACAAGTGCTGTGAGGCGACTGTTTTGCGGCAGGGCTTTGATTTGACGGCGCAGCAATTTGGCCAGTTGAGTCTTTGCTCTCTTCGAGCTTTGCGCTTGCTCAACGGCAGAGGCAACGCTTTTGAGAACGTCTCCTTGTTCGGCGCTGTAGTCGATGGCGCTGATGGGGAGAATCTGATGCCAGTCGACAAGGCCATCAACTAGGCGGCTTTTGTTCAACAGCGCCAGTTGCTGACCTTGGCTGTCGTTGGCCGGTGGCAACCAGATAGTTGGGGTGTTGAAGCGAGCGGCGTCGTAGATATTGCCCAGGCCTGGTGTCATCAGAGCATATTTTGCTTGTTGCAGAACAACTTGCATTTGCTCACGGCTGAGGTTCTTGGCGCCGAGATGAGCCAGTGCAGAGGAGATGGCAGAGTTTGCCGCGACCACGACCTTTTGGCCTTCCAGGGTTGGCAGCACCGCTTCTAGAATTTGGCGAGCGTAGGACAGTGCTTCATTGCTGGTCCAGAGAGGATTGCTCAGGCCTCCGAGGTTGACCAGAACCAGGTCTTTGTCTGCGACTCGATCAGACTGATTGCCGACGATTGGCGCTACTGTCTGCCATGTGGCTGCGGCGAATTCAGCCGAATTCAGCCGCTCTTCCACACCGAAGAAGTTCTGGGCGATGTAGAGATCGACCTCGTTGACCACGGGCGGAATTGTCTTCCAATACCAGGTGAGCGGGTCGTATATGCAGACTGTCAGGCCCTGACGCACTGCCATTTCGGCCATGGCGAAGTCGAGGGCGGTGACGAAGACATCGTACTGAGCGAAGATTTCGTTCAGCGTTTTATCTGCGTTGGCTTCGCCAGCCGCTTCGCTGAGGTGGCTGACATCATGAATGGCGTCGTAGGCAAGCGGCCGTTGCAGATCGAGCGTGTGACCGCTGCCGATGAAACCGATGGTGCTGAAACGCTCTTTGAGAAAAGGAAAACAGTCAGCAATTGCTGCCGTTGGTCCGAAGCCAAAAGCTTCGGCGTTGAGCAACAGCCGCTGTTTTGTCTGTTCAGTATTTTTCTTGGCCATAGATTAACCTTCCGAGTTTGGTTAGTTTTTCTGACCGGCGCAGAGCTGCTAACCGAGTCTGGTTGGTAAAACGAGGGCGTTTGCTGGCGTGCATCAGAGCGTCGCGAACGTTGCTGCCTAAGCCGCTATCAAAGGCTTCTTGCCGGGCGAGGCACGCGCTTTCATCACCCTGGCGTTGAGGACCAAAGGCGATGTAAGCGACTGTGCGCGTCTGGTCTGAGATGTTGCTGCTATTGGCGTGCGTGGTGCGGCTGTCCCATGAAATCAGATGACCAGCGCGCAGGGGGCAGATTTGAGCTCCAGCGGTGAACTCGGCGGCGATGGCATGGCCGAGGTCGAGTTCAACGTACTCTCCCTGGTTTTTGGCCATTGAGCCATAGACAGAGAAGCGGTTGCGCGAGCCGGGAACACCGACGAAAGTACCGCGCTCGGCTGGGCAATCGGCCAAGGCCAGAACGCCCTGCACCGTGCGGAAGTCGGGGTGCACATTGGGATTTTGGTCAACATGCAGAGGCAGTGCTTTGCCGTCGGCAAGCCCTGGAAGTTTGATACCAAGCCGGTCGAAGGTCGTCCACAGGTCTGCCCGGCCCCAAATCAGAACGTAGTGCAGGTAGACACGCACGCTCTGTCTGATGGCGGCGATGGCATCGTCGTGGTAGATTTCGAAAAAGCCACGAGAGATGATAGGCACGGCAGCTTCGTCGACTGGAATGTTGTCCCAGGTTGAAGGCTGGTTCAGGTCGCAGTTGCCACCGCTGAGGGCCAGTAGAAGTTCGTGCATGCGCACGATTACTTCCTGGCACTGAGCAGTGCTTGCGACATTAGCGCCAACAACGATGCCGTAGCGATTCCATGAATCGACAAACTCTCTCTCTTGGGTCAAAGGGTCGAAGCCGATGACATAACCGTCCTGGTCGAGAGGAAGCTTGATGGTCGCGGACTGCGCCGAGTCTACGGCCGCGATGGCTGCAGAGACCTTGGCATTGTTGGTGGGATTGCCTGACTGGCCATACTTGGCGTAGCGTGAGACCACCTGCGGGTGAGCACAACGCTTTTGCAGTTTGGCAATGAGACGGGTAAAGAGTAGATCTAGCGGTTCTTCGCCTTTATCGATGCGATGAACCAGGTTGCGTACTGATTGGTCAATGATCCACATATTTTTTCTCGCAGAGTTGTCGACCGATGGAACTCCATCGACCTTCTGTTAGGTTTTTGCTGTCGTGTGACAGCTGTTAGGTATGCCTTCTGTGCGTCTAGTGGCCGTGAAGATTCAGAGAGATTGTCTCTTCGAATGGTTCTTGCAGGGGCCGTTGTGGTGCTGGGCGTAGGCGGTAAATAAATCTCAGAAAATTGAAAAGTGATGTATTCAAACTACTAAGCTCTTTGACAGCAAAACAAGATCTGAGTAGTAAAGAGTTGCAAAGAGTTGAGGCGATATTATGGAGAGTTTAGATGCGGGGCCGTAGTAGTGAAGCTAGCGCAGTTTCATTGGGTCCGGGAAAAGGTAACGGTTCCAGCCTCAATGGCCATGGGTTTTGAGTTCAACTATATAAGACAATAGCAACGATAAAAAAGGAAAACAGGAAAAGAGCGTTAGCTCCTTCCCTGTTTTCCAAAAAGAGAACTTCTCTTTTTAGCACCTCGACTGCTTGTTACAGCTTCGAGAATTTCTTACAGCTTCGAGTACTGGCGCAGCAACTGGCCCAGCGTGCGCACGGCAACACCGGTAGCACCAGTGGAATCGACACCGTGGTCGTGGCGACGGAAGCTCGTGCCAGCAATGTCAATGTGCACCCAAACGGTGCCATCCTTGATGAATTCACGCAAGAACCAGCCAGCAGTGATGGCACCAGGGCCGGTACCGCTGTTGTTGAGGTCGGCCATGACGCACTTGTTGCAGTCCCTGTACTCCTCGAAGAGGGGCAGTTCGTGCATCGGTTCGCCGGCTTCTTTCGAGCACTTCAGCACTTCGCGAGTAAAGCGCTCGCTATTGCCCATCACGCCCGAAATCTTGTCACCAAGCGCCGTTTCGACATCACCGGTGAGGGTGGCCACGTCAATCACTTGGTTGGCACCACTGACGGTCTGGATGTAGTGCAGAGCATCAACCAGAGTGAGGCGACCTTCGGCATCGGTGTGACCGATTTCGACAGTCAGACCAGCCATGGTCTTGAGGATGTCGCCCTGACGCATCGACTTGGCGTCGATCATGTTTTCGGAAGCGGCAATCACTGCCCGCACCGAAATCTGTGGCTTGAGCACCGACAGAATCGACATTACTTGCAACACAGCGGCGGCACCGCCCATGTCGTTCTTCATGTCGAGCATGCCGTCGTAGTCTTTGGCGTTGAGGCCACCGGTATCGAAGGTGATGCCTTTGCCGACCAGACCAATCACCTGCTGAGTCAGACCGATTTCAGGGTCGTAGCTCATGGCGATGAAAGCCGGCGGGTTCTCCGAGCCCCGATTGACAGCCAGGAGGCCGCCCATCTTGAGCTTCTTGATGCCTTCGATGTCGAGCACTTCGCACTTCACCAAACCGCCAGAATTTTTGGCCACAGCGCGAGCCATGGCAGCGATCTTCATGGGCGTCATGATGTTCGAAGGTTCGTTCACCATGTTGCGGGCGCGGTTGGTGGCGTCACCCAGCAAGCGGCCCATGAGAATGCCCTTCTTGGCCGCAGTGAGCGTACCAGCGGTGCAGAGCATCTTCAGTGACTTGAGGTGGGTGCGCGGCCCTTCGTTGCCCCACTCACGCGTCTTGCGGTGGTTGGGCTCGTAGTCGGCCAGAACCGAGTATTCGGTCACGACCTGAGCGAACTGCTCGACGGTGAACCCGTGCAGGTCAACGTCAATCAGCGGGAAGATCAGGCGCTCGGAGCCAGCCACGTCGCGAGCGGTGGTGAACGCTTCAGCCAGAGCTGCGCGCAGACCGTTGAGGGTGAGCTTGGAGCGTGCGCCCAGGCTGACCAAGATGATTTTGTCCAGACCGTCGGTGGTGAGATCGGTGTCGATCACCTTGGTTTGGATGAACTTGGCTTGAAAGCCGTCCTGCTTGAGGCGACGCTTGATCAGACCGTTGGTCAGATCGTCAGCGGCGAGAGCCTGGCCGGAAAGCTTTTCACCAGAGAATACAACGAGAAGGAGGTTGGCGCGTTCTCCAGCTTTGACCCGCTTGATTGCGGAGTCAAGACGGCTGGAGGTCGCCGAAATGATAAGAGACATGATTGTTTTCCTCAAGCGCTTGGCTTACGGGCCTTGCGCGTGTTTGAGTTTGTTGGTGAGAGAAACCAGCATCAGACGGCAAGCAGGCTGACCTGCTCCGTGATGTTGGCGTAGCCGCTTTCCGAATCGCCGACGAATGTGGCGCAGGGCGTTCCGTCTTGCATATCAGACTGAAGCAATGCGTCGACCTTGCCGTAATTCAAGAGTTCGGTGTCAAGAAAGTTGAGAATGTGAACTTCGAGGTCTTGCACACGGGCGAGCGGGGCACAGACGTAGAGGCTCGGTGGAACACCTCCGGAGAGGTCCATATCGTTGGTTCTGGCGATGACGCTATCACCGGTGGTACCAGGGGCGATCCGTTCCACCATGATCCAGACGAAGCGAGAATAGGTTGGCGTGGTGGATACCAATCGCATTCTTGTCGAGCTGAGGTTACCGGTGATTGCACTGAGCATATCGGCAACCGCAGCACGCACGAAAGTTTGAGCGTTACTGTAGGTTGTTGACATAAAAATCTCCATGCGAGCGCCACCTGCCCGACAACTCAACGCAAGCGTCAAGGCTGGGGTGCACAAGCAATAAGGTTTGGGGTGGAAGTCGAATACTTGGGGGGTAGAGAGACCTATTCGATTTAAGAGAGTAGAAGATGTCTTGAATCTAGTGAGGAAAGCTAAACAGGATCAACTTCAACGCTCTCTATTAGCTCTTAAAGACACTAAACATTGTTAACAGATCACTTTACATGCTCGCGTCAGCTCGCGCAGGTAAATTGTCAAGAGTTAAGCTCCGTTTTAGTCTTGGGGCTTGCAGATTGATGCAGAGCAAGTGTTTTGCTGCCCGCTGACAACCTTCTTTGTGCTTTGCTGGCTGGTTCTCAAGCAATTCTCATAATCTGCTTTAGATACATGTCTTGACATCACTTGATATCAAATGGCCATGCATCATAGGTTCCATAAGCACACCCAAACTCTTTCCCTTGCTCCAAAAAATATCCATCTAAAAGCGCACTAGTTCACCTTCTATATCACTTCTCCTTCACTCACCCTGGTGTGCTGATCAGACTTTGTCTTGGTGAAATCGAGAATATAAGCGCTTCTTGATGGAAACACTATTCGGAAGAAAGAAGAATTGAAACACTCATTTTGTGCGCGTGCTTTTTTTGCGCGGGCAATGAGTAACACCATTTGGAATTGCCTTGCTGGCCCCAAGTGGTGATTTCGATCTGGGAAATTATCCGCAAGCTTTGCTTGCTTAAAAAAACAAAGGAGATCCAGATGAGTCGTTCGTTGAAGCGGACCCCCATCACCGGCATGACTGATGCTGATTCGGAAAAGAATGACAGACGTTTGGCCAACCGCAAGTTGCGGCGCTGCACTCGTCAAATTCTTTCCCTGTTCGGCGTCGATTGTGACACCACTTCCCTGCCCACCATTCGTCAAGTCAGCGATGTTGGCTTGTTCGGCAAAGGAGGTAAGCAGTGGCTCGAGGACCCCGACATAAAGGATCTTATGAAGTAGCGATTGTGAATAATCGGTGGTTAGTGCTCAAGTGAAATAGTCTTGCGGTAGTAACTTTCGATTCTTCAGCAACCTTAATCAGGGGGGAGGGTAACAGGGCTCAGGCTCTGAATCTTCCCCCCGTTTCTTTCTTCACTTCTTGTCTCTAAAATTTTTGGATTCTACATACTACACCTTGTAATTGACTGGCTGCGCCCCAGTATTAATCGAGTTTTCCAGGATCATGGGGTATTCCACGAATTGTTTGTTTGTGCCAAATGGTTTTATATAGAAGCTTAGTATTTGCCCAATGTGGCTCTTTTCTTTTATGTAGATATAGGTGTCTAGATGCTCTTAAGTAGGCTATTTCAACGCAAGGTAATGGCATGCTTTTTTGCCTTCAGCATTACCATAGGTGTTTCACCGGTCACTATGCAGATTGCTGTGGCGCAAGAGACAAAGCAAGTTCTTTATCCTGAGCGCGGCTATTGGCGCATTATTGACAAGACTGGCAAGTTTGTATTTGAAAATCGCTTTGAGCGGCAGCCAGATATTCAAGAAAAAGATATGCTCGCTGCTGAGTATAGTCCCTCAAATCGGTACGAAAGCGACCTCCATTACTTCTCGTATGATTTCAGCGGCAAGAGATTGCGAGCGCTCGCTAGCGGCCCAGAGAGCCCTTGCTGGGAAGACGGCACCTACTCTGAAGGTCTAACGTCATTTAAGGCCGATGGTTTTTTCGGCTACCTTGACGAAAATGGCAAGAAAGTAATACCAGCCAAATTTCGTTATGTTGGCCCTTTTAAAGATGGCTATGCTCTTGTTGGTCTGGCCTCTGGAGCCCCTGCGGGTGTGCCAAATAATTTTGCCATCATTGATAGAACTGGACAAATTTTATGGACTTCGAGAGGATTCACTCAAAAGCTGAACGATGTGAACATGGCAGTGGTTCAGATGGGCGCTCGCTATTTCGCTGTGCAGAAATTGTCTGTTAGGGTAGATATTCAGTTCGTGGACTGGTTCGAAGGTGACGAGCTTTATTGTTCGCAGCTCACTGAGAGATTGGCAAGCCGGACTATACCGTCTTTAAATGATACTCCCCGGAAGTCTGGCATCGCACTGCGCAAAGACGGAACCTACCGTGAAGCCAATCAAGAAGAAGTTGTTTATTGTTATTCAGAAGGTCTAGGAGTGGTAAAGCGTGATGGTCGCTGGCAGTACGTTGATTCTGCTGGCCAAGCCAAACTTACTTTGGCAGAGAATACTATCCGTGCTTATCCGTTTAACGAAGGTCTGGCGGTTGTTCAAGTTGACTGCAGCCCGAAGCCTCCTGCGGTGCCAGAAGCAGATATAGGAGCCGCTACTGCTGGCTTCCATGGTCGCTTTAATCATAATGGATTGAGCGCTCGATCTCCGGGCCCATTCCTGTATGGAGTGATTGATAAAAGCGGTGTCTTCGTGGTTCCGCCTAAGTATTCACTGATGGGAACTACCTTTGCCGATGGACTATTGAAGGTCGGGCAAGGTGATGACATCGAATCACATTGCGGTTATATCAATAGGTTTGGAGAGGTTGCTATTCCTCTTATATTCAACGGCGGTCAGGATTTTCGCAATGGCATCGCTGCTGTATTCATAAACGAGCCCGCTCTCACAAAGCAGAAAGCCGATGAACAGAGGAAAAAAGAATATATTGAAACCTGCAAAAAGTTGATTGGTGAGGCTACTAAGAAGTTCTCCTCGGTGGCTAATTTGCGTGTCTCTGTTTTGCAAGGCGAGAAGTTGACTGTGCAGTTGGAGAAGTGGGCTGGTCCAGCCAAGCTGCGAGAAGGCCTTTTGACCGCTCTGAAAGCCATTGAATTACCGCCACTTCCGGCTGTGTTGGTAGATCAATCTAATCTAGAGTTTTCGGCTTCACGGGCTCACGGAGTGGTTGTGTCGCAATCGCCTGATGACCCTTTCAACGCCATCAGAGCGCGACTGATAGAGGTGCAAACCGAACTTAGAGATAAGGGTTCGGAGAGTTTGACTACTGAGATGCTTGAGAAGCAGTGGCAGTGCTGGGTGGCTTGGTATGAATGGGAGAATTATTTAGATCGTCTGTTTACATCTCTCAGTGAGCGCTATGAGAAGGAGCATCAGGCTGAAAAACTAAAGGCGCTCAATGCACTAGCAGCTGACTTGCGTCCGAAAGCTGAAAAGACACAGAAACAGCTCATTTTTATGTTGCTTTGGGAAGGTAACAAACTCTATCAGCAAGGCAAATTCAAAGATGCTGGAACTAAATATCAAAAAGCAGCTAGTTTCTTCGATCCGAAGATAATTACTGTGCCTGAAGAAGACTGGCCACCAGTCTCTCTGACTGCGCTGTATACCTATGCCTGTTTCCTTGCTACTCAGAAGCAATTTAAAGCATCGAATGTTGTTTTTGAACGAGTGCTTGCAGAAGCAATCAATCGCCGGGATACCTGGCAAATGCCAATTTCTCAAGACTATCTCGATACTTATTTGGAGCTCATTCGCCAGGTACAGCCGGAGCTATATCAGCGCTGCAGGGCAGGGGTCAAAGAAGCCAAGCTAGCGGGTGTGCACTCAACTGGCTTTATCGACAGACAGGGAAATACGGTAATTACCCCCGAGTTTAAAACTGCTAAAGAGTTTAAGGGTGGCTTGGCTGCTGTTGAAACAGTTAAAGGCTGGGGCTTTGTCGACAAGACAGGCGCTTGGAAGATTGAACCTTCCTTCGAAGTTGCAGATAACTTTGGTGATGGCTTGGCGCCCGTAAGTGGCAAGCATCAGTTCTTTCCGTTAGAACGTTTGGAAAATGCAGCGCCACAGTTTCGCTACATCGACTCTAATGCGAAAGTAGTCATCGATAAACCTTTTAGCTATGCATTGCCATTTGTTGACGGTATCGCTTGTGTTCAAAGCCCCGGTGAAGTTGGAAGGTCCTGCATAGACAGACTTGGAAAGAGTGTGTGCGAAACGAACAGGTTGATTGAGCCAATTGGCGATTTGATTTTAGAGAGTCATGCCTTGCCCAAAACTGGTGAACTGCAAGACTCTTACTTCACACGTAATTTTCGTATAGGACCAGATAAGGACGGTCAATACAAAATTGTGGCTGACAATGTGAATCCATTTTTTGTAGAGTGTGCGGACAAAACAATATTGTTTGGCTACAAGGATTCAGGGGGCAAAGTTGTGATCGAGCCAAAGTATTTGCGTGCTCACATTTTCACTGACGATTTGGCTGGAGTTGAGATTGCACCAGGCAAGTACGCATTCATTGATAAGGCCGGAGTCGTCAAAATTCCAGGTCCATTTTCTTCTGTGCGATGGTTCCATAATGGACTTGCTTGGGTGGAGAAAGACAGTAAGTGGTTTTTAATTGACAATAAGGGTGAAATCAAATCCGAAAGGTTTGCTCGGTTGGATGAGCTGCCTGGTTTCTTTTCAGTTATAGCAATTGAGGGAGAGAAGAAATTTCTTTTCTCAGATCAGGCTCAGGGCCTAGATGTCTCCAGCTATTCAATGATTCGCCCTTTTCATGAGGGTCTGGCTGCTGTGCAGAAGGATAATAGATGGGGTTTCATTGATATTCGTGGAGAACTTGTTGTTCCGACAAGGTACCCCTTGGTGGGCGACTTCTCTGAGGGGCTGGCATCTGCCTATTTCCCTTAGAAATTGCTGGGGCGTAGATGAGCTCATCCAATACCGCAAACTCGGATTAGTTGACCATCTACCTTTGTATGTCGATTTGCTTGTGAAAAGTTCAGTCACTAAGCCGTAACAAATCATTCCTATATTGAGACCACAGAGAACCCCCCTCTCAACTCAGGTAGGAAGTGAAATGTTAGATTCAAACCATTTACCAACTGATCGTACTGCTCCCTCCGCCCTCGGCGGTAACAGTGCCGGTGTACAACGTGAATTGCTAGAGCAATACAAAATTCCTGCTCGCAGCAATGGTGCTTGCTCTCTCAACGATGCTTGCTCGCCTTTTAAGCCAGACTATGAACGTAAAACTGAGTCTGGCCGAGCCTGGGATAAAGAAGCCAAGAAACAACAAGGTACAGGGCTTGAAGTCGGCCCTGATGGTAAATATGAAGTGAAGCCGGGTGATAGCCTCTGGGGCATAGCCGAAAGAGCCATAAAGAAAGAAGGCGGCAAGTCTTCGGCAGCTGAAGTGCAAAAGCGCGTTAAAGAGCTTGTTGAAGCTAACAAAGAAAACTTACCAGGGCTTGATTGCAATCCGCATTTATTGAAGCGCGGCGGGAAATTGAACATTCCAGGGCGCCCGAATCAGGAGCAGCCGTCAGAAAAACCAGCAGAAAATCTGACACCGGGTAACGCCGCCAAGCCGTCAGAAAAACCAGCAGAAAATCTGACACCGGGTAATGCTGCCAAGCCGTCAGAAAAACCAGCAGAAAATCTGACACCAGGTAATGCTGCCAAGCCGTCAGAAAAACCAGCAGAAAATCTGACACCAGGTAACGCTGCCAAGCCCTCCGATCGCACCCCAGACCAGCCTACAGATAAGCCTGCAGAAACAGTCCGCCCTGATGTCTGCAAGCCCACCGACATCTACAAAGATATGGCTAAGTTTCCTGATCTCACAGCCAAAGAATATTTAACTGCTTGC
>CALROJ020000016.1:0-111695 GCA_943369735.1 bacterium Ga0077546
ACGCCTTCTTCAGTCAATGCCTGAGCAGCAATGCCTTCTTCCTGCGCCATCAAACCCAATAATATTGCCTCTGTACCAACGCGGTTGTGACCCAATGCTGCAGCTTCTTGCTGAGCCAGCCTAATAGTCTCAATAGCGCCCTCGTTAAAACGCTCAAACATCAACTGAACCTCACGGGATAATGCTCATTAAGCTTTATGCCCAACACGCCCCCACCCAGATCACCCCCGGCTACTTCTTGACATTCCCGGGTATTGCCCCTAACATGGCCAGGTAGACAATTTAATCCCCCACGCCCAAATAGACAGCACACAAATTAATGCCCTTCGGAGAAACACCTTCTGCGGTTGGCCATTCTGAATCTGCAGCTGAACAATCTGCATCGTCAGATAAATCAAACTCGGGGATGTCTAATGCTCAACGCCTTAGCCGCGAAGCAAATTTATTAGTTGAAGTCGGTCGCGGCGTCGTCAATCGTGTTGACGAGCTAACTGATAATCCAGGCCAAGTAGCCGCCGAACTGGGTGGCTCAATGATAATTGGCGCCGGTTTAGCTCTGGCCCAAGGAAAAGCCGGGGTAGCTCGCGAGGTAGCCCAAATCGTGGGCGCTTCTATGACCGCATCTTTTGTCCTAACCTCTGCCAGACAGCTAGAAGTGGCAAAAAACTCAATTGAGAACACCTGGAAAAACCCCTCTGCTGAAAACAGAGAAGCCAAAAATGCAGCTAATGCTCTTGGCGCATTTATTGCTGATACCGCAATTTTCAGCGCGGGGGGAATAGTTGGTGTGAAAGTTGCCCGCAACTCTAGCGTTTATATGGGAGTGCATCATAGTATCGACAAAGCTCTGGGTATTCGCACCCAAGAGCAGCACGCACTCTTGCGCCAGCAGATGTTGGGCTATCATCCACTAACTGCCCATCATCAAGATCGCGTAGGTGACATGAGCCGACTTATCGCTGAAGGCATGCGGCTTCCCCCTGCCTCTGTTGAAAAAGCCTACCTAGCAGGAAAAATGCACGACATTGGTAAGCTCAAAACACCAACCGAAATTCTCAATTCACCAGGCAAATTAGACGGCCACGAGCGGGCTGTGATCAATCACCATGCCACCGACACTGGTATCATTCTCAAAGAGAAAGTTGATTACCCCAAACGCCTTGCCGATCTGCCCACAGTGGCCCAAAATCACCATGAGCGCCTCGATGGCCGCGGCAGCCCCAGTCAACTTAGTGGTGATCAAATTGCCGTTGAAACCAGGGTCAATACTGTGGCTGATGTCTTTGACGTACTCTCTCACGGTCGCTCATACAAGACACCTACACCGGTTTCAAAACTGATAGACGTGTTTGACCGCGGCCGCGGTACTCAATTTGACGGCAAGGTCTTAGATGCTTTTCTGCACCAACCAGCCTCAAAGGTTCTACCGCTGATGCTTTCAGAAGGCGGCAGTATCACTAGAGTGGCCCCCACTTTTAGAAAAGTTGAAATTGGTGATCTTTTACGCTCGGTCAAAGACCAGAAACCTGTACCAGGCAGTTCAGTGACAGTGGATCATATCAATCGTTTCAATACGCTCTACATGGGGCCACAAAGTTGATTTCTAAAAGGGAAGATTTTTTCGAAAAAATCTTCCCTTTTTAGAAACTAGTAAAAGAAACTACTAAGAAAAACTACCAAACTGCTCATCAGCCAAAATCTTGTTGCGCAGCGCACCCTTATCGACGGCAAAATCTTCGAGTATGCGGCCGGCCACACCCTCGTGTTCGCGCAATAAGACCAAGAGCACATGCTCTAAGCCAATAAAACTATGATGCCATTCCAACGCCTCGTGTGCTGCCAAGCTCAACAATTTGCTGCACGACGCACTCCAAGACAATGCCATAGTCGAATCAGGCGCTACACCAGACCCAGGGCCAAGAATGTTAGACAGCTCTTCATCGACCTGATAACGCTCGACGCCACACTGAGCCATAACCCTCAGGGGCAGGCCCTTGTGCATCGAAAGGACCGCTAGAAGCAAATGCCCACTGCCAACGACATCATGGCCATGGCTACTTGCAGCTTCTTGAGCCAGCTTGAACAACTCAAGGGCATAGGGCGAATAAGGCAAATCAACTAGTGATGCACCGGTCTGCAGGCCCTCCGCGAGCAATTTCTCTGCAGTCGCCAACATCGCTAGATCGCCCGGGTGAGCCGGCCCCTTGAAGCCTTGACGCCGCGCCTTTTCAAAACGAATCTCCAGAAGCTCTTCTTGATTTACCCCTAGGCTCGAAAGCACGGCGCCACGCAACTGACTAAAGTCATCCAGCCCTAAACGCTCCAAAATACGGCAGGCCACACCTTCGTCTTGACGCAGCAGGGCCAGCAACAAATGCTCAGGCTCGACCTTTTCAGTGCCTGGCCGTTTGCAGAGATTTAGGGCCTCTTCATAGGCAAGTAGCAGTAGAACTTCAGCCCCGGGGGTGAAACTGTAGGCAGAAGACCTCTCACCTGCCCCTGAACCGGTAATTCTTTTGACTTCAACGCGCACTTTGGCAGCAGTTAGATTCAAAGCAGAGAAATTCCTGCGAAATTTCTCTGCTTTGTCAGAATTTAAGTCGCCGGTATCAACAGCGGCAATATCTGCCCCGTCCGAAACTTTTGTTCCGACCTTCGACTCCGCCCAAACAAGCAAGCCCACCAGTATTTCACCAGTGCCGACACGGTCGTGCTTCAACGCAGCGGCCTCGCGGTCAGCCAGCGCCATTACTTTCATTGATTGTTCGCTGAAGTGCTCAAACATGCCAGTCAAATTTCCAGGAATTTTTCAGATAGCTCAAAGGAACTAGCCCAAAAGTTTATCCTATCTATCTTTAAGCGTGCACTTCCAAACCAGTAATCAACTCAGCGAAGTCACACTCTTTAGACGAGCAAGCCACTTGGTCGCCACGCTTGAGTGTCTTGTAGATAAGAACACTCGAGCATTTTGGACAAAGGTTGTCGCCTTTTGGACCGCCTGAAATCACAGGTGGGTACCAATAAGCCGATGTGCACTGATTGAGTGAATAGTTGGAACAACCGAAGAAGATTTTTCCGTGTCTAGATTTCTTCTCAACAATGGCGCCGCCACAAGTATCACGAGGGCAAGTAACACCAGTGTATTTAAGAATTGGTCTTTGTTCGGTACATTCTTCAGCTGAGCAAGCGAGATAATCGCCGTAGCGACCGTAGCGAATCAGCATGTCTGAACCGCAGGTTTTGCATTTCTCTTCTGATGGTCTATCTTCAGGAACTGGCTTGCCATCTTTAGTTAGCGAGATTTTGGTCTTGCATTCAGGATAGCCGACACAACCTAAGAATTGACCGTAACGCGAAGAACGAATGGCCATAGGCTGTCCGCATAGTTCGCAGAATTGGTCAGAGAGAATGAGCACCTTGTTCATGTTCTCTTCGGCTTCTTTCAAAGTCTTATTGAAAGGCTCGTAGAAAGCTTTGAGCATGACGCGCCAGTCAGATTTGTCTTCTTCGACTTTATCTAACTGAGTTTCCATTCCAGCGGTGAAGCCAACTTCAACGATATTGCCGAAGTGCTCAACGAGAAGAGCATTAACAGCTTTACCTAGAGTTGTTGGCACCAGTGCTTTTTGCACGCGTTCTACATATTTGCGATCGACAATGGTGCTGACAGTCGCCGAATAAGTAGATGGTCGACCAATACCCAATTCTTCTAGAGTTTTGATCAAACTTGCTTCTGTGAAGCGGGGTGGAGGCTGGGTGAAGTGTTGGCCAGGCTTCATTTCTTTGAGCTTGAGCTTTTCGTTTTTCTCTAACTCAGGAAGATTTGGCGCTGCTTCTTCTTCATCTACTTCATCTGCTACCGCGTCAGAATCGCTTGTGGCCATGTCTTTAGCAAGACGGTCATAAACGATGGTGAAACCAGGGAATTTCTTCTCTGAAGCAGATGCTCTAAACATGGCATCACCGGCGGTGATTTCAACCGTTCTGGTGAGAATCTCAGCTGAAGCCATTTGGCTAGCCATGAAGCGTTCCCAGATTAGTTTGTACACTTTCAGCTGATCGCTGCTCAAGTATTGCTTGATCGATTCAGGTGAACTTTCAGGATGGGATGGACGAATAGCTTCGTGGGCATCTTGCATCGACTTAGCTTTGCGCACATAAACACGAGGCTTATCTGGATAATATTGCTTGCCATAACGAGCAACAATGAAGTTCTTCGCTTCATCTACTGCTGTTTGCGAAACACGAGTCGAGTCAGTTCTCATGTAGGTGATTAAACCAACTGGGCCTTGTGAGCCAAGTTCGATACCTTCATAGAGTTCTTGAGCAACTTTCATCGTCTTCTTAACAGCAAAGCCTAAGAAGGTTGCTGCTTCTCGTTGCAGAGTTGAAGTGATGAATGGAGCCTGCGGCTGGCGCTGACTGGTCTTCTCAACCACTGAAGCAACAGTGAAATCTTCTTTTTCAATTTTCTTGACGATATCGTCAGCCATCTTTTTAGTATCGATGGTGGTCGATTGCGCTGTCGCTTTTTCAGAAGCAGCGATAACACGCTTGCCTTTCCATTTAGCTAGAGGCGCAGTGAAGAATTGCTTTGAACGGGCGCGAGATAGCTCAGCCTTAATCGTCCAATATTCTTGCGGAGTGAATCCTTCTACTTCTGCTTCACGCTCGCAAATAATGCGAACGGCAACAGATTGAACACGGCCCGCCGAGCGGCCGTTAACTTTGCGCCAGAGCAATGGGCTGATTTTGTAGCCGACCAAGCGGTCGAGTACGCGGCGAGCCTGCTGGGCGTCAACTAAACTTTGATCGATTTGCCGTGGCGCCTTTATGGCCGCTAGAACTGCTTCTTTCGTAATTTCGTTAAATTCGATGCGATGCAACTTCTTCTTAGGCAATTCCAAAATTTCGGATAAGTGCCAAGCAATTGCTTCCCCTTCGCGGTCAGGGTCGGGGGCCAGATAGACTCTATCTACGCCCGCAGCTGCTTCTTTTAAGTCGGCAACTGTCGGTTCTTTATCCTTCAATACTTCATAAAGGGGTTCGAAGTTCTTGCGAACGTTGACACCCAATTTATTTTTGGGGAGATCCCTCACGTGGCCATAACTGGCCTTAACCGTGAAGTCCTTGCCAAGGATCTTTGAGATCGTTTTGGCTTTGGCTGGAGATTCAACTATAACTAACGATTTGACCATTTTTCTCTGTAACGCTGTGGTGGAGCTACTCGCGGCCTGTCAAGATACGCCGACGTCGATGGAGTATAACACGATGACAAATGTCGGCCTCGGCTTAAAACTATATAACCATATCAGGAAGAGCGCTCTGAAGTCTTCCGATAACTCGGGAAGATTGTGGGCCATGTCCGACCAGATTGGCGATTCTGGCCTCACCCACCCCATCCTTTATAGGGTTTTCAGCCTCATATGTTTCTTGTAACACTTTTTCAGTTGCCCCCTCTTGAGAGCCCATTACAACGTGTAGGAGATTTTCTTGCTTGACAAGGTCGAGCGAAATTTCCAAATAGTCTTTATCAGCTAAGTAAGATTCACCATCAACCAAAAAGTATTGAGGCCATTCAATCATTACCAAAGCGGATGGCACTCCTACATCATTTCCCAGACCATTAGCCAGGCCACTGCCTATACCACTAGCTGAACCAACATTTAAATCATCTAGAACTTCATCAAGCACCTCATCAAGTTCTAGAGCCAGCATTGATAAGTCGATGGTTTCACCAGTCTCACCAGCGCGATAGAGATCGAGGTGAAAGAGTGACAGGCGGCCAGAGTGATACTCATTGAGCATAGTGAAAGTGGGCGAGCTGATCACTTCAACCACCCCCAGGCCCTTGCCAACAGCCTTTACCAGGGTAGTCTTGCCAGCACCTAAGGTGCCCCTCAAAGCAATAATGGCGCCATCGCCCACAGCCTGCGCCAATTCATGACCAAAGCGATTGGTCTCAGGTAAGCCACCTAGGTGAAATTGCATTGTCATCCGTTTAAAAATTGGTCTCAGCCCAGAACAGGTGCGCGTTTTGTACCCGGGATATACTCCAGGGGGGGAACCTCCTAACTTCTGTCCGTTTCCTTTTCCAACTCTAGGGGCTTGCAAGAAGCATGAAGCTGGTTCAAAGGTATACGTGGAAGTGTCGAGCGGGATCCCCGTATGTTCAAACTTGTAGGACAAAACTTTTGAGCTCTGCCCCAGACCGAGACTAAAGAAATCATATCAAGCGGCTGGCCTCTGTCAATCAAGATTTTAACGTAAAGGGTTAATTCGTCTTTTTGCCTGTATTTCTGGGCCAGTACCGACGGCTCAAGTTAATATATGAAGATGCCGAAGATATCGATGAATATAGCAGTGAAGCAGCCCGCCATCTTATTGATAAGTCTAATTATTCCCGCATTTCTTTTTATGGAAAGCGCACAGAGTCAATCTGCGCCCCAAATAAAAGGCAGTTCGCCTTTTGCACCTTATCAACCTGAACCGAAGTTTGCTCCAGCTCGAGGCGGTCAAACTCAATCTACCGGTGCTTTAACAGGTGCATTAAATGATAGAGCAGGCACAAACGGAGAATCGTCTGAGCCAGCTGAAAATCAGAATAGTGACCAAACTAGCGGTCAAGCCAATGGACAAGAGCCTTTCAACGTCAGCCCCGATGGCACTCCCGCACTAAATATAGTACCAACCGTTGACCGCCCGCCCATTCCTCCGCCACCAAATGCTGCTCCACTAAGACCAAGTGGAAACGGCATAGCACGCCCGGCACAAGCCTGGCGCGTCAAAGCATTTCAATTGTTCAAACAAAAACTAGACCCGAAGACCACTATAGCTTTAGTGTTAAATGCTAACTATGACAATGCCTTGCTAGCCTTACGCCAAGCTTTTGAAGACAATGGCCTGACCATATCAGGTATAAGTTCCAGTTCTGGTCACATGCTCGTTACCCTTAATTCTAATAGTGGTTCTAGTGTCAATAGCTCTAGTATCAATAATTCTATTGGCAGCAGCTTGAGCGGCACTGAGGGCACTAACAGTCGCAGCGAAAAAGCTATTGTTGCCCTAAGACCAGCTCTAGCAGACGCTACAAAAGAAGGCGCAAAAGAAACCACAAACGTAGCGACAAAAGAAGCTGCAAACGTAGCGACAAAAGAAGCTGCAAACAACGCTGCAAGAGTGGCAAAATCAAATAAACGACCAGAGGCCAAAACAGAGCTGCGAGTAATGTGCGAAAGCCGCAATAGAAGCCTGACCTCTGTGCGCCTGCGAGAAATATTGAACAAACTACAAAACAAATTTGGCGACATAAAAACAGATGCAGAAACGCTCTAACCCCAATGGACCAATTATTTTAGGAATTACCGGCACGATAGCGTCAGGCAAATCTACTGTCGGTAGGCTTCTTGCCGAGCGTGGCATTGCTGTAATCGATACAGATCAGCTCACCCACGACGTGCTTACCAACGATATCAGCGTCAAAAAAGCCATAGTCGAACAATTCGGACCTGGCGTTTTAGAAAGTGCTGATTGTGAAAATGCCAGTTCAAAAGATCACGGCCCAGACCGGCCCATAGATCGCAAGAACTTGGCCAAAATTGTCTTTCAAAATTCTGATTCACGGCGCAAATTAGAACAGATTGTTCATCCCAGTGTTGTCCTCAGCTGCCGCCGGCGCATTAAAGAACTGAACAAAGAAAAAATAGTAGCAGTACTAGTACCCCTGCTTTTTGAAGCCAATATGGCTGATGAGTATGATGAAATTTGGACAGTTTTTACCTCAGAAGAGGTATTGAAACAACGTCTTGGGGAACGAGATAAATTAGACGCCATAGAAATTCAACGACGTTTGCAAGCCCAATTGCCTCAAAGCGAAAAATGCAGTCGCGCCGATCAAGTGATAGACAATTCTCATAGCGAAGCCGAAACTGCTAGGCAAGTAAACCTCTTGATCGAAAAATTGCTCTAGCAAGACCGAGTACAATTATCAGTCAGTTTATTGAGTAGGAAGAATGCAGTCATCCCCAAAAATCTCATTTGTTCTCAGCCTGCTAGCCTGCTTCACTCTAAATGCCTCAAAGGCTCAAGCTGATGATGGCTACTACAGCTATCAAACAAGCTCTACCATGGGCGATCAAGACACTTACGTAACCAATACTGCTGTAAAAATTGTCGACCGAAGTCACGGCACCGTTGTTGTGGCAACAGCTCCAACCTGGAAAGTTTACGCCTTCAACAACCGCACCAAGCGCATCTGTTCTTTCGTTTCTCCGCGAACATTCACTGGCATCGGCAACAAGCTTGCCACTGTTACTGGTGGCGTCACGCTATACAATATTCCACTCAAGCAAACCGGTAAAACCGTTCTACATGGCATTAGCTCTATAGAGCTGCAAACTCCCAAGAGTTTCGTAGACAAACAAATTAAAGACAAAGAACACGAATCAGCTGATCCTCGGTTTGTCCAATCGGCGCAAATGCTAGTAGCTGAAAAGGTCTTACTACCTGTAGAAGCGGCCACAGTGCTTTCAAAATTTTACGGTGTGCCACTACAGAGAGCAATGCCACTACAGTTTAAATATATTAGCTGCAGAGGCGACTTGAACACTATTTTGCTCACATCTGAATTGAAACCAATCAAGCTGGTGGCGACAGATTTCGAGATTCCTAAGGGCTATAAGACTGTGACTGATTTCACTAAGCTTGAGGATCGGCCAGTAATAAAAGGACCGCCTGCTCGCAAAATTATTGAAACTATCAAAAAAATCTAGCGCCGCAGCGCACGCATCAGATCATCGACCAAGACCCAGGCGATAACTCCGGGAATGACGACATCGAACAATGCTATTTGAGTCATGACTAATTCTCCTTTTGGCCGCGTCTAACGTTGGGCATATTTCAATATTAGACCGGTCGTCTACAAATTGTCAACCCACTAATTCAAAATGCTCAATCGTACAATAGGCAAATAACCAGCCAGCGCAAAAGCCCAAGATTTGACCAAAAAACTGACCAAAGACAGGTAGAGTTGACCAACGATATTAAGCCCCCAGCTCAAGCAGAAACAGGCTTTTCAGCAAAGCAGTTGGCTTTAGCGGTGGCCAAGTCTCTGATATTCATATTTTTGGGCATCTACGCCTGCCGCCCGCTATTTGCAGCGTTTCCGGCCCTTCTCCCCACAGCATTCGCGCAATTTTTCACTTACCTTCTCTGGAGCCTACTCTTGCTCTGGCTTGTGGGACGCTTCATTGAAAAGCGCAAGTTAAGTGACTACGGCTTGGGGGCGAAAAGCTTATGGGACGGTCTTGTAGAGTTCTCTGGCGGTAGTCTGATTGGTAGCTTAATGGTAACCAGCGTCACACTAATTCTGACCGTCATCGGATGCTACGTGCCCCTGGCAATAAATTACAGTTTCGATCTGCTTGCAATTGTCCCCGCTCTCATAGTCGCAGCCATATTTGAAGAAATTCTCTTCCGCGGCTATGTCTTGCAAACAATCGAAAGAGCCTGCAATACCAAAACAGCAGTGATCATCAGCTCCCTGCTGTTTGGCGCAGCCCACCTACCTAATTTTCACGGACGCGAGCCACTACTCACCCAAATAGCTTCTTGTACGGCCCTTGGCCTCGATGCCGGTTTGCTCTTCTGTGCTGCTTATCTACTCACAAGGCGGCTCTGGATGGCTGCTGGCTTACACGCATTCTGGAATATCTTTGAGGGCCCCATATTTGGTACCCCTGTTTCTGGCCAATACATGGGCGATCCACTGATAATCGGCAGCCTTGACGGGCCAGCACTGCTCACCGGCGGAAGCTTCGGACCAGAAGCAAGTATCATCGAACTGATTATTTGCCTGCTGCTCGCCTGGTTAATGTGGCGCAAAAGCAAAGCCAAAGCCCAGAAAAATTTAGCGACAAACTGAACTCTGGCTAATTTGAACTGTGCCTAATTCATTGACTCGCCGACATAGGTGACTCGATAAGAAACTGGCTGCACTGATATTGCCGCAGCCTGTATTTCCTTCATATGAGCTTGAATTTCAAGATTTTTAGAAACGACGCGATAGTGAATTTCGCTTTCCCACTGCACATAGCTGGCCACATGCTTACCATCAAAACTCTGATGAACACTAGCTGATACAAACCCAGGCTGATGCTTGGTCACTTTTTCAGTGACATCTTCGAGCATGTTAGCCAGTATTTGCTGCTTAGTGGGCTCAACTTCAAATGTATTGATCAGAGTGAAGATACTGCGTTCGGTTTCTATTGTGGCCATGAATTTCCCGGGGATATTTCTCTAAAGATATTACCTAATATGATTTTCGAATAAGTAAGCCATGAGGCCAATCGCCCGCCATCACTGCTGTCTTTGTTGATGGTAGACGATAACGCCCCCAGACTCAAGCATCTTGAACTGTAGCTAATCAAGAAATAAATGCTGTAAAATGCTGCAAATAGTGCTGCAATTAAGCTTGCAAGCATGCATTTAGGTCAGCAGTAATTCTTTGGCGACTATCTTTTCCATGAATCTTTCAATAAAAACAAGACAACCACGAGCATTCGCCCTGACCACCTCGCGAGTCTCTGCAACTTTGATCGCAGCCACACTCGTTTTTACCACTTTCTTTTGCAATGCCATATTTAACAGCGTCCAAGCTGCTGGCCGAGAGCAAATTACCACCAACAGCCATATGAATGGTTCGCCGGTCAACACCTATTTCATTCCACCCACTCAACCGAACGTCACCGGACCCAGCACACTGATTGTCTACCATCACGGCATGACCTCAAACATAGACGAACCCTTCGTCGTACCGCCTGGCGCTCCAACTGGGCCGATTATGACCAGTATTTATCCAATGTACGGCTTTCTTTCCGTCGGCCTCGCCCACACCTGGGCCAATCCAGAGGCTCTGCAAGATATCGGCGACGCCATCACCAAGGTTCAAGACAAGTACAAGTTTGATCGCATTATCTATATTGGCGCATCCATGGGCGGTTGCAACCTGCTTTCATTCATAGAGCAAGCACCGCCTGAAATCAAAAGTAAATCAGAGTGCATACTGGTAATTGTCAGCTGTGGTGACTTGGCAAACCTCTACAAATTGACGGGCGAAAAGCTCGTGAAAGACTCGCTGAAGAATACTCTAGGTGGTACACCTGCTGAAAAGAAGAAAGAGTACAAAGCGCGCAGCTTTATACCAAACATCAAAGAGTTTCCCAAAACAGTAAAAGTCGTGATCATCTCTCACATGGAAGATACGACCATGCCGCCGAAATTACAAAATCAACTTTATCGAGCCCTTGTCGCCAACGGCAATCCTACTAAGTTTATAGAAAGAAAGGGCACCCATGGCACTTGGCCAACAGCGACACAATTTCAATTTTATGTCGACCACATAATTCACAAACGGCTGATGTGAGCAAAAAAATACTAAACGCTGGCAACCACCGCGTCTTCGTCGACTGCGATCGGACCTTGGTTAACACTGAGATCTATCCCTTGCTGTCTAAACATATGTTCGACCGACGACCTAAGTTTTTCTTTCGCTGGAATACTGTGCTGACCGAAGCCAGACCAAGCGCTAAGCAGTTTTTGCAAGAACTAGGCAGCAAGTATGAAGTGGCAATGCTTACCCTTGGCCACTCAAAGTTTCAAGCAAAAGTCTTAAAAGAATTGGGACTAGCAGACCTTGTTGGTGATATTTACGGGCCTGACAATTGCGACAATGTACCTAAAACAAACGGTTTTGTTTTAGTCGATGATATGGAGCCGCACTCTCTAGCTATTGCCTACAAAATGCGCTGGTTGGGCCATCAAAAGGGCTTAGAAAATCTAGAAATTTGGCCAGAAAAACTGGCACTGCATATAGTGCAATGCCACCCTTTTACAGGTGGCATTGAAGATAGTGAGCCGCTTACCGCCCTGCTTCCGTCGGTGCATGTGCGCATGGCCCAGATGATGGCAGACTCCTAGACCTTCGCAGCAGTCAATTTATCTAAAGCAGCTTGATAACGAGCGGCGTGGAAAGCTTCAACCCGCTTGAGCGCGCCAAAACGCTTGGCTGCTTTCTGGAAAATACCCGCATGCTCGAGTGATTCTTTTGCTTGCTCTTGAAACTCGGCTACAGCAGCGGCATTACCTTCTTCAACGGCCTCGCGCTCAAAGTTTGGATACATGGTGACGCTTTCATACATCTCGCCTTCAGCAGCCAGTGCTAGGACCTTCTCAACAGTCATTTCGGCTGAAGGATAAATCAGCTCAAGGTGAGCGAAAGCATGGGCTGTTTCATGGTTAGCTGTTTCTTCAAAAAGCTTGGCCACTTCTTCATTGCCGAGCTTGCGAGCAATTTTGGCGAAGTACAAGTATTTGCGGTTAGCCATTGATTCACCACCAAAGGCGGCCATTAAGTTAGCGGCTGTCTTAGTGTCAGCTGGTGCGGCGCCAGACTTAGCAGTTGCGTCTGCGCTAGTTAACTCAGCCAAAGTAGCTTCAGAATCGGTTAATTGGGGTGCCTGATTGTTTGACATGATAAATTCTCCTAGATTTAGTATATTCTTAGATTTAGTCTAACCGCAGAGCAAAAAAAACTGTTTCTGCTCTAGCTCAATAACACCGGCTTTTTTGAGGGCATTACGAGGTTTACCCACAGCTGCTCGCCAAAGCGCCACATAAAGGGCAACAGACACTGCTGAGAGAACTTCATCTGCTGTTCAGCCGTAACTATTTTGCCGCTAGCGTTGTGATCGGTCATGTGTTTAGAATACGTCTAAGTTGAGACTTCGTCAACCCCTGGTAGAAAACCATTAACCATATAGCGCCAACAAAAAAAACGGCGCCTAAGCAATAGGTAAGTAAAAAATTGCCACTAGGCTACAATAGTCAAATCTCCCCAAAACTAGGAGGATACGATCATGCATATCCATTACGAAGAGCAATACTGCTTTTGAACCTTCAAGCAAACGCAAACGCGGCTTCCCATCAGAGTCTCGGGTAAAGCGCGGCGACCGCATTGTGCACGGCGACAAAGAACTAACAGAGAAACTGGGGCGCAATGACCTATGCCCATGCGCTTCAAACCGCCGCTTTCAAGCACTGTTGCATGAAGAGTGGTCGCTTTTGATGGCGTGCCCAAGCAGCACTATCAACGATAAATGACGCTAATAAGAAATGGCTGTGGCTATGAAGGGAAGGCACCAGAAAGTGCTCTTCCCTTCTATAGCCACAGCCATCATGAACTTACTAGAGTCGCTGACAAAGTATACTCATTATTCAGTGCATCACGAAGAGAACCAGATGATCACAAGCCCTGGCTTGGCGAGACAAACACTAACAAGCAGAGCGGGCTATTGTCAGGTGACCTTAGCTGTGGTTGCCATAGTCTTCTTTCTCGTTTTACTTTTGCTCCTCCGTCACCCATCTATGATTGCACCCGAAGCAGCGCTCAATCTTGAAGCTGCCAAACTAATAGCAGCAGGCAAAGTTCCCTATGTAGACTTCCTTTGCCTTGTATCACCAATTCTTCTCTATGGCAGCCTCGTACCTTTGTTAACGGCGCAAGTGCTAAATATTGCACCGAGCCTGGTAATGAATCTCACTATCTGGCTGATTGCCCTTGGCTCTACCATCGCCTCTGCCAAAATTTTACTTCCGAGAAGACACCACAGAGAGTGGCATATTTTTCCACCCTTTATAATTGCGCTAGCCTTAGCGAACGTACTAATGTTGTTTCAGCTTGGCCAAAGCGAACAGCTGTTTATGCTGCTTCTCATACCATATCTATTAGTCAGGTGGTTGCGCTGGAACGGATACGAAATCTCAAAAACAGAGGCGATTGCTAGCGGCATATTTGCTGGTATTGGCGTTTCATTGTGCCAGTCGTATATAGTTTTTCTAGTCTTACTTGAGAGTCTTTGGCTTGGCACAACCCTCAAAATTGGCCCGCTAGTAGGCCCCGAAGCACACACCTGTCTTATTACTATGCTGGCCTATGGCTTATTCATGCTGCTGTCACCAGAGCCATTTACAGCAGCTTACTTAAGCACGGTTGCTCCCATATTCACCTCCACGTCTGACTATTACGACATGGCCATGTACGGACTCGGCAGCGTGCCAGAAAGACGCGACATTTTCTACGCGGGCATTGCTGCCATTCTCTTTGCCATACCCAAGAATAATCGCTCAAGTTTGTCACTAACTTTGATTCTATTGTTTTTCGTCAGTTTTTGGTTTTACCTCAACCAACCCACTGGTTTAAGTCACACAGCCATTCCCATGATTTTCTCTGCTACTCTGCTGTGGGCAGTCAACCTCGGTGTATTCAGCGCCACCATACACCGCCTCAGAATACTTAAAAGCAAACGTCGCACACTTGCATGGCTCAACTTTAGTCTCTTATGTTCCTTTGGCGCCATTCTCATAACCCTTACCGGGGCTTTTCTCAAACATCAGACAAGCAAGATTGACGCTGCCCTGCCGACGATTACCGACAAGACACCAGGCGAAAACGTGGTGCCAGCTGATTGTGCTTCTTGGGTTGCTAAATATTCAGTCAAAGGTGATCAACTTCTATTTTTAACCGATGACTTACTACCAGGTTATCCTCTGATTTTACAGATGAGTAGGAAGCCTAGTGGCTATTTTCTAGAATCTACATTCTTACCATACCTTGACCATGCTCAACACCCAAGTGAGAATGAACGCCAATACAGCCTACTATCAGAGAAACTGTACAATCGTCTGAAGGAAAACATAGCCGAGCAGAAAGCCAAAATGATCTTTGTTCAAGATGCCACCATTCGCGATCTGTTAGTGAAGAACGAAGTAATGCCCACGCTAGAAAAATACTATGAGTGGAAGGGCGGAGCGCGCTTGAAGAAGATCGACGACGACGATCAGGAACCCCTAGAATATCACGGTGTTCAATACGGTCTTGCTGTCTTTGTACCGCGAAAAACGCCGCTATGAAAGAATCACTGCCACTATCTATGACAATGGATAAATGGACAAGAAAAGTTATGCTAATCGGCGGCACTTTTCTATTATCGCTGATCATGTGGCGCCTACTTACTATTCCGGCCATTCACCCCCTTAATATTGCGCCCGATCAATCTATGTTTGTCGCCATTGGAGATTTACTGCTACAGGGCAAAAGGCCCTATGTTGACTTTTTTGACGTTAATCCACCGTTGGCATTCTATGCTCATATAGCACCAAATCTAGTATCTAAATATTTTGGCGTGACACCGCCACAAGCATTCTGGTATACGACAATCTCTCTCTGGTTCTACAGCGTCGTCTTTAGCCTCTGGCTTTTGTGGCGAGAGCCTAAAAACCAAGAATCATTTGTCTTCATGCCCCTGCTATTGTCATTTTCATGCCTGACACTATTTCTGTCGAGCCAAGACGAATTCGGGCAGCGAGAGCATATTTATTTGCTACTTTTTCTGCCGTTCTTCATAGTGCGCTGGCTGCGCTGGAAAAACACATCGCTGCCTCCAGCCGCGGCGATCATTGCAGCACTGTTAGCCTCAATTGGCCTCTTCCTAAAACCAAGCTATCTCATTGCGGCAATAGTTCTTGAAGCCCTCTGGCTTAGCGAAAACCGGCGCTGGCGCTGCCTCTTTGCCCCAGAAGCAATTGTCTGTATGTTATTCGGCCTCGTCTACGCTGGCTGTATTTGGGCTATGCCCCAAAATATGAAAGACGGCTACTTTGGCATGATGGTGCCCGTCTTCACCCTAGGCTACGGCGAGTATGGCACCTCTATCATGTTCCAACTGATGGGTTGGGGCCCCTACTGGAAAAACTACCTACTGCTGCTGATATACACCTGCAGCCTAGGTGTCATCCTCAGTCGCTTCTCCACTTTGATTATGCCCCTCATGGCCTTCAGCCTCTTAGGATTTGCATCTTACCTACTGCAAGGTCAACCTTGGCTCAATCACGCTTTGCCCTTTCTTGCTGGCGCTTACATGCTAGCCGGCGTCGAAGCCGCAATCATATTTTTCATACTGCGCCAATTTATCTTTAAATTCCAGAAAGCCTTTGACGCAATATCTGTCAGCGCTCTTTGTCTATGGCAATTTCAAATCAGCCTGTACGAAATAGGTATTCAACGAAAAGAAGCGGCTGAAGCCCCTAAGCTAGCAATGATGGGCATCGGCTACACCGGGGACGTTCCCAAAAGAGACTTGAGCGCGCTCGCCCTTGAGATTCTCAAATATACCGAAGCTGGAGAGTCAGTGCTCTTTATGACACGCAGCATTGCACCAGGTTATCCCTTACTACTGCAAACCAAACGTCAACCGGCCTCTCGCTATCTGCATGCCATGCTCCTTCCCACTACAATTTACGCTAGAGATGTCTCCACTTCATTCGCCACAAAAGCCAAAATGAATAACTTTAAGGCTAGAATCTTGGACGAATACAAAGAAGACATTGCCAATCACAAACCAAAGCTGATTTTTATTCAATCGACACGCATATATGACATACTCAAAGATGGTGATTTTTTAAACACAGCCGTGCTCAACGACTATCAATTTGCTGGCACAGTGGAAGACCATCGTATTTACGTTCGCAAAGATCTTCCCGACTGTCCACCGCCTTTTAAAGAATAGCCACTGGCAATTTGAGACATTTGCATAGTAAGCTTAGACATCCATGGCAGCGTTGCTGACCATCCTCGTGGAGCTACTATATTGCGTTGCCTGGCCCTCCTACTGGCTTTATCCCTGACGATTATCATCCCTCAGCAGGCTGGCTCAGTCAGCGAGCGACTCTATGGCGCAGTGGCCACAAGTGATGCCAAAACTTATACAGTTCGCACCCAGACTGACGTTACAATTCCTACAAAAGGCGCTAGCTGCACAAAAGTAAGAGTCTGGCATGCCATCGCTGCTTACAAACCTTGGTCGCAAACAACCTCACCGCTGGGAGCAACCGACTTGCGCAGTGCACCAACTGCCAAAATTGAAGCAGAAGATGATAAGCGATCAGCCCACTTTTACTTTGAAGAAAACCGCAATTTTGCTCCAGGCACAAACCTTCGCTATGTTAGTTCTTTCAATGCAATATCGGTAAAAAGAACGTTCAATCCCAGCGCCTTTCGCTGTAGCTGGAGCGATTGCCAACAATATTTTAGTCAAGCTCAAGCAAATAGCCAAAGTAAAATTGCTAACGATCCTGAAGTAATGGCTCTAGCAGTCAAACTAAAGCAAAATCATGACCCGGCAAACACAGTCATAGAATTTTGTCGTTGGCTGCATCAAAATATTGAATACGATGATAAAGTGCAACACAGAACAGATGATTTGACGATGACACTGAGAAATCGCCGCGGTCACTGTGGCCATACGGCTCAACTCTTTCATGGTCTTTGTCGCAGTGTTGGTCTCAAAAGTCGAGATGTTCTTGGTCTCAATCTCACCGATGCCAACGGTAAAAAAAGCAACTTGCCCAACGAGTGGGGCAATGTACATATCTGGGCAGAGGTCTATTTTCCCAAAATTGGTTGGATTGAAGTTGAACCAGTCAATGGAGAAAAATGCTTCACCATTCCCGCTACCTTCATTCAAAATAACACTTCATTTCAAAACGCCGCCGTCTGGGTGGTTGAATCAAATAAAGATAGGCAAGCAACTTGGGGATACAGAGACGGCCGCTATCAGTGCGACTATAACGCGGTGACACGCATCACTTTTAGCGAAAGCAAAATGTAGATGTTTCTGCTCTACTCTTCTTCTGACGCTGGCTCAGCCAACTGCTTCAAGGTTGGGTCATCAGCAAGATCAATTGCTATCTTTATTTGAGGATTGGTCTTTTCCATTTCTGCTTTGAATTTCTCAAGCTGCTCTGCAGTCCAACCATTTCGCCGCACGCTAATTTTCTTCAGGGCCTTGCACTGACTCAATGTCTTGAGGCAAGCCGGAGTAATCTTGCAACCATCCAATTCAAGATCATCTAACTTTGATAGTTTTGCTAGTGGTGCTAAATCATTGTCATTCAAGACATTGTCAGAGAGTTTTAGCCTTGTCAACTCTTTCATTGTGCTGATATTTTGAATGTCTTTGGCACTAATGCTACAGGATGAAATAAACAGCTTTCGCAGTCTCGTTGAGTTTTCTAAAGCGGCAATGGCCGCACTCATTTTAGAACAACGATCAGCGTGCAATGATTGCAAGTTGGCTAAAAGCCCTGACTGAGCCAGCTGTTCACCATCAATGCCTGTAGAGCCAATATGCAAATCTATTAGTTTGGGAAAACGAGAAAGAGTAACTAAAACTTCTCCAGTAACACTACTTTGGGTCAGTTCAATAGTCTTTAAACTTTTGATTTGAGTGAGACACTTCAGTGTTTCATTATTTACAATATCGTTGCGATGCAGCTGTCTAGCAGCTTCCTCTGCCACTTTAGGCTCTTTCTTTTCGTTGCCATTCGAATTAGATGGTGCTACTGAGGGCTCTAAATCGGTCTCGTCTGTGGTCAGAATAATTCCCTGTAAAGTGCCATCATCGAAACGCCTGAGTATATGTGGGTTTATCAAACAAAGATTATTTGGGGTGAACTGCAAGTTATAACGAGTGGGAATGAAAAGCTCTCCCTTTGCCTCTTGTTCTTTTTCATCATCTTCATTGCGCAAGGTAAGGGTGCCAAGTGAGATTTCATCAGGAAATTTGTAATGAGAAACCTGGTGACCATCTTTGTTTGTTGTACCTAAGAAAAATGGTTCTTTCTTCTCAGATTCAACTTTAAAAGCAGCTTCGGTCTTCAGTTGCTCACTCTCTTCAACCTTCTTCTCCTCTTTCTTTTGCTCTGCTGCACTGCGATTAAACAGATTCTGAGTAATGGCAACGTATGCACCAGCGCCTAGTAAGCAAAGCACCAGCACACCAGCTAACGAAACTATCATCAAAGAATTCTTCTTAGCGCCAGTTTGAGAACCAGTATCGCCATCCTCAACCTTGCGCTTGGCAGATGGTCTACGTACTCCCACTGCCGATTCTCTACGTTTTTCATTGTTCTCTTCATTGGCAAGTGAACGCTCAATAGAAAGCAACTCAGCGGCCACATCAGAGGCTGATTGTGGGCGATCCTCTGGGTCTTTAGCCAAAAGAGCATCAATTAACTCTTGAATTTTCTCAGGGAAATCTGCGCCTTCAGAGGCATCACACAAACTTGGTGGCACTTCAGTTTGGTGCATCTGCACCGTAGCCATGGCATCACTGCCTTGAAAAGGAACTCTGCCTGTCAATGTCTCAAAGAGCGCAGCGCCCAACGAATAAAGATCTGTTCGATAGTCAACCGGAAGACCGGCGCATTGCTCTGGGCTCATATATTGAGGGCTGCCGAAAACTTCACCAGGGCGAGTTAGTCCTTGCTTATCATCATCGCCAGCGCCTGTTAACTTAGCAATACCAAAATCAACTAACTTAGCTGAAACTACGCCGGGCTCTGTTTCTTGCAAAACTATGTTGGCCGGCTTTATGTCTCTGTGAATAATTTGATGTTCGTGGGCGTAGGCTAAACCAGCACAAACTTGCCGGTAAATTGTAATAGCTTCGCCAACAGGCAAAACATGCTTTTTCTTTAGCTTTTGAGCCAGTGACTGTCCGTTCAAAAGCTCCATCGCATAATATGGAGTGACGCCATCAATCATACCCATATCAAAAATGCGCACGATATTAGGATGAGTCAGTCTGGCTATGGCCTGGGCTTCAATCTGAAAGCGTTTCCAAGCAACTTCAGAAACTTGCTCGGAAGGTAAAACTTTGAGCGCCATTTCTTTTGACAAAAAGAGGTGACGAACGCGATAGACAGCCCCCATTCCGCCATGGCCAATTATGCCAATCACTTCATAAGCTTTATTGATTTGAAAACCAGGTGGATAGTCGCTGGAATTACCCTTCATTTCTTGCTCAAAATTTGCTCAAAACTCGCTCAAACTGCTTAACTTTGTTTCTAGAGGTGCTTTATTGCTTATTCCACACTGCCGATGGGCTTGAAACAAGCCATACTTGATTTGGCTGTGCTACAGTGCAGATAGAGCTATCGCATTATAATTGAAAGCGACCAAAGTGAGCTAAATCATGGCCCTTATCGACCTAATTGAAAATACCAGCCGACTTCTTGCTGAAAAGCAACAGGCCTTGACCACTTTGCGACTAACTTCAAGCAGTGATCCCAACTTTCAACTAATGCGCGGCGATTTTCTCATTCGCGAAGCTGACCTCGAAGAAGCTACAGCGGCGATGATCGAAGAACTTGAAGACCTTGACCCGCTCGACCGTGAAGACATGATCGAGACACTCAAGCCTGAGCTAAAGTCTGCCATGTCAACAGTTCTGAACTTGTCTGGCCACCACCACTTGATGGCTGCAGAAGAACTTGGCCTTGAACCACTATTAATCGCCTGGCGTCACGCTCGGCTAATGATGCTGTTTTATCAATTTTTGCAAGACGTACCAATTGAAGAATTGGATGCTGAAGACTCTTTTCAAGAGCACCCCATCGCTGAACGCTCAAGAGAACACTGGGCCACTGCCGTAGCTACGTTCAAGAAACAAGCGGCAGTCTGCTCTCCAGAAGACCGCATTTGTCATCTTGGCGTCACTCACGAACTGCTAGAACAAGTGCGTAAGCGCTATCATCGCCTCACAGTTAGAGTGCAAAATTGCCTCAAAGAAATAACGGCTGACGGCAAAGACCCATGGCCAGTCATTCGACAGCTGCCACCAGATCTCACCCAATGCGCTTGGGATGCTCTTAAACTAGTACCACTGAGAGAAGTTGAAGTAGCCAAGATACAGGTTCAACGTCAAGTTGGCGATCGCTTTTAGTTTATAGATTAGTCAAGTATTTTCTTGAGTTTGGTCACCCAAGCTTGCTGAGTAGGTTTCTGGCCGCTCAAATAAGTTTCGTACTGGCGAGCCTCTTCTGTCATTGCAGCAGTTGGCGCCGCTTGGCCACCGTCAAATGCAGCAGGCTCACTATGACTTTGCCCAGCACCTTGAGGTGTGACTTCAGGAGATGACTTGGAGCCGCACTCGCCACAGAACTTAGCGCCTGGCTCTTGTGGCGCACCACAGAGGTGGCAAGCTGAAATGCGCGCTTCTAGACGATAGCCACACTCACCACAGAACCTCGAGCCCGGCTCAAGATACTCAGCACAACCAGGGCACGCTGTACCGGCAGGAACCTTAACTGGCGCAGCCTGAGGCTGGGGGAAATAAGCAGGAATCGGGGCAGAGACACCTTGAGGCACACCGCCACCGGCCACCTGCCTTGGGTCACTCTTTATGGCACTATTAACTGTGTTCCAAAATGCTTGTCGAGCATCAGCCGCTGGCACAGCATCAGCAGCGGCGGGTTGAGAGGGAAGTGCAGAAATAGCTGGTGATTCAGAGCTTCTCTGACCATAGGCCTGGGGCTGATAATCAGGAATTAAATCTGCTAACACGTCATATTCTTCTGCTTGTGCTGCTGGCACCGGTTGCTGAGCCTGAGGTAACTGAGGTACTTGAGGTGCTTGAGGTGCTTGAGGGTCAGCAGAAACCGGTAATTGCAGGTCAGGCACCGGCTCAGGTTGCGCTTGGATATTAGGCTGAGTAAACGCTTGCGGATGAATTGGTGCAGTAGGTGCTACTGGCTTAAATGTCGGTGAGGGAATAGGCACACTAGGTGCCTGGTAAGGCGATTCTGGCTGCGCTACTTGCCCTGGCATTGCCGCAGACGGTGCTTGATCTTGAGGTTGCGGTTGATAGACAGGCTGACTGCTAGGCGGTGCTGAAGCTGGGTCGAAGAAATCTAAACCAAAGGCTGGTTGAGCGTTTGCCGGCTGATCAAACAGTGCGGCCAATTGATCCGACGCCGCTGACGGCTGAAAAACTTGTTCTGGAGAAATTGGTGGTAAGCCAACACTGTCTTCTGCTCTTGACGCTACGCCTGGCACCGATGTCGGTGGCACATTGACATCAACAACAAGATTACTTGACGCAATTTCTTCAGTCTGACCCTTGCCTTTCTTCTTACCTTTACCCTTGGCCTTTCCAACCAAAGGCACTGGTGCTGGCTCTGGCACTGGTGTTGGCGTTGGTGCTAGCACTGGTGCTTCACTAGCTTCAGTGACAATTGCAGATTCTAACGGTACCACTGCTGGCGGCAAGCTCACTTGGTCGGCACTAATCTGATTGAGACTAAGATTAGCCTGATTGAGAGTAGACTGATTGAAACTAGGCTGGCCAAAGCTAGATTGACTGGCAATCGGCTGAGCCTGATCCACTTGTTCAAGTTGATCCAGTTGTTCTAATTGTTCAAACGGATCAAATTGCTGAGTTTGGCCCACTGGGCTCGTGGCCGCTTGCGCCTCTGCCTGTGAAGCTGCTTGAGCAGCAGCCTCGGCCTCAGCTTCAGCCTGAGCCACTGCTTCTATAGCCGATTGAGCCGAAGCCTGAACAGCAGCTTGCGCAGCTGCCTGAGCAGCTGCTTGAGCGGCGGCCTGAGCCGCTTCCTCTTCTTGAGCAAACTGGGCTATTTGCGCTGCTTCTAGCACTACCTGCTTTTGCAAATCGAATGGATCGAATTGACCTGTTGAACCTGGTTGACCAGGAATAATTGGCGCGGCCGGCGGCTGACCTACTTGGGCCGCTTGAGCAGCTTGAGCGGCGCGCAAGCGCTCTTCTTGCTGTAATTTCTGAGCCGCTTCAAGCCTTGCTCTCACTTGCGCTTCATGTTGGGAACGCAAATCTATTTCTTGTTGAGCTTGTCTTTGTGCTTGCTCTTGTGAGCGCAGCTGGGCTTCTTGCTGCATGCGCATACGTTCGTCTTGTTGACTGCGCAAGCTCATTTGCTGCTGCAAATGCATCTGTTGCTCTTGTTGCGCTCTAATTTCAGCTTGTTGCTTGGCTAATTGCTGTTGTTGTTGTTCTTGCTGCTGTTTGAAATGCTGCTCCTTCTGAGCCCGCAGCTGCTGCTCTTGTTCGGCTTTGAGACCAGCCTCGTGCTGGGCACGAAGTAGCTGTTCTTGCTCTAGTCTCTGAATTTCTTGAGCTTTCTGTTCTGCTTTAATTTTCTCGTTGACAGCCTGTTGAGCCCGCACAGCAGCTTCATGCTGAGCCCGCAGCTGTTGTTCTTGCAATTCTTGTTGAGCCTTCTGAGCGGCAGCCTGTTGGGCCCTTTGTTGAGCCGCCAGAGCCTCTTGTTGAGCTTTTACGGCCAGAGCTTGTTGGGCCTTCTGTGCCTGCTCTTGCTGTAACTTTTGTGCTTCTTGTTGAGCTTTGAGAGCATCATGCTTAGCTTTAAGCTCAGCCTCCCTGGCCTCCTGCTCTGCCTGCAAAGCAGCCTGTGCCATAACTGAATTGGCGATAGGTTGAGCCAAAGGCGCCACTGACGATGCTGCCTGGAGAATCTCCATACCTTCGCCTACTAAAGCAGCGTCGAATAAATAGCGCGATGGTTCCAGAGCAATGTTGTTAAATTGATTTGGATAAGACAAATAGAGTACTTCGCGCGCTCTAGTAAAGCCTAAATAGCAAAGGCGACGCTCTTCTTCTGGATCATTGGCAGTTTCTGAAGGAAATAGGCCTTCAGCCATACCAGTAAGAAAGACAATGGGATACTCTTTGCCTTTGGCTTCGTGCAAGCTCAAAATATAGACAAGTGGCTCACTGTCTGGCCCATCATTGGCCTTAAGCAGATTTTGTTGGGAGCGCACAAATTCAGTTACGGTCTTAAATTTACGTGCTTCTTCTTCTAATGCAGCCAACTTGCGCATTGGTTCATAGTTAACACCGGGCGGCACTTTCACTGACTTATAGTATTCCGTGAGGCGCTGTGTACGTTTGAGCAAGGCTATGGTTTCAGAAGGTGGCAAATTCTCATGGTTCATAGTACGAATAATGCGCACTAGTTGGCTCAAATCCATACAAGACTGATCGGCCACGGCCTCAGAATAAATTTCAACAGCTTTTAAGAACGACAAATTGTTGGCTTCGGCAAAACTAGCTATGGTACCGAAGAGCTTGGGATCAACTTCTTTAGAGCGCAACTGACAGACACGTTCAAAAGATTCTCTCGCTTTCGGTCCATCAGGGTCCATCACCAAGCGCAAGAATGCCATGACATCCGCCACTTCATCCGGTACCATTGTTGAATCAGGATTAGTGGTCAGACACTTAATTCCTTTACGGAATAAAGCCTCCTCAATCATTGATGCATAGCGATTGTAGCGATAGAGAATAGCAATTTCTTGGGGATTTCTGCCTATGTCTAAAAGTTGTTGTACTTGACTAGCAACCCACTCAGCTTCATGAGATTCGCTCTCAGCCAAAAATGGCCCAACAATTGCCTGTGACTCAGTTTCATCCCAGCCAGGCACCATGTCTTTGTTAATCTTGCGACGATGCAGCCCACCCAAGAGTAGACGAGCATGATTAACAATAGAGGGATGGCAGCGCCAGTTGCGCTCAAGCACATAACAGCGAGCATTGGGTAGACGCACAGAAACTTCTGAAAGAATGCGCGGTAAGGCCCCTTTGCTTTCAAAAATTGACTCGTCTTCGTCACCGGCAATATAAAGATTGTCTTGGGGAAGAGCGAGAATACGTGCGAGCAAATCGGCAGCAGCAGTGGCATCTTGAAATTCATCAACCAAGACAAACTCATACTGATATTGGTAGCGGGCGCGTATATCAGCATTGTCGGCCAAAAGTTGAGCAGCCAAACTAACCATATCATCGCGGTCAATTTTATTGCTCTTCTGCAGTTGCTCTTCGTAGCCTTGATAGACTCTAGCCACCAACTCATCTACATTGCCCTTGGCTCGTTCTTTCACATGCTTAGGTGTAACTAAGTTAGCCTTATAGAGCGAAATCAAAGAGGCTATAGTGAATTCTTCGAGTTCTTCAGACAACTCTAAAGTAAGTTGGTCTAGGTCTTTTTTAAACTTAGTCAGCAAGCGCTGAATTATGCGCTGTGGATTAGCTTCAACTTTAAGTGGCGGCTTGCGCTTGATGGCAGCAGTATTTTCTTTTAAGAGTTTAAGTCCGAGCTCATTCCAGCTAAAGAAAGCTACTTTCTGCGCTTGTTGCCGGTCTATTAGTTTCTCAACATCAGCTTTCAGGCTGCGCACACTTTCAGTTGAATGCGAAACAACCAAAATGCGCTCAGCATTGACGCCTTGCGTGAGCAAGTGCACTACTCGGCGAGTAATACAGCTGCTCTTGCCAGTACCAGCACCACCAGTAATGGCAACCGGACCCGCACCATTGGTAATGGCCAAGCGTTGCACATCGTCTTCAACAGGCAAATCGAGAACAGTAGCTGGTTGATGTCCTGACACCAGACGACCATAAGGTGAACGTTTGTAGCCGTGCACCCAGGCTTCTTCTACGGCTTCGACACAACCGCCTAAATTGGCGAGCAGTTCCACTGCTGTGAAGCGCAATAGTTTCCAACCATCACTAAGCAGCACAAGTGTACGCTTGGCATCAGCTGAACCGGCACTGGGTTGGTCAAGGCTGGCCAAAACATCGCATTCAATAGCTAGTTTGTTGCCTTTGCGTTCCATCAAGGCAAAGTCGAGACTATAGTCACCAAGCACATGTTGGGGGCTAAGAGTAAGCCCACGACTAGCCACAGCCTTGTAGAGATAATATTCAACCTTGAGCATGGGCGCGAGGTTTTCAGAACGCACTTGTCTAAAGTGGTGCAAGTCAATCATGATGCTGTCGAGCAGCCAGGCTACTTTTTCCCAAGTAACCTTGCGACCAGCATATTCAAGGTCTTCACACATAGTGCCGTAACCAAGAAATTCTTCATAGCCAAGCTGGGTACTGATCAGAATAGTTCTTTGCGAAAGAGCCCGGGGGTAGAGTAAATGGTGATAGAGATACCAGAGCTGCTGTGGTGTTTCAGGGGCATTTAAGTCTTTGACGATCAGGACATCGGCATCGAGCATGTCCAGTTCCATCTTACTCAGCAGAGGGCGACCGAACGGGCTTTGGGCTATGGCATGAGGAAATAAGTAATCGGCCTGCTTGTAGAGCATTTCGCCAGTGATTACTAAGGTAGTAACGCCACGACTCTTGAAATTAATTACGGCCGATTCAAGCAAAGCCTCTTGGTCTTCTGAGTAGTCTGATAAAAACAGACCACGCACCGACCCTTGATAGAGACCAACCGAATCAACGAACCAATGCACCGCATCCCGGCATTCTCCAGGCTGCAATGGCACTCTATTTGGAATATGGTCTACGCGTTGAGTCTTTGGCACCTTGGACGTGCTTTGCTTTCTAGATGGCCTTTGAGGCCGGGGAACATCATTTTAAAGTAGTTCCACAATTAGTATCAGAATATGCACCATATGTCGTGTCATTAAGACTATGGGGAAGAATCAGTTGTCATGGTCTGATAATTGATGACAAAGATTAATTTTGAAAATTCCTTAAACCACGGTGCCTGCTGTATTTTTGGCTTTTTGCTGTTTACATTTGAATGCTTGACATATTTTCAGTTGGTGCGGGAATAGTACAATCAACTTTGGCCACCTCATTTTTTAAATGATTGTCCGTATGCTCACGTAATTGAACCGTAAAAGCTAGGTTACGCGATGCAAAGTCCAGAAAGGAGAACACGTTCGATGAGATCAGCACTTCTAGTACTTGCACTTCTGTCAGGCCTTTCAGTCCAGGCAGCTAATGCACAGGTATGTGGAGACGAAGGTAGATATTTCCACCTCCGCCCACCATCCTACTCACTTCCTAGCGCAAGAAGACATGCCATCCACCGTTGGGCCAAAGCCCTTCGTTGGTACAGAGAACATTTGGGCGATAAGCCACTCTGCACCAAGTAAAAACCAGTTGAACTCTAACCAGTTCAGCTTGCCGACCTATTAACTTATAGGTTGGGTGGATTGTCCCCTAGAAACAGTGCTCCGGGCTTGCCCGGGGCTATTCTATGCTGATTCTTGGGGCTTGGCGTCAGAAGACCTTTTATGGGACTCTGGCAGGCGTTGGAATCTAAAATGCAATTAGCGTCGCCATTCGGCGGCGTTAAACACTGGATTGTCCCAGGGAAGACCAACAGTATACTGTTGGTCTTTTTGCTGAAGTAAATCAGTACTCTGTTGGCCTTTTTGCTTATCAATTTTGGCAATTTCTACAGCAGCGACATTCTCAATATCGCCTTTATAAGCAATCAACAGCTGGGGCTGAGCCAAGAAAACCCAAGGCAATTGAGCCGAAAGATACCCTTGCAACTGGCGATAGAGTTCGATTCGTTCAGACTTGGTAGCGGCCAAACGGGCCGAAGCAAGAAGGTTGTCAACCTCTTTACTCTTTAGCCGGCAAAAGTTAAGGGGCCCCTTACTGCTCCAGACGATTGAACATTCGGGGTCGGGGCCAAATGAACGGCTCCATAACACAGCGTCAAAACGACCTTTTTGCAAATATGAGCGGCGCACCGTGGAATATTCCATGGTCTCAACTTCGCAGATCACACCAATTTTAGTCAGATAGTCCGCCACCACCTGCGCTACCTCTTCTTGATCTTTGATGGTATGAATTTTGAGAGCAAGTGGCTTTGCACTTCCAGCCCGCAGCCAGAATTTCCCCTGGCGCTTATAGCCAGCTTGTTCTATGAGCTGCTTTGATAAGCGGGGATTATAAGTGCGGTGTTTGGTGTCTTTACTAAAGGCCCAATTTGTCACAGGAAAATCGCTATCAGGAATAACGGCATATCCACCATAGAAAACCTCAGCAATTGCTTTTCTATCAATTGCAGAAGCAAATGCCTGCCTGATCAAAAGTTCTTTCCACGGCTCTCTTTCAAGATTAAAGCCAAGATAAACAGTACGGTTACCATTAAAAACTGCCACCTTTAGCGGTGCGTTATTTTTGCTAGATTGAGGCAATTTAGCAGTGGCAAGAAATGTCTTCCATGTGCGGCCGTCAACGGGAGCTACATCTACTTCACCTCGGGCAAGAGCGACGGCCAATACATTGCGATCTGGTACCACCCGCCATATCAAACGATCACTTTGGGCAGGCGCCCCCCAATAGTAAGGGTTTCGCTCAAAAACTAATTCCAGACCGCTTTCCCAGCGCGCCAGCCTGAACGGGCCAGTGCCAACTGGATGGCGACTGATTACTTGATTGCCGTGATCTGGGCTGTTCAACAAATTAGCAGGCAAAATTCTCAGCTCGGCCAAACGCGAAATCAATGGCTGACAGCGCCGAGCCAGCTTCACTAAAATATCTCGATCGCTCTCAATGTCAATTGTCTTGATGTCGGCATAATCACTTTTAAAAGGCGACAGCTCTGAAGCTCCCAGCAGCAGTGAGGCTTTAACATCACTGGTAGTGAGCGCCCGGCCATTAGAAAAGCGCAAATTAGGCCGCAGCTTAAAGCGATAAGTCAGACCATCTTCTGAAATAGCAAAAGACTCAGCCAGCGCTGGCCTGAGCGTCATCTGGCGGTCATATTTAACCAAGCCGTCATAGACCAGGGATGCTGCTGTGTAAGAGCCAGAATCTATGCCGCGCACTGGGTTAAAGGAAACAGGCTCCCAGACCATGCCAAGCACAATTTGCTTCACAGGCGTCTGTACAGTCGGTTGGGCAAAACCAGGAGAAAAACTACCCAGTGCAGCAACACAAAGAACAACGGCGAACATATTAGCTAGCTTATTCTTGACTAGCCTATTCTTAGCTAGCGTCTTATTGCCCAGCTTCAGCTTATTTAGCGTCAGATGCCCGATGGTCCACCCTGAGAGACAAAGTAGAAACAAGCCAGCATCACCAGCATGGCGCTAGTAACTCCGAGCCAGAATCCAGCTACCAGAATTTGCCAAACGATCAGGGCCTGACGAGCTGTCAAGCTGATCATAATGCCTAGTCGGTTGATGATGTAGAAGACCACAGAGCCAACAGTAAAGAGCAATGGCAAAAGCTTCAAGACTGGCGAGACAGGCACAGAAACAGCCATTACCAAACTCAAAATACACATAATCACCAGTATGATGGTGACGTAATCAGAAAAACGCTGCTTGACGTTCTCGGCGACCGAAGCGTCGTTAATATGTTTAATTGCCAAGTACAAATTAGCAAGACCAGCCCGGCGGGGGAAATTTCCAGCTTCTTGGGGCATTGGTGGCTCAAAAGCTGGCTTGGCAGCAGCGTCGGCGCCTGGGGCATCTCCTACTGATTCTGGCTTTGTTGAGTCGGCTTCAGCCACAGAGACCTCGCAAGTACTTGGGAAGAGAAAAACTAGATTGCCTTAGGGGCAAGTAAAAGATTTGACCAACTAATATTATCATTCAACTCTCAACTCTTACCTCTCAACTCACCGTCGGCAGCTCAAAGACTAAGACAGATAAAAAAGTGACCAATTCAGTGGACAACCTAAATTTTACAGAGCCAAGCGTCACAGTGTTGGTCTTGCATTGGCGCGGAATAGATAAAACTAGACGCTGTCTTGCTTCTTTAAGATCTAACAGCTATAAAAACAGCCATGTTCTACTGGTTGCAAACGGCTCACCAGAGGGTGACAGCGCTCAATTGGCCTCTGAATTTCCCGAAGTAGAGTTGCTCAACCTAGATCGCAACTACGGCTTTGCTGGCGGCTGCAATCGGGGCATGGAGAAGGCTTTAGCTAATCAGGCCGACTTTATATGGCTATTAAACAACGATGCCATAGCTAAGCCAGAAAGTATTGAACACTTGGTCAAAGCAGCGCTGTCTAACCCCGAAGCCGGTGCCCTAGGCGCCATTGTCTTAGAAGGGCACAGTAGTACGGCCGAAGAAGCTGGCCTGGGGGAAATAAACTTCAACAAAGCCAAGACTTATTTGCGCAAAACTGGTCTGGACAAAACTAATCCAGGCAATAGCAAAGGTCAAATTAGCTCGATACTTGAGCAAGGAGGCTATTCTTGCGCCTGGTTGTCTGGTTCTAATTTGCTCCTACGCTCAAGCGCTCTAAAAAAAGTGGGCCTCTTCGATGAGCGCTACTATCTTTATTTTGAAGATGTAGAGTTGTGTAAACGACTTACAGATGCCGGCTTTAAATGTCTACTTGTACCGGGCTCGACCATTGAGCACGAAGGCAATGCCTCCACCCAGGGCGGTCTCAGCCTTTGGCGCTCTTACTATCACAGCCGCAATCGCTTGCTCTTCTTTATGCAATATTGTTCGCCAAAGCAGCGCCCCATAGCCATTTTGTCCATTTGGGGGCACTTCCTTAAACACTGCCTGACTTTACCCCTACGAGGAAAAGCTGGTCGAGCCCGCCTCAAAGCTGAATGGCTCGGAATTAACGACTACTACTCAAACCGACTAGGGCCAGCTGCCTGTCTAAACTGGTGCGAAACAGTCGATTTGTAGTGCCTGCTAGTTTTGTAGTACATGCTATTGGGCCATTAAGATTGGGAATAATGGCCATATGTAGACATAAATTTTAGCTGCCCATCGGCCTAGCGGTAGCTATGGAAACCCTGGAGAAGTAGTGGATTTAAGACTGGGAACGATTTTAAGCCACTTTGGCTTACTGCAAGAGCATGAGTTCGACCGCGCCCTCAAAGTCGCCAACGAGACACGTCTACCTGTGGGCAAAGTTCTGGTGATGTTCGAGCAAATCACCGACAACACCCTCAAAGCAGTAATAGACGCCCAGTGGATGCTCAAAGATGGCTTGATTTCTATAGGCCAAGCGCAACATGCCGTTGACCTTGTCAGACGAAAAAACTGGGCGTTTAACGACGCTCTGCTAACGATGGGTATAGATGCCTATGCCACCCGTGGTGCTCGCCTTGGCGAACTTCTGGTAGGCTCTGGACAGCTCAGTGAAGACGAAATTAGCAAGTTTCTCAAAGTCAGTAGCTACTCAGGGCTTCCTCTTGGTCGCATTTTGCTGTTACTTGACCGTGTCACTGAAAATGCCCTAGGTTCAACCCTTAGGCTACAACACGATATTAGAGTTGGTGGCCTAGAAATAGATACTGGCCTCGCTCTAATTCGCGAAACTGTAAAACGTGACCGGCCTAACAACAGTATTAGACAAACTGATAATTTGTTGCTGGGCGAGTTGCTTTCTCACGCTGGCATCTTAAAAGAATCAGAAGTAGCCGTGGCACTCGATATAGCTGCTGCCAACAGCAAAATGGTGGGCGAGGTTTTGACTGAACATGGCTGGATTTCAGACAACGTTTTAGACAAAGCTCTAAGTCTGCAAAAAAGAGCGCGGGCAAAAGAAATAACACTAGCTGACGCTGTTTCAACCCTCAAAGGACAAGCTGAAACCGGAGCATTTGCCCCCTTATCAGCCTTTGATTTTACTGGCCCAACTGATTTTGAGCGAAACATTAGCCTCTACGAGTATCTGCGTTTAACTGGATACATTACCCCAGAAAAGCTAGCAGATGTAGTCACACGAGCAGCCCGAGAGCCAGCCATAATTGCCGATATACAAGCCAGCCCGCAGGCTAATCTCAAAGATACTTTAAAAATTGCAGTAACTGACTCTAACCGTTTTCTGAGGCTACTCTCAAGTGTTTTGCCTGATGATAAAGACGTAATTGATACTGGTTATGCTTTTCAGCAACAAGTGCACAAAGGCACCATAAAACTTGATCGCTCTATTCTTGAATTTACCTTGATGCGCACAAAAAAAGACATGGCCTTCTCCCTCTGAGAAAAATGCTTGAGTACTCAACAATCTGCTTTTTCCAATAACTAATCGCTGTTTAAAGAATCACTGCTTAAAAAGCTCAACTTCTAGGGCCTTGCTGGCAGCGGCTGCAGTACGTTCATCTTTTTCAGCCAAGCTTACCTGGCCCAGTTTACGATAAGCCTTAGCCCTCAAACCATAAGCCATACTATGCAGACGTGGATCTACCAAGGCAGCCGTATAGTCTTCAATGGCTGCCGCAGTGGCACCAGACCCTTGACGGAAGGCTCCGCGCACACAATAGTAAGAATATTTCTTAGGCGACAGAGCAATGGCATCGGTCATATCGGCTTCTGCTTTTTTGTAATCATGCAATTTGAAATAACATTCGGCGCGATAGTTGAGCAGTGTCGAAGAAAGCGGCTTAAGCTTCAAGGCTCTGGTGAAACATTCAGCAGCTTCTTTGTATTTATTCAATGCTTTTAGGCTTAGGGCCTCAAAAGTATGAGTTTCAACATTGCCATTGTTATGATTCGAATGATTTAAAGCACCATACTCACGCACTGCTTCGGCATATTTTCCTAGACGAAAATAGCACTCTGCCTTTTTTGCTAGTGCAACATTGTCTTTAACGACTAAGGCATTAGCCCGAAGCAAATCAGCCAAAGCCAAATCATAGTGCCTGTTCTGCATATACAGATCAGCGCGACACAAGTAGAGCTGCAAGTCTTGTGGTTCTGCTTTGATCAACTTTCTCAACTGGTCCATGGCTTTATCAGGCTGCTTCTTCGCCATAAAGATATCGAGCCTCTGCTTATCCAAATGATCACCGCAACTCGCGCCTGATTGATCACAAGCCAATAGAGCCTCATCGTATCGCTTGAGCTCAAAGAGGGCATTGGCCTTAGTTGAATAAGCAATTGGCTTAGCCAGCCCTGCTTTGATAAAGCCATCACAAAGTAACACTAATTCTCGATACTTCTTCTGCTGGGTAAATTTATAAATAATACTATCCTGCAAATTCAAATCTTTTGTAGCCCGCATGTATGCCACACAATCGGCTAGTCCTTCTTTCATGAGACCCAGCCTAAATTCTAAGCTAGCTCTATTTGAGTAGGCCCTGTCAAACTTTAAAGATATTGAACGACCGTACTCGCTCAACGCCTCGTTATCGCGCCCCAGTCTCTCTAGCACCAGACCAAGCAGAAGAGCCACTTCAGCATCTTTTGCAGCGAGTTCCTTGGCCAAAGTTAGGTCAGACAATGCTCTCTCACTGTCACCCTTTTTTAAGTAGGCGTTGGCTCTGACTTTGCAAATCTGAGCCACCACAGGCTCTCTATTCAACTGAAAATATTTATTCGCGTCGGCAATAGTCTCTTCAACCTTACCTTGAGCATTTTCTAGCTCTGCTCGATAGCCGTAAAGTCGAGCGGCATGAGGATGTGCTAGCAAATATCGATCAAGGCGTTTAAGCTTGACGTCCAGATCAGCAATTGCAGCCAATGCCAAATACTCGCGCTGATCTTCAGCGTTCATGGCAAAACAACAGAGATAAGGGCCATTGGCAATGAGTAGAAAAAGCACTACCAATGTGAGCTGCAATCTATCGAACACGATTCTGACCTATGTCAAATATGCAACAAGACTAGCGCGGTTTTCCATCTGGCCCTAAAACAGCAATAGGAGCAACTATTGTTTCTGTAACTGGTATATCACGAAAGAACAAACTGGCACTAGTGCGAACTGCACTAGGTACAGGATTAACCACTTCTGCATTAACAGTAAAGTCTCCCGTGCCCTCATTTCTAGTCATAAATATGCGCTTGATTTGCGCTTCATTATCAATTTGCGCCACTTTGTTGAGAACCAGGGGTACTTCCAATTTGACCTTTAGACCCTCGATGTTTGTCAGTTCTGGATATTTGCCTTGGCCCAGCTGAAAACGCAAGGAACCGACTTCAACACCAGTAATAGATATTCCAGCAGCAACGTCACGCTTTTCTGGCAACAAAATCTCGCGTTTAAAGTCTCTCTCAATCAAGAATCGATTGGCTCCTTCCTTAGATATAGACTTGATTCCACCTACTACTTTTTCCATCATTTCGCTGCTTTGCAGATTCATTTCTACACCAGCAACGGTCAAACCAAACTTGACCAAGTCAGTTGGACTCTCAGCGCTAATCTTAACTGGAGGCAATTGCTTCAAGGCTTCTGTGGCTTTCACCACCGGTGATTCAAGAGCCATTTCAGCCCAGCGTGCCTCAAATTGATCTTCTTTGCGCGGTTTAAAAAAGGCTTCAGCAGCGTCTCTAACGTGCTCTCTCAGCAGTGATTCAGTACGCAAGCGTGACTGCTCTCTCTGCTCAAAATACGATGGCTCCTGACGGGAATGGCATTGAATAGTTGATGTATAACGTTGGGGAATTTGCTGAATTCTTAAGAGATCGCTTTTGTCTCCCTGCATTGCCCACAAACCAGCTCTAATTTTCAAGTTCAATTCATGAGAGCCTGGCACCAGTGCTTCAATTTGTTGGCCAAACTTAGTTTTCTCATCTGCTGTTTTTGCTAAGGTGTAGTCACGACGAGCCCGACGCAAATCATCTTTTTGTTCTGTGGTTAAGCCTTTTTCGGCCAATGTTCTTTGTCTGACCAGATCGTTTATTTGCTCAGCTTGAACAGCCGTATTAGACCGCTCTTCTCTTCCTGAAAAAGGATCGTCAAAGCTGAGATAACCAGTTTTAAAACCACCCGCCTTAAGCTCTGAAGCTTTTGCTAGAGAATCGCCTTTACCATTGCCTTGAACGCCGTCTTTGCCTACGCCTAGACCAGCTAAGCCTTGACCTTTGCGATCACCATCAATGTCTAGTAAAAAGCGCCTCAGCGCTGCCGTACTGTCTGTGTTGTCTAGTTGAGGGGCACCTAGTCTGCCATCGCCCATTGCTTCACCTACTAAAAAACGTGCTTAAGGCCCTGAGTAAACAGGTCTATCCGAACCAGCAATAAATTAGACATACATAGCCTTACTCAAAAGTGCCAGGCACCTTCCGATACTTGGCATTAAGCTCGGCAATCTTAGCGAAATCAACCGGGCATACCTGCTCGACTAACTCAGCAACCGGCAATTAAAAAAATAGTTGTACGTACAACAAAAGAGAAATACTTGAGTACTCAAGTATTTCTCAAATAGTGGACTATAAGAGGCGCTAATTTAAACCAAAACCTAGTCTTTAGGCCGAGTATCAGCGTCAATCTCATCAAGATCGTCGTCGTCGCCTATCTGTGAACCATACTCTTCGTCTTCTGGGCTAGTGCCGCGTTCGCCGTCAGGTAAGCCCTTATAGCTAATGACAATATGACGATCGGGGCCTTCACCTTCGCTTTCAGAAGCCAGCTCAGGAAAAGCTTCTTGCAAATAGTTATGCACAAAGCGGCGATCGTAAGCAGACATGGCCAACAGCGGATAGTGCTCATTATCACCGTTGAGAACAGCTACAGCACCTTGCTTAGCACTCTCTTCTAAAGTGCGACGGCGACGGGTGCGATAGTCTAGAACGTCAACAATAAAGTGTTCACGACCAAGCGAATTACTCTTCACCATCTGCCGCAGAACAAACTGCAGAGCCTCTAAAGTTTGGCCATTGCGGCCAATTAACATGCGCGCATCATCGCTTTTGCAGTCGATGCGATAACAGCAGGTGCTGTCATCTACTTCTAATTTTTCTACCGAAGCATCAATGTCGAGAATAGCCAAAATCTTTTCGAGGTAGTCTTTGGCGTTGTCATCCAGGGTGTTTAGATTCATCATTGCTTTTTCTTCTTCTTCTTAGATTTACCCGTGTCAATTGTCTCGCCAACTTTGTCGGCTTGACCAAACTTGATTGTGCCGCCCTCATCTTTTTTCTTACCGTTTTTTGGCTCAGATGGGGTGACGTCGATAGTTCTAGGTGCTTCTTTCTTGCCAGAAGATCCCTTTTCAGATCCAGATGTAGAAGATGATGAAGCCATCATTGCCGCTGAATCAAAGCCATCAGGATCAATCAAAGGCTGAGGCGGAGTGCGCATAACCAACCAGGTTTGCGCTGTCTGGAAGAGGTTAGAGACAACCATGTAGAGATAAACACCAGTGGGCAATGGAATAAAGAAGAAGCTCACCGACATAGCAATCGGCATGTACTTCATGGTGTCTTGAGTGACACGCTGACTTTCATCCATTTCATCAGGATTCTGTTTAGCCATGGTCAACTTCGAAGATAAGAACATCGAAGCACCAAAAGCAATGATCAAGAAAACCAAGTCGAAATTCTCAGGCTTGAGCAGATCCATACCGGTAGCAGTCTTGCCCAATGAATTGATAAAGAGGAATGAATCTCGCTTAGCGATACCACGAACTACGGCTTCTACATGAAACTCGCCTGGTATAGCAAACACCGCATGGCCGTTCTGATCAATCACACCTTGAGTGGGAGTGGCGAAATTACCACCAAATTTCATTACCCAAAGAGGCTTAAAATCTTCTGGCAGTTTCCCTTCAGTAGCACGAGTAGCAAAATCAATCGAATCGCCCACGAGAACGGTCGATTCACCAGGGAAGACAATAACCTTTGATAAATCTCCAGCTGGACTAACGTAAGGGCTATTGTTACCCGAAGTCTCAGCGCGATGCACTTTACTGGCATCTTTAGCTTCAACCACAGTGACCTTAACGTCGACTGGTTTATCGCCAAAGGGTGGGCCATTAAATGTGCCGAATAGCGCAAACAAAATAGGCAATTGCACAAGCATAGGCAAGCAGCCGCCTAAAGGGTTGGCCTTGTTCTTGGCATAAAACTCCATCACCTTTTTCTGGAGCTGCTCAGGATCGCCTTTATAACGCTCCTGAATAAGCTTCATACGAGGCTGCAGCAATTGCATCTTTTGCATGCTTTTAGTCGAAGCTGAAACCAAAGGCCAAACAATTATTCGTACTGCTACTGTCAACAAAATTATTGACAAGCCGTAGCTGTGAGTGAAATCAACAAGCCACATCAACACAGGAATCATGCACTGGTAAGTAATATCCACTGGTTACCTTGTACCTCTGTTAATGCCGCAGCTAATAATTCTGCTATTAGTTCTAGTGACTGCTTCAGTCTGAATTCTTGCTTTAGCGCTAGGTGGCACTTCGTCTACTCCACCATCATTGAGCGGATGACATTTGCACAAACGAATGGTACCTAGCTTAAGCCCCATGAAAACACCATGGCCCTCAATTGCCTCAACCATATATTGTGAACAAGATGGATAAAACCTGCATGATGGCTGTCTCAAGAAGCGTGTCTTCTGATAAGCCTTTAAAAGCAAAAGTAATATTCTTGAAATCATTGCTTTTGACCAAACTTTTTGCCGGCCTTGATTAGACTTTCTCTAATGGCGCTAGCTATCTCTGTAAATCCAAGGGTAAGGGCTGTGGGATTGATTACATATACCAGGGCGTACCAGCGGTGCATTGCTGCTTCCTGCCTAAAGCTCTCGTCAAAACTACTTTTCACTAGTCTGTAAGCTTCTCGCACTCTGCGTTTAGCCCGATTTCTCTTGCAAGCGCTTTTGAAGACCTTCTTAGAAATTGAAAAACCAACTAAAGGAAGCTTTAGCTGGTTACCGCTCTTTGCTTTTGCCACAGCCTCTGGTCGGGCTTTGCTTCCAGATTTAGTAGGCGGCCGTCTATGTAACACATAAAGCGTCCCGCAACCAAACGAAACGCTATTCCTCGCTGCATAGGCACGCTGGAAAACGCTTGTTTTGCGTAGACGCTCATGAGCAGGTAACATTTTATGCTTAAAGCAAACCCGCAGATGACCCTATACGGACAGTCTATAACGGCCCTTGGCGCGGCGGGCTCTGATCACTTTTTGACCAGATGGGGTGGACATTCTTTTTAAGAATCCGCTGCCTCTTTTGGCTTTACGGATAGCGCCTCTAAGTGTTCTTTTCATTACAACTAATACCTAAATTGAGACAAACAAGAATGGGAGCTAAAAATGTTTTCGGCATTGATGGCTATCATTCTATCGATAGGATAGCTATGCTATCATCTATTGCAAATACTTCGCGCTGTCTGTCCGTCTGGGCAGACTAAAAATTTACGAATCCACCCCCTTTCTTGCTCTTTTCTAACCTTACCAAAGGTGTAGAGCAAGATGTCAGACACAATCGTCTTGTAAGGGGATGGGTTCGTCTTATTGTCGGACACACAAAATAGGCGCGAGCCTTAAATCAGAGAACTAAGCGATGACGATCCACGACCAAGACGATGTGCGCCTGCTCAAACCCACCCGGGAAATCTGGAGCGAGGCCCAGAAGACTCTAGTCAAAAAGATGTCGCAGCCTAGTTTTGAAAGCTGGATCAGACGATCTCAACTTATTGACTACAGTAAGGGAGTGGCTGTAATAGCTGTTAGCAACGATTTTGTCCAAACAATGATTGCCAATCACTATATGGAAGCCTTAGCGCAGGCAATTGGCGCAGTTACCCAAGAAAAGGTAACAATCAAGGTTGTAGTCGATGCTGCGGCCCAAAGTGAAAGCTATAGCGCCACCATAGCCAGTATCACTTCAAACACAGGCAATGCTTCAAGCACAACAATAACCACAGATGGCGGGCAATCTGAAAGCGGCTTAAGCTCAAGCGTTTCATCATTTAGTTCTACCAGCGACGGCCTGGCTGACGTTTCTAGCCGTAACTCTGGTTATGGCCAAACTAGCAATGGCCAGAACTATGCCAACCATAACCAAGTCAGCTCTAATGGCAACTTTGGCGCTTTAGGAAATGGCTTGTCGATGGTGGCCAGCTCTGGCGCCCATGCACCAGGGGCCCTGCAAAATGGCGCTTCTTCCCGTTTGCCAGAGCATGTCTCTATTAGCCGTAGCAATCTCAACCCTAAATACGCTTTTGACTCTTTTGTCGTTGGCTCCCACAACCGCTTCAGCCATTCTGCCGCCCAGGCGGTAGCTCAGAGGCCAGGTCAAGCCTATAACCCCCTCTTTATATATGGAGGAGTTGGTCTCGGTAAAACCCACCTCATGCACGCCATTGGTCATGAGATTCTCAAGGGTTCACCCAACGCCTCAGTGCGCTACATCAGCTGTGAAAAATTCACTAACGAACTAATTAATTCCATCCGCGATGACCGCATGATGGACTTCCGCAAGCGCTATCGCCAAATAGACGTACTCTTAGTTGATGACATCCAATTCTTGCAGGGCAAAGAGAGCACTCAAGAAGAGTTCTTCCATACATTCAATGCTCTGCGCGATTCTGGTAAGCAAATAGTGCTTTCTTCTGACCGACCTCCCAAAGCCATTGCCCGCCTTGAAGAAAGACTGAGAAGCCGCTTTGAATGGGGTCTAATTTCTGACGTGCAAGCGCCAGACCTAGAAACTCGTTTAGCGATTTTGCGCAAAAAATGCGCCCTTGAAAGCATGCGTGTTGACGACGAAATTCTTGAATACATCGCTTCGTTGTTTACAAATAACATTAGAGAACTAGAAGGCGCCCTGATTCGCAGCCACGCCTATGCCAACCTCACCGGCGAAACTCTAACGGTAAACGCCCTAGCAGGCATGCTACAGCCCACTACACCTAGCCGCCCTAAGGTCACCCTGACCTGCGACCGCATCATCGATACAGTCGCTGCTCACTACCGAGTCGAATCGAGTGAATTGCGTTCAGCTAAGCGTTCCCAAGACCTCGCCTTGCCAAGACATATTGCTATGTACCTAGCTCATGACATGATCAATATGAGTTTTCCTAGAATTGGTGAAGCATTTGGCAACCGCAAACACACATCGGCTCTATATGCGCATAGCCGTATAAAAGAATTAGTGACCAAAGACCCAGGCCTGTCGCAATCGATCAAGCAAATCACCCACCAGTTGACCGATTAACTGCCTGTTCAAAACTTGTGCAAAACTTGTTTGTACCATGTCAGCTCACTGTCGAAAGCCCTGAACCTAGCGTATATACAGCATTTATCTTTGCACAATCAGCACACAAGTTATCTACAGGGGTAAATGAATAGGGGCTTTGGTTTGCGGGGTTATCTACAGAAATTGGCTCCCTCTGCTACTTCTATATAACTTAATTTAAAGACCTAACAGCAAGAGAATTTCTAGAGATGGCTCAGGTTGCCAAAAAACCTTCAAAGATGAGCGTTCAGAGATTGAAAAACAGCGCCCTAACGAGTAACCTTTAAACTCAGCGAACTTGAGGTTTTGAAATGCATTTTGCGGTCCAGAAAGATGTACTCGTAAAAGCTCTTAAAGATGTCACCAGTGCTCTTGCAACACGCGTGGTGCAACCAATCTTGAGTAACGTGCTGATTCAAAGTGATAATGAGTCAAGCATCAAGTTCCACGGCACAGACCTCGACCTGACAATTGAAACCAAGGCATCGGCTGTGGTTTACACTCCTGGGGCCATTACACTTCCAGGCAAGAAGCTTTTAGAAATCGTCTCGAAACTGCCAAATGATCTGGTTTCTTTTCAGATCAACAAAGAGACTTATGAAACAACCGTAACCTGCAAACGCTCAAAGTTCAGCATCTCTGGCTTGCCAGCTGATGACTTCCCAAAAACAATTGAGCAGCGACCTAAAGAAGCAGTGCTCATGCCCTGCGATGTTCTCAAAAAAAGTATTCTGCAAACAGCCTTTGCTGCCGCTAGCTTTGATGCTTCCAGCATACTCGGCGGTGTCTACATGGTGATTGATGACGGCAACTTCGAGTGCACAGCCACCGATGGCTCACGTCTTGCTCACCGCTTTGAAAAACTAAATCTGGCAGCTCCGGCAGCAGCAGCTCGCAGCGAAGGTGAAGGCGTTGAGGCTGAGGCAGAAGGTAGTGAAGCAAAAGTAGCTACAGCCACCCTAGAAAAACCAGCGAGCCTCAAGGCAATCATCCCTGCTAAAGCTTGTGGTGAAATTATCAAGGTGCTTGATAGCCAAGACAGCGGCAATGAAGTTCGTCTGGGCGTAATCAACGGACAAATTACTTTTGAGACCAAGACCCACTATCTCTCGACTCGTTTAATCAGTGGAGAATATCCCCGCTATCAAGAGCTTTTCCCTAAAGACTTCAGCCACCTAGCAAGCTTCAAGCGCGATGAATTGATGCAAGCAATTGAGCGCGTAGCAGTCATGTCAGACGAACGTACACACCTTGTCAAATTGCATTTTGAAGCAGAGAACGTGCAGATTTCTGCCAATACACCAGACGTTGGCCGTGCCCAAGAAGAAGTCTCAATCGGCTTTGAAGGCGAGAGCATCGATATTGCTGTCAACGTTCGCTACCTGACAGATGTGCTGCAGCGCTTGGTTGTAGAAGAGATCAAGTTAGAGATGACTGGTTCGCTTAAGCCTCTAATCATCAAGGGCATCGGCGACGAAGGTTATAAGTATCTTTTGATGCCTGTTCAAGCAAAATAAACAGAACCAAGCAAAATAAACAGAAGCAATGCTCCAAAAATTATTGTGCCAAAGCCGCTCACAGTAACTAGTTTTTCGCTGAGCCTCACCTTGGGCGTTGCTTTGGTCTTGCCGGCCATAGCTGCTCCAGATGCTTCAAATAGTGCTAAGAAGTCAGCTTCTTCTACACCAGCCCCTACTTCTCTATCTACATCCATTTACGCCCAGGGCGTTCAGGCTTATCAGGCTGGTCGTTATAACGAAGCAGCTGCCTATATGAACGACTCAATCGCAAAAGAGAAAGCAGGGGCTAATGCCTGGCTCTACGTGGCGCATTCTTACTATGCCTTGGGTCAGAGGAAGCGGGCTGAAGAAACCTACCAGAAATTGAAAGACAATTTTGCCGGTACACCCCAAGCAGCTTTGGCTGAGCAATATTTACTGCGGCTTAATTCTAATGCCAAAAAAGATTCTGCCTCTGCCAATAGGGCCAATTCTAATTCTAGTTCTGCAGCTAATTCTGACTCTAGTGCAGTGGCAAATGATGCCATTGCTGGCACTAAAGACGGCATGAAGCAACTGAGAAAGAGAGTTTCTATCGTCAGACCAGTTTATGGTCACGACCCTGTGACTGAAAAAACCATCAGAGCGGTTGACGCCTGTTTCGATAAAATTCCACCGATTGTGCAAGAGATACTGTATAAGGGCGAAATTCAGTTTGTCATTACTCCAACAATGATTGATAAATTTCCTGCTGGTGCCTATCAAGAAGTAGCGGGCTACGAAGGTGGTACGTCAAAAAGCTGCCCAGGTTTGTTTACTGGTAGAACTGTAGTTTTGAGTCAAGCTACCATCGATGAAGGCAGCAATTTGGTCCGTAGCCCCCGTGACCCAGATGATTTGCAAGGTACCTTTTTACACGAAACTGGCCATGCTGTTGATGCCTGTTTGCATTGGTATTCATGCACTGATGAATTTAGGCATAACTATTATTTAGATATTGCCCGCGTGCCCGATGATGTGGCACCAAAGATTAGGTATTACTTGCAAAAGTCTGTGCGCGGCCAAAAAGAAACGTGTGCCGAGCTAACTTCTATTTTGCTTGGCAATCAGCGCGGCAACTACCAAGAAATGATTACTTACTTTCCCAATACTATGAAGTACATCAAAGGCAAGCTGGGTCTTTAGTTGACTTTGTTTTTTTCTAGTTTGAGTTTGAGTTCGGCATTTTCTATTTGGAGTTGATTGATGTTCTCGTTTAGTTTTCGTATATCTTCATCTATTTCTAGTTGTCTATCTGAAGCATGTTTGGAGACTGCATGAGAGAGAGCCTGACGAGCTAGGTACAACCACCGCTCGATTTTTTCGCGTTCATAGCCGCTTTCTAAGGCTGCTTCTTCAGCAGTTATTCTTTTAGCCAAGATATCAATGATAATTTGAGCGGGCTCGCCCCTACCGCTGAAACTTCCTTTTGTACCTGTTCTTGTCCAAACTTTGTATAAGTCTGTCTCGCCCGCTAATTCATAATTGCTCATGAAGCGCTCAAAGAAATGGTGCTGGTCAAGTAATTCGTCCATCTGTCTTTGTTGAACAAAAATCACAGCCGGTTTATTTTTCATGATGTCTTGGCCGTAGTTATTTATGACACTCTCAGCCATTTCAGACCATCTTGGCTCTTTGCTTTGGCGAGAGCAATGATCTATATAGGGCAAAGTGCAGAAGAGGTAACGACTACCAAGCTTTCTGCCACTTTGTAGAATTGCTGGAAAGCCAGGATCTATGCCATTGCCAATGAAAATTACGCTATCATCAATTTTTGTTTGACTTAAAATTGAAAAGACTAAAGGGTCAAAGTCTGAGCCAAGACAGCTTCCTTGGTAGCCAACTTTTGCCATGTCAAATGGCTTGGTGTTGATGGCGCGGTTATTATTTTCAACAGTGAATTCGTTGTATGTAAAATATGAAGCTGTGGCAAATAGAGCAATGCTAAGAGCCATGCCAGTCATTTCAGAGAGGCCGATGCGCTTAAACAGAGTTTTTACCAGCATGCCAATCAGCAGGCCATCGAGCATAAATAGAGCAGCTGTCATTGGCATAAATCTGTAGGGCCAGGCTTGGTCGCCATAGATATAGTGAAAGACAAAACTAAGTGAGAAAATACCGAGTGGTGCTATCCACTGGTTGTAACGCGAGTAAACCAGCGCTATTGGCAGTGTTAACAGTAAATGCACAAAGTAAATATAAAAGTTGGGGTCGGCGCGTAGCATGTATATGATTGCGCGGCTAGAGTAGCTTAAGCCACTAATGTAGAGCGGTACAACTTGATGCAGGTAGCAATCCCATACAGAGGGTGGCAACAGTAGTAGTGCAAAAATATAGAGCACAAAGACTAGCAACACCATCATCATTTCAGGTCTAACGAAAGTTTTTAGAGTCTTAAATTGACAATAAAAGCATAGTTCTACAAGGGCGACAGAAGCTGCAAATTGGGGTTTTAGAGCCATGCCAAACCCAGCTACCAAGCCGCTTATAACGGCGTCAAATTTTGAAATTTGCTGGCCTTGCCAGGCTAGACCGCGCAGTATAAAAAATGGCAAGTAGCAGATTACAAAAAGATGTTCGCGCTCGCCAATATTGATAGTTTGATTTTGGTTGAAGAAGGCAGCAGCAAACAATAGCGGCAGAATCACTAAAAACTGTTGCTTGTTCATGTACTTAGAGGCAATGTGTAAACTGATAAAGGCGCTGAAGGCACACAGAGTAATTACTGCGTAATTGAAGGCTTCAATGGCAGGAATGTGAGCCAGTTTGCCTAGCCATACTGGTATCAAATTGAGATACATGATTAGAGGATGATTCCACTCGAAGAAATCGAGGTATGGTAATTTTCCTGTTGTTATTAGTTCAGCCATTTCTAGATAGGCTGCTTGATCTGAAGAGGCTAAAAGTGGGTGCCCATGCCAGAAAATAAACTTGCCAACGATCATGATGGCGAATGATGCATAGACAATGATCAAAGAAATGCGGTTCATATACCCTTGTCTTTTCGCCTTACCAAAAATCGGTAAGCAAAATTGTACCCAGTATATTCGCGGGGCTGATGATTTTCATAGCTAAAGAAGTTGCCGTCTTTGCCTAGTTCGCTAAAATTTTGTTTGATGGCTCTGAGATAATGTTCGTGTTCTAAACTGTCAAAAGGTTCTGGGTTAGAGAGAATCAGCACTTTTGTTTGATTTTGTTCTAGTTCAGAGCGAATATTGGCATAGGTATGGTCGTAAAAATCTTTCATCGGCCCTGTCAGTTGTGAATGTGCTTTGAGCCAAGCAAATAGCCATAGGGGCCTGTTCCAGAGCAAGTAGCCACCAGGTTTTCTGCCTGAAAGAAAGAGCAATGGGTACGCTGGTTCAATATTTTGGCTAATTACAGTGACGTTGTCGCCGACTTTGCTTGTTTGCTCTAATAAGGTTTCTAACTGCTCATTACCTTTGCTGCAATTGACGCTAATGTAATTTTGCAGGTTGGCTCGATCGTGTTCAAGTGCTTGCCAGATGGCAGTTGTTGACACTAGAGTGAGTATTAACACGATTGAGTGATAAGCGAATTTGGGCTTTTTATCTGATTCTTTTTTGCTATTTAAGGCTAGCCGGGCTAACAATTTTTCGCTGGCGAGCAAGATTGTGCTAACGAAAGTGGCTGTTATGGCGAAGATTGTCAAAATTAAGTCATGAGATGAACCTTGACCTTCAAGCAGGTACAGAGCAAAGCCTGAAAACATAAGACTTGGTAGAGCAACGAAAATACTATATTTTTTGCCTAAGAGAAAGGAGACAATGCCGGCAGCCACCATGCCATAAATGATGTCTGCTCGGTTGGGGCAAGCCTGCGAAGCATAAATCATAGAATCAAAAATGGAATAGTTGAGCCATTTGAGAGGCATTGACCACCTCCAGAAGGCGGTATGAACAGGCTCTGGTAGCTGACTAAGAACAAGTAAATTGCCGGCTATTGTGAGCATGAATGCTAGCCATTCGCTAGATAGTATGCAGCGCCAACGCCCAGATTGCAGACTAAGTATTAGCTCTAAAATGACAAAGACAAAAATATAGGGCAGATCAAGACAAGCGCCAATGGCGGCAACAATGCCGACCAATGCGGCAAGTAGTGGTTGAACTCTTATTTGCTTGTGGGCAAACCAACGCAAGGCAAACCAGGGCACAATGGTAAGCAGAAACAGATACTGTAAATCGCCAAAATCAAAGCGGGCAATGAGTGTGGTCAAAACTAAACCAAGAAGGCAAGATATTACAAAATTGCGATAGTTATTTGGCTCATCTATATCTTCAGAATCTCTAGAGTTAACAGCTGAATCACTTTCTGCTACGCCTAGAGCTTGGCTACAAACGGCTATAGTAAGAATTGCTGAGCCAATAACTAAGCCGAAAATTACTAGCGGGATGAAAACAGCATGGGTTATAGGCACCTGCATTGTTTGCAGTGTCGTGCAGAGCATGTAGGGATATTTGAGCAATTCAAAAACAATTGGTTGCGACCAATCCCAAAAATCATAGTATGGTAGTTCGCCTTTTATGAGCAGATTGGCTGCCACAATACGCATTGCCAGTCCGCCGGCAATTAGACGTGGGTACTGCCAAAGGTCAAGAAACAGACAAGTAAGAGGTGCTAGACAAATTAGGCCAAGCCAGAGGAAGAAACTATTTTTAGTACTGCCGCTGCCCAATGCTCTATCCTTCAAAAGACTCTGTCAAAAGACTCGGCTGGTTAGCTTTTAATATGCTTCTGAAACTGGCCCAGTGCGTGGGTCTACTTTACTGAGATGAATATCTGGGTAGAGTTCTTTGAACTTGCTCAAGTCCCATTTATTTTTGAATAGAAGAACAGGGTCTTCGAATTTATCAGTAGCTACTGTGCAGCTTGTTAAATTTGGAGCAGTTTTCAGTGTATCCCAAGCACCGACAACCCAGAGGGCCTTGTGAATGTCGACGTTGCGCAAGGTAGTGTTGGCGCCGTACTCTGCTTGTAGTCTAAATTGCACTACTTCGAATTGCAAAGCTCCGACAGCAGCCAAAAGTGGATAGCGTGTGTCCCTTTCGGTCATCCACAAAATTTGAATTGCACCTTCATCTTGCAGGGCGATTATGCCTTTGTGGAATTGCTTGTACTTACTTGGTTCTTTGTTTTCGAGGAAGGCAAAGAGTTCTGGAGCAAAGGTAGGAATGCCAGGATAAGACAAACGTTTGCCACTACTGATAGTGTCACCTATGGCAAAAGCTCCCGGGTTGCTGAAGCCTACAATATCGCCAGGATAAGCCTTTTCAATTGATTGTCTTTCTTTAGCAAAGAGTTTTTTGGGTTGACTTAATTGAATGCTTTTTTGGGTGCGACTATTGATCACACTCATGTCTTTTTCGAACATACCAGAGCAAACTCTGACAAAAGCAATACGGTCGCGGTGGCGTGGATCCATATTGGCTTGAAGTTTGAAGACAAAGCCCGTGAAGTCAGTGAAAGTCGGCGGTATATCACCTTCGCTAGAAGGAAAAGAACCAGGTTGGAGAGACAATTGTATGAAAGATTTGAGAAACAGTTCAATACCGAAGTTGTTCATAGCGCTGCCAAAATAAACTGGCGTAAGCTCACCGCGATGTATTTTTTCAAGGTCTAATGGCGCTGCAGCAGCGTCTAGAATCTCTAGTTCTTCATTGAGTTGAGCATAGAGCGCCTTAGGAATTAGTTCTTTTAGTTTAGGGTCTTCAAGTTTGTAGGTCGCTACTTCACCGCGAGTGCGACCACCGACAGTGCGCTCAAATAGGTAGACAGTTTGTGACTGTCTGTCGACAACACCTTTGAATTGGTCGCCTGTGCCAATCGGCCAATTGACTGGGTAGGTTGCCAGGTTGAACTCTTTTTCGATTTCATCTATGAGCTCAAGAGGCTCGCGACTAGGTCGATCGAGCTTGTTGATGAAAGTAAACAGTGGCAAACGCCGCAAGCGACAAACTTCAAATAGCTTTCTTGTTTGCGGCTCAAGACCCTTAGCAGAGTCGATTAGCATTACGGCATTATCGGCTGCTGCTAGGGTTCTGTAGGTATCTTCGCTGAAGTCTTGGTGGCCCGGTGTATCGAGCAGATTGAGACAACAGTTTTTGTACTCAAACTGCAAAACAGTTGACGTAATTGAAATACCGCGTTGCTTCTCTAACTCCATCCAGTCAGATGTAGCGCTTCTTTGATCTCGGCGCGATTTTACGGCCCCAGCTTCTTCGATGGCGCCGCCGAAAAGCAATAGCTTCTCAGTCAAAGTAGTTTTACCAGCGTCAGGGTGCGAAATAATCGCAAACGTGCGCCGGCGGTCTGATTGCTCTTGTAGTTCAGCTTCAATATCGCTGAGAGCTGGCTCCTTGAGCTGAAAACTGTTTCCGTTCATCCGCGTTCCAATATGTTGTCATGCACCAGTGCAGGAGTATACCACAGGCTCCTAGGCCATTTCGGGCTATGCATTTAATTATTGAGAGCGTTACTTGTCAGATTCAGTTATCTCTTTTTTGCCTTAGCAACCTTTTTTCCTTTGTGTTGCGCCAGTTCTGCCGTTTTCAGAACTTTGGTTTTTACTCGCTTGATGCCACTCTCTTTGCATTCGGGGCAGCCTAAACCAAAGCGAATGCGCAGGTGAACGGGCTTTTCATAGTCGTGGCCATAGGGGCAAAGAAACCAGCCTGGCCGGGTTGTAAAAGCCACTACATCTTTGGCTGTTAGCTTGCCATTTTTGGTTGGGTGCCATTCTTTAGCAATATCTGGAGCGAGTTTGGCTAAACTGTTTGTGACAGAGAGACGATGATTGCGACAAAATGGACAACCAGCCCCTTCGTAGGTGCGCTCGTAAATTCTACCTTCCCATTCGTGGTCTGGGCCTTTGGGACACTTCCACCAGGCAGTTCTGAAACTGCGCATAGAGATGTCTTTGGGCTTCAGCTTGTTGTTTTTTGTGGGATGAAACTCTTTGACTAGTGCTGGCATTAGAGTCAGGTTATTAGTTATTGATGGCTTTGTGCCGCGACAAAATGGACAGAATTCACCGGCCTTTTCTTGAAAGACCTGTTTCCATTGGTGATCTGGTCCACGACTGCATTTCCACCAAACTGGTTTGCGAGAAGGCAGTTTTTCAGGGTCGATGCCCTTATTGGCTTTTCTGTCAAAGAACTTGATGTAGCGATTGATCTTGCTCAGATTTAAAAGAGGTGATTTGCGACAGTTCGGACACGATGAACCAAGCTGGGTTCGATTCGAAATTGCTGTTTGCCACTCATGGTCGCATTTGGAACAGTGCCACCAAACTCTACGACTTGAGCCGTAACTGACATTAGATAAAGCTAGACCGTTTTTCTTTTCTAAATACTCTTTGCCGATTTTAGGAAAACGTCGAGCGAGACTGTTGTCTTTGGTTACCAAATCGCCTTTGCAGGCCGGGCAACCTTTGGCGCCTTTGCGTCTGGCCAATACCATTGACGAAATCGCTTTCTGGAAGACGTGCTCAGTTCCTTCAGGACATTTGAACCAAACTTCAATGTTTGATCCGACGGAAAACTGATCTGGTTTAAAGTTGCGGTTTTTAGTTTTATGCCACATCGCCGCTATCTCTGGAAATTCTACAGAGAGCGGCGTTCGCTTTCGAATTTCTGGAGCTTCAGTCAAGTCTTCAATTTTGATTCTGCGTAAAGGCATTAACAACTCCCTCTCTTCCAGTCAATCAGAAGAGTTTTTACCATCCGATTAGTTACTTTTTTATGTCACATACTCATTACTAATATACATATACCAACATGCATTAGCGACTAATTGTGTACCCGGAGGTCCAATTTCATTTGTTGCAAGAATTATTTGTCAAAGCATTTGCGTAAAAGGCAATTCAGTAGGCACCACATAGAGTATCAACGTGCTAGGTATGCCTGCATAACTTTCAAAAAGGGTTGTTTTATCTGCCTATTGAAAACCGATACAAAAACAAAAAAACACTTTGTAATACTTATTAAGTAAGTTGTTGACCGGGGTTAACAGCTTTGACGCTGTTGCCAGTGCAACGGAAGCACCAATCGGCTTCCATAACAGAGCCACAAACCTCGCAACGGGGCATACCTGAGCGCTTTTTATTAGTTGAAGGGGCGGGGTTGACTACAGCTGGAGCCGCAGCTTGGCTTGCCGGTGCTTGAACAGCCGCCTGGCTGACGGTGCTGGCCGTGGGGGCAGGCACAACTGGTTGAGGCGCTGGAGCCTGAGCTGGAGCTTGAACTGGAGTCTGAGCCGGTGTCTGAACTGATACAGGATTGGCCATTTTTTCTAACATGGCAATATTGCCAGCAATTTCATGGGTCTTTGGATGATTGGGACCGTAAGAGCTGTTATAGATGCCATGTACTTTCTTGCACATTTGTATGGCATCTGGGTATTTGCCTTGGCGATAATAGAGTTCAGCTACGAGATTCATGGTTGTAGCTATTTCTAAGGCGCTGGCGTTGATAACTTGGGTTTTTATCGTCCAGGCTTTGCTGAGAAAATGCTCGGCTAAAGTAAACTTCTGCTGTCTCATAAGAGAGCGGCTGAGAGAATCTAGGCTATAGGGCGTGCGGGGGTCTTTGTCGCCGAAATGTTGCGCAATCAGAACTGTCATAGCCCACATTGCTTCTGCATAGGGATAGTTGGAGGAAGCCTCAGCTTGCTCACCTAAAATTCTGTATCTGTCCCAATCTTGATCCATGAAAGCCAGTATAGCCCTTCGTTCAAAAGAAAATTTATCAGCCGGTAGTAATAAGTCCTAACAATTAATCAGTCCCTATTTTGACCAAGTGTAAACCTATTAATCGAGACAGTTTACAGCTGATATGGTGTTTGGCGCAACTTTGCCCTGCTTTGCTGCGCTCGTTTTGGGCTTTGTGGTGAATAATCGCTTGACCACTTCATAGGGCAAAGCTATCTTTAATGGCAAATTAGGGAGCAACATAGTGTCGCAAAATAAGCCAGTTCGCACAGCAATTATCGGTTATGGTCTCGCCGGTGCAGCTTTTCATGCCCCCTTGATTGCTTCGACTGCTGGTATGGAAGTAGCGGCCATCGTCACCCGCAGCCAAGGCAGACAAGAGCAGGCAGAGGCCGATTTTCCTAATGCCAAGATTTGTTGTAAGGTCGATGAAGTCTTTAAGGTGGCTGACCAGTATGATCTTGTGGTTGTGGCCACGCCTAACGATACCCACCTAGATTTGGGCCTGGCTAGTATTTATGCGGGCATTCCGGTCGTAATCGATAAGCCAGTAGCTATATCATCTGACCAAGTTGAACAGTTGATAACTGCCAGCTCTGAGGCCAATGTACCTATTTCAGTTTTTCAAAATAGACGCTGGGACAATGATTTTTTGACGATAAAAAAGCTCATTGCAAGTGGTCAACTGGGAAAGATTACCCGCATGGAGTCTCGCTTTGAGCGCTATCGCTTAGAGCCGAAACCAGGTGGTTGGCGGGAAAGCACCTCTCCTGATGAAGGTGGTGGATTGCTTTTTGACCTAGGCAGTCACCTCATAGATCAAGCTCTCGTGCTCTTTGGTAAACCCCAGCAGGTCTATGCTGAAATCATGCACAGACGCCCAGGCGTGGCCGGTGACGATGATACTTTTGTGGCTCTGCGCTTTGCCGATGCTGTGGTTGTCCATATATGGGTGAGCATGCTGGCACCCGAGGTTGGCCCTAGATTTCGTTTGATAGGAATTGATGGGACTTACGAAAAATGGGGTCTTGACCCTCAAGAGAATTCACTAAAAGATGGCCATAGACCTGGTCATTGGCATTGGGGCCATGAGCACACAGACCATCATGGTAAGTTGACCACCTACACAAACGGCGTCAAACATAAGGTCAACATCGCTTCAGAGCCGGGTTCGTATCAGAATTTTTATGAGCAAATGCGCGATGCCATTCGTCTTGGTGGCCCTGTGCCTGTGAAGATTGAAGATGCACTCGTTTGTTTGCAAGTGATCGAAGCTGCCAGACAATCGGCGCTCACCGCTGGCCCTGTTGCCATATTCTAAATTAAATAAGTTAGGTTGCGTCATTGGCAATGAGGCCCAATACCTTCTTTCAAACAACTAAACTGAATAACATCTGTTCAAGATGGAACTTATTTGCTTAATGCCGGTCACAAGCATTCACAGTTATTGGGTCTTGGCAATTCAATTCTTGCAAAAGAAAAGGCAAAGCGGTATCACTTGGTTATCAAATCTCTTCCTCAATTAATTACGGCCGTCGGCCGCACTTGGCCAGTAGTTGCTGATGCAACTAGTCGCGGCAACATCAAAATGCTCAAGTCGTTTTTAGGCCCGGCCTATCGTGGTCTGTTTGAACAATGTGCAAAGGGTGCTTCTTTTTCAAGCATGAACCCGTCGCACAAAGTGCATTTTGATTGGCAATACACTCGCGACTATCCAGAGCTGGCTAAACTTTATAATGCTGCTAATTCGTCTCAGTGGAACGCTACTGAGAGTATCGATTGGAGTCGCGACGTCGATCCACTTGATTTAACCGGGCTGCTTTTGCCTGATGCCTTTTGCCCAGCCAATGTTTTGCCAATGTGGAGCAAACTAAGCCCTCTAGAAAAATCGAAGCAACGTCATTCATTGCTCAGTTGGTTCTTGAGTCAGATATTGCACGGAGAGCAGGCCGCTCTTTATGGCGCCGCACAGGTAATGCAAGCAGTTCCATGGCTGGATGGCAAGCTCTTTGGCGCAACACAGGTTGTAGACGAAGGCAGACACATTGAAGTTTTTCATCGCTACTTGCATGAAAAAATGGAGAAAGTCTACGAAATCAACGAGAACTTGTATGTTCTTACTGAAGCTTTGATGGAAGATCCTAGATGGGACGTCAAATTTCTTGGCATGCAAATTATGATTGAAGGGTTTGGTTTGGGATCATTTTCAACTATTCGCAAAGTCACTGGTGAGCCGGTTCTCAAAGATTGTCTTAAGTATGTAATTGGTGATGAGGCACGTCACGTTCACTATGGTGTGTTGGCTCTAGAGCGCTATTACAAAACAGAATTGAACGAAGCTGAATTGCGTGAGCGTGAAGAATGGGCTTTTGAAGTTTGCTTGCTTTTGCAAAGACGTTTTCTAGCCCATGAAATTTATGATGAGTATTACACTCATTTATTCACGCCAAAAGCGTGGGATAAATTTGTCAGCGAGTCAGCTTTAATGGGCTTCTTCAGAAGCTCGATGTTCCGCATGATCATTCCAAACTTGAAACGCCTTGGTTTAATGTCTGAGCGCATTCGACCTAAATATGAGCAACTTGGTCTGTTGCATTTAGAGAATGGCAGGGCTGCCCCTGAGCTTTCAGTAGCGCAGATTATTGATATGCCGCTGGTGAAGTGATTTTCTTTCGCCTTCCCACTACATTACATCAGATCGCTCCAAGAAGGTTTACCCCGTAGTAGTTGAGTGGGGCTGTACATATTGGAAGGCGTGATCTCTTGGAGAATGGGCTGGCGCAGTCTGCCTATGGCAAAGCCTTCTAGCTGCTGAATGCGGCTTACTGTTATTCCCATGGCGTCGGCAGTTTTTCCTGTAGATAAACCGTCGAAGAATTTCTTTTGAATGGCTTCTGCCTGTCTTTGTGGCAGCGTTTTCAAAGCCTCTTCAACGATTCTTCGACGGTCATGTGTTACTAAACTCTCAAAGGGATCGATAGCGTTACCGCGCAGCAGGCCTAGATTTTCGGTAGCCTCGTTCCTTCCTGGCAGAAAGCGCTGAAAGGTTTTTCTGAAATCGTCGACAACAGATTTTTGCAGATGTCTCTGCAGTTCAGTCACTGAGCGCGGTTGTAATTCTCCAGAGATTAGACCGAGGCGAGTTGTTAAAATTTTGTCTTGTGCTAGTTCAGTCATGGCAGTTCTATGGCCTTCGGTCAGTGGCAGGCGCAATTCTTTTGCTGTTTTGGCGGCGGCACTCTGTAAGGGTGATTCGATTGCACTGATGAGACTGGTTACCGCTTTGTCGTCATTCGGATTGATAAAAAGTCTTTCGGCGCTCTTGCCCCAGCCTGTTGCTGCAGACTTAGCTACCGTAGCCACTTGTGTTTCTGCACTGCTGGATACAGATTTAGCGACAGAGCGACTGCCGATAGAGAAAAAGTCATCTATCAACGAGGCGCCGGCTTTAATTGCGGCCTCAGCAGCAGATTTCACTGCTGGGCTGGTTAAGATTGCTTCTCCAAGCTCGATTATGGCTTTGGTTGGTGGCATGATCAATACTCCGTCTTATTTATTTGAGGGTTAAATAGGCGGGGTGTGATTTGAAGATACTAGCAAGCTTGTGAAAGTGACGTGAAACTAGGTTTGTTTCAGTGGTAGCAACGTTTCACCAATAGAACAAATGGGGTGGTTATAAAGAACAGTATGAAAGAAAGTTGGGACTAACGTGTGACCACAGTTGATCACCTCACGTTAACTCATCTCACGTTAACTACATTGGCGCAAATCTTCGTAGATTTCAGTGGCAGTGGTGGCGTTGCTGTACTGCATGGCTGGGGCAAACACAGTCATTTCTCGGCTCTCTGAAACCAGATCAATTTTGCCATAACGCATCAGTTCTGAGAGTGCTTTCAAGAACATAATCCGCGACTCTTCTTCGTTCTCGTCTGGTCGATCGGCGCCGCCTAGGGCAAATTTTTTGCATTGCACAAACTCGCCCTGGGGGCTGTGAATCTTATAGATTCGGCCGTCTTGTTTTAGCTGCCTAAGCAAAGCATCTTTGGCTGCATCTATAGTCGAAATTTGTGTCGTTTGCTTCAATTCAAATAAATCTAGATATTCATTGGTTAGTACAAGCTCGGTGGCGCCGTCTTCTATCAGCGAGTCTAGAGCATGCAAGTAAAGTGTTCTAGTTTCTTCTGGGTGGTCGTAGGCGTGCTTACACTTCACAAATGCTTCTCCGCCACTCTTCACCTTACTAATGGTATTGAGTGTTTTTGCTGCTTCACGTAGCAAAGCTATTTTTGTTTGCTCTAGTTGATTCATTAGCTTGCCACTCCACGGAAAAGACAATTTCTAGATGCTCATGACATCTAAAGCTGGCATTAGTTCCAAATATATTTGACTGGCGAAGTTAAAGAGTGCATTCCCTAGGGTTGCCTGGCGGTAACACTATTTTCCTACAACTGGTTCCATGCTGCGCCATTGATTCAATTGATCTAAAACTTCTCGACTTTTCATCGGTTCAAGCTCATCCACTTCTAATGTGCACTTTTTTGGCAGAAGTTGCTTTAGATTGGCAACATCGCCCTTCGACCAATTGCTTATGTTCAGCTTGAGTAAGCGCATTTTTTTGAAAGATGCCAGTGTGGCAGTTGCCTCTGGTCCGACATGACAATCAAGCAAATTGAGGTGGTTTAGTTGGGTTAGTGGCAGTAAGAACTTGACTCCTTCAGCTGTAACTTTTCGGTTTTGAGATAGGCTCAGGTAGTTTAACTGACGACATTGGGCAACCTCTTTGAGCAAATAGTTTTCTGTGCAGGTGTTGGACAATGAAAGCTTTCGCAGCTTTGTTGACCCGGCCAGGGCCTTAATAGTTTTGGTTAGAGCGGGAAATTCTCTTGCTTCAAGAAACTCTAGATTCTTGAGTCGACTTAGCTTTGCTAAGGCTTGGTCATCTATGCCAGTGTTGGTAGCGTTTAGTTCTCTAAGTTGCGTTAAACAGTTGAGATCGTTGATGCAACTACTGCTTAGGTTTGTGTCTTTGAGATTGAGATAGCAAATGCTGACTAGGTGTCTCATATTGGCGAGATGTTTATCGCTGAACATATGTCGATCGGCTACATCGATTTCGGCAAGCTCGTTGGCGCGAAATTTTCTGAAAAGCTCAGGTTTTTCCAAAAACTCTTTGCTGGGTCGAAAGCCAATTAAAGCACCAAAGGGTATTGTTACTTCACCACGAGCCTCTAATTTATGGCGGCCGTCTAGAGAGCTAATTTCTCCTGCAGAAAACTCTTTAGGAAACTCAAAAACAGTTACTTTTTGACCGCTAGCGTGGGTGGTCGAATGGGAGAATGGCTTGTTTGAATCTGCTGGTAGATCATGAGAGTCAAGCCGGAACGCAGTGGTTTGTTCGCTTCTTTTATGGGACAGACCAGGTTGCAGCAAGATCAGTGTCGCGGTTGCAGCAACGATGAGAATTATAGTCAGCGCCAGTGCCGGAACATTGACTTTGCTCAGTATATTTGTAGTTATAGTCTGGCTTTCAGAGATCTTGTCTATGGTGTCGCTTGAAATATCTTCGTCGTCGTCAAATGTGTCTTCTTTAGTAATTGTTTTAGTTGCGATAGTTTTGGCTGCTGGTAAGTTTGCCTGTTGCTCTGACTGTTTTTCTTGGGTTTGGGCGAAACGTGGCTGCTTGCCGTTTTTAACAGATATCAAATCTTGAGCTAATTCATCCATTGACTGATAGCGGTGATTAGGGTCTTTTGCTAGCATTACTCTTATTATTTGTTCAATGCTTTCGCCAAACTCAATATTGGGTGCGATTTGAGCCAGTGTTGGTGCTGGTGAGCTTTGGTGCAGCATAATTACTTGTACTGCGTTTTTAGCAATAAATGGTGGCAGACCGGTGAGGGCTTCGAACATTGAGCAACCCAGTGAATAAATGTCTGAGCGGGCATCAATTTTCCCACCCCAAGACTGCTCAGGGCTCATAAAATGCGGGCTGCCGATCACTTCTCCAGGCTTTGTTAAAGCGTTTGTCAGGTTGCTATCGCTGATCAATTTTGCGATGCCAAAATCGAGAACTTTGACTTCTGAAATTTTGCCGTTTGTTTCACTAAACATGATGTTGGCTGGTTTCATGTCACGGTGAATGATTTTCTTCTCGTGGGCATAGGCCAGGGCAAAGGCTGTTGGAATAAAAACATTTAGGCACTGTTCTAAACTGAGAGTACCCAGAAGTTTGATTCTGGCTGAGAGCGTCTGACCTTGAACGATTTCCATCACATAGTATGGTGTAACTTTTTCCAGTAGGCCATAGTCAAATACTTTTACCAAGTTAGAATGATCAAGTCTGCATGCTGCTTTGGCTTCTCGTTGAAAACGTTGCCAGACTGCTTCGCTCAATTTATCGGTATGAATAGTTTTCAGTGCTCTCTCGCTATTGAGAGAGAGTTGCTCTACCCGATAAACAATGCCCATGCCACCGACGCCGAGTGTATTGATCACCCGGTATTTTTCATCGATAATTGTTTCTGGTCTGAGCTGTTCCATAAGGTTTGTGCCTCAGCTGAAAGGCCTAATTGATGAGATTGTCTAGGTCTTTGCTCGCTTTGTTAGACTCGATGTGAAGTAGTTGTAGCTCACAATTTTTTGGTAGATTCCTTTTCAATCTATTGTCGTCTTCTGGTTTCCAGTCTAGGGCAGTAAGCTTTAGGCACGACAATTTCTTTAGGGCTGACAAAGTAGAAATGACTTTATTGGTTGCTGGGTTTTGAATTAGATTGAGATATTTCAGTTCGCTACAAGTTGACAGGGCGCTGATGCCTCCGCTAGTGATTGCTGGATTGAGTGCGAGGTTGAGATAAGTCAAATGTTTAAGTCTGCCGATTGATTTGAGACTTTGGTCGTTTAGGGAACCATTGCATAGTACTAGTTTTTGCAAGCTTTGAGAGTTGGATAGGGCTTCAATGGTTTTGTTCAATTCAGGAATCTCGCGGGCCTCTAAGGTATCGAGTTGGCATAATATTTTCAATTGCGAGAAGGTCTGGTCATCGAAATTGGAGGAATTAATGGTTAGGTCTTTTAGTTCAGTGAGGTTCTCTAGATTGGCTATTCCAGCTGGGCTAAGAGTGCAATCACAGATGGTCAATTTTGCTAGCTTAGTAAGATGTTTGATTGCTGCTATATGTTCATCTTTGGCTCCTGGGCGAGCATTTAACTCAAGAACTCTAATTTCGTTGGTTTTGAATTGTTCTAATAGCTGCGGATGGCGCATACAGTCTTTGCTGGCAGTAAAGCGAAATGGTTCGCCTTGGGGCATGGTAACAGTGCCCTGTGCGTTGACTTGTTTGTGGCCGTCTAGTGAGCTGATTTCTCCAATAGAATAGTCTTTGGGAAAGTCGAAGATTATTACTCCCTTTCCGGCTACTGTTGCTTCGCGAGAGTAGGGTGGGCTGGGGGCATACTTGTGGCTTGGTTCAATTGAGCGGCTTTGACCTAGCGCCGAGCTTTTTGTGTTTGTTTCGCTGTTGCTGTCGCGTATTTGCCAGACATAGGCAGATGTTGCTACCAGAGCCGCGCTAGCAGAGAGAGCAATTGCGGCAATGGTGGCGTATTTGAACAGTCTTTGATTAGAGTTTGTGCGCTTTGTTAGTTTGCCTGTATCGATTGCGTCTATAGAGTCATCTGCATCCTCATCTACATCTGTATCGTCATCTGTATCTGCATCGTGATCTACAAGTTGCTTTTTGACGGTTTTTACACTGTTTGTATCTTGCCAATATTCGCTTGCAAATATGGGCTTGTGGCCGCTTTGGATAGCAATTAGATCTTGCACTACTTCATCCATTTTTTGATGGCGATCACCAGGTTTCTTTGCCAGCATGACTCGTACAAGTAGCTCAATTCTTTCGTCAAATTCTCGCCCTCGAGCCTTTTCAGCCAGGCTGGGAATGGCCTTAGATTGGTGCATGATCAGTACTTCTACTGGGTTGTAATCAAGATAGGGTGGTTCTCCCGTTAGGGCATCGAACATAGCGCAGCCAAGAGAATAAATGTCAGAGCGCTGGTCGAGTTTGCGGCCCGCTGTTTGCTCAGGGCTCATAAAAGTGGGGCTACCAATGATCTCGTCGGCCTTAGTTAGGGCGCCGGCTTTAGTTAGAGCGCCGCAGTTGGCGTCGCTGAACATTTTTACTAAGCCAAAATCGAGAACTTTTACTTGTGAGATTTTGCCGTTTGCCTCTTCGCTGAGCATAATGTTGGCTGGCTTTATGTCTCTATGCAACAGGCCTTTGCTGTGAATGTATGCTAATGCCTGGGCTAGTGGAATGAAAACTGAGAAAAATTGCTCAGTGTTTATCGGCCCGTTGATGTTAATGCGCTCACCAAGGGTCATGCCGTCCACAACTTCCATAACATAGTATGGTGTCAGCTTGTTGAATAGGCCATAGTCATAGACTTTGATTATATTGGTGTGTTCAAGAGTTGATGCGGCCCTAGCTTCTAACTGAAAACGGCGCCAACTGTCGTCGCTGAGTTTATCTGTGTCTATCATTTTCAAAGCACGAACTGCTTTGAGAGAGAGTTGTTCAACCTTGTAGACAATGCCCATGCCGCCAATGCCGAGAAAGTCGAGCACGCAGTACTTATCGTCGATGATTGTGCCGTTCTGGAGCTTTTGCATTTACTTGTTGCTGGTGATATCGGGTTGTTTGTTTCGCTTTCTGGTTTTGTCTAGTGCATATGGGTCTTTGGTCAAAGCTACTTTATTTTGGCGTACAGCAGCTGATCGCAAAACTTTCCGTCTTTGATTGCTGATTTTCTCAAACGTCCTTCAAACTCATATCCTGCTTTTTCTAGAACTTTTGTTGATGCTGGGTTCCAGTCAAAAACCATGGCGTAGATGCGAACTAGGTCGTGATGGGCAAAGTAATATTCGGTCATTGGCGCCAAGATTTTACTCATCAGGCCTTGGCCCCAATACTCTTTGCCCAACCAATAGCCTAATTCAGCGCTCTTTCTATGGACATCCTGATTAATTGCAATGCCAATTCCGCCAACGCATTTTTCATCGACAACAATGGCAAAGTTAGTGACTGGTTGTAGTCGGTTGGCTAGCTCCAGCCATTCTCTAGCATCTTTTTTGGTGTAGGGAAAAGGAAAGCGATCTCGTAAGTTAAGCCAGACCTCGCGGTCGTTGGCGTGGTAGCTGAGCCAGTCTGCGTCGCTTGAGCGGTAAGGCCGAATTGCTAAATTATCGATGGCAAATATCATGCTTACTTGTAGACCCGAAGCTGTCGCAGGTTGTTAATAGTAGCAATAAATACCCCGGCCAAAATCAATGGCCTAACCCCGGTGATTGTACCGACTATCGGCGACTATCGGTTACTTGCTGATTTTAATATTAGAACATATAGTAAAACAGTTTAAAAAAGACGAGCCCATAAGAGCGAAAAGTAACAGCACTAATGCCGCTACCTTTCGCCTTATGGGTCGTCTCTTAGAAGTTCTTTTGGAACGTTTTTGTCAACGCTTTGGTCGCTAAATTTTAAGCTCGGACCTAAGTCGAACAAAAACCTGTTTTTGTCTGTTTTAGTTGACGACGGCGTCGAGCAAGAACATGTGCTTGCTGTCGGGACTGATCTGAATACCCTGATCGCTGTTGGCAGCCAACTGGTCGAGCTTCTCGCCCACGGCATCGACCTTGAGAACGCCAACATGGACGATCTGGGTGCGAGTCTTCGGGTTGACGAAGAAGGTGGTGGGCATGTGGGTGACGTTTACCTGGTGCAAAAGCGTGTTGAAGACGTCGTGGTCGACCTTGAAGAAGCGAGCCTTGCCGGCAAACTCAGCGGCGGCCTGCTCCATCAACGGACCCTGGGTACGACAAGAGCCGCACCAGTCGGCGAAAAATTCCACGACAATGGGAAGATCGCTCTTCGCCATTTCAGCTTCGAAGTTCTCGTCGGTCAGTTCGATCAATGCAGCCCGGGGAAGGTTGGGATTGGGAAACTCTTCGCCGACCGTGCCATCGAACTCTTCAGTGTCGACGTCGCTGTCTGCGGAAGGGGCCGAAGCGGCCTTGCTGCGGAAGTGGGCAACGACGGCAATGGCAATAGCCAAAACCACCGAAGCACCCATTACGTATAGGAACATGATGTGTTCTCCTTAGTGATTGGTAAGTGGTAGAAAGATTTAGAAAATGCCGAACAAAACCTCAGCCAAACAATGTGAGCTCCTCCCCTAAACGCTTGAGCGTGAACTAGGTGGGAGAAAGTCAGAGTGGTTGTGAAGGTTGAGTGTTGGTTTTTAAATTTGGAAGAAAGGGATAGCGGTAGACTTTATCGAGACTAGTTCTAAAGAGAACACTAGTTCAACCTCTCATGATTAGTATCTAGCTCTATTAACAAGAATTCGATCGTTGGCAGTATATAGCGCACCTAGCACAGCTGTGAAAGCTTGCTACACACGGCTTGTCAAGCGCTTGGCGATGATCTTCTAGTTCAGATTTGGGTGCTCTTGTGTAAAGGCATTTTGCTCTATCTTGCCATTGAAATCTGACGACATATGCAAGCTGTGGTATCTTATTTGTCTCGATTGGAGCGCCACCTCTGTGTGAGCTTAGTCTTGGGATCGTAGCTCAGTTGGTTAGAGCGCCTGCCTGTCACGTAGGAGGTCGCGGGTTCGAGTCCCGTCGGTCCCGAATTTTTAAAAGAGAAATGAAAAGCCAGCTGTTTTGATGCACAATAGCTACTAGTTGGTATTGGCAAGAAAATGCTAGCTTTCTTGTTTTTGTGCATTTGCTGGGTAGTGCATTTGATTTTGGCGGAGTAGTCATGGCGGCCTTTGCGGAATTACTAAATCCGGTCCATTCTCCTGAAAAGAAGAGGGTGCTTGAGGCTATAGCCACACGTGGTCCGCGCATTGTGCCGGTGGACATTGCTGCCGATACTGGCATGGCATTGCCGATTGTGGTCAGCGAGCTTAATAATATTGCTTCTGAGACCCACGCTCATCTTGAAGTAACCGAGTCTGGCAACATCGCCTACAAATTTGCCGGTAATTTGCAACAAGCTTATGCGGCCAATGCCTCACGCGAAGTACTGCGCTCTATGTTCCGCGTCGCTGCCAATGTTTCGCTCATTGTTATGCGCGCCTTTGTTGCCCTGATGTTCTTCATTGTCAGAATTTCATTTGGATTGGCTCTGGTGCTAGGTGCGCTCTTAATTGTTGTTTTGGTAGTAGTGGTGATCATAGCTGGATTGAGAGCGCTGTCAGGCGGGGATAGCGATAGCGGTGGCGGCGATTTCAATTTTGATTTTGGCAATATCTTTGATTTTGGCTACAACTCTGGCTATTCCTACAGACCGTTTTATCTCTATTGGATGTTCGACTGGTTCTGGGACTGGATCTTCTTCTGGCGCTATGTAACTCCGATGCCGGGCGGCTATGGTTCTTCTAACCTGCCCTATGACGCTCAGGGCGATTATCGCAAGCAGCGCAATGCTGAAAAACCAAAGCCCAATTTCTTGCTCAGCGTGTTTTCGTATCTCTTTGGTGATGGTAACCCTAATACCAGTTTTGATGAAACTAAGTGGCAGACAATAGCGCAGGTGCTCGAAGCTAATCAAGGTGTTGTCACAGCTGAGCAGGTAGCACCGTTTACGGGCCTTGATCCTAAGAATGAAGATTGGATGATTGCCGTGATGCAACGCTTTAATGGCTCACCAGAAGTGACTGAAGCGGGTCACATCATTTATGTTTTTCCTGCTTTTCAAACTCTTGCGATCGAACAGCCTAATACTGCTCTTGCTTCTGCGCCACAAGAAGAATTTGCTCCAGACAATCTTAGTCAACTTTTCAGTCAGCATGTTGGTCGACAGAAGGCGATAAAGACAAGTCAGAGTCGCGGTCTTGCTTTAGAAGGATTCTTGCCAGAGAAAGAATGGCAGTTCATGAGCGTTGAGGGTGGACAGCTCTGGGGAATTATTGTTTTTGGTTTGATTGTTCTTTTGGGCAGTATATTTTTGATCTTCAATATGGCCCTGGTGCCGGCTCTCTATATGTTGCAACCACTGCTATTTGTGCTCTTCGGTTATGGTCTTTTGTTCTTCCTCATACCGGCTCTGCGGTTTCCTATTTTTCGTATGATCAATGATGGAATAATCGAGCGTAATGACAAAAAAATGGCTTATGCTGTAGCCTTGAAAAATCCAACACCTGAGCTAAACGATAAGCTTTTAGAAGCACGAAAGGTGCGCTTAGGGGGCTTACCTAAGGGGCCAGACAATACTATTTACACCACCGAGAAAGCTGCTCTTGATCAGCCGGATGATTTAGATGAGAAGTTCAAAGAGTTAGAGCAGTAGAGCTAATTGTTTGGATTACTACTCTTGATTCGCGGGTATGACTTAAGTTGTCAGTGCAGCGTTCAAAGGTTCTAAGTTATGAATATTGATTCTTTTTCTAAGGCGATGAAGACCAAGCCTGAAGACAGAGATACTGAAAGAACTTTGGGCTGGAAGGTTTTGGTTGAAGGGGCCAAGGTTAGCCACAAAAAAGGTGATTTTGAAACTGCCGCCAAGATGTTTGAGCAAGCGCTCACAATGGTCGAGCTGCGGCTTGGAGCAAAGCACATTGTCTTGGCTCATATATTGATGCAATACTCAGAAATGTGCGAAGAAACCAAAGACATAGAAAAGGCTCGTGCTCTCAGTTCTCGTGCTCGCACAATTCTTGGTCAATTGGCTAGTGATAGTGAAGGCTCAGTAAGTTAATTTGTTGCCCTGTTTGATCTAGCAACAAAGTTGCAACAATTGCCATTTATACTAATTTAAATTGTCTATTTAAGATTCTCTGCGACACCATATACGGTGCCGCTATTTTTGTTGTGTTGTTGTTGCTGCCTTCTCTATATCGGCACTCAGCAAGCTTTTCAGTGCTTTGATTTTAGCGGGGTCGCGCTATGTCGCGCAGGTGGCGGAAGCAAAAATATGTATTTAAATTGTTGAAATAGGTTGATTGTCGTTGCAATCGCCAATGGTGCCTGTTTATCCTCAAGGGATATTCATTTTCGTTTTATCTCCCATTCATTTTTCATCACGAGCAATCTCAGCAACCTTAAGTAGCCAAACACCAGACCAGCATTAGTGCAGAAGTAGAATTTTTCAACCTTTCGGTTGAGCTACCAAGCACGCTAACAAAGGAGTTGAATCATGGCGTCTTTTACCCGTCGGTTCTTTGCACTTCGCGAGGCGGCATTGAGCCTCGTCAGCGACATTGCCAAGCTTCACGTCGTCTGCGTCTTCCATCGCTTCAGCGTCAACAGCAATGAGCGTGAGGTGGCAGTCGTCGCTGTCCATCACCTCGACTACGCCCTTGAGCGTGCTCGTGCTGCTGCTGTCCTTCCTCCGCCAGCCCTGCAGGTCTGGTTGGAAGAGCGAGTGCGAGTGGACCAAGATGCTTACGAACGCTTTTTGGAAATCGTTCAGCACGACACACTGCAGTATCAAGTTGACGCTGCGGTGGCCTGCAATTCCCTTGTCGAATCGGCGCAGCTGGCAGCCAGCCATGCCCGCCACGCCATCAAGAAGGCAGAGCTGTGCTACACCGCCCAGGGACTCGTCCTCAAGCCCTATGCTGCGATTTGATGCTCTTTATGGGCTGAGGTCGTTTGCTTCTGGCAATTGTTTCAAAGCAGAGAGGGTAGCTTGTGCTGCCCTCTCTCTCGGTTTTTTTGCCAAGTTCCATTACCCAAGAACAAGAGACACCCATGAATGTCCTTAAGTCGGAAACCTTCGGCCAGACCGATATCGGTGGTCGAGCCAACAATGAAGACGCCTTTGCCATCCATCGCGACAACAACCTGCTGGTTGTGGCCGACGGTATGGGTGGGCACCAAAACGGTGAAATGGCGAGTGCTACGGCCTGCCAAAGTTTGGCCGCCGGCGCCACAGCGGCTCCGGCGAGCTTCGACTCGACAGAAGAAGCTAAAATCTGGCTCTGCCAGGCTCTACAGAATGCCCATCAAGCTGTGGTCGAGCTCAACAACAATGATTCTGGTTTGCAGCGCATGGGCACTACCGCAACTTTGTCACTGCTCCAGGGCAGCAAGCTTTTAGTGGCTTGGGTCGGCGATAGTCGAGTCTATCGGTTGCGCCGATTGCAACAGTTGGGCGGCGTTGCTCTCGATTTGGTCAACGATGATCATGTCGTCAAATATGAGCTGTGGCGTGGCGGTCATCTCTCTAACGACGAGTGGAACTCGTATAGAAGGGGCTACACCTCAAACGTCATTACTCGCTCTCTGGGCTCTGCTCAGAAGCTGGACGTCGATTTTCGTGAAGTCGAGATTGCCGCTGGCGATGTTATTCTCAGTTGCTCGGACGGCTTGAACAATTCGTTGACCGACGATCAACTGATTGGCATTCTCTCTAGTGGTAAGTCGGCGCAACTGATCGTCGAGGAGCTGATCAAAGCCGCTCTGGCAGCCAAGGCTCGCGACAACGTTACTGCTGTGGTCAGTGTGATCTCGGCGCCTGCACAGAAGTAAGGCGTAAGGTCTCGACCTTTTCCGGCCTAGAATTACAATGGCCTGAAATTACAAAAGCTGCAAGACAATAGTAGAGAGACGGCAAAGTCTCTCTACTATTGTTTCTGTATCTCTGTTTTCGCATTGACGCATGTTCATCTATCTCTTTTTCTCGAGCAGCCAAACTGCTAAAAGACATGCTGATTGGCCAGTTTCCTATGGCTAGGTTTCGATTTCATTTTTCCCAAAATTTTTAAATTTCGCAATCTTAACTATTTGGAGTAGTAAATAAAAGTAAAAAGAAAGAGCCACCAAGCGTTAGCTTTGATGGCCCTTTCGGGAGATTTTCTGCAAGTGTTGAGTCTGCAGAGATTTTTCAGGTCTGTTCTAGTCGTGATGTTCGCTTACCGCTCTGGTATCTTCGTCCAGATGCTTGGCGCCGAACAGCCAAACGATGCCGCCTGCTAGCACTAGCACTGAGACCACCAGGAAAGCCAGGGTCATGTTCTTGCCTGTGGCATCGGTTATGACACCGATAATCAAAGGCGATACCACATCACCGAAGAGGTGAATGATCAAGATGTTCAGCGCAAAAGCGCTGGAACGAGAGCTTGGTTCGATGACATTGGCGAGGGCGGTATTGCTTGGGCCTGTGTTGAGAAAGAGGAAGAAGCAGGCAAGGAAGACGAACACCCAGGCTGTGGGGAAGGGCGCATAGAGCATACCCAGGCTACAGGGGAAGGCCAAGAGCATGGCGATACCTGATACCTTGAAGTACGAGCCTTTGATTTTGGTGCGCAGATGGTCGGCCAGGTAACCACCGATGAGAGTGGCACTGAGACCCGAGACCACCAGAATGGCGCCAAAGATCATGTTCACTTCAGCCAAGCTGCCTGCCTTCCTGAACTCGTGAAAGTAGGTCGGCATCCAGAAAGCGATGCCGCCAATGGCAAAAGTCATGGCGGTCATGGCGATGGTGTTGGTCAAGAAACTTTTGTTGGCCAAGAACTTCTTGTAGAGCTGCAGCGAATTGACCTTGGGCGTTTGCACCTGCTTCTTCAAAGTCGCGGGGTCGCGCATGAAGAGACAGATGGCAGCAAGGATGATACCTGGCGGTAAGACCAGATAAAATGCCCAACGCCACCCCAGCGATGCGGCAACCGCTCCGCCGAGAATGTAGCCCAGGGCGCTGCCCACCGGAATCGCCAGGTAGAACCACGAGAGCGCTTTGCCCCGCTGTTCCACCGGGTAGTAGTCTGAGAGCACCGACGGTGCAATGGGGCCGTAGGCTGCTTCGCCGATGCCGACAAAGCAGCGTGTTAGCAGCAGCACCGAGAAGGTCATTGCCAGTCCCGATGCACCGCTTGCTAGACTCCAGACCGTGATACCAGCGGCGATGATCCACCAGCGTTTGACTGGCAAATTGCTGAGGATGGGCGAGAAGACAATGTAGCTGACCATGAAGGCCATGCCCAGGAGGCCGACTAAAGCGTTGTCTGGATTGGAGCCCAGCAAGCTGGTCAAGCCGCTCATGAGAAAGCCAACGATGCCAGTGTGTTCCGGATTCACCAACAGCGATTCTTTGATTTCAGGCACCACCGCCGATAGCACTTGGCGGTCGATGTAGTTAAACAAGTTGATGGCGACGAGAAGCCAGATTGCTCCTTTTGCACCAGGTAGAGCTTGACTAGGAGGTTTTGACATGGGTGATCCTGAGAGGTTTGGCTAAGCGCTAGCGCTCATTGCCACGATCCCCGACTGGCAGCCGTAGGCAGCCAATCAATAGGGAAGGGTTGACCCGGATTGATCAGCTCGTAGATGACGATTCGTTGGTCGTCACTGAGCCACCACAGGGTAGATAAGAGAATGTGCGCCCGCTCCCTTGTGGCAATCCAGCCGTGGGTGAAGGCATTTACTTGCGTCTCGGGCCAAGCCAGGCGGTCGAAGTGAGCGATTTTTGCCCCACTAAAGTTGACTCCAGCGCAGAAGACTCGTCCAGCAACATCGTTGCCAGATTCATCTACTGTTGGCTGCCAGACTAGCTCAGCTTTGCTCAAGAAAACCTTGAGCACTTGCTCTTTGCTTTTGAAAATCACAATCATCGGCTCGTCGACGGCTAGAGTGCCGTCGTTGAGAGCGTCTTGATGGGCTCGTTTGAGCATGTTTTCTTCAGCCAGGGTTCGCTGTGGTCCAGCTGAAGCTGAACTAGTATCACCAAGCTTGAGCGTCAGTGTCGGGCTGTGCTGCTTCTGTGACTTTTGCAAGCCTTGCAGTTGTTGCAGCAGTTCGAGGCGAACAAAGCTTGGGTGCGATTTCATGATTTTGTGCACTGTTGCTTTTTCGTGCTGTTTGCCCAGCGATTGAATGATGCCTACAGCTGCATAGCAGGCGTAGAGCACCAGGCTAGTCGAGAGCGACAACAGTGAACTGCAGAGGAAGAGCACCACGAAAGACATTGCCACCCAGGCAAAGGCGAAAAAGGAACAGAGCTCGAAAGCAGAGAAGCGCTTGCTCATCTGCTTGGTAAAACTTGTTAGTTCGGCGCTCTGAGTAATAGATGGTATTGTGCCTCGGGCAAGCTTTTTGATTGCTTGTCCGTGTTGTGCCATGCGATAGAGGGCAAGCCCGCCAGCAAAGCAAGGTAGAGAGCACAACGTGATGATCAGAATCCCGTCATACATGAGATTTTTCCACTTAAATAGAGGTGATACCGCCGAGAGGGCGACCCCAAGCTTTTGATAGCTCAGGGCCGCCATTGTTCGGTACAAAACTGTCGGTACAAAACTGTCGGTACAGCACTGCCAGAGCCCACCTGAGAGGTAGGTTGTTGACAGTTTAGAAGCGCCTTTCAATCTTGATCAGCTTGGGCCCGAAGCGATCAATCTGATTGGCGTCGTCAGGCGGAACTTCGCCCAACTTGGGACTGCGCTTGCCGTTAGAGCCGTCGGGGTAGGGATGAATCTTGTCCATCCGCTCTTCCACCATTGGCGAAGTGACCACCGACAAGTGAGCACGAGTGAGCTCCCAGGGGGTGCGCACGCCGGCTGACTTGAGAAACATGAGCAACTCGCGCTGCAAAATCATGTTGTAGTTGGCCACTTTGACGTACTTGTCTTGCGGGTCAAGACCACGGCGCAGACGCGGGTCTTGAGTGGTGATACCAGTCGGGCACTGGTTGGTGTGGCAGCGCAGGGCCATGATGCAGCCTTCGGCAATCAAGTTGCCGCGGCCGATGTTGACCATATCTGCGCCCATGGCAATGGCGATCGCCACATCATCACCCTTGGCGATCTGGCCAGAGGCAATAAGAATGGTTTCGTCGCGCACGCCGAACTCGCGCAGAATCGTATCCACAATCGGGATGGCATGGAGGATAGGCATGCCCATCCGGTCTGCCAGCGCTACTGGAGCTGCACCGGTTCCGCCCTCGCCACCATCGATGGTGATGAAGTCGGGAGCTTCGCCGGTCTCCTTCATGTGTCTGGCGATTTCGCGCAGAGAATCTTCGTTGCCCACCACAATCTTGATACCAACCGGTTTTCCGGTCAGCTCTTGCATCATGGTGACGAAGCGGAAGAGCGAGGGAACGTCGTGAAACTCGTCCCAGGCGTTGGGTGAGTAGCAGTCTTCACCCATGGGAATGCCTCGCCACTCTGCCAACTGTGGTGTGATCTTCTCTTTCGGCAACTTACCACCCTGGCCAGGCTTGGCGCCTTGAGCCAGTTTCAGTTCGAAGCCGACGATTTGCGGATTGTCTGCAACTTTCTTCACCTTCTCGATGTCGAGCATGGTGAAGGGTTCATCGGGGTTGTGACCGACAGCGCTGTAGACACTGCGCACCAGCTTCTCGGCCATGGCACGAGTGGTCGACTTGCGAAAGCCGAACTTAGCCGGGCCAATTTGCTGAATGATGCGACCGCCGCCGACGACACGACCAGCCGGTGCAACACCAGCTTTGACCATGCCAAAGGTGCAGATCGAACGCAGCTTCTTCAGTTGATAGATTACCCGCTCGTAAGTGTCGGGCCGCGTGTCCACGCCGTTGAGGTGGAAGGGGGTGAGACCGCCTTCACCGGTAAGCATGTGAATGTTGGCCAGCTTGGCGCCGCTAGAAAGGGCTTGCACAGCCTCTTCAGAGAGCGCACCCCAGCTCATGCCCGAGATATTGATGGGCCATGGGCAGTGGTATGGCGTGCGGCGCTTGGGGCCGATAACCAGAGCAGGCAGACGATTGCCCACTCTCTCCACATCAGAGATAGGAAACATCGCTGGCAACATGTGAATCTCACCGACATCGCGGTAGCCGCGCTGTGTGCCGAAACCCAGGTTGTTGTTGATGCCTTTGGCGGAACGATAGATGTAGCGACGAGTGACCCGGTTGTAGGGGCGCTCTTCGATGTCACTCATGAACCAGTACTGACGCAGTTCGTCGCCAATCAGCTCGAATCCATAACGGAACCAGCCAATCAGAGGGAAGTTGCGCCGGATGGTGTGAGTGCGCTGAATCACCGCATCATGCACGGCCACCTGTGAAAGGAAGGCCAGCAAGGCGAAGATCAGGCCGTACATCGGATTGTAGAAGTGCCAACCAAGCCACCAGGCGAGGAAGGTCGCCGCCAGCGAGAGAGGCAGAAAGGGGCTCTGCCTTTGGGTGAACTCGGCTGCGGCAATTTGCAGGGGGAAGGCGAGAAGGGCTGCCACCAAACCAACTTCGATGCCACCGAAGTAGCCAGCGATGGTGCCGACCAAAATGGTGAGCGAGAGGATGGCGTGCTTGTGCCTTGTCAGATCGCGTATGCCAACAGCGACGAAGGCACCGACGATGGTGAAGGCGAGCGCGGCCGGTTGGTCTCCGAGAGTCCAGCCAGCAAGGCCGCCAAGGAGAGCTGAACAGGTTGTGAAAATGATCCAGAACATATAAGTATCCTTTGTAGATATTCCGTGATGTCCGCGACTCCAAAGTAGAGTTGCTCTAAGACGGGTTACGTAGACGGGAACTAAGAAGTAGCCCGTGCACTCACTCACTTGCAAAACTATGCAAGCAAGCGAGGCACGGGCTACCCTTGTTCTTTACTGATTACTCAGGTTGTGACGCCTTACTTGCTCTCTCCGTCCGTCGTACTTGCCGGCGGGTTGGGAGCAATGCAGGTTTCGGCGGTGACCGGCAGCAGATGCTGGGTCACCTTTTCGTCGACGGTCTGACGCAGCAGCACGTTGATGCGCAGCTTCTCGAGACCCTGAGTCAACTTCATCTGCCCACCCTTGGGAGGATTGGCAGCAAAGAAAGCACGCACGTCGGCTTCCTGCTCAACGCTATCGAGCGAGGAGATGTAGCCGAAGATGGCAGCCACGCTGTTGGCGGGCCACATCTCGTTGATCTTCTCCCAGTTGGCCTTGATGGCATCCCAGGCCGCTTCAGAAGCGTCCTCGTTGCCGAGCAGGCTGGCTAGGAAGTACGGAGCGTCCTGAACACGCAGCTCACCCGAGAGGGCAAGCTTGATGTTGGCCGCCACCAGCTCCGGTGCGGTGAAGCTGGTCAGAGCGTACATGAAACGGTTGGTGTCCTGCGGCGTGGCAGCATGCAGACGGAGGTTGTCGAACTCCTTGTAGAGCGCGGCGTCGCCGTTTTCGGCCAGAACGTAGACCATGGCCGCGAAGACATCGCTGTCCACCGAAGCCGGGTCCTTGGTCCAGGAGGCATACATTTCCTTCGCCTTGGCAATCACGCCAGGGTGCTTGCCGGTGGTGCCGAGGGCCGAGACCACGCTGGAGCGCAGGTCGGTGACCTTGACCGATTCGCCCGGCTGGCTGGCGTAGCCCAGCTTGTCGAGCAACGGCTGCAGAACGTGACGGAGCTTGCTCTCGACCGCGGCGCGGGCCGGGCCTTCCACCACGCTGTGAACGTAGTTGAGCGAGCCGATGATCTTGCTCCAGATCTGGGGGTCCTGCTCGTCGGTGAAGTTCTCCACCATCTTCAGGTAGTCCACCAGCGAAACCAGCCGCGAGCGAACCAGCGACCAGCTGTCATTGAGCAGGTTGTAACGATCGACCTCGGTCATGATCGTCTTCTTGTTGCTGATGATGCCCTTGATCAGGCCTTCCGAGTACTTGACCCGGTAGAAGCCATTGCCGCCGGCGTTGACCACCACCCATTCGACGTCTTCGCCGACATAGACGGTCTGGTTGCGATCGGAGAAGAGGAACTTCTGCTCGATCACACCCTTGCGGGTCTTGGCCTTGAGCACGATCGGGATCGGCCAGAGCGAAGCCGACAGGGTGTCGGACTCACGCAGAACCTTGAACTCGCTCTGACCCAGTTCGATGAAACCGGGCATCGAGCTTTCATCCACCGACACCACCGGATGGCCGGAGGTGAAGACCCAGGCGTCCATGAGCTTGCGCACCGGAACGTTGACGGCCAGTTCGTGGCAGCCGACTTCGAGCGCATCCCACAGGTCATGGGTTTCGGTGTTGGAGAGACCGTGACGGCTGAGGTAGATCTGCACACCGCGCTGGAAGGCAGCGGCGCCGATGTACTGCTCCAGCTGACGGAGAACCGAGCAACCCTTCTCGTAGGAGATCAGGTCGAAGATTTCGTCAATCTGGAAGGGGTTTTCCACGGCCACTTCGATGGCGTGGGTGCTGTTCAGCTGGTCGAGGCCGAAGGCAGAGGCCCGCGATCCAGCGAAGGTGTCCCAGGTGTGCCACTCGGGCTTCCACATGTCGACGACCTTGTTCTCCATGTAGGTGGCGAAACTCTCGTTCAGCCACAGGCCGTTCCACCACTTCATCGTGGTGTAGTCACCGAACCACATGTGAGCCAGTTCGTGCGCCACCACGTGGGCAACGCGTTCCTTCTCACCCTGGGTGGCCGTGGCCTCGTCGCAGAGCAGGTCGGTTTCGCGATAGATGATGCAGCCCAGGTTCTCCATGGCGCCGGCAGCGAAGTCGGGCATGGCGATGAAGTCGATCTTGTCACCGCCGTAGTAGCCGATGGCGAAGTAGTCTTCGTAGGTGCTGAGGGAGAAGGCAGCGATCTGCTGCGCGAACTTGAGCTGGTGGCTCTTGCCCGGGGTCGAGTAGAAGCCCAGCTCCTTGCCGTTGACCTTGACCGAGCCGCCGAATTCCAGCTCACCGGCCGTGAAAGCCAGGTAGTAGGTGGACATCAGCGGGGTGTTGGCGAATTCGACGCGCTTGAGCAGCTGCGAGTGGCCGCCCTCGCTATCGTGCAGGCTTGCCACACTTGCAACCAGCTCAGCCGGGGCGCTGACGCTCATGGTGGAGGTGCTCTCGACCTTCATCGCCGACAGGGCGGTGTAGTCGTGGGGCACATTGAGGGCGACCTTGAAGGTGGCCTTCATTTCCGGCTCGTCGAAGCAGGGGAAGGCACGGCGGGCGTCGGTGGCTTCGAACTGGGTGGTGGCAATGACATGCACCTTGCCCTGATCGTCCGTCCAGGTGGAGCGGTAGAAGCCCTTCAGCTCGTCGTTGAGCTCGCCAGCGAAAGCCAGCTTGAGCTTCCACTTGCCGGCGCCGAGGTTGCCGTTGAAGGAAACGGTGACACGCTGCAGAACGCTGTCGAGGGACACCGTGCCGGTCAGAACCGTGCCATTGGCGTCTTCCACCGAGGCCTTGCCGATGGTGAGGTGGTTGGCGTTGAGCGTGATCGAGGAAGTACCAGCGGGGTTGCGCACATCGACGTCGATGGCAACGTTGCCCCAGAAGGTCAGGTGTTCGAAGTCGGGCGTCAGCTCGAGTTCGTAGTGAAGCGGCCAGATGTCGCGGGGAAGGCGATACTGGCTGCCCGTGGGAACGGACTGGCCGGCGACGGCGAGCCCGTGATGAGAACAATTGCGAAGCTTACACATAGCTTTTCTCCTGTTGAGAGGTTTGGCAGAGTTAGGTTGATGGCATGCACAAAGCCGAGAGCAGCCATTGCTGCCCTCGTGAGAAGTGCGGGAAAGAAAGAGGGGGTGAATCCAACTAGATCGGATCCACCCCCTGGGTCAATTATTTCGGGGCTGAGGTTGCCACCTTCAGCCCTTTTTTTTGTCTCGGTGCTGTCGGTTTACGACTTGGCCGAGACAGGCTCTTGCATTTCGTCGGCAGACTTGGCAGCAGTGCCACTGGCGTCCACCTTGGCAGTGCTGACTGCAGCAGGCGCTGCAATCAGATGCTTCTGCAGACCAGCCGTTTCGCGCTCACGCATCAAGACATTGATACGCAGCTGCTCGAGAGCCTGGGCCACAGCCATGTCACCCGACTTCACCTGGTTGGCCGCGAAGAAGGCTTTCACCTCTGCTTCCAACTCGGCGGTGTCGAGACCGGCCACAGCACCGCACATACGCACCACACCATTTTCAGGGTAGCGCGCCACCATGTTGGCCCAGTTGGCCTTCATGAAGTTCCAGGCAGCGGTCGCCGCAATCTCGTTACCAAGCACGTTGGCATAGAGATACGGGGCATCCTGGGTGCGCACGTCATCGGTCAGGCACTTGTTGATGGTCTTGTCGAGCAAACCACCATCGCGGAAGCGTGCCAGAGCGAAGAGGAAGCGTTGCACTTCCTGGGGCGACTGAGCCGCCTGGGAGAGCTGGAAGAACTCGTCGTAACGAGCCTCGTCGCCGTTGTGAGCAAGAATGCCAACCAGAGCCGGCACCACATTGCTATCCACCGACTGCTTGTCGGCCTTCCAGTTGCTGAACAGTTCGTTGGCCTTCTTCTGCACTTCTTCGTCTGCACCGATTGTTCCGAGAACACCGATGAGCGAACCGCGCAGCTGACGGCTTTGCACCGATTCGTCTTGGCCAGCAGGAGCATAACCGAGGCGGTCGACGGTGGGCTTGACCAGGTTGCGCACCACTTCGGCCAAGGCCTTGCGGTGATCGTCCTTGACCAACGAATGCAGGTGACCGAGCGAGCTGGTGATGATGGCCCAGACGTTGGGGTCTTCTTCAGCGCCGAAGAGCTTGACCATCTCGATGTAGTCGGGGGTGGCCAGGATGCCCGAACGAACGCAGGCCCAGGCGTCGTTGACGAGGTTGAAGCGCTCGATGGCAGAGAGATTCTCCATCACGTTGGCGCTGAGAGCGGAAGCCAGGGCCTTGTCGTAGACCACGCGATAGAAGCCGGAGCCTCCAGAGTTGATCACGACCCACTCGACCTTGTCGCCGAGCTTTTCCACATGGCTCTTTTCCGACATGAGGAACTTGCGTTCCACCATCTTGCCGTCGACCTTAGCCCTCAGGGTAACGGGAATCGGCCAGAGGGTGGCGTCGGCAGTCTCGCTCAAGAACTTGAAGGGGCGCTGGGTCAGTTCGACTGAGCCGGCATCCTTGTCGCCCTTGACCTCGACCACCGGATGACCGGCAGTGAAGACCCAGCGGTCCATGATTTCGCGCACGGGAACCGGAGCGTCACCGCTCTCGGCAGCCGCAGCTTTGCAGGCTACTTCCAAGGCGTCCCACAGGTCGTGGGTCTCGGTGTTGCCGTAGCTGTGCTTCTTCAGGTAGATGGCGATGCCGCGACGGAAGGTCTCGGCACCGATGTACTGGTGAATCTGATAGAGAACCGAACAACCCTTCTCATACGAGATGACGTCGAACAGCTGAGCTGCTTCGTCGGGGTGGTTGACCGGGCACTCGATCGGGTGGGTGCTGCGCAGGGCGTCGACACGGGAAGCCGCAGCGCGGGAGAGACCGAACTCGTCCCAGACATTCCAGGTGGGCTGCCAGGCGTCGAGGCAGAGGTTCTCCATGAATGTGGCGAAACTTTCGTTCAGCCACAAGCCATTCCACCAACCCATGGTGACCAAGTCACCGAACCACATGTGGGCCAACTCGTGCAGCACCACCACAGCAACGCGGGTGCGTTCTGCGTGGGTGGCTGTCTTCTCGTTGAGCAACAGTGCGGTTTCGCGGTAGGTGATCAGGCCGAGGTTCTCCATCGCGCCCGAAGCGAAGTCGGGGATGGCGATGTGGTCGATTTTCTTACCACCGGGGTAAGGAATCTCGAAGTACTTCTCGTAGTGGTCGGTGGCGAAAGCAGCGGCACGCAGAGCGAACTCTGTCATGTCTTCTTTGCCAGGTACGCACCAGACGCGGGTCTCGATGCCGTTGACCATGACCGGTTTGGAAGAGACGAATTCGCCGATGCAGAAGCAGACGAGGTACGTCGACATCTTCATGGTGCGTTCGTAGCTGACAGCCTTGAGGCCATTGCCGACAGCTTCACTCTTGATGATGGCGCCGTTGGAGAGAGCGGTGAGCTCTTCCGGGACCGTCAAGGTGACGTCGAAGGTGGCCTTGAATTCAGGCTCGTCGAAGCAAGGGAAAGCGCGACGGGCGTCGGTGGATTCGAACTGGGTGGTGGCGATGGTGTGCTTCTTGCCCTGTTCGTCGGTCCAGATAGAACGATAGAAGCCCTTGAGCTTGTCGTTCAGAGTGCCAGTGAAAACTGCGGAAAGTTTCCAGGCGCCTTTGCCGAGAGTGCCGTCGAAAGAAATTGTGGCAATCTCAGTCTCTTCGTCGAGGGAGATTTTGCCATCGAGCCGAGTGCCAGCCGAGTTCGTTGCCGAGAAGGCAGAGATGACGAGCTCTTTGGCGTTGAGTTTGACCGTGCTGGTCGCTTCAAGCACATCAACATCAATCTCGACGGCGCCGGCGAAGGTGAACTTCGTCAGGTCGGGAGTGAGATCGATTTTGTAGTTGCTTGGTTTAACGGTTTTGGGCAGACGGAAAGACTGATCTACCGATGCAGTGCCCCCAGACATGTGATGTTTCATGCACATAGTTGTATCCCTACTTTGAGTTTTCTCCGTGAGGAGGATTAGGTGACGGAATCTCAAGCACAAGCTCATGCTTTGGCTCAAGCTGTTCTCAGCTGTTCAGCACATTTTGACAGGAAATTAGTTGCGCGTAACATTTGCAGAAGTATGTTGTTGAACATGACAACTGATGTCTGCGCGCGGAAGTTTCCAGATGTGGTTAGAGACTGATGTTCAGCAGGTAGACCAAAGTTAAGAGCGATGAAGGAGATATACAACCAAGCTACGTAAAACACCTCTTGAGAATCAACGTTGCTCAAGCTAATAAATGCTCATGAGCTTTTCTCTTAAGAAGCTTTATCTCTCTGCTTTATATGTCTGCGAAGGCTTACCGCAAGGTTGTTTAACTGGTTGACAAGGGGATTATCGTTGCGCCAATGCTAAAGCAAAATGAGAAACAATTTTCTTGGCAACCTGTTTGGAGCGGCCAAAAAACTAGCTCAAACTTAGTTGTCTTAGCGCTAATTATTTCGCTGGTCTCATATTTAGCGGAGGGTGGAAAGCACCATTATGACTAGTTCTCGTCAACTTGCGTTACCCTCGCCATTAGTGCCTCTTGGCAGCTAGATCTTGAATATATCTTAGAAGTATATTCTCTTCTTGAATTCTTGATCTCTAATTTCATAGGGTTACAGAGCATTTAGTTCTCTCACCCCATCTCCATTCAAATTTAGCTCAAAAACAAACCTGTTCTACTTCAGACATCTCTGGTATCACGCGCAGTGCGCGTAGGAGAAGTCTTGTTTTGTAGGTGTTTGTTTCTAGAGCCGATTTGGTGGGGTTTTTGCGTGTCTGCAACTAAGCAACTTTCTAAGTCAACCCTCTAAATCTCGCATAACGCGAAAGGAAACAACCATGACACACCGCGATTTCGACGGTTTCATTCCGTCCTCATTCCTGCTCGAGCTTGCCAACCGCAACCCGAACAACCTCTCCCTGGTGACCACCATTCTGTCAACCCAGAAGCTGTCCCAGGCCGCCCGCAACAACACCGTCCGCTACCGTCTCGCCGCCGGCAAGGCCGAGCGCCAGATCTACGACGCCAAGAACGCTTCGCGTCTGCCTGGCACCCGCGCTCGCTTCGAAGGCGACAAGGTCACCGGCGACAAGACCACCGACAATGCCTACGACTACCACGGCGGCATGCGCGACTTCCTCAAGGCCGAATTCGGCTGGAACTCCATCGACGGCAACGGCATGAATCTGGTGGGCACTGTCCACTACGGCCGCAACTACAACAATGCCTTCTGGAACGGCATGCAGATGACCTACGGCGACGGCGACGGCGTGATCTTCGTCACTTTCGTCACCCCCAACGTCGTCGGCCATGAGCTCGCTCACGGCGTCACCGAGAAGAACTCTGGTCTCGATTACCAGGGCGAATCCGGCGCGCTGAACGAGAGCTTCTCCGACGTCATGGGCACCTGCTATGAGCAGTGGCTCAACAAGGAAACCGCTGACAAGGCCCATTGGCTCATCGGTGCCGGCATCTTTGGCCCGAACATCAAGGGCAAGGCCCTGCGCTCCATGATCGCCCCGGGCACTGCCTACAACGATCCGAAGCTGGGCAAGGACCCGCAGCCTGACCACTACAGCAAGCTGTACCGTGGTTCGGGCGACAACGGTGGCGTGCACATCAACTCGGGCATCCCGAACAAGGCCTTCGCCCTGTTCGCCATGGCCGTCGGCGGCAACTCCTGGAAGGAGCCGGCGCACGTGTGGTGGGAGACCAACTGCGGCGCCAACCGTGTCGGCAGCACCGCTGACATCCACGAGTGGGCCAAGAAGACGGTCGAGAACTGCACCAAGATGTGCCCGCAGCATGTCGCCAAGCTGAAGAAGGCTTGGAGCGACGTCGGCGTCACTGCCTAAGCTTTCTCTTTCTCTCTCTGTATAAGAATGCGGCATCAACTAAGCAGTGGCTGCCATCTGGCAAGTGCTGCTTAGTAGCCTGGTGACATTCACTGATGCATTGCAACTTGCCCTCCCGTTGTGACTCGTTGTCGCAGCGGCGCTTTTTAGGGCACTTGTGCTCAGTGACTGTTTATCAGGTGATGCCGCATCTCTTTCCTCTGCCTTTCTTTTCTGAAAAGCAGTCGTCCTTCCCTAACAATAAGCAGACAAATTTTGGTGTCTGCAGAAATTCAACCATCCAAAGTAGGAACTCATATGAGTAACAACAAGCAAAATCCGCATGGGTCAGTGCCTGGTCCCAACAGTGGGAGCTCCAGCAAGGGCCGTCAGGGCGACTTTTTCTTCCGCTTCATCCTCAACACGATGAAGAAGATGAAAGTCCTCCCGCAAATCTCCGAAACCGAGCGCCAGGCGCTTGAGGCCGGAGATGTCTGGCTTGATGGCGATATCTTCGCTGGCAAGCCCAACTTCCGTTCGATGCTCGAGAAGCCCTACGGTGGGCTGACTGCAGAAGAGCAAGCCTTCATCGCCGGCCCTCTCGTGGAGCTGTGCCGCATGTTCGACCACTACGAGGTCGGCCAGACGCGTCGCGTTCCGCAGGAAGTCGATGACTTCATCAAAGCCCAGGGCTTTATGGGGCTGATTATCCCGAAGAAGTACGGAGGCCGCGAGTTCTCTCGGTTGGCCGTCTCGACCATCCTGCACATCCTCACGCCCTACTCGTTCACCGTCGGTGTACGGGTGATGATCCCCAACTCGCTCGGTGCTGGCGAACTGATCATCCACTACGGCACGGATGCACAGAAGAAGTTCTATTTGCCGAAGCTCGCCAGCGGCGAGTTCGTGCCCTGCTTCGGTCTGACCGAAAAGGAAGCCGGCTCTGATGCGGCCAGCATGAAGTCTGAAGGTGTGGTCTTCCGTGACACCGACGGCCAGGTCAAAATCCGGATGAACTTCGAGAAGCGCTACATCACGCTGGCGCCCATCGCCAACCTCTGCACCGTTGCCCTTCAGCTGTCGGATCCCGACAATCTGACCGGTAAGGCCACTGCGGAGAACAAGGGCGATATCGGCATCACCTGCGTGCTGATCCACAAGGGCACTCCCGGTTTCGTCAACGGTAATCACCACATCCCCATTGGCGAGCCCTTCGATAACGGCACGCTCAAGGGTGTGGATGTGATCGTCCCGGTCGAGAACATCATTGGCGGAGTTGAGTACGCCGGAGGCGGCTGGAAGATGCTCATGGAGCAGCTTGCCGGCGGTCGCTGCGTCTCTCTCCCGGCTGGTGCGGTCGGCAACCTCAAGTTGTCGGCAGCCGCCGTCGGTTCATATTCGATGGTCAGGTCTCAGTTCAATCGCCAGATCGGCCAGATGGAAGGCATCGAGGAGAAGGTAGCGTCCGTCGCCGGCATGACCTACATGCTGGATGCGGCGCGTATCTTCGTCTGCTCGGCCGTTGATTCGGGCGTTCAGCCCCCAGTGACCTCCGCTGTGTTGAAGGCATACACCACCGAGATCGCCCGCAAGGCCGGTATCGATGCCATGGATGTCTTCGCCGGCGCTGGTGTCATGCAGGGTCCGCGTAACATCCTCTCCAAGGGATACACCGGAGCACCTGTTGGTATCACCGTGGAGGGTGCCAACATTCTCACCCGCACGCTGATGATCTTCGGTCAGGGTGCGACCCGCTGCCATCCGTATGCGCTCAAGGTGGTGCATGCGGTGGACGACAATGACGTGCCAGCCTTCCGTAACAACCTGTGCGGCTGGATGCTGCACTTCGTTCTCGGCATGGTGCGCACCGGCGTGCGGGGCCTCACTCGCGGCTGGACCACGAGCATTCCCAAAGTCGCTCCCGAGACCAAGACCTACTACAGGCGCCTCGGTTGGGCGGCGGCGCATTTCGGCACTCTCACCGACCTGGCTATGTTCACGGTTGGTGGCAAGCTGAAGTCGCGCCAGATGCTCACCGGACGTTACGCTGATGCGGTCGCCTGGATGCTGCTCGGTTTCTCGGCGCTCCGGCGCTTCGAGGCTGAAGGGCGTCGCAAGGAAGACCTGCCGCTGGTGCAGTACGCTCTGTCCAAGGCACTCAGCGAAGTGCAGACGGCCTTCGAAGGCATTTATGCCAATTTCGAAGCGCCCGTCCTCGGTTTCCTGATGCGCACGGCAGGCATGGCAATGCTGCGGATCAACCCGCTTGGCCATGCACCTTCTGATGCAGTCGCTCGCAAGGCGGCAAGGACCCTGCAGACCTACGGAGACCAGTTCAATCGTCTCACCGAAGGCGTCTTCGTCGACCATGAAGACGCTCCGGGGCTCGGCCGACTGATCCACGCCTTCCGCCTCACCAGCGAGGCCCAGGCGACGGTTGACAGCATCATCACGGCGCAAAGGTCGCGACAGTTGCCTCGTGGTGCCATCAACGCGACGATTGCCGCTCAGGCAGTCACACTCGGTGTGATCACTCAATCCGCAGCGGATCGTTTGTCGCTGGCGCAGGCCGCTAAGGGGAAGGTGATCGAAGTCGACGTCTTTACTCCCGACCAGTACTACCGCGACTGAGGTGGCCTGTCCAGGTCATCGCACCGTTTGTAGTACCGCTAAGTAATTAGCGTCTAGTACAAATTCGCTCACTCACGACAGCACCTCACCTGGTTCGGTAAGCAATTTCCGGGCCAGGTGGGGTGTCTTTTTACAGCTTTTTTCAACTGAACAGCTGGAAAACAGCTGAAATTTTACTCCCGCTTTCAAGCGGAAGAAGGGTCAACATGCAAAACAATAAACCTGTTCAGATCATCATCGACCTCAAGTCGAGTGATGACGGTAGCGACCGCAAGCCGCACGGCCATCATGGTTCGTGTCGTCCTCATGTGGTCATCTGCCCCGGCTACGGCAACAAGGATTTTCCTTTCCCCAACGCCGAAGACCTGACCGTTCGGGCGCTCACTCGCCTGAAGAAGAAACAAGCCGACGCCAAGGCCGCACAGGCTGAAGGTGGCGACGTCAACACCGACGGCATCGGCTCCAAGTCAAGCAAGGGCCAGCGCCCTTTTGATACTGCCGGTAGTGGCCACAGCCACGAACACATTACCGGCGCGTGTTCGGATGATTCAAAAGATTCGTGGGATGGTCTCAGCAAAGATCAGACCTTCGTTCCCGGTATGCCCAACCTGGGCCAGATTCCCAAGCCTGCCGCTGTCATCGCCCAGTCCAAGCGGGCGCGTGAAAACGGCATCGACGGCACGCTCTTTGTAGCGGCCGGCGGTCTGCGGGAACTTCTGGAAGACGGCAAGTACGACGCCATCGTCGCCGAGCGTTTCGACGACTTGGTCGACAAGGTCAACTGGGCCCGCGACAACATGGGACCCAAGTACCAGCGCGCCGTGGAAAGCCTCAGCTCTCAGCTGAGCAAGTTGCGTGAAGTCTATCTCGGTGCCCTTCCCCGGGTGCTGGATGGCCTGCGCGCTCAGAATCCTGGTGTGGGCGAGGGTCGCTTGATCGAAGCGGCCGTGGAAGTGCTGGACGAAGAGCTCAAGCAAATCATCTCTGTGCTGCGTATCTGGACGGATGCTTTCGGCCAGCAGCGCGGCGGCAGCTACAAGCAGCTTGATGCTGTTGTCTTCGCCGTCGAGCAGGCTTTCTTGCTCTTCGAAGGCAATGACCCGTCGCAGCCTCTCTCGAACGACGTCACCACCCGCCTGAAGAATCGTGTCTTCGGCGTCGGTGATACCTTCGTTGCCCGTTTCAGCGGCGAAGGTCCGGCCACCCTGCCTGGCACTCGTGGTCCGGTGCGTGCACACGCTCTGGAAGTTCCCCACGACGAGCGGCATTTCATCACCCTGATGCTGGTGCTCTACATGCACGAGTTCCGCCACGATGTCTTCCACGATGTCGAAGGCATGGGTGAAGAGCTGACCGCGGTGGTGAGCAAGGCAATCATGCAGGCGGCTGGTAAGGGTGAGCTCAAACTCACTCGCGACCACGTCAACATCGGCAAGCAGCGCGTGCCCCTGGCCAACCTGCTGACCAAGATGTATGCCGACACCATCGGTGAGGTCGATGCCGACGTTTCTGGCGGCGTTCTGCTCGCTGGTCCGGCCTTCCTCTATAACATGCTGATGACGTTCTCCGCCTTCAATTCCCGTCGGCGCGGCGTCTTCAACCAGCGTCAGCTGTTGCGCACCTCCTCTTTCTATGAAATGGAAGAGAATGCCAACGGTCAGATGGCGCTGTCCTTCCTGCCCCACCCGCCCGACTACATCCGGGCGCACATTGTGGCGGCAGCGTTGGATGAGATCGGCATGCCCGATGAGGCCAAGCAGTGTCGTCTGTTGGCCGACCAGGCGGTGGGTTGGAAGGTTCCAGAGTTCATCACCTGGGACGACGTCAACGGCACCAAGGGTCGCCCGACCATCAAGATTCCGGTGGAAGACATCAAGCGTGCAGCGCCCTTTGTGGCTCGCGCGCTGATTCGCACTCCTCTCGAATCGCTGGGCAAAGTCAGCACCGGTGAAGTGATTTACTGGACGCCCAAGTCTGAGGCCAAAGCCCAGATGCTGGCTGAAATGATGATGGACGGCGAATCGCAGCTGCCCACCGACAAGGGTGACATTCACGTCACTCACGTCATCGCCGCTGCCTCTCTCGCTTACTGGGGCCTGTGCAAATCGGGTACTCAGCCGCGTGATGGCGCTGCGGTTATCGAAGCCACTGCTTTGAAGATGATCGATCAGGTGCGCAACACCTTCGAGACTCGCAAGGCAGCTCTGGAAGCCGAAGCCGCAGAAGCCGCTCGTGTCGCCGAAGCAGCGAAAGCTGAAGCGGCCAAGACCGTGCCTGCTGGTGATGGCGATGGCAGTGGTGAAGCTGGTGGCGACACTGGTGAAGGAAGTGGCGACGCTTCCGGCGACGAGCAAGACACGGGACCAGATGGAGCTGGCCCTACCGGTGGCACCGATTCGGCAAAACCCGAAGCGGTAACCTCCGAAGATCAACCTGGTGGTTCCGCTGGCGGCAACGTCGACGGTCAGCCCACCGCATAAAAAGAAGAAGACACCGAGCGCCCTGACTAACTCCAAAGTCGGGGCGCTCCTGTCATCCACCTATAAAGGTCTAGGTCTATGAAAATCAATGTTCGAAAGACCGCCATTGGCGCGGTCCTCATCGTATTTCTTCTGGTCTTGGTCAAGTTGGCGCTGATGGCTTTTGCTGGCAATTCGGCTGGCCCCACAACCCGTTTTACCGAGCGTTCTCAGGCACCCACTGTCGTTCTCAAGGACGGCCAGTATGGTGAGCAGGTTCGCCTGGTGCAGTATGCAGCCGACAAGCGCACCCGTGTATCGATGCGCATCGAGCGCTTCGACGGCGGTTCTGCCACGGTTGAATTCGGCGCCAACGGCAAGGCAGCCAAGCTGACCGAGTACTATCCCGTTCCGACTGAGCCGGCCGCGCCGACTGCAGCCTCTGGCGCTCCTAGCCAAGGCAAGGAATCTGGCGAGGCGACAGCGGTAGTCGACCCTCTGAAGCAGACTCTCGATCATCGCGTTGTCTTGCGTGAGACGCTGTTTAAGAGTGACGGTTCGTCCGTTGCTTCGCAGACAGCCTATCGCCCCGACGGCAGCTTGAAAGAAGTGGCCGTGCGCACTGCTGATGACGACTTGCTCGTCACGGTTTACCGCGACGACAAAAACGGCGTAGAGAGCATTCAGGTTTTTGACAAGACCACTGGTCTGATCAAGAACGAGCGTGTCTTCAACGCTGATGGCACGGTGGCCTCGCTCTTGGCTAAGGACAGCAGCAACTATTACAGCAAGGCCAAGCAAGACTTCTTTGACAGCGACGGTAAGCGCACCCGCAACGTGCTCTTCACCAATTGGGACGTCACGGTGAGCGATTTCGCTGCCGACGGCACAACGCTGAAGCAGACGATTCAGTACACCTCCAGTGAGGTGATTGTGGTTGTCTATGACAGCAAGACTGGCAAGAAGCAGTTGGAGCGTCGCTACAACACGAGCACCAAGGCGGTTCAGATCACCTACTACAGTGCGGCTGGCATTTCTACCACAGTTCAGCGCTGGGTGGTGCTTGACCCCGCAATCGCTGCCGATCGCATTGGTGACGTCAATGACGGGTACGTGCTTAGCGAAGTCGCTGACATGCATCCCGATGGTCTCGCAGCCAAGCGCATCATCCGCTACTACCCGGGCGGCAAGGTTGTCGGTCAGGTGGAAATTCGCCCGACCATGTCCTGGACCAATCGCACCATGAAGACCTACCGTCCCGACGGTAGTCTCGACAAGGTCGAAGAGTACCAATGGAGCCAGGTGACCAAGACGGTTGCGTCTCCTCCCGGTCCCAACAATGACCGCGAAGTGGTGCCAGCCGACTGGACCAAGCCGACAAAGCTTTTTCCTGACCCGGCTTTCGACCTGGCGGCAGCTCCCAAGTTGGCGCAGCGTCCACTGAGTTACAGCTTCGACTAAGTTTAAGCCAGACTTCGGTTTGGCTTTGGCTTGGTTAAGGCTTGGCTCTCGCTGAACAAAAAATCCATTTTTGGACGCCCAGGTGATCAGGTTTTCCTGATTATCCTGGGCGTTTTTTTTTGGCTTTTTTCAGCCTAAATTTTTTCGTATATACTCATATACTACTTGACACCCCAAGGCAAAATGTCCACTCAAAACTCTCCCCAGATTCCTCCGACTGCGGCTCCTGACCAGACCGAAAGCATCGTTGCTTTCACAGCTCAGTTGGTGAAAATCCCCGCACAAGGCGGAATCGATCAACCCAAACCGATGCTGCAAGCCATTTCAACTTGGCTCACCGAACGCGGCGTCAATCATCGTTTGCTGTTGGCCACTCCTGCACCTGGTGCGTTGACTGCTGCTGCCACACCGGCTGCCGCCAAAACCGCTGCCAAATCGGCGCCGTCTCTACCTGATCCGGTTGCCGTTGTGATCGAGATTCAAGGTGCCTTGCCTGGTCCGACCTATTGCTTTGACGCCTGCGTCGACACTGCTCCCGCTGGCAATTTGGCCTCTTGGACCAAGCCACCTTTCGCTGCTGTGATTGAAGACGGCTGGCTCTACGGTCGTGGTTCTGCTGACTCGAAAGTGGCGGTTTCGATTCTCTGCCATTTGGCTTTGGAGTTTCAGAAACGCCGCGATCAGATGCACGGTAAGCTCACCATTCTTTTGGATGGAGATGAGCATACCGGGCGCTTTGGCGGCGTGAAAGAATACATCGCCAAAGTGGAGAAGCCGGATGGTTTGGTTATCTGTTATCCGGGAAATGATCGCATCGCCGTTGGTGCCCGCGGTTTCTATCGCGTCAGCATCAGTGTGCCAGGATTCGCTCAGCATGCCGGTAGCAGCCAGCCTGTCAAAGACAGTGCTGTGACCAAAGCGGTCTTGCTTGCTGCCAAGCTTGGTGCCATTTCTCTGCCCAAGGAAGCGGATCAAGATTTCTATTTCGGTCCGAAACTGACAATCACAGCCATCAACGGTGGCAGTGGTTTTGCTCAGGTGCCCGACCTCTGCACCATCAATGTCGATGTGCGCCTCACTCCTTCGTTCACTGCTGCTGACGCCCGAGTGCTTATCAAGCAAGCCGTAGATGAAGTTGATGGCGTTGGCGTGACCGGCGCGGCGAGCAGCACTGTGACAAATGGCAAGAAAGCCTGCACCATCAAAGAAGAAGAAAGCTGGCCGCCCTACAAGCTCGCCGCTGATCACCCGCTGGTTGCCAGTTTCATTGCTGCTGCCAGTGACGCCCATGGTCGTACTTTGACCAGTTTCGTTTGCGGACCTTCCAATATCGGCTGCTACCTCAGCGCCTTGGAAGTGCCTGCCACCTGTGGCTTTGGCGTCAACTTCCGTGGCCTCCATGCTGCTGATGAAGCGATTGAAATTGCTTCGATTTTGCCGGTGGTCGATTCGTACCGCAAGCTCGTGGAGAATCTGCTCTACAAGCAGGAAGCGGAAGTTGCAGTTGAAGCTGAAGTGCCAACTGAAGCTGCGCCAGAAGTTCTGCCAGATGCTGCTAGCTGCTGCGGAGGCAATGTCTGTGCCAGCGACTCTGAGGCCGAGAAAGAGTAAGACGTAGTCTGATGTTTTGTGGAGAGTTAGTCTAAACCTGGGCCATGCCTGGATTTTGCTAACTCTTCTTTTTTTATTTTAGATACTATAAAGTATGGTTATAGGGAATTTTTGAAAATTGTGAGGTGTACATTTGATATTTTATGAGGCGGATACAGCCACAAAGAAACTAGCAATAGCTCTCTTTTGCTTGCTTCCAAAACTGTCAGATTTTCTGAAGAAAAAATGACAGTTTTGAAAACAGCTAGTGGCAACAGTTGGCGAATAAGTGATTAGAAGATTAGGTCAGTAAGTTCAACCTGGACGGCAAGCGTTGAGTAATCGCCGGGCACTGGTAGCGAGATTCATGGCGCCATAGACTTGGCCAAGCATTTCTTGCAGTTCGTTGTAGCCCTTGTCAGAAACATTCAGGCGAGCATAGTTTGTGGTGGCCTGAGCATTTTCCAGTAAGACTTTGGCCTGTTCTTGTTCCGCAGTTAATGGCTTTTGATAGCCGTCAACAACAATCAAGGCGGTCAATTCGATAATTTCATTTTCGAGAATGTTCAAGTTGACATTGATCGTGTGCCGCAGTACCTGCTCGTCTTTAACCGTTTGATTGCGAGCATTTTGGGAGCTGGTTTTGAAAGCAAAGTTGAATAGAATGAGAATGATGATAGCTACGAGAAGCCACATGGTACGCCTCACTTTTTGAGTATGAGTTCTGGAAGGAAATAGTTACTTGATTTGGTTCTTGCTTGCCTTTTGGCTTCCAGAGGGAGAGGTTATTGTGAGGCCTAAATCTAAGCATCTGGCTTTGGTCAATCAAGTAAAAATAGTGTTGTTAGATGCTGCTGCTGTCTTTGATGAAATTAGCCAGAGCTGGCTGTTTGCAAGAATTTTATGCCTTCGATTGTGAGTAAACCTAGCGCAAGCTCGATGTCAAAATAGTATCAATGAACTAGCTGTCATAGTTATGTTTCTTGCGCGCCTATGCTTCTACTGCCGGTATTCAAGTTGATCAAGATAGTATCAATGAGTACCCGCTCACAGAGTGGATAACCTATGTGTCGTGCAGATACATATCGTTTTTCAATTCAAAACCAATGACAGCATCGTTTCGCAAGAAAAATCTCAGTCGACTATTGCCAACTCTGTAATCGATACTTTTACCAGCTTCAGAAGAACAGCGCTCTGGGCCGAGTAAGGCGAGTATTTCTTGCCGTTTCATTCCGATCAGTTTTTGCAGATTTGGTTTTATAGCTGCCCAGTAAGTAGCTTCGTCGCGTCGTTTTGCGCCGGTGTAAACAGAGTCTGTTTCGCTTGGCCGAGTGCTGCCTCGGCCTGTTCGAGCAAGGCCGTGTGGTAGTTTGCGGTCTTGTACAATGTGAATGGGTTCAAATACAATTGTGCTTACTAAGCCTGACTGCATCGATACACTTGCAAAAATTCGATCATCTAAGAACCAGCAGTCGCTGGCGTGCCTGCTGAGCTTAACCGAGATTGGCAAAGGCAAGTTTTCATGTGAAGTTGATGATTTTTCTAGTTTGTAGGAATTCATCATAGCTTTGTAATCATCAGTTTTCGCTCCGAGCAGTTGATCAATCTTCTCTTTAAACATCGGCCACAGTTCATCATTTGTGGCGCAGTGAAGCACTTCGGACTTAAATATGCTGGGTCGTTCGTATTTGTCGGTAACCAGTTGAAGGAATGCCACTCGCTTTTTTGTGAAATAGAAACGCAGTCGTTGACAACCGATTCTATAGTCGACAGTCTGCAGTGATTGCGAAGAGCATCTCTCGGGTCCGAGTAATTTTCTTAGCTCGTCTTTGTCCAGACCGATAAAGTTTCTCAAGCCTGACTTAATTGTTGCCCAGTAAATGTTCTCTTCGCTGCGTGGTGCATAAGTGTATTCGGCATCGCTTTCCCAATCTTGTTCGCGATCGTCCTTAGCAAACCGGCGATGTATTTGAATGCTGTCTTGATTTGCTGGTAAAAGACTGATTTCGTCGAGCAACGTTCTAGTTGCTGTTAAGTCAAGAATAGTGTCTTTGTCTAATCTAATAACTTGTTTGCTTTCCCTATAAGGCACAGGCTCTTTCTCTTTGGTAACCCGTGAGCTTCCAAACAGACCCTCTACTTGCGATGGAAACATAGTGCCGAAACGGCCAAACCGGTCACTCGCAATTTGCCAGCAGTCGGTGTCTGTCATTTCGGCGGCTAAGGCATTAGAAGTGTTGTGAGAACAAGCAATTAAGCTAACTATGAACGGGGCGAACAGACGACATTTCCAGTTTATTTTGCTCATGCTGTATCAAGAAACCTTGTGATGTGAACGACCAAGAAGAAAACTGAAGGCCTACGTGCCAGGAATGTATGTGTCTGACTTAAAACTGAAAATTTGCACTTTGTCTTCGCAAAGATAAAAGGTTAGCCCGGCGTCACCGATTCTGTATTGAATGAAGTTATTTGACTTAGACGAACAGCGCTCTGTGCCAAGTAATTTAATTACTTCTTCACCGCTCATGCCAATGAATTTATCGAGATTGGCTTTGATGATCTTCCAGTATTCTTTTTCTTCTTTGCGTTTTGCACCGCTCCAGACTGTGTCTGGCCCTTGGTCAAACGAGGAATCATATGTCGCTCCAGTTCCGCAATGAGTCATCCAGCTTGGGAGTGTTTTGGGTCTGATGTTCATGCTTTGAAACGAGAATTTCATTGGAAGCAAATAGGGCGAAGGTTCCGTCTTGTAAATTTGAAGTGTTGTGTTGTCGTCTATTTCGATTCTGCACCCAAATTTGTTATCTCTCTTGTGACCAAACAAATCTGCGATGGCTTTATCGTTCATAGCGAGAAACTTATCGACATTTGCTTTTGCGATCTTCCAGTTGTCTCTTGTGCTTGTTTCTTCTGCTCGTGCCGGCAAAGACAGACAGCACGAGAGCGTCAGTGCTATGGCAAAATACATAGCTGTCACTAGTCTTAGGGCGAATAGCACTGGTGACACACCTGTTAGTTTGGTCGGAATCATGATTTTGCTCTTGCTCTTGCTCAACTCAATTCCCTGGCTCACATGATGTCGCATGCTGCCATCTTATCTTGATGTTCTTTGCTTTTGTCTGGTGCGTATTGCGTCAAATGAAAATCAAAGAGGGAAGATTTTTTCGAAGAAATCTTCCCTCTTAAGAAAATGTCGTATTGACTAGACCGTTCTCATTTACAGAAACCGGCGAACAGCAATCTCCTAATCAAAACCAGCTAAGCCAGAGATTTAAATCTCTGCGCCGCCAATGACTGTTTATATGACTGGTATGCCAAGCCAGGCTAATTTTTACCCAACTATGGCAGATTAGCGCGAGCTGTCTGCAATTGTTTAAAAATAAGCTTTTATCATGTTGTCAGTAGTAAATTATCCGATTACTTCTCTTGATCATGATGTGGTCTACAGCTCATTACTATTTGAAGTTATGTAATTAGGTAATAGGTGTGAAAGCTAATTTGCCCACTTTCCCATAGCGCCCCTATGTTGTGGTTGACACTCCCCTTTCATCCCCTTCAGCTTCTTCAGCAAGCAGACCGCAGAACCTAGACCCCAAAAACTACGCCTAACCTCTGTGAAATTCTTCGCACCACGTGTGCGCGGCCCGACACCTCTCGCTGAATAGCTGTTGAATTGCCCAACTGCGTCAAGGTGCCACTGTTTTGCCAGCTGAAGAACCCGGATGGGAGTCAAAATTTTCTACGCTTTCTACAGGCCGCCCACGGCCTTCATCCCGCTCATCGCGCTCATCCCGCCGAGGGCATTCTTTGCTCTCACCACCCCAGGACGAAAGGTCTTCTTAGTGTTTGACCCCTGGAACAAAATGGAAAACTCATCATGATCAACATCAACGTAGGTGCCCTTGTGGGCAAACTCGTGACTGAAATGGACAAGGTCGTCATCGGCTATGCGTCCATCAAGCGCCTCTCCATCGCTGCTCTGCTCTCCGACAACCATGTCTTGCTCGAAGGTCTGCCCGGCACTGCCAAATCGCTCTTTGTCGAGGTCTTTCAGGCCGCCGTCAGCGATTCTCACAGTGGCCGCATCCAGATGACCGCTGACGTCAAACCGATGGACATCATCGGCGTCAAGGTCTTCAACCAAGCCACCGGCAAGTTCGACATCGAACTCGGTCCGCTGCCCGACAAGAATTTTGTCCTCGTCGACGAAATCAATCGGGCGCCGGGCAAGAGCCTGTCTTCGGTGCTGTCTGCCATGCAGGAGCGCCGCGTCTACATCTCCGGCAAGGAGATCGTTCTGCCCGACCCGTTCTTCATCATGGCTACCCAGAACCCTGTGGAACAGGAAGGTGTCTACCCTCTGCCCGAGGCTGCCATCGACCGTTTCGCTGTGAAGCTGATCGTGCCGTACGCCACCGCCGACGAAGAAGAGCAGATCCTGATGAACGAAGCGCTCGACATGCGTGACCCGCAGAGCGTCGTTCAGAAAGTGATCAGCATCAAAGAGCTGGTCGAAATGCGCCAGGCCATCAAGAAGGGTGTCTATGTCTCGCCGGCGGCGATGCAGTACATCGTTGCTCTGATCCGCGCTTCGCGCCCGGGTCTGGTCGAGCACGCTGCGGTGGCCAAGGCCGACAAGGCTTTTGGCGAGATGATCGAAGTGGGCAGCTCTGTGCGCGGTGAACTGGCGCTGCGCGGTATGGCCCGTGTGCTGGCGGCCATGGCTGGTCGTAGCTATGTGCTGCCGGAAGACATTCGCGAGGTTGTTCTGCCGGTGCTGCGTCATCGCGTCGCCCTCAAGTTCGAAGCGACTGCTGCTGGTCACACCTCTGAATTGGCTGTCGAAGCCATTCTCAAGCATGTGCCTTTCAGCAAGGAGACGTCCAAGTACACCCAGGACGCGAAATAAACATAACTGTTTGACCCGGTCAGTTTGACGGATTGCGTCCAATGTACTTGGACAGCGTTCGTCCCAAGGACAGTGTCAGCTAATTATTTAACCCTGGAGATGTGCTATGAATGTCGATCCCAAAACAATGGGTGTCGTACGTGAAATTGCTCGTCGCGTAGCTTCAGTGAAAATTCCGGTCGGAAAGATGAAGTCTCATCAGAGACTTCCTGGCGACCGTCGAAGTATTCACCGCGGCGAAGGCAGCGATTTTGACGGCCACGAACTTTACGCGGCCGGTGACGATCCCCGCACTATCGATTGGAATGCCACGGCTATGACCGGCGGACAGCAGGTCTTGGTGGCATTGTTCAAGGAAGAGGCGCATGTGCGGAGTACCATCCTCTGCGACGTCTCAAAAAGCATGAGTTTCGGCAGCACGCGCACCACCAAGCGTTTGCTGGCAGCGGAACTAGCGGCCTGCGCCGTGCGCTCGCTCTCGGTCACCCATGACCCGGTCAGCTTGATCACGTATTCCAAAACTGGCGTTGAAAAGCGCGTCAAAAGCGGGCCTTCCGCTACGATGATGCTGCCGGTTTTGCTTCATATCTTGGACTCGCAAGAGAGTGCCCGCCCTGGCAGAGACAGCGGACTGGCGAAAGGGCTGGCTCAGCTTTCTCGCAGCCCGACGATTGTCTTTGTCGTCAGCGACTTTCTCAATACCACCGACGCTGACTGGGAAGCCCTCAAGCGCGCTGGCCGTAGGCACAAGATTGTCGCTTTCTATGTGCAAGACTTGCGTGAACGTGAGCTTCCTGCCGTTGGTCTATTGCCGGTGCTCTACACCGTCAGCGATGCAGCTGGTCAGGCTCAAGACATTTGGGTAACCAAAGGTCGCGCTCGCCAATATGCCGCCAATTTCCAAGCCCACCAGGCCGCGGTTTTGGCCAAGCTCAAGGATTGCCGCGCCAACACAACCATTGTCAGCACCGAGGAAGGCGAAAGCGCTTCCACTCGCGTGCTCAGCTTTTTACAGGCACCAACGCTATGAAACACATCATGAATTTGAAATGGTGCGTCTTCATTGGCGCACTGATGCTGGCATCTGTTGGCGTCACCTTCCTGCACCAAGGCTTGGCGCAGGACCCCATTGGCGTGCACACCCGCTGGTGGGATGGTACTCGCGACAAGGCCGATGTTTTCTACCCCGACGGCCAACTGGCGTCAAGCACCACCTACGGTGACGACGGCAAGACTGTTCTCACCCTCAAGGAGTGGTCGCGACGTGGCGCCTTGACCCGCGAGAAGACCAGGCGCGAAGACGGCAAGGTCTACGAGAAGCTCTTCTCTGAAGACGGCAAAGTTCTGCTGCAGGAGACTCTTTGGGTCGGTGACGAAAGTTATTTCGTTGCTCAGCGCGAATACCACGACAACGGCAAGTTGGCGATGGAGACGATCATGACCGAAGACGGTCGTGCTCCGACTTTGAGGCGCGTCTTGAACTCTAAGGGCGAGCTTTTAGAAGAAGCCCGCATCCTCAGCAACGCTGACCAGCAGGTCAATAGCTACGAGAATAGCATTCTCACTCGTCGGCAGACCTTCAAGGCCAATGGCGATGTCGTCATCGAAGTTTTCTTCGAAGGCACTGAAATCGTCTCTTTGCGCAACACCATGATTCGCCTCGATGGCCGTGTCATCACTGAAAACTTTGACAGAAGCGGCAAGCTGATCGAGAACAAACCCTCTATCAGCGTCGACAGCGGCAAAGACAACGACAAAAACAACGGCAAAGACAATACAGGAAAGGAGGAAAAACCATGACATTCGCACAACCACTTTGGTTCGCAGCGCTCACGTTACTGCCCCTCCTCTTCCTGCTGAAGAAGAAGGGCTATCTGGGCTTTTCGGACAACCGCCTTCTCGGCGGTCAATCACGCACTCTGAGGCTTTGGACAAAATTGCCTCTCTTCCTCGCCTCTCTGGCTCTGACCCTGCTGGTAGTGGCGCTAGCCAGACCGCAGGTTGCTGGTGAGCCTGTGCACAAGACCACTCCTGGCCGCGACATCATCATGGCTGTCGATATTTCGTACTCGATGACTTTCCCTTTCAAAGGCAAGCTCGAGTTGCACGAAACGCCGCCCGAATTGGCGTTCAAGACACCCTATCTGGAACGTCGTCATGAAGAAAAGGGGCTCAAGTTTGTTGCACCAAAGGACGGCCTGCAACGGATCCATCCATTGCAAGACGCGCTTTTGCGCTTCATAGAAAATCGCTGGCTGCAAAAGACTGGCGACCGCATGGGCTTGATTTTGTTTGATGTGCGGCCGCGCTACGGCTGGCCGCTCACCGATGATCTCAGGCAGCTGTACCGTAAGGCGCAGTTTATCCAGAACAATCTGGGCACTGGCACAAACTTTGGTAACAGCCCGCCGGGCCCCATCGATTTGGCCATCGAGCACTTCAAAGAGTCAGGGCAGGCCAAGTCGAAAGTTCTCATTCTCGTCACCGATGGTGAAGACAGTATTGACCCTGAGACGAAATCAAGGCTCGTGCGACTGCTTAGTGAAAACGACATTCGCCTCTACCTGGTTGGTGTCGGTGAGACGCTGGCGACCAAGAACGTCGACATCCTCAAGGTTGCAGACGCTGTTGGCGGCAAGGTTTTCCGCGTCGAAGACGCAGGAGCCATGGCCGACTGCTTCGCTACCATCGACCGCATGGAAAAGTCGGAAGTCACCGTCTCGCAGATGGAGACCCGCAACGACGTCTTCTTCTACTTCGTCTGGGCAGCGCTGGTGGCCTTCGGCCTCTTCCTGCTGGCCGAAGTCTTTATCCTCACACGGTAGGAGATAACCGATGAATAAAATCGCAAAAAGCTTGGGAAGGCTCGCGCTTTCTCTGGCAATCGCTGCTGCATTCGGTTATGGCTTCTACGGGCTCTGCACTTATGTGTTGCCGTTGTCGCAGGACAATTTCGGCAATGCTCGGTCGAGCCTGGTGGCGGATCAGACCGAAGTCTTTCTCAATGGTGCCGCCAAGGCTTACGACCAGTCGCTTTTGCCCGATGGCAAAGTGGACAAGGCTCGTTTGGCCGAAGCCACCAAAGTACTGGAGTTGGAGCTCGACCTGTTGATCTCCAAAAGCGGACGTTACAACTTGATGGACCGCAGCAAACTGACGCGGGTGTATTTCTTGCTCGGCAAGTGCTACCAGCGTCAAGAAAAAGCCGACAAAGCCATCGAGAGTTACGAAAACACTCTCAGGCTTGACCCCACCCATCTGCCCGCCAAGTACAACCTGGAGATGCTCCAGTCTGGCGGTGAGGGTGGAGAAGGCGGTAAGCAGCCCAGCAAGGGCAATCCACCCCGCAAAATATAGGGAGGTTATATGTTTTATTTGAACGCACAACTACTCTACTTTGTGCCGGTGGCTGCCTTGTTGGCGATGCTGCTGGTACTGGTCAACTACAGGCGCAGGCGCACCATGCAAAAAGCGTACGGTGAAGATCGTCTGCTCTCTGAGACGTCGAAGCCCTTGCCTGCTTCGCGTTATATTTCTCGCGCCGTGTTTGCCGGAGTAGCAGCAGCTCTGCTGACTGTTTCTTTGGCTCGACCGGTCTTGCACGATGGTACCCAGAGCATTGCTCAGGGTTCTGTTGATGTGGTCGCCGCTGTCGACGTCAGTCGCAGTATGGCCGCCATGGATTACGAAGGCAAAGTGCCGCAGTCGGCTGTGGCCAAGCGACTGATCGAGAACGTTCCCAGTCGTCAGCGTGGAGAGGCTGACGGACAACCGTTTGGTACTGTCCCCACTAAGGGCGATCGCCCCGAAGACACGGGTACCAGGCTGGAAATGGTTCGTCACGTCATGCTCGACTATATGCTCGCTGCTCTCGACGGCAATCAATTGGGCATCGTCAGCTACGCTGGAGAGGCCTTTCCTCAGGCTTTCCTCAGCCGCGACCTCGGCTCTCTGCGCTGGGCCGTCGACCGTGGCCTGACAATCAGCAGCGCACCAGGAGAGGGCAGTGGCTTAGCCAAGGCTCTGGTTTTGGCTGGAGCTATGTTCGACGCCGACTCGCCCGCTGATCACGAGAAGTTGCTCGTGCTCTTTTCTGATGGTGGCAGCGACGATGAGCGCGCTAAGCTCATGGAGGCCGCTCGCATCCTCAAGGACAAGCACATCAAGGTGCTTGTGGTGGCACTCGGCAATGTCATGCCATCCAAGATTCCGGTGAGCAAGTTGGCTGCTGATGATGATTTTGCCTTGGCTCTGCAGAGCAACGGCAAACGTTGGGTGGAAGTTGACGGCCAGATCGAGAAGAGCGGCATGAACTCTGCTTTGTTGCAGGACCTCGCCAATCAGACCGGTGGGCAGTTCATTCATCTGCAAGATCTGTCGGATCTCAATTTGCTCAACTACCTGGGTCAGAAATCGATGACCAATGTGCCGGGCACGATGGAGCTCTTTCCTTATCTGCTCATGCTGGGCTTCATCGCCCTGGTGCTGAGCTTTGCTGTCACTCATCAATGGCGGAGGGATACAAAATGAAAATCAATATTTCTCTGTCAGCAAAAGGGCGCAAGGCTCTGAAGGTGGCAACAGCTGCTCTCTTGGCTGTGGCACTGGGAGCGGCTGCTTGGTTCGCGGTGGGCTGGTATCAAACCCCAGCCTGGCCGGACTTTGCCGCGCCAGCTGCCAAAGTTGCAGCCGGTGAAACCACTGCTGCTGCATCCACCGCTGCTGACTCCGTTGCCAACCAGGTGACCGCCAGTGAGCCAAAAGTCGTGGTCGTGCTCAAGCGCGATTATGCCTATCACACCGGTGACCTCGTCAAAGTGCACGTCTTTCTCAAGCAGAATGTCGGCACAGTGATTGATCCGCAAACGCTGTTGGTCAATGGCGACTTTGAGTTGGTGGAGAAATCGTCAGCTCAGAAAAAGCTCGACGATGGTTCAACAATTTATCGCATTGACCTCACTGTGCAGTCGTTCAAGGTGGCACCGAAAGTGGTGTTCACTAGCACGGTCAGCTGGAAGTCTGGCATCGACGCTAAGCCGGGAAGCGCGCCGCAATCAAATGCGCAGGCAGGCAATGCACAAGGTGCTGCGAAGCGAAATGACCTGACGATTCCGGCAACTCCGGTGTTCACCTCCAAGACCTATGATGGTCGGCCTAACCTCATGGAAGGCTCGGACCCTCGGGTCTCAGTCTGGTGGTATGGTGGGCGTCACGTGGTACCGCTAGTGGTGAGCAGCATTCTCTTCCTGGTCGTGTTGGTCGGAGCAATCAAAGCTTACTTGCGTTCGCGCATCAAGGCTGTGGTTGTCGATCATGCTCGGGCAAGGGCTGTGGAGATTCTCACCGCCATCAAGAGCGGCAGCTGCAGCAAAGCCGAACACCTGGAGCTGGACGGACTCGTTCGCATGCGCTTCAAACTCGGCCCTGTGCCAGTCAGTCAACTCAACACTGCCATTGTGCCGGGCTGGTTGACACTGTTCCTCAAGCTCAATGAGCCGGCTATCTACGCTCCAGACGCCCTGGACGATGATGGTAAAGTGCGTCTGTCCTCTCAAGGTCAGATTGTGCTGAGCTACTGGAAGTAATTTCAGAAGCAAAAGCATGAGGCACTGTTAGATAAACACTGTTTCTAATAGCCCTTAGTTTTGAGACCTGTTGTAGCCAAAAGCTACAGCAGGTCTCTTTTTTGACCTGGTCTATTCATGCATATAGTTGTCGAGAAGTGAAAAGTTAGAAAAAGTGCTTGCCAAGCCAATCTTTTACCTTTAAGGCGATGCTTTTATACAACAAAACGTAGTTGCGGAGGCTCAGCAGGGTCAGGGTTTGGCTGTTTCAGAAAAATCGACCAATGCGGTAGCTGGGGTGGCCGGTGCTTCCAGTGTGCGAGAACTAAGCGGCTATGAGGCTTTCAGCGCCGAGTCGTTTTGAGCACGTTCGGAAAGTTTTTGCGGCGTGGTAACTTTGGCTTATTCGGAAGTAGACGGTGTGTCGACTTTCTTGGACTCGCACCGCAATGTTGATGAAGTTTCTTTGAAACTGAGTGATGCTTGTGCGCTCTGGAAGCCGCTGCTGGACTTGGTAAATCAAAGTATACGCCAAAGCGTGTAGCAGCAGTCGAAATGCGTTCGCTTTAAATTGACTACAGCTCATGCGCTCGCAGCGAGTTTGTTTAACATTTTTGATCCACATTTCGCACATTGCTCGTTTACAGTAGATTTTCTCGTAAACGAGCTTTGCGACGACGTTTTCGATGTTGGTCACTATGTATCTAACTTCCAATCCGGAATCTGTGTAGTCACAACGAGCGATGACTCTTCGCACTCTGTCCCAGCTGTCGGCTTTGTAGCGAAGGTCGCCGAAGGCACGAGCACGCCTGCTGTTGAATTGTCTTTCGGCCCCGAGACGGTCTGTACGGCTCGGTATCTCACGGATCTCTTTCATCTTTTTGATTTTCTTTTTCTTGCCTGGCTTACCCAAAAACTCGGGCTGATCGTACTTTCGTTTAAATTTGGCAATGACATCTGCTCGGCAAAACCTAGTTTTTGAAAGAAGTGAATTGTTGTGTTTTATGCCAAGCGTGTACTTTACAGAGTTGTTGTCCAGCCATTTATACAATTCATTATTTGTGAACGCGCCATCTGCTCTGACCACGATCTCCACTTTAGGCCAGGCTTTCCGAAGCATTTTTACAAGACGTTTTAGAACAGGTAATGCTAGTTGAACTTCGCCGTGGTCCCCTGGACGCAAGGCTGCGACGAGGAGAGCACCGTTTTCATCGAATACGAAAAGAGGGAAATACATGAATTTTTTGTACGGACCGCTGCGGTAGAAGGCATTTAGCTGTACCCCGAAGGTTTCAATGGCACTACCGTCGAAGTCTAGAACTATCTTCTTTGGAGGCTTTTGATGGCTTTCGATGTAGTATTCGACGAGCCACTTGCTCAAGGAATACAGTTCTTTAAATGAGCGATTATTTTCCAGTCGACTTTGAGTTGGCTGCGAGGCAAGGTCGTCGCCACTCAGTGGATTGCGGCCCACCGCGGCTTTGAGCACCGGATCGAAACGAAGGAAGTCGCTATCATCGGCAGCAGCAAAGCCTGCAATTATTTGGTAGACGCGTTGGGCGACTTGTTCAAAATTGTTATGTTTAATGAGTGACTGTGTGCGATGGTCTGTTAGTCTCGCTGCGGCTCCTTTTAGCAGCCCAGTGGCCTTTTCGGCTTGAGCGGCGAGTAAAAGTCCGCCGTTGGCAGACACGTCCTCGCCGTCAAAAGAGACCACCACGGCCTTTTTCGGAAGAATATCGAGGGCAAGTTGTTGAATTCTTTGATCTGCGGTAGACTTTTTCATCTGAAAAGGTTCCTTTTTGACTCGGTTTGTTTGCTTCGTAACCAGCATTCTGAGCCATTTTGCGAACCTTTTCTAGCTTTAAAACCTCTTTTTTGCGTTAAAGATGATCAATCTGGCACACGAGCGACAAGACCCACGGGCAGCTCGTTTCCTCGATCATTTCGATGCCCCGTGAACGCCTCTGTGAATAGTTCAGGGCTCTCTTAGATACTAACGCAAGTAGTAGCACTCCGGAAAGAAGAAAGGCACCGGTCGGGTGCCCTTCTTCAGTGCCTACGCAAATTCTGCGCATGCGTTTATTGCAGGTCAATTAGTGACCGTCGACCGACCAGTGCGGCGGGTCCGAAATCAGCTTGATCACTTTGTAGGTGGCACCCACATTGATGAGCAAACTGTTCTGACCCGTGCGCGGTGAGCCGATTGTCACAACCTTGCCTTTGGCGTCAGCGATTTTGAGATCGCCTTGCCAGGAAATGGACATGTCGATCGCCAGGCGCTGAGTGTGCTGCGAACGCAATGCCGGTTTGTAGGCAATGCCATAGGCATCGACCATCTCTTCGGCGGCGTTGCGCGAGGCGGTCAAGTCGAGCTTGCCGCTGGCACTTTTGTGCGCCCATTCAATTTCCACTCCAGCAAGGGCCGGTACATCGAGCGGGCTGAGACCCTGACGCGCTATGCGGAAAGCATAGTGCATCAGGTAGGCACGCTCTCTGGGCCGGTAAGTAGCGTTGATAGAAACGCTGGCTCCGGCTGCTGCAAGAGCGGCCAGAAACCTGCTGACATTGGCACCAAAGGTGGGCTCAAGGTCGGCAACACTTTTGCTGGTAGGAAATTTGCTCACCCAGCCTTTGCCACTGAGAATCAGTGTGGTTCCAGCTGGGTGACGTCTTGGGCGTTTACTCGGGCGTCTGGCAGTCTGAGTTTTAGGCTTAGAATTTTTTGCCATAGAGGCCTCTCTGTTATTGAGGGCTTACGCTTCTGCCTTTAGCGCAGAGCGCGTTTGCCCGTGCCGTTTGCCGTAGCAATTTGCTTGACGGCATCGGCGACGGCCTTGGCCACGCGCGAATCGAAAACCGTCGGGATGATGTAGTCGGGGTCGAGCTCTTTCGGCTTGATCAAGCCAGCCAGAGCTCGGGAGGCCGCGATGCACATCTCTTCCGAGATCTGCGGGATGCGTGCTTCCAAGGCACCGCGGAAGATACCAGGGAAGGCCAGAGCGTTGTTGATCTGGTTGGGGTACTTGGAGCTACCCGTCGCCATTACAGCAACGTTGGCTGGCACCTCTTCCGGGGCAACTTCTGCCTTGGGGTTGGCCAGGGCGAAGATGATGGCCTTCTTGTTCATCACCTTCAGGTCTTCGCCAGTGAGCAAGCCGCCCACCGAAAGACCGAGGAACATGTCGCGCTTCTTCAGGGCTTCCTTGTACGTGCCGTTGAAGCATTCGAGGTTGGTGCGCTCCGCCAGCCACTCTTCGGTCTCGGTCAGGCCCTTGGCGCCCTTGTAGACAGCACCATCTTTGTTGAAGGCGATGATGTCCTGCACGCCCAGGTCAATCAGCATTTTGATGCAGGCCATACCGGCTGCACCAGTGCCGACTGCCACTACTTTCAGCTTGTTGAGCGGCTTCTTGATGAAGCGTGCGGCGTTGATAGCTGCAGCGCCAACAACAATGGCCGTGCCATGCTGGTCGTCGTGGAAGACCGGAATGTCGAGGGCGGCACGCAGTCGGCGCTCGACTTCGTAACACTGGGGAGACTGAATGTCTTCCAGATTGATGGCGCCGAAGTTGGGAGCGATGTTGATCACCGTGGCGACGATTTCATCGACGTTCTGGGTGGCCAGACAAATCGGGAAGGCGTCGACGTTGGCAAAGCGCTTGAAGAGCATGGCCTTGCCTTCCATCACAGGAAGGGCCGCCAGAGGGCCGATATTGCCCAGAGAAAGCACGCGGGAGCCGTCGGAGATGACAGCTACCATCTTGCCCTTGATCGTCAAGTTGAAGGCCTTTTCCGGGTCGGCCTTGATTGCTTCGCAAACCCGGGCAACCTCGGGGGTGTAGACCTGGCAGAGATCGATACGGGTCTTCACTTCACTGGTGGGCTGAATCGAAATCTTGCCGCCCAGGTGCTTGAGAAAGACCACATCAGAAACTTGCATGATTTCGACGTCAGCAACTTTCTTCAGGGCCTCGATGATCGCTTCGCCGTGTTTGACGTCGCGAGCACCAATGTTGAAGTCGCGCAGCATGTAGCCGGTTGTTGACTGTACGACATCGATGTCGCCTGTGTCGCCGCCAGCGTTCGACACTGCCGCAGTGAACGATGCCAGTGCACCGCGACCGTTGCGCAGCAGCTTTGCTCGCACGATCATGGTGTAGCTGCGCTCGCCAATCTCGCCGTTGTCGGCCGGGCTCGGGCTTGAGTCAGCGGCGGGCTGACCAGAATCAGCCGGAGCATCAGATTTGGGTGTTGTGGACATAGTAACTTCCTTAAATGAACTAGAGAAGCGGTGCTTTTAAGGGCACCGCTTCTCTTTGTTCGTGAGTTTGAATGCCTGAGCGTTCTAGGCTTCAGGTTTTGTAGAAGTAATTACTTGCTCTTGCTCGAGCGAGTTGTGCGCTTTTTCGGAGCCGTCTGGCTGCTGCGACGCTTACGCATCTGAGCCAGCTCGTCGGTGAGCACCTGCACCTGGGTTTCCAGCTTGCTGAGCTTGCCGGATACTTCGTTTGCACCACCAGCTGCAGCGTCTTCAGCTGGTTTCTTGGTGGCAGCTTTCGCTTCGCTGATGTTGTCGGTAGTTTCGCTGATCAGCCGCTTGATGCGACCATCGAACGAAGTTTTCTCCAGCTGGCTCAGCACCGGCAGAGAGTCTTTGTGAGCACCCGCGCCGATGGCCTGCACCAGCGACATGCGCAGGGTGAACTGGGCGCTGTCTTCCATGTCAGCCAGCTTGTGCAGAGCCTCACGGGCCTTGCTCGATTGCTTGGCCAATTGACCAAGGCAGTTGAGAGCTGCCGGACGAGCCGCGAAGGGCTGACCCGGAGCAGCGAGAGCCTGAGCCACGGTCACGCCTTTGGCATCACCCAGTTCAGCGATGCCGTTGAGGGCGCCGATGCGGATGATTTCGTTCCAGGAATCCATGGTGCTGGCCTTGGTGAGCACCTTGAGAGCGCTCTTGTCTTTGGTCTTGCCCAGAGCAACGCAGGCATCAGCCAGAACAAACTGACTGCTTTCCTTGCCGCTCGTGATCAAGTTGGCCAGAACCTTGGCCACACCCTCATCGCTGCCAGGCACCTTCAGGTTGCCCAGGGCATTGACCACTGAACGTCGCACCTTGGGGTGCTCGGTGGTGATCAACTTCTTCAGCGCTTCCCGAGCCGCCGGCGTATTCATGCCACCAAGGAGAGTGGCGGCTTCGATGCCGACGCCATAGAAGAACGGTGCATCCACTGCTGCGCTCAGTTCGGCGACAACATCGTCACCGCCCAGCTTTGCCAGGGTTTCAGCGGCGAAGATACGACCCATGACAGTGGGGTCGTTGCGCAGCTGATAGATCAACATGCCCTTGGGCACGTTCAGCTCCACCTTTTTCAAGATGAAGTTGTGCGGGTCGAAGCGGAACATCGACGGCTTCTTGTCGAGGGAGAAGCTGAACGAATGCTCAGCAGCGTCGACACTGATGGTGACGTCTTTGCTCGTGCCATCGGCAAAACCGAAGCTGATGTCGATGGGCAGGGAGAAGATCCCCGTCAACTCTTCCAGCTTTTGCACCTGGCTAACCTTGACTGTGGCCAGCTTCTGCTTGTCGTCGAAGCTGTAGGCTACCTTGAACTCAGGGTAGCCGGCGCCGTACACCCACTGGTCGAAGAACGGACGCATGTTGCGACCAGTGGTCTTCTCGATGGCTTTGATCATGTCGATCGTTTCCACCGGCTGGAAGCGGTTGTCTTCGTAGTAGGTCTTGATCGAGTCGTAGTATGCCTTGCGACCGAGCAGGTGTCGCAGCATGTGGCGAACCAGGCCACCCTTCTGGTAGAGGTGGCGGTCGAACAAGTCAATCGGTTCGCGGAAGGTGTTGCACACCAACGGACGGCGATAGCGACGGTCTTCACCGAAGTAGACTTTGCTCAAGCCCAGGGCATAGTAGTCACGCGCCTTCTCACCATAGAGGTGTTCGACGGCTTCCACTTCGCCAAAGGTAGCACCACCTTCGTTGAGCCAGGCGTGCGACCAATCCCGGCAGGTGACCAGGTCACCATTCCAGTGGTGGTTCAGCTCGTGCGCATTGAGTCGCACTTCTTGCAGACGCTGCTCTTCGCGGGTACCGACATCGGCGAGGATGCGGTCGGTCATGACGGTGATGGTGGTATTTTCCATGCCACCGAAAATGAAGTCTTGCACGAAGACCTGAGCATACTTGCCGGGCCATGGGTACTTGACGCCGTAGAGGTCAGAGTAGAGACGCACCAGTTCGGCCGTGCCCTTGAAGTACTCGCGCGCACGCTCCAGCAAGCTGGGGTGAACGTAGGCTTCGACGGGCAGGTCGTCGTAGGTCTCTTCGAGCTTGACGAATTCGCCGACCACAAGCGCCATCAGGTACGTGACGTGCGCTTTGTCGTGCAACCAATGGAAAGTCTTGGTGGCGAGTTCGGTGGCATCACCTTCGACTGCACCTTCGACAGCATTGACAGTTTCGCTCACCAAGCGCCCGTTGGAGAGAGCGGTGAAGCCGTTGGGAACTGTGGCCACCACTTCTGAGGTCATGCGGTGGTTGGGGTGGTCGGCTTCGGCCACGGGAAACCAGTGGTGCGCGTCATCGTCCTGGCTCTGGGTCCACACCTGGTAAGGCTTGGAGGGATAGAGCGAGGTGGGGCCGGTGAAGTAGATGCCGAGCTTGGGTGAAAGCGTGTTGTATTTGATGTCGATGACGAGCCGTTCGCCCTTGTTCAGGACCTTGGCCAAGTGCACGAGGATGCCCTTGTCCATGATGTCGAACTTGAGAGTTTCGCTTTCGCCATGAACCCGAACGCTGTCGATGTGCAGGTCGGTGGCTTCGAAGAAGATGGTCGAAATCGGCTGATTTTCGTAAATCGGCTCGATGGTGGTGAGGCAGTTGCCGACGAGAGTCTTGGCCACCGGGTCGACTGCGATCACGAGCTTGGTGTGGTGCACGTGGGCTGTGAGGTCGGGGGCGTACTGCTTGGCGGTACCAGGCAGAGCGAAAGGCTTGCGAGCGGCGCCATTATTGAGAGAAGAACTGCTCAGGTGCCGCCACCAGTGAAGGTGTCCGCAGCAAGCTGAGCTTTCGTGACTGTGAGCGGTAAACCCGCTGTGAGTGCTGTGTGTCATTTGAGGCTCCTTTGTAGACTTTCCTGTGTTTCTGAGTGCAAGACAAATGAGCGTTCCGCAGAGGCTGGAACACTGGTGTGTCTTGGGAAAGTCTTGTTGTTAGAGAAAAGCTTTTGGCTTTGGAAGAAGAAAAGTTTGGCGAGAAGTTGTTGGTAGCAGAAAGACTCGTTGAACCTAGTAACTAATGGCTTTCAAGAGCAAGGGGCGGGGCATTACATATCCCTCAGGTTACCGGGGCTGAGGCGCCTAGTCGTTCGTCTGCACAGACCCTCTGACCATCAACGACCAGTTGTGGTGATATCGGGCCTATGTGGCGCAGTTGTGCAAGCTTTTTTGCTGGCTTGTCGCGTCTTGCGCTAAGTGTTACGTGCCCGTGGGCTTTTACATGTTAAAAATCTAAAAAAGAAAAGGCATAAAGATCTTCTATCTCGACATCTCCACTTAAGTCTTACTAGATAGGCTTTTAGCCCATTAAACAAGCATGGCTGACGGCTTCTTGACAAGATTGCTTTACTACGGGTGCGTAAGGTAGGTCTAAAGGTCTACATTTCCTCACTTTCTCTCAAAGCTTTCTGGACCAATAAACCCAATCATAGCTTTCACCTTTTCTTCATGAGCGCAACGCTCATGCTTTTCATACCGACCTGAATCAATTTCAGGTATTCCACTTCGGCGTGCCGAAGGAGGTCACATGTCACTCGCAACCAAATTTTTCAGGAACGCATGGAACACTCTCGTTAACCCCACTGTTCGTCTCTCTGCCGACTTTCCCTTCGGTCCTGGTGGTTCCATCAAGCTTTACGCTAAGAGCCTGGTTTTTTTCATCATCGGCTCGGCAATTCCAGTTTGCCTTTTCCTTTTGCTGCTCAAGCTCGTGCCTGCTGACAGTTCGTTTTTGGGCAAGCTGCTCATGGCTCCTGGAGCCGAAGGGCTCGTCCTCACTGTTCTCTCTCTGGCCACCTTCGTCTGTGGCTTCGGCCTGCAACTGTCCTGTGTGAGCAGAGCATTTCAGAAGCAAGGTCTGAGATTGCGTGATGTCATTTCCTTCAACCTCAAGAGTTTGCAAGGTTCGTGGCCGAAGGCTCTTGGCTTTGGTATCTTGACCTTCGCTGTCGGCCTTGCCGCTGAGCAATTGATGGGTCTTGTCTACACTTTGCCTAGCTCCGACCCCACTGCTGACTTCATCAAGACCCTCGGTGGTAGCGCACTGTATCTCATGGCTGCGTTGGCTATCATCGGACCGGTGATGGAGGAAGTGATCTTTCGCGGTTTCTTGTTCAATGTGCTCAATAGCTCAGTCAGTAAGAAGCTAGGCTTGAGTACTTTGACCACGCTTATCGCTGTTATCGGAAGCGCTTTCGTCTTTGGTGTCATGCACATGAACCTCCCGGCCCTGCCGTTCTACATGGTTCTTGGTGCCGTCTATGCTGAGGCCTATCGGCGCTCAGGCAGTCTTGTGGTGCCAGTCATTGCTCACGTGCTCAACAACAGCATGATCGTGATTGCGCTCATCGCCAATCAGGCTTGAACAGCTCTAGCGTCTAACCGGCGCGGTGGTAGTCATCGGCGTAGCGGACGATATCTTCTTCAGGGAAGCCGTCGCCCACTTGCACTTCGATGATTTCCACCGCTTCGGAACCGCTGCAGGCAATTCGATGCTTGGTGCCACGTTTGATGAAGACGTGTTGGCCATAGGTTTTCTCGATGGTTTCATCGTCGAGGGTAATCTGTGCAGTGCCTTTTACAATCACCCAATGTTCGTCACGCAACTTGTGGCTCTGAAGGCTGAGTCGCTGGCCAGGATTAACCAAGAGTCGTTTGACTTTGGTGTTGCTCTGGTCAACTAGTACGTCGAAACTGCCCCATGGGCGGTCTTCGTGACTCGGATCCATTTTGCCGGGCTACCTCGTTAGCGTTTTTCTACATCGAGATCCTACCATCAACCGCCTTTCACAAGTCGGGGATGGGGTTCTCAAGCTGTAAGCACATTGGCGTTGTTTGCGCCTATTTGCTTGCAGCACTTTTCTCTGTCCCTGATTTGACTGGCGCTTAACCAGTCTTGACTCCGATTCACTAACACTAAAACCGGACGCTGGCTGTGCTTGCAAGGCAGCTGTGCGTCCAGGAGGCTTTTTTATGTCTACGCAAACTCAAATTGTTGACACGAAGATCGGCCAGCTCCAGCCGCAGAATGCCGATCTCGCCAAACTGATCCGCGCCAGCTACAGCAGCGCCGATCTCGAAACTGTCCGTTCCGCTCTCGTCAAGCTGCGCACGCTTGATCTGAAGCGCTACAAGAGCGGTGGCCACTCGGCCGTTACCGTTCTCAACGCCGATACCCTGGAGAACAGCATCGATGGTCTGCTGATCTTCATGTGGGACCGCGACAACATCATGCAGTGTCTCGCCGAGCTGATGCTCGCCGAGAACGACTCGCTCAACGCCGGCCTCAACGTTCCCAAGAATAACTGGAAGCGCGGTCTGGCAGCCAGCATCACTCACCATCGCAAGGGCGAAGGGCGTTTCCTCGACGTCATCCAAGGGCGGGCTTCTGGCTTTCCCAAAGACTACTTCCGTCGGCCGCACATTCGCTACAACCCGATTTCGCTTCATGAAGTCGGTGACCCCTGGGGCCATGGTCAGAACGACTCGCTGTCGTTCATCAACTTCCTTCTCTTCCACGGCTTGAAGACCAACCGTGTGCAGTGGAATGACGAAGTGGGCACGCAGGCAACGGCTTTCGCCACCCTGTTGCACGCCTACCTCTGGACCATCCACGTCTGGGAAGATCAGGACCTGGGCGCTTGGGAAGACAAGGTGGCCCAGCACTGGTCGTCCATTGCCTGTGCTCTGGTCAGCCTGCGCGAGCAGTACGACGTGCTTTTCCCTGATGGCGCCCTGCGCTACAACAAGGACGGCGTCGACTACTGGGTGCGCGACCACGGCGTCAAGGAGTTGATCGAGAAGTGCGAAGCCAAGCTTCGTGAACTCGGCATTCGCGAGTTCATCAGCTCTGACAATGGCGATCAGCGCAGTGCCGACCTGGCCCAGATCAACCCGCTGCTTCTGGCGGCGGTGGCAGGAAAGCCGGTGCTCGATGACGCCAACACCGTGGCTGTGCTCGAGAACATCGAGAAAGAGCTGATGGGACCCCTCGGCATCCGTCGCTACACCAAGGACGTGTGGGATGGCCGCATCAACCGCTACGACCTCGGCCCCAACGAGGAAGCGCAGTGGTGCCATGGTTCGCCGCAGATGTCTTACATCTACGGTGAGCTGTTCCAGCGCACTGGCGACTCGAAGTACTTCGAGAAGCAGCTCTTCCACTTCAACCGCACCATTGCTTCCATCCCGACCAGTGGCCTCATTCCCGAGGCTTGGATCGTGGACGTCAACACCCGTGAATGGGTGATCGATGCCAACGAACCCCTGGCTTGGACCCAGTCGATGGTGGTCATGGCCCTTGGTCAGATGCAGGCCAGCTTGAAGAAGCAGGGCCTGTGAACCGCTGCGGCAGCCCATGGCGACGAAATGTTGCTGTGGGTTGTTGCTGCAAATTGTCGCAGCTATTGGTCGCTGCGATTTTGCCACAACTAACCGAAACAGCCGGTGGTGGTCTCAGTCTTCCCGGATCGGGAGGATTGGGGGCCGCCACCGGCTTTTCATTTCAGAAAAAAAGTCTGGAGTATCAAGACAATGATGAACACAAAAATTTCCACCAACCAGCTAGTGATGTTTGCACTCAGCCTCGGTCTCTGGTGGCTCCTGCTCGGCTCCATTGAGATGGCGCTGGGCTTCTTCGCCCTGATTTTCGTCCACGAAATGGGCCACGTTATCGCCGCCAAGCAAAAGGGCTTGAGCGTGACCATGCCCACTTTCACACCATTTGGCGCCTATGTTCAAACCGAACGTTGCCGTTCGGCCAGTGACGAAGCGTATGTCAAGTTTGCTGGCCCCTTCATCGGTGGCTTAGCTAGCTTGGTGACAATGGTGGCTGGTGCTGCCATGGGTAGTGGCATGATGATTCAGGTTGGCGTCTTCGGCGTCTTCCTCAATCTCTTCAACCTGATTCCGCTTGACCCCCTGGATGGTGGCGGCATGACTCAGGCTATCAGCAAGTGGTTCTGGATTCCCGGCGCTGCCTTGCTTGCCTACGTGCTGATTTTCGTTGCCGGTGCCAACGTCTTCAATTTGCTCATCGGCTTCTTGATTGGTCAGCAGGCCTATCAGGCTCTCGGTGAGCGTGAGATTCAGCGCTCGGTTACGCCCAGCTACTTTGCTCTGCCGGTCAGCACCAAGATCTTGATTTTGGCGGCGCACATCGGCCTGGCCTCTGGTCTGGCTTGGGTGCTCTTCAACAAGGTGGCCTTCCTCAATCTCTTCGCTGCTTGGTTCTGAGACCTTCAGCTTAGCGGTTAGAACTGCCAAAACTTCTCTCCTCTCTTCCGTCCAACTTAAAAGGAAACTACCATGAACACCTTCGGCATCGTCGGTCTTCTCTTCACCCTCATCATCGCCCTCGGCGCCCGCAAAGTCTGGCTCGTCGTTGTGCATGTGCTGAGCAAGATGTTCAAGAACGAAGCCAGCATCAAGAAAGCTGCCTTCTGCGTCATCTTCGCCACGGTCATGCTCATGGCCGCGCCCTTCATCATGCCCTTCAGCCCGGCCCTGCGCATGGCTGTCTGGGCGCTCTACCTCCTCTACGCCGGTCTCGGTCTCTACCAGATCTACGATTGGCTGCCGATCGGAAAGAGCAAGGACAGCGAGTGAGCATGGCTTCAGACTACAAGTTTTGCCCGCTCTGTGGCACCGGTCTTGGTGAAATTGTGGAGGAAGGTACTACCTTCCCCCACTGCCATGGCTGCAAGAAGTTCACCCACTACGACAACCCCAAGGGTGTCTCGGTGTTGCTCATCCCCATGGATGGTGGCATTGTCTTCGTCAAGCGCAAAGTGGCGCCGCGGGCAGGTAAGTATGCTCTGCCCGCTGGCTTCATCAACAAAGGCGAAGGCCCTCGTCAAGCCGGTACTCGCGAAGGCCTGGAAGAAACCGGTCTTGTCGTGGAAATCGTGCGGACATTGGCTGAGCTGCCTGTGCCTGGTGGCAATCAGTTTCTGATTTTCTACGAGGCCAAGGTTGTCGGCGGCGCACTCAAGGCCGGTTCAGACGCGCTGGAAGTGGGTGTCTACCCCTTCGACGCCCCGCCGAGCGAAATCGCATTTCCTCTGCACGATCAGGTGATCAAAGACTGGATAGCGGCACGTGCTGCTGCCCTGGCTCTGCCCGCTGCTTCGAGCAAGTAATTTTCTCTCACTCAATAACAACAGAAAGCGCAAGGCATTAGCACCTCTGTGCAAGTAGATCTGGTTCTATTTTGCGTGCATTTTGCGCGCCACCTCGATCTATTTGCCTTGCGCGATTAGAAGAACAAAGCACAAAGCAGTAGTGGCAACACTCTGACCTTTGGTCTTCTTAGAACAATAATGAGCCGCCTGCTGATGAGCTGCCGCCAACTAAGTTGGTTGGTAGCTCATCAGCCCCGGCTTGAAGGACTCACGATGAAACATAACAAGCAGAAGCGTTCGGTTCCCAGCCAGCGCATAAAGATGCATATCCTGGGGTCAGCCGGTGACGTTTCTGGCTCACTTTTTTTCTTTGAATATACCGATGCTGTAGGCAAGACCATTCGCTTCCTTTTGGAATGTGGTCTGCACCAGGAACATGAAAGCATCAACCACGAGAAGCGCTTGCCTAAGGGTCTGACAGCTTCTGATATCAACTTCGTCATCATCAGTCATGCCCACATCGACCACTCTGGTTGGTTGCCGGCTCTGGTGAAGGACGGCTTCGCTGGCTCGGTTTATACCCATCCGGCTACCAAAGACCTGTTGCAGTTTTTGCTCGCCGACTCTGGTCGCTTGCAGGAAATGGCGGCAGCTCGCAGCAACAAGCGCATTCTCTCGCAGCAGCAGGCCAGCGTTTCGACCGCCAAGGGTAATACCAAATCTGGTGCTAAGGCGAAGGCCAAGGTTCTGCCTCTGGTCGAGCCGCTTTATCGCGCCGAAGACGCTGTTAAGTGCTTCCCGCTGATCAAGTCGGTCAACTACAACCAGCTCTATAACATCGCTGATGGTGTGGCAATGCGCTTCACCGAAGCCAGTCACATTCTTGGCGCTGCCGTTGTCACTCTGACGATTGGCACAGGCGAGGAAGCCCGTACCGTTTGCTTCACTGGCAACGTCGGTCGTCCCAATACGCCGCTATTGAAAGAGCTTGCGCCGGTCAAGTTTGCCGATTACGTGATTTCGGAGTCGACCTACGGCAACAAGCTGCACCAGAAGCGCGACCGTTTGGCCGTGCTCGCTGACATCGTCAACAAAGCCTATGCTCGCGCCAAAGTGAAAGAGCGCGATAGCGGCAGCGGTGTCATTCTCATTCCGGCCTTTGCTGTCGGTCGCGTTCAGGCTGTGCTTTTCGACTTGCGCACCCTGATGCTGGCCAAGCGCATTCCGGACATTGCTGTCTTCCTCGATAGCAAGATGGCCATTGAGGCAACCAAGGTTCACCGCAAGTGGGCCAGCCTCTACAACGATGAGACGCGCAAGATCTTCGCCCGCGGTGAAGACCCCTTCAGCCCGCCCCGTTACCTGGAATGCAGCAAGCCTGAGATGTCCAATCGCTTGTATGAAAAAGCAAGCGAGCCGATCATCGTGGTTGGTTCGTCTGGTATGGCTGCTGGTGGCAAGATTCTTACCCACATGGAGAAGCGTCTGCCCCAGAAGAACAGCACAGTGCTTTTCGTTGGCTATCAGGGTTCGGGCGCGCTCGGCTTTGATTTGGTCAACAACAAGCCCAGCCAGGTTCGTGTTCATGGCAAGACTCTCCCGGTGAGAGCGACCATCGAATACATGTCTGACTACTCTGGTCACGCTGACTATGAGGAAATCATTGCCTGGATGAAGCAGTTCGAAAGCAAGCCGAAAAAGACCTTCCTCGTTCACGGGGATGGTGGTTCGCTGGAGAAGTTTCAGGAGCACATCGAGGCTGCTCTCGGTTGGTCTGTTGTCGTGCCTTCGCGCGGCCAGACTTTCGATCTGATTTAGCCTTAAGTCCAATAAAACAACATAGGACCATGTTTATGAACGATACATCTGTGTCTGACAGCCCGGCGAACGCTCAAGCTGTCAGGCTGTTCAATGGCCTCTGCCCACCTGCTGGAGAAGTTGTCCAGTTCAAGGATGGCAAGCCGATTACCCCCAATCACCCGATCATTCCCTTCATCGAGGGTGATGGCATCGGTCCGGAAATTTCGGATGCCAACCGCCTGGTGCTCGACGCTGCTGTAAGCCTTGCTTACGGCAGCACTCGGCGCATCAACTGGTTTGAAGTCTTCGCTGGCGACAAGGCCAGGCAGCAGTTCGGCAAGGCCCTACCCGATGATACCCTGGCTGCTTTGCGGCACTTCGGAGTCTCGATCAAGGGGCCGCTCAATACCCCCACTGGTGGTGGCATGCGCAGTCTCAACGTCACCATGCGCCAGCACTTCGACCTCTACAGTTGCGTGCGGCCTGTGCGTTATTTCAGTGGGGTTCCTTCCGTGGTGAAGCGGCCTCAAGATCTGGATGTCGTCATCTTTCGCGAGAACGCCGAAGATGTCTACGCCGGCATCGAGTTCGAAATGGGCTCGCCATTGGCCAAGAAGATTTTGGCCCTGCTTGCGGAAGAAGGCTATGACATTCGCGAGGATACCGGCGTCGGCATCAAGATCATGTCGCGCACTGGAACTCGGCGGTTGGTTCGTGCGGCAATTCAGTTTGCCATCGAACAGCAGCGCAAGGTGGTGACGATTGTCCACAAGGGCAATATTCAGAAGTTCACTGAGGGAGCATTCCTTAAGTGGGGCCTGGAATTGGCAGCCGAAGAGTTTGCTGAAATCATGGTCTCAGAAGATGACCTGTGGAGCAAGCATGGCGGCGTTTTGCCTGAGGGCAAGATTCTGCTCAACCACCGCATCGCTGATGCCACCTTCTTTGAGCTTCTGACCAGGGCCAACAAGTTCTCGGTGATCGCCACCATGAACTTGAACGGTGATTACATCTCGGATGCTGCTGCTGCTCAAGTTGGTGGACTCGGTATCGCTCCTGGTGCCAACATCGGTGACAACTGTGCCCTCTTCGAGGCCACTCACGGCACAGCGCCGGACATCGCCGGAAAGGGCATCGCCAACCCTTGTTCGCTTCTGCTCTCGGGCGTGATGATGCTCGAGTATCTGGGTTGGACCGAGGCGGCAGAGATTGCCACCAAGGCTGTTCAGAAGACGATCAAGGCTCGCACTGTCACTGGCGACCTCGCTCGCTTCATGAAGACGTCGACGAAGTTATCTACCAGTGATTTTGCTCAGGCTGTTGTTGGCAATATGGTCAAGCCGCGTCGCCGTTCTGGCAAGAAGACGACTGTGGTGACACCTGCTGGCAAGTAAAGCTGAGCAGTGAATTAGTGTGGCTCTCCCGTCAGACAGTATCGCTTTTGAGCGAATGTCTGACGGGTAGAGCTTCATTTTCTTTGTTTTTTTGTTGGATCTAGTCAGCTATATAGTACAACTTGATTTTTCCTGCGTATTAGGATATTGCAGCATACTGAACTGGTGGGCATAGAGCAGCCGCGGAAAGAGTTCGGTCAAACAATTCCGACCACTTGTATCGACGGTTGAACCGAAATGCAAATTCATTCAAGAGCCGTTGCAGATGCGCTCTTGAGCAGTATTGGTGATAAGTGCCCATCAGGAATCGGCGGAGCAGGGATATTACTCTGTCAACGTTCTCGAGGGCCCCTTGCTCATCATAGTTTTTGCCGATGGTGTCCATATTGAGTTTGGCAGCCAGTC
>CALROJ020000017.1:0-109330 GCA_943369735.1 bacterium Ga0077546
TTTTGCAAAAAGGGCCTCCATTACGGAGGCCCTTTTTTAGTGCTTTTTTAGTGCCTGCTAATTCACGCTTTTTGAGAGTGTTTTCTGCTCAGTGCCTTCAGCTTAGTGCTTATGTTTGCGCTGATGACTATGATTATGCGAAGCGGTGCGATAGTCAGGGTGCAAAATCTGGTTAGCATTGAAGCGTTTGCGAATGCGGCTGGCCAAAAAATAGGTGCCGACTTTTCTTGAAGGGTTGCAGCGTTGGTCTAAGAGCAGGTGGGTCAAGATTGAAACGGTAATGCCTACGCGATAAGGTTGGCGGCTTTTGCCCTTGAATAGAAGGAAGAAAAGGGCCAATAGCTCGTAAGAGTGGAGAGGCAGGTAGAGCTTGCCGCTGTAGTTCTCGTGGGATGCTTCTTTGAACATCACCCAGTTAAATTTCCAGCCGTGAGCCCGAACATAGTCAAAAATGTGGTCTAAGTCGATTAGAAAACCTACCAGAAAGCTGGCCAATGCAGCCTTGCGAGACCTGTAAACATAGTAACTGGCGCAGCTTACGCCTGCTGAAGTGATGATGTGTCCAACGGTTCGCATACTTTCAAGATTCCCTAATTTGCCCTGATCCTTGATAAAATCGTCACTTGTAGCGGTTTTTACCCTCGGTATCTGAGACCATCAATTAGATATACCCGGTGGCCAATTTTTTACGCAATTTTCATATTTGTCCATATCTAGGTTTTATTTCGGAGTTTTAGAACAAATGCAATTTGTGCAGGGGCCTATGGGCCGTAAAGGGAAGCTTTTCACCGCCTTGTCTCGCTCGGCCTTAAGCTCGCTGATATTGGCTGTCTCTAGCCTAACTGCAGGCTCTGTCGCTATCAGCTTTGCTCCGATGGCGTCGGCTCAAGCGCCTCAGGGTGGCGGTGCCGGCACTGCTCAGCAAGCTGTCGGCATGTACAATCTCGGTCTGGCTGCCTACAAACAAGGCAGTCTAGAGTCGGCAATTATTTTCTTCCGCCGGGCTACCGATATGGACCCCAATCTGGCTGATGCTCAATATAACCTGGGGGTTCTCTACCAAAGTCAGCGCCGCCTCAAAGAAGCTATCCCGCGCTTTCAGGAAGTTCTAAGAGTGAAGTCAGCTGACCCAGACGCTCACTTCCAGCTTGGTATTGCCTTGATGGACATGGGCCGTGCGGCAGAAGCTAAAAACCATCTCCAGGCCATTGCTCCGAGTTCTCCCCATTTTGCTGACGCGCAAAAACGCATTCAGACTTGTGAAGCCCAGCTCGCTGGGGCTACCGTGGCTTCCCCTAGCTATAACCCCAATGCTAGTGCTGCGCAACCGGCTGCCAATGTCTTTAACAGCAGCACTAACCAGGCCATGAATTTGAACCCGGTGGCCACTGACGCCCAACCCGCTCCTCGCGACTACAGCACAATCTCAAATAATCCGTCTGGCAACACTCTCAGCCATGTTGTTCAGCCTCAGCAACAAGTACAACAGATTCAACAAGTACAGCAGACTCAAGCGGTCAGACCGGTGGCCATCGCCAGTGCACCCGTTGCCGCCTCAAGGGCCGGTGCTCCCACAGCTGTACTAGCTAACTCTTCGGCTCGGGTTATTGCTACCGGTTTCTCTGCTCCAAGCGGATTGACCTTCGATCGCCTCGGCAATCTCTATGTGGCCAACTTTACGAGCAATACAGTGGACCGCATTTCGGCCGATGGTACGCGTATGCAATTTAGCTCAGGCTCTAACTTGAAGGGGCCGATTGGGCTTGCTGCTGACGATAGCGGCAATATTTATGTGGCTAACTATGATGGCGGCACGGTGGCTAGAATTAGCCCCGCTGGCGTTTCAACTATCATCGGTACAGGCTTCAAGCAGCCTTATTACCTCACTCTAGACAAAGAAGGCAATCTATTTGTTAGCCAGCAAATTGATAACTCGGTGGTGCGCCTGACACTGCCTCGTCCAGTGGCCCGTACTCAATAATAGTTAGCTGACAATAGTAGTTAGCTGGCAATAGGAATTAGTTGATGTCCGACGTTAAAGCTGAAGCAGATAAGTCTGCCGAACAGCAATCTAGTAAAGAAAAATCAGCTGAAGAGAAGTCGGCTGTAGAGAAATCTAGTAACACTAAGATCGTTGCCGCGCCGCTTGATGCTGCTCGATTTGATGCTAAGCGTGTTGCTGTTCAGATGATGGTCGGCAACCAGTTTGTGCAGCCTTACCATTTCGTCATGACACGTTTGAAGGTTTACGGTCGAGAGAACATTCCTAAGGAAGGCTCTTTGATTGTTGTTGGCAATCACATCTCACATTTTGATCCACCCTTGTTTGCCTTCGTTACGCATAGACCGATGATCTATATGGCTAAGAGCGAGCTTTGGGACAATAAATATATGGGACGCTTGCTCGATTGGCTTGGGGCCTTGCCCATTAAGAGAGGTAAGCCGCAGCTCTCTACTGTCAAATTCATTCGCCAAATCATGAAGACCGGCTGGTCTCTTGGTATGTTCATTGAAGGTACGCGCTGTAAAACACCTAATTCGATAGGTAAGCCCCACGTTGGTGCTGCCTATTTTGCCAAAGTAACTAATAGTAAGATTTTGCCAATTGGTTTTATCGGTACAGATAAGCGCTTTGGACCAGCTAGAGTGAATATCGGCAAAGTAATCGAACCAGGCGATGATCTGGAAGCGAAGACTTGGGAGATTATGGATGCCCTTGCCGAGTTGACCGGCTTCCAGATTCTTGAGCGTAAAATGGCAGATAAAGAGTAACAATTAGGAATCAGATTGAAAGCCGCGAGTATCGCTAAAATTTATTTGTCAGAAATTAGTTGCTAGAAATTCTTTGCTAATACAGTTTCATAAGTCTGGTAGCCCTGCCCTTCATAGCATTTTATAGCGGCTAGATTGCCACGCTTGGCGCAGAGGCGAATGCGCTGGCAGCCAAGCTTTTTCATGGCCTCTTCAATAGCCTGTAAGAGTAGGCCCGCTACGCCATTACCGCGCCACTTTGAGCTGACACAAATATCTGAAATATAGGCACACTGACGCACCGAATCTAGTACTAATTTGTCGTCGTCTTCTACCCAGGCGCAAACAAAGCCTATTGGTGTAGCCTCAGCCTCGGCAACGAGAATGACACCCTGTTTCAAATTTATAGATTCTACTAGAGACTGAGCATACCATTCTTTGATTTCAGCACCGCTTTTAAGACCTGGCACAAGGCCGCTCTCTGTGTCTTGAATAATTTCGACAAAGCTTTGAATTGCCTGAAAATGTTCAGGACGATAATCTTCAATTGTTATTTGGGCAGAGCTGCTCATACTAAATAGCTACTCGCCTATTTGAATTTTGATTTGCTGACCGGGCTTGAGGCGCTGTTTTTCAATTTGATTGGGCCAGTAAATCACTAACAGCTCATAGAGTTCAGCAACTGTGACCGGTTTGCGCTCGCGCTTGGTGTCGGCTGTTTCAGTAAAGTAGAAGGGGAAGGCAGAATAAGCTTGGTCGCCGTTTAGGGCGGCAACATCGGTCTGCCAGCCTGTCCAGCGGAAGGCTTTGTAATATGTCTCAAGGTCACCGTGCAAGCAGAACTCTAAAAAGCCGCTGTAAGGAATGTCGAGGTCTTCCCACTCTAAAGTATCTGGGGCAAAGTAGCATACATTTCCAGTTTGTCCAGTTTGTCCAGTTTGGCCTGGCAGGCCGCCGCCATTGAGAGCAAAGAAGCCGCCGATGACATCATCACCAATCAAGAGAAAATCATTTTCGCCCGGGCCGCTGCCAGTGGCTGTGACGTTCCAGCCAGGAAGGGTGCGAGGAAGTTTGCTGCTGCCTGACCCGAGGATGCGTATCCAGCCGTGGTCAACTAAAATACCGCCGGTCTCGTAAATAATGGAACCCATAGAAGACCGAGTCGTAATTTGGGTGGCCACTAAAGCCTCAGCGTTCTGTGGTGCTGTAGCCGGTAAAACTTCTACCAGATTTTTCGCTTCGCTCAGCCAACCTTTGACCATGGGCCAGGCTGGGTCGTTGCTGACTAATTCAGTGAGAGGGCGCTTATCCACCGACTTTTCTCCACAATTCAACTTAATGGCCACAATCATAACAAGAGGAGCTAATAAATTGGGCCTTAGTGACGGTTCAAGACGGCCTTTATCTCCGTGTATTGCTTGGGCTTCAGCGCTGACTTTGCCGACTCTAGTGAGCTATGAAGTTTATTCAGGCTTGAGGGGCTAGGATTGGTGAAATTGTGAACTGTTTTATCGAGCCAGTGCTCAAGGGCGCAATCGACGCTTGTATCTAAGGTTGTCTCTAAGGTTGTATCTAAGGGAGCCTTGATAGCTGACTCGAATTTGGCTTGAATTTTTACTTTAGCGTCAAGGAGGTAAGGCAGGCTGATCCAGGGCGGTGAATCGGCCATAGCTGAGATCAGTGTGCGCTTTGCTGCTAGCGGAAGCTCTTGGTTGAATAGCTCCCAGAGTGATTCTATTGCAACCGAATCAGCGTTGGCTTTGAGATATTTGTGGGCCGATTTTATGCCGTGATTGCTTTGGTCTAGTAGTGCTCGAAAAACAATCGCTTCTTTGTTTGCTATTTTGTCTTGAGCCAAAAGTAATTCATAGGCCAGAGCGCGCACTTTACCGCTTGAGGAACGAGTTAACGGTTCTATCAACTCAATTGGCAGCTTTGCTTCGATTTCGATGAGACCTCTAAGTGTAAACAAGAGAGAGTGATTTTTTGTTTGCAAATTTAGTCTGTAAATTTCTTTGGCATCTACTTCTTTCAGGCAATAGCGGGCGAATAGACGTACAGCAAAGCTACAGTCAAAAAATGCAGCTTCCAAGATCGTGCGGCAATCTTGTTTTTCAGCCAGCCAGTGTAAAGCTTCAAGCCTCACTGTCGCTGCTGAATCAGTGAGAAGTGAGTCCATCGGACGCTCTATTAGATTGACGTTGTTGGTTTCTATGGCAAACTTGAGGGCCCTTTGCCTGATTGAGGCATCTTTGCTGGCCAGGCCTGCATTTATAGTGGTTTTTGCTGATGTCGGTGAATCTATTTTGAGTAAAAGAGTAAAAGCAAGTTGCCTTTCCGATGCTCTTTCTGAATTGAGACAATTAAGTAGTTCAGGCTCATATTGAGGTGAGCACAAGACATTCGCAATTAAATCCTGAATGCCTTCATGGTTGTATCGCCCTAAATTTGACAGGTGTTTGATTAGGAAGAGATTGTCTGTGAAGTGCCTAGAGTAATCTCCTTCGAGTCGCTCTTTTAGGGCTGCAATGGCCAGATTGTGGATGCTTTCTACCCAGTCATTGGCGCGAAGCAGAATGAACGGTAGTTCGCTTCCATTAAAGCGCTTAGCCAATTGCCTCAAGGCTTTTTCGCGGATGAAACCATTGGGATTGAAGGAAAGTAGACCCAACACATTAGTTGGAATCGTGAGCTCGTCCAGTAGTTTGATTGGCTCGATTATTATTCGATAGTTGCGAGAGACAATGTCGATTTTGATGAGGTCTTTTGCCGTCACGTCTCTGAGAAGATAGTCGATGACAGCCCAGGCTTTTTCTCGAATTTCTGCTGTTGGGTGCAAGCAAAGACCAGTTACTAAATAGATGCTGGTGATGTCGTCGTGTGCTACGGCTTGTTCGAGAGCTTCGCTAAGCTTAGCTTTGCTCAGATTCGCTTCGGCGAAGAGTTTCTTATTCTGTAGGTAATTCCAAATTACCTGGTCATGGTCAAAGGTCGACATTCTTATATGTTCGCATATTTGCTCTGGCTGGAAATTAATCTAGCCTAGTTGTGCAAATTGCACCTATGGGTAGATGATGGTCATATGTTCTCTATTGCTCGGGTGAAAATGCTTATGCGACTAGTCAATCTCAAGGGCCTATGTGCCTTGGCGCTAACCCTCTCAAGTGGCTTCTATTGCACGGTCAATGCAGCCCCTGGCGTCATTGATGGACGCGAAGCGAGAACAAACGTCGACAACCTGACAAAGCAAGTTTATTGGTTTAGCAATCTGCGCGACGCTGAAGATTCAGCCAGACAAAAAGGCAAGCCCTTGCTCTGGGTTCATATTCTGGGGAAATTGGACGGCGCCACCTGAAGTGCTGGCAATAGCCTGAGGGCCGTGTCGCTCTCAAACGAATCAGTTCTCTCTTATCTTAAAAACAACTATGTCTGTGGTACCTACGATATCACCGGCCAGCCTTATGCGGGCATGTCAGGCCGACACGAAATCAATGGTAATGCCGTGCGCACTACTAATGGGGCTGGGCCTCACAATATTCAAATGTTTGTATTAGCCTCTGACGGCACAGTTTTGCATTGCCTGCCTGGCTATTGGGATTCACAAGACTTGATTGAAGAGCTTGGCTTTGCCCAGCAGCTCAATCAGGTTTGGCTCTCATCAGGCTCCCTTGAACAGAAACGCCAGACATTTTCGCGCATGCAACTAGCTCACATTGCTAAACATCCGCCGGCTATGGTTGCTAGAAGTCAGATGCAGGGCTTTGATCAGCAGTATGAGGCCCGTACTCGCCTCAACACATCTGACACCATATTAAATACCGCTCTAGCAGCGCAAACATTGCAGATGGGTGGCAAAGCTCCTGCCGGAGCCTTCAAGACTACCGATGTAATCATGCACGAACGCATGGCGCAGAGGCCTTTTTTGCCCTATTCGCAATTTGATGTGATGGCCTATTCTGACTATGGAAAGAAGAAATATGATAAACACGAAGATTATCGCAATTCTCGCGGCCAAGTAGATTCTAGCGCTCGATTTGCTCCCGAACTAGGCACCAAAGAAGATACAAGAAAAAGTGCCTATAGCCCGGATGGTCGCATCAAGAATGTATCGGGCTATCTCAATCGCCACGGCATCAAGAGTTTTGGCCCTGCTAGGTAATAGGTAGTAGTTTATTAGAAAGAAGTTTGTAGAGGCTTTAATCTTTGGGCTTTAGTTTCTAGTTGCTTCTAGAAACTCTTACTAGCGTAGGCGTATTGCTTATGCGTAAATTTCCCAAAGGGAAGATTTTTTCGAAAAAATCTTCCCTTTTTAGAAACTATTTTTATGACCTCTCTTTCAAAAGAGAGATACGAAATGCCGATTCCAGCGGCTTAAGCCTCTAAGACTTTAAGACTTAGAACGGCGGCAGAAGAGCAAGCGACCTTTTTCTGGGTCGTCTAGTTGACTGCGCAGCCAACTGTGTCTCTGCTGGTGGCAGCTAAAGAGAATGATTTGGTGCTCTTTAGCAATGACATTGATTAAGAAGCGCATCATCTTCAAGAAGCGGTCGTCATCTGCTTCTGAAAATGGTTCGTCCATAATGATAGGCAGAGAGTTTTGACGAGAAAGAAAACGAGCAACAATCATGCGGGCCAGCCAGTGCAGCTGTTCTTTGGTACCGATAGAAAGCTGGTTCATAATTTCGGCAGAAGAAATATCTTCTTTCTGATTCTTGCGCCTGGCTACTAGTCTAAGCTCAGGGTCAAAGCGCACTTCTTCATAGTCGAGGCCAAGCTTGCTCAGCATCTCTTTGCCAATGTTATTGAGGTTGGTGGCCCAGTCGATGTAGTTTTCACCACTTAAGCGTTTGAGGCTATCGCGGGCAATTTCTAAGGCTACTTTGGCGCGTTTGGCACTATGAAGCTTAAATTCAGTGAGATCAAGTTCCTCTAGGCATGTTAAATACTGTTCGTCGCAATTGCCAGAAAGCGTTCTTACACGCTGCAGCAGTTCTTCTCGCTCTTCTTTCAGGCCTTCGACCTTGGCTAGATCTTGGGGAGCCTCTTCGCCTTCTGTTTCTTCTTCGCTAACTGGTGGCATGGCCTCAACGCCAGGAAACTGTGAGCGCAGGGCGTCAAGCTGCTGAATCACTCTTGTTTGGTAGTCTTCCAAGCCCTTAACTACGGTGGGCAGCTCAGCTATTGGTGTGCCACTCTCATTTTCTAGACTGCTGAGTTCATCGGCAAGCTTAGAGTAGGCTGAGTGAGAATTGATGCGCTCGCTTATTTCGTCTAGTCCACGAGCGATAGCATCAGCAGAACTAAGGTCTAGTTCCATACCAACTTTCTGCAAAATGTTGCCTAGAGCTTGGTCGGTATCATCTAGTTCTTCTTTGAGCTGACTTAGTTTTCTAGAGGTACTATTGGCGTCTTGGAAGGTTTGTTCTAGTGTTTTAGCTTCTTCGGTGTAGGCCGAAAGACCTTGGCTGAGCTGCTTAGCGGTGTTGGCTGTGAGCTGTGCGTTTGGCTTGCCGACTTTGTTGACAAAGACAGTCAGGTCGGCCTTGAATTTAGACAATGTTGCTTGTTTCTGATCAAGCAACTGATCTATTAAGTCTAGCTCCTTTAACTTACTCGCCTGTACGGCATATTGATCGAGCCTGGTGAGCAGGTCTGCTCTTGCAGCTAAGCCAACTTTTCGAGCTAACGTGTCTAGTTTTAGCTCTAGGGCACCAACTGTATTATGTTTCTCTTCTAGGTCGTTGATGATGCGTAGTTTGTCGGCTTCAATTGACTGAAAATCGCTGGCATACATGACTTCAGGCTTAAATACAGGTACCGCAATGAAGGCTGTGCCTGCCATTCCGAGAATTCCTAAGAGCAGAAGAACTGGTGCGATAAAGGCAGCTTGTTTCACTGTAATCATCAAAACTACGGCTAGCACTGCCATGATTATTGAAGTTAGACCAAGAACAATAGCTAGATTGCGCTTCTTCTCTCCTTCTTGCTTGCGCTTTATTTCAAATTCTTTGTGCTTGGCCCGAGATTGATGCAGGGCTCTTTCGCCATTAGTAATCTGATCTTGAAAGGCTAAAATTAGTGAATTGTATGAACGTGCATTTTCAATGCCTTCCGCTTCTAGCGATTGCATTGATTTTCTTACTTCATCTATCTCAGCTTCGCTGGCCTCTGCTCCAGCCAACTTTTCCCGTTCACTTTTTCTTCGAGCTTTTAGGTCGTTTATCTCTTCTTCAATAACGCTCATTGTGCCAGCGATTGAAGCCACTTGCTGAATCTCGTCTAGGCTGAATGTATCAAGACCCTTCGAGCGTGATATTAGACTGGCTTTCTTCTCTTCGTACAAACCTTGCTGAGGCGAGAGCTCAAGGGTGATGCGCTCAATTTCACCGGCTTTGTGCGCGCGGCGCTCTAATAGATCTTCAATTGGTCGCTTTAGGTCAGGCGGAAAAGCTTCTACTGCTGAAAGCTGAGAGATGCGCAAGCTCACTTCTTTGTGGCGGTTGAGAATTTCGCGTAATTTGTTCAGGCGCCCTTGAGCGTCGTTCAATTGAAATTTGAGATTTTGATATTCGGTAGCTTTGAAGCGGCTGCTATCGCCAGACAAGACTCGGTTGATAATCATCAGACGATCGAAAGAGGCCGCTACATCTTGACGGTCTCTTTCAAAGGCACGAATTTTATTCAGTAAATCTTGGCGCACCAATTCTAAGTCGCGAATGAGATTGTCTGCTTTAACCTTACGATTGCCTACTGGAAGTTGATTGAGGGTATCGCCCAAGATGCGAACAGCTTGAGCTGAAGTGCCTGAGGGGCTGGCTGAATCAGCTATGCCTTGCACGAGAGTGGCTAAGTCTTGAGCGCCACCAAAGGCATGTTCGTCCAACTCTCTTTGGCCAACAAAGCAAGTACTGAGGAAGAGTTCACGAGTCATACCCGTGAGCTTCAGGCCAATCTCGTCTTCACCACTTGCACTCTTAAATTGATGGGTTACTTCAACGTTGTTGCGATCACGATCAAAAACTTGGAAAGTCTTCGACTGGAAATCGCGAACGATTGTTAGTCTTCTATCGAGAGCGCTGACATCCATGCGAGCAGAATAGGTGGAGCCTGATTTTGGTCTGCGGGCCTCTCTTTGAGAGAGATGATCGACAGTTTCTTGGCCTACAGCTTGTTTCTCGTCATTGAAGTCAAAGAGAATAGACCAAATGGCAGTGGCCATTGTGCTCTTGCCGTATTCGTTGGGCTCAACCATCAAGTTCAGTTTTTCTTGAGCGAAGAGTACACTCTCGCCCTGTATGCCACCGTAGCCGGTTAACTCGACGCGCTCAACCCACATTTTTTACAATTACCTTTTTTGTTCGCAAAGCGTCGAGTCCGTAGTACAAAGCATCCTCTACTGTTTTGCCAGAAACGTCAGCCCCCGGAATTCCGGTCAGACTGTCGCCTCCCAATTCTTGATTTTTTGCTCTTTCTGCTTTTGTCTTCATTTCAAGCATCGCTTCAATATATTTCCATTCAGTGGTGCGTTGGTCAAAGCGCTCGGCCAAGTAGTCGGCACGAGTATTGTCGACTACCAATAAATGATAAAACTCTCCCGCCATCTGATCGGCAATCTGTTTAGGATTGGCCCCGGGCTTGTGGCGACCTTCTAAATTAATGGCGATGATATCGCAGTCGGTCCTAGCGCCGCTCTCTTCGATGTTGACTAGAATTTCGTCATGAATGTCTTCATCACCTAGCCCTGACACATCTACGGTGACGAGCATCATGCGCCGGACATCAAGTTCTCGTGGAAGCAAATTAACAACCGAATTGCCACTGCTGTCTATCTCAACTTCACCGAGAATGGCATAACGTGGCCCTAGTTCGTCAAATGTTCCACCAGCGAGACAACCAGCATAGGCACCGAGCAATTTTTCATCGGCTGTGGTGATTTGATAGGCTTCTTTGATATTGCCCACGGCTGCGTAGGTCAGCCCTTGATTGGCTAATTCGCTTTCTGAAAAGGGATAAACTAGCGGCTTCTGTACTTGTTGGCGGCTAGCATCAGCTATTACTGACGGATGGCTCTCTAGGGTGCCAGCAAAGACGCCAATGTTGATTTTGGCCGTAGCAAGCTTTGGCAATTTACCCGACAAAATTCGCTCTGTGCGCCGTGAGGCTTTCGAAAAGGCACGCCCGACAAAAGCGACATCATTTCGATGGGGGTGCGCTACAGCGGCGAAGTGCTCAGAGGTGAAAATGTGTACATTGGCTGGCCAGTGACGATAGCCTCTGGCTGAAAGCATGTCGTTTGTATAAAGACAGCTGCGAGTGTAAAAGTCGCGGTGACCAGGCGCTATATAGACGGGAATGTCACCCAGGGATGCCACTGCTTCAATTAAAGTGTTGACTGTAAAACCAGTGACTGTAACGTTGTCCCACAATCCACCGGGAATAATTACGGCGTCGACTTTCTCACTTTTAGCCAAGCTGAAGGCATTAATTGTCGCTTCCAGAATTTCGCGGGCCCTTTCGCTTCTTTCTTCTCTAGGCAAAGCAAAATTGTTGTGGGTCAAATTGGTATTGTTCATACCGGCATGGGTGAGCTTCGAGTCTAAAAGCACATCGGAGAACTGCAAGAATTTAAATTTGCCTACTGTCTCTGTCATTTCCTACACTTCACTTCTGATTTGATTCGCTTCGATTCGTTTTGGTTCGTTTTGATTCGTTTTGGTTCGTCTGCCAGCTCTAGTGTTCAATCTTCTCAATTATGGTGGCGATGCCTTGCCCTACGCCTATACACATTGTAGCCAAGCCGTACCTAGCGCCTTCTCGTTTATCTAGTTCATGTACGAGGGTGGTGAGAATGCGGGCTCCGCTGGCCCCTAGTGGGTGACCTAAGGCAATTGAGCCACCATTGGTATTGAGCTTATCTGACTTACTATCTATTCCCAGGTCTTGGCAGCAAGCGAGCACTTGCACAGCAAAAGCTTCATTGAGCTCAATCAAATCAATTTTGTCGATGGTTAAATTGGCCCGCTCCAGGGCCTTTCTGCTGGCTGGTACGGGACCGATGCCCATGATGGCTGGGTCTACACCGGCTACAGCAGCTGAGACAAAGCGGGCCATGGCATTGAGACCCAACGACCGAGCTTTATCAGCCGTCATAATTAGCAATGCTGAGGCACCGTCATTTATGCCTGATGAATTTCCAGCGGTCACTGTGCCTCCTTCACGGAAGGCTGCTTTGAGTTTGCTCAAGTCAGCCATGACTGTTTCTGGTCTGGCATGTTCATCGACTTTAACGATTTCTACGGCCCCTTTTTTCTTGGGCACATTGACCGGTACGATTTGGCTGTCAAAGCGACCAGCCTCAAAGGCGTTCTTGTACTTTATTTGGCTGGCGAGGGCAAACTGGTCTTGGGCTTCTCGGCCGATGCTGTATTTTTCAGCGACGTTTTCGGCTGTTTCGCCCATGGCAAATGGGTGATGCAGGGCCGAAAGTTTCTTATTGACGAAGCGCCAACCTAGAGTAGTGTCGATAAGTTTCATATCGCCGCGGGGAAATGCCCCTTCTGGTTTCGCCATAACAAAGGGGGCCCGACTCATCGACTCGACACCGCCAGCAATGAAGATATCGCCCATGTTGTTTTTTATGGCGTTGACAGCATCGTTAACAGCCATAAGACCAGAGCCGCAGAGGCGATTGACCGTGCCGCCAGCCACAGAAATAGGCAGACCGGCTAGTAGTGCCGACATGCGAGCAACGTTACGATTGTCTTCACCAGATTGGTTGGCACAGCCAAGCAGTACGTCTTCAATTTCGTCAGGTACTACCTGAGGATTTCGCATCAGTAGCTCAATAATCACGTGAGCAGCAAGATCGTCTGGTCGTACATCTTTCAGGGCGCCACCATATTTGCCAATTGGGGTGCGCACTGCATCGACTATTACAACTTCTTTCATTTGCTTCCTTTTTCTTCTTGTTCTTAGAACTAAGCCTATTTTGTTAACCAGATCTCGTCATCTTGTGCCAGAAGAGCTAGCGAAGCTTCAGGGGTGGCATTGTTGGCTGCTGCTGCTCTTCGAACTTCTGGGTTTTTATCTTTGGCAAGTATGGCCAGAGTTTCAGGCAGGGTGGCTGGGTTTGTCGCCGCTCTTGCCCGCACGAGGTCTTCTTGGTCTTGTGCCAAGGCTTTTAGAAGCTCAGCGCTGGCGTTGCGGTTTCCGGCACAGGCAGCGCGCACATACTGGCTTTTGTCAGCAGTCAGCATTTTTAGAGCTTCTGCACTGAGCTTAGGCTGTGCTGCTACTTGAGCACGCAGGCTCTGGTCGCTGTCTTTAGCTAGTTCTGCCAACACGGCAGGACTGGTCTGAGACCTTGAAGCTAGCACAAACTTCACTTCTTCGGCTGCTGTTAACTTGGTCAAAGCTCCTTCGGGCAAGTCGCCTCGCTGCAATAGGGCGCGGCGAATGGCATTGCAGTCATAATCAGCCAAGGCCATAAGTGTTTCGCCTGCGACATTAGGATTGGTCGCCAGTGCTGTTTGCACTGTTATGGCATCATCTTGCAGTAGTGAGGTGAGCAGTTTTGATGGCACTTTGCCATTGACGGCAAGAGCTTCACGCACTAGAGCGTCGCTGTCTTTGGCCAAAACAACGAAAATCTCGTCGCTAATTTTTGCCTTGGTATTGTGGGCCAGTGATGCGCGTACTCTGGCATCTTTATCTTGAGCTAGAGTCTTAACCAGTGCGCTAGATAGAGCTGCATTACCAGCTAAATTCATACGCACTAGAGCGCTTTGATCGCTGGCCAGTTTTTCATAGTCAGACTGAGCTAATTTTGATTCTCCCAGAGCAGCTAAAATTTGCGCCACTGCTATGGTATTGTCTCCGACCATGGCCTTAACGATCTCAGGCTTGGTGTTGCCATTGAGTGCTACAGCGCAACGCACAGTGGTGCTGCTGTCTTTGCTCAAGGCACCTAGTACTTCGCTATCAGTATTAGGATTGGCGGCGCATAACGAGCGCACTATTTCGTTATTGTCTTTGGCCAATTTTGCCAGAATAGTTGAATCGCTGGCATAGTTTGAGGCCACAGCCTGACGTACATCTTGATGGCTGTCGCTGGCAAGTTTAGCCAAGCTGTCTTTACTTGTGCTTTGATTTAAAGCCACTGCTTCACGCACAATTGTATTGCTATCTTTCGCTAGCAAATCAAGCAAAGCCACTGGGCAAGCAGAGTTGCCTGCCACCATTGAGCGCACGCCTAAATCGCCGTCGTTGGCTAGTGTCGTGAAAGTAGCAGGGGGAACAGGCAAACGCGCTAAAAAAGTTCGTACCAGGCGATCGCCAATTCGGCTGAGGCGATTAGTTACTTGCGGGCCAGAGTGAGGGTTTCTTGCCAGTGACAAGAGTAGAAACTCCGTGTAAACAGGGCCCTGTGACAGCTTCTCTAATATTGACTGAGGAGTGTTTGGATTGGCTGCCAGCGTCTCGCGCACTCTTGGAGTGGCTGCAGCTAGAAGCTTATCGAGGGTGGCCAGATTCGGTAGGCTGTTAGATTTTAAGAGCGCTTCTACAACAGTTTGGTCAGTATCGACTGCTAATTTTTCTTTGATTTCTTCACTAAGTTTGGCATTGCCGGCCACGGCTCTGCGCACAAAACTGCTTGGGTCAGAGGCTAGTTTGGCTAAGGTTGGTGCGGGGGTTGAACTGTTGCCTGCAGCGGCCACTTTGATTGCTTGTATAGGATAGCTGTCGACAGTGACCGAACCTGCTGCATTATTAGGGTTGCCAGCACGCATTGGCATCGCTAGATCTTTATTGCTATTTGAGTTGCTATTGGCGTTGCTATTTTGAGCAATGGCCTGAGCACTTGCCATATTGCTAGGAAAGCTGACTAGTTGCACGCTCTGGGCAGTTAGAGTTAATCCTATAACTAGGCCTAGAGATAATCTCAGTCCCAATCCGGCAATCAAATTGCGCTTTCGGGACTTTTGGTACCTGTTGTCCTCTTTGTACTCTTTGTACTTTTGGTACTGTTGGTACTTTTGGCACTTTTGGCACTTTTTCAGCATCCCTAGTCCTTTCTATTGTTGTTACGTAAGAGCGATTTTGTCAGTATGCGCATTTTTTCAATTAGCAGCATTCGCCATTAGCCTGCGTTGTGAACCTCGCGAATAATCGTCAGGAGAACATTGCGGTCTAATTCTTGGGTGGCGTACTCGATGTATTTTACTTGCCAGTCTTCCAAGTCTTGTAGCACCACCGATAGTGATGTTCCGGCTGAGCGTGCTGCTGCCATGTCTACCCCAACATCGGCTTGGCGAGAGAGAATAAAGACCCTGGCTCGTCCTGAATAGCCCAATGTATCGCGCAGAGAGAGGCGCAAGAAAGCTTCTGACCTTTCTATGCCAATAGTTTCAGTAATACGTTTGACCAACGTTTGGAATTTTGTCAGTGGTCCGAAGAGATCAACTGTGGGAACGGTGACAAGCTCATATGAAAGTAGTCGGTCAATGGCGGCGGCAGCATCAGAAGTGGTGACATCGCCCAAGTTGCGAATGACCAGGGCGATAGAATGCAGGCCGTCGAGGGCGTTCCATAGACGACTCATCATGGCGCGTTCAGTAGCCGAGAGGACAAACTTCTCTTTGGGATCGGTAAGTTTTTCGTCTGCCAAATAATTTTTTGGATCTGGTAGCTTTTCTAAAATTGAGTCAGCTGCTTTGGGCAGCTTCTTCCATGTAACTTCAGTATTATCAGCCGCTAGTGCAGCATCTAGCAGTAATTTGTCGAGAGCTTTTGACACTTTACAAATATCTTTCGCTAGATCGGCTGGTGGTGTACGTTGAACAAAGACGAAAATTCCTTGTTTCCAGGCTGAAGCAAATTCAGTTACAGCCTTGTTTCCCATGATTTTGCCTAATTTGGCATGGGTAATTTTGCCCATTTCGAAGAGCGCTCTGAATTGCATATCGCGATATTCAACAGAGAGCACGCCAGTCTCGCGGTTAGTAGCTAGGTTTTGCAGAAGGTTTGATGGATCTGTTGAACCAAGGTGACCTACTAGTGATTGCACTTTGTCGTCTTCGCCAGCTACCGCGCCGAGGTTGACCTTGTCGTTTTCTTCAGTTTGACCATAGAAAGCTTGGTCTTGTAGAGCAATTTCAAGCTGACGACTGGTAAATATCTGTTTTTTAACGGCTAGGGTGCCCAAGGCCATTTTTTGTTTGGCTGGCATTGAGTTGAGTTCCATCAACATATCATCGAGCTGTGCTTTAGAAATCAGCCCTGAGGAGATGAGATACTCTTTTATAGTGAAGGCCGTTTTGGTTTTGAAGCAGTTAACCAAAAATGGAATTTTTGCAAATATTGGATAGATTGATTTTTCGGCTTCTAGTTCTTTGATGCGCTCTAAGAACTCTGATTCGGAAAGGCGCCCTTGGGAAACGACTTTGTTGATTAGGGTGACCACCGGTGAATAGTTATCAATGGCAGAAAGCAGTAAATTTCGGCGGTGGTGGGCGGTCATATTGATTTTTAGGTCAAGGCCGTGGCTGGTTAGTACGGGCACAGTCGACATGAGAACTTGATGAGAAAGGTCTGTACTTTCTTCGACAAAAGAAGTAGCACTGCCCAGGGCTGTCTGGATGAATTTTGTCAGTGCTGGCGAATAGTCGAATAGTTCTGAGTGATTGTCAAAGACATGAAAAGACATCAGTCCGGTTAGTGACTGCCGCACTACAGCTATAGCCTTGTCTGACTTGAGGAAAATCAGAGCGCCTGATAATTCAAGAAGATTTTCGGCCAAGCGACCTGCTTCTACTAATATCTCAGCGGGAAAGAGATACCCGCACAAGGTCGAATCAATAAGAATGGCATCGTACAAGCGTTTCGACTTGCTTAATGCCGCTATTTCGCTAAGGAGTTCCGGGCCATATTTGAGAACAATAATGTTCTGCTGGGAGCCGGTACGGTCCTTGGTTAGCTTGATTTCGGTTGGTTCAACCGCCATTTTCAGCTCTTGAAAATCGGTGTAGTAAAGGCAGGCTGGGGTTTAGCCCTTAATACCTTAACAGATTTCAGCCCCTACGTCTTCACTAGTCATAGGTTATACTTCTGTCGATTGTCAGAAGGTCAAATCATTGAGTATTTCCAGTAAATCCAAATTTAATGACGCCCAGCGCTGCGCTTCAGCCTTGGCTTGCTTGGCGATAATTTACCCTCTTGTGGCCCCGGCGGCCTTAGCTCAACGATTGATGGAGCGCCAAGGCTTATCCCGACCAGTTGAAAACCCTGGTGATATTGTCAAGGAGCAAGAGGCCCTCCTTCCCGGTCAGGCGCCCGAAGTCTCACCCATGCGTCAGCGCATTCAACCTTTGCCCAGGGCCGGTGAAAGCAACGACTTGATGGTGAAAAAGGGCACAACTACCCCTCTTTTGAAGGCTGAAGTTACCTATTGTGTGCCCAAAGGCACAGGCATCAAGCTCAAGCTATCATCGGTGCCTACTCAAGGTATGCACTTGCTCGACCGCGACATGGATGGCAAGCTTCATCCAGCTCATGTGGGAGATGTAATCACTGCCTCTACTTCTGAAGACATATATGTCGAAGACAATAGAGTGATTCCGGCTGGCACTGTTTTTAAGGGCCGGGTTTCGGCAGTTAAAGATCCACGAAGAGTACAAAGGCCAGGTTGGTTGGAGATTTCGTTTACTGAGTTAGCTCTACCAAACGGCAAAAGGTTTGCTTTTTCGGCCGAAGCTAATAATTTTAAGAAAGCCACTCTAAAGGGTGTGGCTAAGGGCACTGGCATGGTTGCTGCCAATGCTGCCGGTGGCGCTATTGTTGGAGCCCTTGCTGCCTATCAGATTGTTGGTGGAATGCGCGGGTCGGCGGCTTGCCACTATTACAACCTTGCTGGGGGAGCCGCTGCTGGTGCCTTGATTGCTGCTGGTCACGCCATTATGAAGAGGGGTGAACGGGCTACTCTTGAACCAGGGGATGATCTCAATCTATCTATTGATACTGATTTACTGTTGCCAGCTCTGGCTGAACCGACGAAGAAAGTGGCCAACCTTAACCTTGAGGGTCTTTCCATTGAGGTTGGTAAAACCAAAGTAATTAAAGATGGTCTTGAAGGTCATTTCATTCGTATGGACGTCACCATTGATAACAACAGCGACCGCAAGCTCAGTGCTATTGATCTCTATTTGCGTGACACCAATGGCAATAAGTACCCTGTGGGTATGGGGCCAGGAGACGACTCGGAGTTTCTCTTTACCCTTGAGCCCTATTCGTCCCTGCAGACTAAATTGTTCTTTGCCACTGAGTATCCCAAGCTCAAGCATGAGCTCATCTGGATCGACCATAGAACCCGCAAAGTCTGCTTTAGGCAGAAGTTAGAATAATTCTGAGAAAAACTGAAAATTAGCGAAAATACTTTGCGTAATCCTACGTAGAACGCCATTGACTGGCTAAATTAGCAACCTATAATGTATTTACTGAGTATTTCCGATTAGTAAAAGTATTTAGTATCTGATTTTTGCCACCAATAATTTGGTACCTTACACAATAGGCCGACCTAGCCTCTTTGTTGGGTTATCGCTTGCGCTTTTATTTGTCGCACTTACTAATTTATTTCTGATTTTGTTATTACTGATTTCTATTACTGACTAGTTCGAGCTTAACACCCCAATGACAGCAACCTTAGCCCTCGAAACAACAATATCTTTGAGCTATGAGCGCGAGCAAATGGCTCAGCAAAGCGCTGCAGTGCATAGCCCGGCTCAACATAGTCAAGTAAGCAATCTCGACCAGTCGCTGATGCTTGAGTTAATTGCTCAATCGCGCGTTGTTTCTAACGAAGTCTTGTCACAAGTGGCTCAGTTGGCCAGTATGCGCAATAGCCAAGTAATTGATGTGTTGTTCGAAAGTGGGTTCGTGGCAGCCAGTGATCGTAGGGCGTTTCTTGATGCTGCTCAATCGATTCGCTCTAATTGGCTCTTCAAGCCTTGGGCTGTGCAAGCACTCAACCGGGCACTGAGCGATTTTCTGCCTTTCAATCAAGTATTAGAAGAGCTCGATTTGCATCCAAGTAATGCTTTCTCTGACAGCAGCCTTGGGCAGTTGGCCGTTTCTTGCCAGTTGATCGATCGTGATCAGTTTAATCAGGCCAGACAATACAGTTTGGCTCGCGGCCTCACTATTGGCCAGAGTCTGAACCGTTGTTGCGGAATGCCAATTGCTATGTACAAGATATTGATTGATGGCCTAGCTCGTCTTACTACAGGACAAATCACAGAAGAGCAGTTGCGTCAGCGTGTGCGCAATGCCCGTATGGAAAATACTTTGACTGGTGCCGTTGGCGCCGCCAGTCAGTCGCTCAAGTTTGCCCACAGTACACTTGGTTTTGCCATTTATGCCAATAATCGCGACATACTAGAAGTGCTAGACCTTTTGGTTCAGTCTAGTTGTCTCAGTGAAGTAACGGCACTGGGTCTAATGGAAGCTGCTTTACAAAATAGACTTTCGTTTGAATCAGTTTGGGACGAATGCTCACCAATTCAAGCTGTTGTTTTGCAAAAGGCTCGGGCCTTGCATAGCTTAGTGAGAGTTGGTCAAATGAGCCCACAGCAAGCGGTTGGCCATTTGAAAGAATTCAGTTTGGCGCGCTAGTCCGATTAGACACAATAGACAAAATCTATAGATGAATTAAAGCTGTCACTAGATATAGTGGCAGCTTTTTTCTTTGTGGCGCCAATAAAAAAGCAGAGAATATGAATGTCTCTGCTTCTTACCATGAGTTTTGTTCTAATGTACTATTTAAGCTAACTTTAGGCAGCAACTAAGTCGACGTTATAGCTAAGTCTGACAAAGTCGTATTCGACTCTGATAGATACGGTGTTTTGGGTGGCGAATTCTAGACGGACGCGGCCAAGGTTGTTGGCGCTATATTCGCTCCAGTGCTCGGGTACAGAAACGATTACATTTTCAGGGCCCCATTCTTCAACATAGGCTTTCAGTACTTGGCAGAGTTTTTCTTCATCGGCTGGGTGGTTGAACATACTCATCATGGTGTTGCTGCCTCTTAGTTGTAATAAGAGTGTAGTGAGGCTGCAAGCAATCAGCAATTGGTGGTAGTCCCATAGGGTTCGTAAAATGCCCAAAGTTTTTGGCCCCAAATTTTTTGACTCAGACTTGTTGACGCAAATGGCATAAATCGGCTTCTAAGGCCACACAATCGATATAGCGGTGGTCGACATCTTTTGCGGTGGCTTTGGCCAGTATTGCCTTCATGGGTTCGCTCACTTTTACTTGCTCTGATTGAAGCAAGGGCTGTGTCAAGCTTTCGCAATCTAAGGCTGTGAGCATAAAAAAGAGGGTGCAGCCAATTGAGTAAATATCGCTCTGTGGTGAGTCGTAGCCAGCGTATTGCTCAGGGGCGACATAGCCATCTTTGCCGCAAACTTTTAGCTTCCGTTCTTTGGCATAGTAGTGGGCAATAGTGAAGTCGATAAGGCAGACCGTGCCATCTTTTCTTAAGATCAAATTTTCAGGGGTGAGATCACCGTGGATTATTGCTGGAGAGAAGGAGTGCAGGTACGTCATGACTTGGCATATTGAAATTGCTATTTCTCTCACTTCAGCCTCATTCAATGGCCCTTTCCTGCTGACGAGATCGTGAATGGGGGTACCTTCTACAAATTCAAGCACAAGGTAGCCGCGATGGTCTTCTTCGAAGCAGTCAAGTAATTTCACTACTCCTGGATGTTTTAGCTTAGCCAAAATCTCCGCTTCGCTTTTGTGAATGGGCGGCTCAACACTATTCTGGTCAATACAGTCTAGTTGAGTGGGCAGAATATATTCTTTTAGCACCACTATCTGCTCAGCGTCTGAGTCTGCCTTTTCAGTGTTTCTCTTAGCCAGGTAGGCTCGACCCTGGCCACCAGCGCCTAATTGTCTAGTGACCGTATAGAGGTTGTTAGCTAAATTGTCGCCGCCATCGAGAATGGCTGTTCGTTTGCGTTTATCTGCAGTATCTAGACTTTCTAACCAGAGATTGGTGTAGCGCAGCATGTGGCTGGTTGCCATATCGTCTGGTAGAGCTAGATTTAACTCTGCCTCTGGGGCAAATCTGATCAAGCTCTCGATGATGTCTTCTCGCGACAACCAGCGAAAAGCATTGGCGCTGGTCAGTTTGAACGATACATTGAGGCTTGAGTTGATGATAAACCATTGTTTGAAATGGCCACTGCTATCAAGTTTGCCACGTTCTTCAACTGATTTAATTTCTTTCCAGTTAATTACATAGTCTACTGATTCAAATGCTGAGTCTTCCATGCGACCGATTGATAGACCGCGCTCAGTTATGGCTAAGATGTTGAGCAGGCGATGGTGTCTGCGGTAATTGATAAATAGAATAGTGCCGCTGATAAAGATTGCCAGGATGGCCCAGGCAATGGCTTGGTGTTTGTTGAAGATAGCCAGATAAGAGTGGTTTGTCAACAGAATCGAATAGATATATAGGGCTGGTATGAGAACAATTAGTGAGTTCTTGCCTAGCTTTGAATAGTCTTCTGGTACGCAGGTTAGAACCTCATTTCTATCTTTCTGCATGGCTGGCTCTGCTGCTAATCAGTGACTCAAGTCTGTCAATAATTTCTTTGGTGCGAATTGTTCTATCTTTAAGTTCGAGCTTGAGGCAGTCGTTGACTAGTTGCTTGAGATTGATTGACTTGATTGTGCTGGCTTTAGGCAAAACGTTCTGTTCATAGGGCAGGGGGTTTTGGCCCGTGGCAAGAAAGTACATCTGGCAACCAAAGGCGTAAATATCACTTGCTAGGTTGGCTTTGCCTTTGATCTGCTCTGGTGGCATAAAGGCAATTTTTCCAACCACCGTGCCGGTGGCAGTGCCTAGAAAGATACTTGAGGCGCCAAAGTCTATTAGCCTAATTTTTGCATCTTCGCCGATGATGACATTGTCTGGGGTGAAGTCTCGATGAACTATTGGTGGTTCTAAGTGATGCAAGAAATGGAGAATCTGGGCCATTTGTAAGCCCCATTCGACTATTGTTCTTTCGCTCACTGCTCCGTGTTTTGCTATGAAATTTCGCAGGGTTTTGCCCTTAATATGTTCAAGTAGCAAATAGTGGCGGTTGTCTTCGACAAAATAGTCATAAATTTTGACTATGCGGGGGTGCGAAATTGTCGTCAAAAGAGTGGCCTCGCGCTCAAACAATTCAACTGCTTTTTTGAATTTATCATTGTCGCGTGAGCCAGAAAAGACTGATTCTTTGAGAACAACTGGCCCGCGTTCGTCATGTTTGGCTAAATAAACAGCCGACATGCCACCGCTTGCTACTTGGGCAAGCACAGTGACGGCCTGCTGTAACCTATGCCCTTGCTCTAGGGGGACGAAATTGGTAGAAGCAAAACGCTGGTCTAGATTGCTTTGCCAAAGCTCGGTGAAGTCGAGAGGATCAATTTCTCGCTTTTCTTTGATACCCAAAGCTGCAAGGGTTTCGTTCGGATAGATCGAGACTTTAGGGCGATAATATAGGGCCAGGCTGATTACTGCCTCTAGATTCAATTTTGATATCGCGCTTAACTCTAGGAGCAGAGGGGGCTGGCGGTGAAATTCAAGACAAAGCTGGTTGGGCTCTAGGGAAGGTTGGCCATTCTTTGCAAATGTAATTTTGGTCAGGTCTGACCAAGCGTAGACTTTTTCATCAAGTGAGCCCAATCGTGAAATTTCAATACCGCGAGAATCGAGTTTGATTTTACCCAGTGAGAGAAAGGCCAAGGCTGGGAGGGCAATGCCGACGGCGAGCAAGCCAAGCAAGATTGTTAGGACAAATAATTCAGGGGCAAGCAGATAGAGCACTGGTAGAAAAGCTGTGACAGCGGTGGTGCCAAAAAGGGCCAAATGGACTAGCCAGCTTTCTTGCTTGTGGCGCTGGTAGAAGTCGCTAAAATCGAGTTCTTTGAAAAATCTGCTGGCCGTGGGCATTCCGCTGTAGCGGTTGTAGCGAAACTGCACCGCTGGTGGTGAATAGAGCGATGAATCGTTAATTACATCGTTAATATTTAGTGCATTCCTATGGCTGAGCTGTATAGCAGTTTTATAGAAGCAGCGTCACGGGGGCTGAGGGTGCGATCTTGATCAGTTACCCTGGTAGAAAAGAACATCATGTCTTGAGGGTCTCTTGTATGCCCGCCAAAGCCTAGAGCATGGCCGATTTCGTGCAAGCATATCTGTCGTATGCGATTGTTGGTCAAGGGAAGCTCGGCCATTTGGGCTACAGTCAATATTTTGATGGTGCCTTTGACGATGCCTTGTGAATTGGTGAAAACAACTGTTTCGCCAGCTTCTGCTTTGTTGCTGAATGAATTTGCATCATTTGTCCACGAGCAAGTGAGATCAGCTTGGCTCGGGTCTTTGACACTTATGAATGCGAGCTTGTCTTGGGCTCCTTGCTGCCAGGTGGCAAAACTCTCTTCTAGAATCTGAGTATATTGCGGCAGGAAGCCCGGTACCCCTTTGCCTGGCGCGATATAGACTTTGATAGGTAATTTGCTATCGGGCCATCTAGTTAAATGACCAGCCAGTTCGCCCAGATAGTTATCTCTGGAACTGGCATCGGGTGGGGTGTAGCGCGGGATAGTACCGTTTGCCAGTTCTTTTTTTAGGCCGGCAATTAGGCTAGCGATTTTGCTGGCATCTTTATGGCCAGCAAAGCGCCGCATAAACTCGCTATAAGTAGCAATGGCTTCGTTGACTTGGCCTTGCGATTGGTAGAGGCCACCTAGGGTGAGCCAAGTGGCAGCCAGTTCTGGCTTCAGTTGTTTTGCTGCTTCTAACTCTTGCAAGGCTTCGCTGTTGCGGCCCAATTTTGCCATAGCCAGACCAAGGTTGTTATGAATCTCAGCCATTTGTGGTGCTAGCTTTTCTGCTTGCAGCAGCAGATCAATTGCTTCTTGGTTGCGATTGGCCTGTAGCAACGGAATTGATTGATTGAGCATTTGCATCGCTTGGTAGCGCTCTTGCGTGATTGGCTGTCCATCAACGTAGTATTGCTGGCCCTGATTTTGATTTTGATTCTGGCTACTATTGCTATTTAGATTCTGGTTTTGATATTGGGCGAGGGCTGCCTCTCCTGACCAGATATTTAGACAAATACATAGACAAAGACAGCTCAAGAGGCTTACGGCAATCGTTGAGCGTTTCTTGGCGGCTGACGGCATTTGTATCTCTCTTGCTATGCCTGGTTAGGCCTTGTTGATCGCGGCTTCTTTGTTATCGAGAGCGGCTATGCCCGGTAGTTCGATTCCTTCGAGAAACTCTAGGGAGGCTCCACCGCCTGTGCCCACATGAGTCAATAGCCTATCTTCCACACCCTTTAGTTTAAGGGCGGATACCGAATCTCCGCCACCAACGATGGTTTTTGTACCAGACTTGGTCAGGTCAACCAAGCAATCTATCAACTGCCAGGTGCCATGCTCGAAGCCAGCCATTTCGAACACTCCCAGAGGGCCGTTCCAAAGAATGGTCTTGCAGGGGGCTAGGGCTGCCACGATTAGCTTCAGTGATTCTGGCCCTAAATCAAGGCCGATATCATCACTTTCGATTTCGTTCACTTTTACTACTTTAGTGGCTGTGCCAGCTTTCATCTCTTTGGCAACAACGACATCGACAGGCAAAATCAAGTTGACGCCTTTAGCTTTTGCCTTTTCTTCTAACTCTTTGCAATAAGTAAGACGGTCTTCTTCTACCAGTGATTTGCCGACATTGAGACCCTGTGCTTTGAGGAAGCTAAAGGCCATGGCTCCACCGATGACAAGCACATCAACACGGCTCAAGAGATTTTCTAAGACGCCGATTTTGCTTGAGACTTTAGCGCCACCGATAATAGTGGCAAACGGACGAGCTGGATTGTCTAAAGCCGACGAAAGCATTTCAATTTCTTTGGCTACCAGCATGCCAGCTAGAGCTGGTTTCAAGAACCTAGTCACGCCTTCAGTCGAGGCATGGGCGCGGTGAGCGGTACCAAAAGCGTCGTTCACGTAGATGTCACCAAGCTGTGAAAGCTTTTGGGCGAAGGCAGGGTCGTTTTTCTCTTCTTCTTCGTGGAATCTGACATTTTCCATCAAGGCCACGTCACCGTCATGCATTTCGTTTACTGCTTTTTCAGCAGTGGCTCCGACACATTCTTCGACAAAGTGCACAGTCTTGTGGCCCATTTCGGCGAGCAACTTTTTCAAATGCTCAGCCACTGGCTTAAGCGAATATTTGGCCGCTACTTTGCCTTTGGGACGGCCTAGGTGCGAGAGCAAAACTACTTTGGCGCCGGCTTTGGACAGCCAAGAAATGGTTGGCAGTGCTGCTTTTATACGTGAATCGTCAGCTACCGAGCCATCTTCATTTTGTGGTACGTTGAAGTCTACTCGTACCAATACCTTTTTGCCCTGGAAGTGCTTGGCGCCTTGATCTTGAATAGTTTTCTTCATATGTACCTAACTCTAGTTTTTGTAAATATTAGTAAGCGCTGAATATAGAGAAAGACGCCCCCAATTTGAGGGCGTCTTTCTGCTTAATACTAGGCTTTAGCTGCAACTGGGAGCTTCTTAGCTACCATGGTGGCTAACTCAACCAAGCGGTTGCTGTAGCCCCATTCGTTGTCGTACCAAGCCAACACTTTCACCATGCGATCGCCCACTTGCATTGTTAGGTCGGCGTCGTAGATCGATGAGTGCTTGTTACCTTGGAAATCGATGGAAACAAGGGGAGTTGTGCAATAAGAGAGAATGCCTTTGAGAGGGCCTTCAGCTGCTTCTTTAACACATTTGTTGATAGCTTCAACAGTGACGTCTTTCTTCAATGTAATGGTCAAGTCAACGACCGATACGTTTGGAGTAGGCACGCGCATAGCAAATCCGTTTAGTTTGCCTTTGAGGTGTGGCATTACTAGGGCGATTGCTTTGGCTGCGCCAGTGCTTGAAGGAATCATTGACATGGCAGCAGCGCGAGCGCGGCGGAGGTCATTGTGAGCGCCATCAAGCAATTTTTGGTCGAGAGTATAGCTGTGAATTGTGGTCATCAAGCCTTGCTCGATACCGAAAGCATCGTCAATTGCTTTGGCTACAGGAGCCAAGCAGTTGGTTGTGCAGCTGGCGTTAGAGATGATGTTGTGCTTTTCAGCGTCATAATTCTTGTCGTTTACACCAAGAACGATGGTGATGTCTTCGTTCTTAGCAGGAGCTGAGATCAAGACTTTTTTGGCGCCAGCAGCGATGTGGGCCTTAGCTTTTTCAGCGTCGGTGAATACGCCGGAGCACTCTAAGACGATATCGACATTGAGCTTGGCCCATGGGCAGTCAGCTGGAGCTTTCTCGCGGGTGAACTTGATTTTTTTGCCATTGACAATCAATGATTCTTCATCATGGCTTACTTCATGCTTGAGTTCGCCTTGTACTGAGTCGTACTTGAGCAAGTGAGCTGATTGCACTAAATCTTGCATAGGGTCGTTGATTGCAACGATTTCGAGATCTTTAGGCGCGCTCTCGAGGTAGGCCCTGAATACGTTGCGGCCGATACGGCCGAATCCATTTATAGCTACTCTTGCCATCTATCCAACTCCTTATTAAAGTCTCAGCCGTTTCTATAAGCCCCGGCGATTGGCAAAGCATATAACAATATAAGGGCGAGGCGTCCGGCCTTTATTTCAGCTTAAGATGATGGGTAGCAATCTTGAAAGGTTTCGTTACTCATTCGTTTTTAAGAGAATAGAGTTACCATAGAAATTACAAGATTAACTATTAGGAGAATTTATGAGAGATAAAGTAGAAGCCATTCTCGACAAGCTGCGCCCGATGTTAATGATGGACGGCGGCAATATTGAGCTAGTAGACGTCAAGGATGACGAAGTTCAAGTGCGTCTAGTGGGCGCTTGCGGTATGTGCCCTAGCTCAACTATGACTATGAAAATGGGCGTTGAACGTGCCATTAGAGAAGAGTTGCCTGAAATCAAGCGTGTTGTTTCGGTCTAGATTCTAGAACCTAGACCTTGGCTTTATCGCTCGAGATCTCGGCGGCTGCGGAAATCGCTTGACAGGTAGCCGACTATTGCCCTTTCTTGCTCATGGCTGTTGAGATTGGCTAAATCAGCCTTATGTGTGTAGCTGTTGAGGCGAGAAAGTGATGCTTTAGTCGCTGCTATCGTTTGCTGAGAATTGGCTAGGATGGCCTGGGCGAAATCATGAGTAAAGGCAGCTAGCTGGTTATCTTCAACTGCTTTATTGATCAGGCCAATGGCCTCGGCCTTGGTACTGTCAATGGTGGCGGCACTGAAAAGCAACTCTTTTGCCTTGGCTTGGCCAATCAGGGCAACCAGCCTTTGAATATTGCTGTCGTCCAAAACAATTCCGAGGCGGGCCACCGGGATGCCGAAAATCGCGCCATCAAGGGCCGCGAAGCGCAGGTCGCAGGCATTGGCGAGTAAGCAGCCTCCGCCTAAGCATGGGCCGTTCACCATGGCAATTGTAGGAAGCTCTAATGCAGCAATGGTTTCGAGAGCGGCGGAAATAGCCTGCCAGAAACGAGCGGCACTGGCATAGTCGACAATTTGTCGCAGATCGTCAAAGTCGGCGCCAGCAGCAAAATATTTGCCAATACCTGTGAAAATTATTAGGCGTGCGCCATCTTCTTCTTTTAGTTTTTTGATTAAACGTGGCAGGCTTTCCCACATGGCTGTGTTGATAGCATTGGCTGCATCAGGTCGATTGAAAGTTATTGTTGCTAAGCCGCTTGTCTGATCAAGTTTTACGATGATGTCTTGGCTTGGCATTATTTACTGGGGAAGTCAAATTGAACACTATCGCCCTCTTTGACACCGTGTCTATCGCAGTATCCGCCATTGACTTCGATTACCTCAGAGACATCGATTGTGCTTTCGGCTGGATAGGTCGGGCATTTACTTGTATCTTCTGACTTGCAGGGTGGCACTTGCTTGCAGATTTTGACAATCTTGCCATCTCTGACAAAAAGCATGTCGAGAGATATTAGGGTGTGATACATCCAGAAAGCCACAGGCCGATGGGGGTGAAAAAGAAATACCATGCCTTGGGTCTCTGGCATTGATGTGCGGTACATCAGGCCGTGCTCAATTTCTTCACTAGAGCTAGCTACTTCAAGTTTGACCTCTTGGTCGCCTAGTTTGACTGTAGGCAGCATTGCCAGCGCCTCCCTGCAACTGAAATAGGTGAAGAGCGAAATAAGAGTGGTCGCGAGAGTGCAAGTAAAAGTTATTTTGTTGGTTTTCATAGCCAGTGCATTCTGTTAAATGGGGTTTTTGAATAGATGAATTGTACCGTGTCAGTTAGCACCCCGCGCTTTAAGGCGTAAGACTTACTGACTACTAAGCCAGCGGGGTCGATAACCCCAGATACGCCTGTGTTGGTGGAGAGCACCAGAAAACGCTTGTTTTCTACCGCTCTTAGAGTGGCGCAGGCCAGATATTGTTTGTTCAAAGATGAATTATGAAACCAACCGAGATTGGCCAAGACTACAATCAGTGAAGCTCCTTCTCTAACTTGATCAGAGACAATCTTGGGGAAGATTACTTCATTGCAAATTGCTACTCCAATTTTGCCCCAGCCTGAGCGGATAATTTGTGCTTTTTGAGCAGCTAAGAAGACTTCAGAATTGGTCGGCAGTTTGTCCCTCAGACTCTCTGGCACTATCTCGCCAAACGGCACTAACCTTTGTTTGACGTAGGCACTTTCTTTATAGCCAAAGGGGCTAACCAGTCGGGCTACATTTATATAGCCATTCTTGAGTGGTTCTATGGCGCCATAAATTATCTCTTTGCGCTCTGTTTGACTGATATGTTTAAGAGCCGGTAGTAGGCCGCCTTGACCCATCTGACCCAGGGTGACTACGCCTTCTGGTAAAACTACTAGGCTTGAGCTGGTGTCGGCTGTAAGTTCGTTGTAGCGGCCGCAAAATGCTGCTGGCGATATGGTCTTAAAACGCTCTTCTTCAATTGAAACGGCGCCTTGCACAATTGTCACCGGTATTGGTGGCGTCTGTGGATTGAAGCGAATGGCATGCTCTGGTCTAACTTCATCTTCTATTGCGGCTATTCTTTGGCTGCCCCAGCTCAGGGCAAAGGCAATGGCCAGGCAGCATAGAACGAGATCTAGTACTGAACCAAATTTGATATTGAGTTGGTCTGTCCGCTCACCGAGATTGCGGGCGATACCAGTGGTTTCTATAATTAGTTGAGCGCAAGCGGCGTTAAACATGACGATGACAAAATCGACTAAGGCGCTGCCACCAACAGCCGCTAGTTGTATCAAAGGTAAGTTGCGTGATTGGGTATAGGCCAGTTGACTGAGGGGTGAACCCACAAATACAGGTGAGGTTGCCACTACCCATTGCAGGAAAACCCAAATTGAAGGCACGGCAATGAGGTATGGATAAAACGGTCGGCGATGGTTCGGCAAAAAACTTGGGCGCAGCGGTAAACAGAATACAAAAAGAGCAAACAGTGCTGTTAACGAAGAATAGTGAATGACTTCAACTAGCCATGCCATTAAAACTAATTGAAAGCTAACAGCATCATGCAAACCGAGCCAGCGCAGGGGATACATCCCGGTTAAGAAACTAAGTGCAATGGCGTAGTAGCCAGCGCCAAAAGTAAAACCAGTAAAGACTGATTGCCAGGGATTATTGCAGGCTCTAATTAGTATCAAGAGTGGTATCAGGCCAAACCAGGCTAAGTAGGCTAGATCAAAACCCGGCGTGGCAAGGGCGAGAATTGCCCCCATCAAAAAGCCTATTGGTAGCTTGATCGAAAGCCGCTGCGAGTCGAGCCACCCCGCTTTCGGGGTAACGCTGACAGGGGTGACCTGAATTTCAGAGCTGAAGCTATAACTGTTCATTTATACCGATAACTGTGCCTTGCAATGTTACACTTTGGGAGGTCAAAATAGCTATTTTAGGTTCTATTTATTGAATACTCGGCCAGAGAGTGCAAAGAGAGTGCCAAGGCGGATCATGGGCATCGATCCTGGTACTGCTACGGTTGGCTTTGGTATAGTCGATTGGCTGGCTGGTGATAGCTTTAGGTATATATCGTCCGGAGTGATATCTACTCCGAAAACTATGGCGCCGGCCAACCGCTTGAAAATGATTCGGGAAGATTTGATTAGCTTGATCGAAGAGTTTAAGCCCGAAGAATGCGGTGTTGAAGCAATTTTCTTCTTTAAAAACGCTAAGACTGTGATTCCCGTCGCACAAGCTCGTGGAGTCATTCTTGAATCCTTGGCTACCTTCGGTATGTTGGCCGGTGAATATACACCCATGCAGGTAAAGCTTCATGTCACTGGATACGGCAAGGCCGAAAAACCTGAAGTGCAGTGGGCCGTAGCCAAGCTACTAGGGCTGCAAGAAATAGTTAAGCCTGACGATGCCTCTGATGCCCTGGCCATAGCTTTGACTCATGCTCGTTTGACTTGCCATCTTAGCCCCCGCCTAGAGCGGGTGTAGGGGTTAGATAGATTACTAGTTTGATGGCCGCGAACAATAGTGTCATTGTCAGAATGTATATTTCGTTTTTGCCTATTTTTCCTTTGTGTTGAACTGTTTTTTGTAAGGCTAAGGGGGTTGCTGCGATGCCAGCAATTGAGCCGTAGTAAATGCCACTAGCTACCGCAACTGTGAAATTTGGCAGGCTAATTACGGGCAGCGAATCCATCAACGACAATATGACACCAAAGCCCACTGCTATTTTTATAAATTCTATTTCGCTAAAAACAAAAAAACGCAAAGCCACAAGCCAAGCCACAGAAAGTGCCACCATGACGCGGAAAGTCATAATGAATTGCCAGATAACTGCTTGACCGGGGTCAGTGCTGAACCACAACCAGCTGGGTGCCCAGTTAGTAGACATAGGAAAACTTAAGTGCCCAAGATAGTCAAGGGTTTGCACGATCATGCCGCAGGCAACGAACAAGGCTACGAATTCAAGTTTCTGCCAAAGTGTTAGTGTCGTTTTTACTAAAGATTGGCTGTCTGCTGGGGCTTTAACAGCTTCTTCTCTTGCTCTAGATTTGATTAGGTAGTTGACTATGAAAACTGTATATATTAGAGCTTTAAAATTGGGCGGCTGAGAAAGAGCACAAAGCAGCGGAATAAGAGCACTGGCTGCAAGCATTTGCCGAGTTTTGGCCACTTGAACTTTAGTCTCTTCGCTCTCGTCATTATTTTTGTTATTTTTGCTGTTTTCAGTGCTCAACTATTTCTTTGCCTGCTCTACAGTTTTGGAAAATTCTGAGCTCGTAAAATTAAGCCAGGCTGCCTGTTCATGGCCAAAATTGAAAAGTTGGGGGTAAAGAATCTCGGCCATAATTTCTAGTGAGTCAATTAGGCGAGGCCCTGGTCTGTTGAAATATTGATTGCCGTCGGCTACATATACGCGCTTGTTGCGCACTGCTTTGAGTGCAGTGTAGTGAGGCTGCTGCTCGATCAAATGCATTTCTTCTAGGGTACGCTTATTGTCAAAGCCGCATGGGGTGACGATAATTACATCGGGCTCTTTTTCTATCAACTCTTCCCATGTCATCCAGGGTGAGTGCTTACCAGCTTGACCAAATAAATTAGTAGCGCCAGCGAGCTCGACCAACTCAGGCATCCAGTTGCCTGCTGCCATCAATGGCTCTATCCACTCGATTACAGCCACCGAAACTTTAGTCATGCCTCTAGCTAGTGCTTCGTTTGCTTTTGCTTCAATGGCGTCTATTCTTTTTTTGCAGTTAGCAATTAGTTCTTTGGCTCGATCTTCGACTAATAGGGCTTGGCCGATTTTTTCTATATCGTTATAAAAGTCTGACAGGCTATTGGGCTCAAGCGAGACTATTTGCGGCTTGCTGCTAACCATTTGACAAAGAGCTTCTTCGACGTCACGTAGGCTGACAGCGCAAACTTCGCATTGAGCTTGGGTGATAATATGGCTTGGTTGCAGGCTTTCTAGCACAGCGGCGTCGACTTTATATACTGATAGCGATTCTTGCAAAATTGCCTTGACCCGCTGATCGATTTCATAGCTCGAACCATCTACCTGAAATTTAGGAGAGGTGCAGACGGGCAGAGATTTAACTGATTCCGGGTAGTCACATTCGTGGGAGCGGCCTACCATATATTGGCCCAAACCAAGAGCGTGAACGATCTCGGTGGAGCTGGCAATCAGTGAAATTATTCTTGGTTTTAGGGCAGTCATTTTTCTCTAGTGATCAAGTCAGGCGTAATCGCCGCCAAGTTGTTGCAGCCAGTAAGTGCCATGGCTAAGTCAAACTCTGATTTAAGCAGATTTAGGACTGCTTCCACCCCATTTTGTCCATATAGAGCCAGACCCCAGAGCACAGGCCTTCCTATCATTACAGCTTTGGCTCCTAATGCCAATGCTTTCAGCACATCTGTGCCTCTTCTAATGCCACCATCAAGCAAAATTTCAATGTCATTTTTACTATTGTTATTGGCGATGGCCGCAGCAATGCCTGGCAGCGCCTCGATTGTAGAGATTGTAGTGTCGAGTTGGCGGCCGCCATGGTTGGAGACAATTATTCCCTTCGCCCCGGCGGCAACGGCTTTAACTGCATCATCGCCGCGCAAAATACCTTTTACCAATACTGGCAGTTTGGTCAGCGAAATGATCCACTCAAGGTCTTTCCAAGTTAAGCTCGTGTCATAGAGCGATGCGATATAACTAGCCAGGCTTGACTCATGTAGGCTGTTGTCATGACTATCGCTATTATTGTTGATGTTGCCCAAAGCAAATTTCTCTAGGTTAGCAGCTCTAAGGCCGGGTGGCAGTGCGAAGTGATTGCGTATGTCTCTTTCTCGTCGACCAAGCAGTGGTGAATCCACTGTAACCACAAGAGCCTGGTAGCCATTTGCCTCAGCTCTGGCTACTAAATCTACAGTAATGGCGCGATCTTTGTAAACGTATAGTTGATACCATAGATGGTGCCCAGCTTCTGCTACTTCTTCGATGCTGTGATTTGATAAAGTACTCAAAGTCATGACTGTGTTCAATCGCTTGGCTGCCGCTGCTGTTGCCAGTTCTCCTTGGCTATGGGCCAGCGCTTGAAAAGCTGTTGGTGCAATAAAAATAGGCATCTCTATTTTTTGCTGAAAGAGTGATAGCGACATGTCTCTGGCGCTTACATCAACCAACATGCGCGGCCAGATTGACAGCTCTTTGAAGGCTTGGCAATTGCGCTTCAGTGTAATTTCGTCGCAGGCGCCACCGCGGTAGTAGTCGAAATGAGCGGGCGAGATTTGAGTCGCGCCAAGTGATTGTGTGACCAGCTCTTCCAGTTCGGTGAGGTTTATTAAGTTGCTCTGGGTCGTCATTAAATCTCCTGCTATCCCTTTGTTGCCCGGTTTTGGAGCGTTTCAAACTGTTTGGTTTTCTTCGATTTACGGTATTGCTGGTGGTGTCGCCAGTGATGTCGTCTCTGAGATCTTTTGATATCTTTAGTGATGTGAATTGAGGGCTACAAAAGCGATTGTCTAATGACCAAAAGAAGATTCTTTTTAGACTCTTGGAAAGTCGGTTTTGTTGCCTCTCAGGCCTTTGCCCTGAGGTCATGACATGGTATATTTCAACATCTAAACTATTGGGGCGGTCCTTCGGAGCGTTATTAAGTCTATGGTCCGCTATTTCGTCGCCATAATATCTGCGCTCTTGACCTTTGCCTTGGTTCAATTGCTCATTATTGCAGTGGTTGAGTTGGCTCATGTGATGCCTCATTCTGGTGTCAGTGCAGGGGCCGACATTTATCATTTGTTTGTCGCTTTCCTTGATTGGGCCGCTTGCATAGCCAGCGTTACTGTCGGCGTGGTTCTTGCTCCGGGGCGTAAGTTGTCGGTGGCAGTTGCTCTTTCTTTGGCCGTAGCCTTGTGGCATCTAGGCCAAATACTGGTCGTTGTTTCGTTTGCCGAGGCTATCGGCACAGGCATCGTGCCGCTTTCTATCATTTACTATGGCGGCCTAGTTGTCACAGGGGCGCTTTGTTGCTTCGTTTATGAGAGGGTTTCTGGTTCTAGCGAACTCGATCGCCGCAGAGCCTTGGCGGCAATAGCCGGTCCATCTGTTTACAAGCAGGCTCTAAGCACTGTTCAGTCTGACGTTGTGCCGCTAGAGAGTGGCTTCTTCGATTTCGATTTGATTTTACTCGAAGACGAATTGCTTAAAATCAGGCCTAATCGCGATGCCTATATCTCTGCCCTTCGGCTAGGAATGGCCATTGAGAGCGATTGTGGTTATGTTAATTGCCGCGCGCGCAGTTCTAGCTTTGCCGAGCTGATGCGCGACGTTAGTATGCGTTTATCTGCGACTTACCAAGATGAACTAGTCTGGGTTAGTTTGGCCAATGGTTTCCGCATATATAAGTCTGAGGAAAGCGACGCCCGTCGGGCGCGAATCGCTGCCCTGCACGATTTGCTTGACGATGAGCGCTTTAGACCGGTAAATCTAGTGCAAGAGGCTGCTAGCCGTGCAGATAAGCTTGAGGCTGCAGAATTTGTTAGCGTCTAGCTGCCAGATTTTGCTTCGACTTGATCTAGCAGATCGATAAACTGATTTCTAAAGGTAGCGATAATGCGCCTGACTTCAGCTTGAGTGGTTTCGCAAACCACACCGCCGCCATTTTTAGTCATGAAAGCGGTTAGCTCTGGTACTTCCACCAGAGAATTAGCTTCTTGCTGATTATGGTTAGCAATTTCTTCTATCCAGGCAATTGGCGAACTCAAGAAAATATGGTCTCTCTTGGCATACGGGTGACGCAGTTCTAGTAATTGGCCGTCTGCCGTCATCAACCTCAGCGTGCCTGGCACTATTCGGTAGTTAGGAAGGTTGTGATCGCTGGTTTGATAAAACTCAATGGCATTACTGTAGCCCTGCAACTCTGAAGCCAGCCATAAGAGCTTTTCATCCGCAATTTTGCCACGTAGATGAGGCAAAGCTTGCGGCAGCGCTTGGTTGAAGGCTATTTGACCAGCCAGTAATTTGGCTTTCAGATCCTGAAACACGGTTACCTCGCAATTTGACCGCTTCAGTCTAACCCGATTTGTATCAAGTGGTCATCATTCAGATGGCTTTTCGGTTCTTAGACTTGTTCTGGGTTCTATTAGTAAATTTATAAAAAAAACTCTCCTCATTACAGTTGTTCCACAACATCTTGAAAATATGCGCCCTACCCATAAATTTCCCGAGAATGCGCTTTGTACTTGCTAAGTTTCTTGGATCATGAGAGCTAAGAAAGGGCAAGAACACCTCTGAAACTGCCATAATTTGCCAAGATTACCGAAGAAAAGTACTATTCTGATGACAACTCGTAACGGCGCTGGGACAACTGCCAAACCAGATCAATTTGAAACTGGCCAAGAAGGCCAATTTGCTGACTTGAGCAGTATTATTCAGCCTGTGGCTGGCGAGATGGCTTTGGTTGAAGAATGGCTAGTTACCAACCTGATCGATGACAGCCCCTTTGTCGGGGATTTGCTGGCCCAGATTTTTCAGGCTGGCGGCAAGCGAATCAGACCATTAATTTCCTTACTTGGCTCTAAAGCTAGTTTGACTGACAGCAAAGATGATGCTGCTCACAGCGAGATGTCTCGGCTACATATTATCCTGGCGGTTTTGACAGAGCTTATTCATTCCGCCAGCCTGGTTCACGACGACGTCATCGATGCCGCTTCGACCAGGCGAGGGAAAGAGACTGTCAATAAGCGCTTTAATGACAAACTTGCTGTGCTCTTGGGTGACCTGCTTTTTGCCCAAGCCTCTATATGCCTGGCGCGCATCATGAACCCTGTGGTGGTTGGAATTTATGGTCAGGTGTTGGGAGATCTTTGCTCTGGTGAAATTGGACAGATGCGACAGCAATTTGTCTGCAGAGTCGATTGGGATGCCTATATTCTCAAATCAATTAATAAGACTGCTTCTCTAATTGCGGCAGGAGCACATAGCGGCGCCATTTTAAACGCTCGACCAGACAATGTAGTGGCTGGTCTTAAAGACTACGGCGTCAATCTCGGAGTTTGTTTCCAGATCGTAGACGACCTGCTCGATGTTACTGGTTCTGCTAAACAAACAGGCAAGCCTGTCGGCAACGATTTGCGCAATGGGCTGCTTACTGCGCCAGCTCTCTATGTGCTTGAGCGCAACGACAGTTCGTCGTTAAGATTGATAGAGCTGATTAATAACCGCTCTGTGCAAAATGATGAGGGTGTTGAGGAGGCTTTGACTATTATTCGTGAGAGTGGTGGCGTTGAACAAGCCCAAGCACTGGCTGTGTCGTATGGTGCAAAAGCCAAGGCTGCCCTATCTGTCTTACCTGAAAGTGACAGTAAGCATGCTTTGGCAGCAATGGTTGATTATGTTCTGGTGAGAAGCAACTGATTTGATTTGGTAAAGACCATGAATACACAAACTAAAAACTGCCTTCAGCCTGAAACTTTTTACCCTTTGAGTTTGTCTCTAAAGGGCCAAGAAGTGATTGTTTTTGGCGGTGACTTGACTGTTGCTGCTGAGCTACTGCGCTTGCTTGAAGTGGGTGCCATTGTCACCGTTGTCTCATCGGCATTTGTCAGTGAGATTCAAGAACTGCATGTCACGTACGGTGGTCGACTTGAGTTAGTTCGCGTCAGCGAAGTTAAGTATCTAGAAAAGTGTCAAGACTTGGCGCGCTTCTCTCTAGTTTTTGCCTTGAGCGCAAATCAACTAGCTAACGAAAGAGCGGCGGCAATAGCATCTAGCAGCCAAGTGCCATTCTACTTGGTTGCTTCTACCGGTTGCACTTTCGTTCCTGTCACTATGTTCAAGCGCGGTCATATCAAAATTTCGGTTTCGTCTGATGGTGTCTGTCCACCCCTTGAGACCGCATTGATGCAGCGTATCGAAGAAGTATTGGTTAATGATTTTGATCGCTACAGTGTTTTTCTAGACTCTGTCAGGGAGCAGCTAAGTAGTCAATCTGAAGCTCAATCTAGTGGTGACATCTTGCAGGTTTGGTCTGAGATCAATACTTCGGAAGCTCTGGCATCGGCTTTGTCGCGTAATAACTTTGAAGAAGCATTGAGCATTATTCACCAGTTGCATAAGCGCTCTAGTCTTAATGAAGAGGCTAATTGATGGCGGCATTGGTGAGTCAAGACGACAAAAGCAAAGATCTTGAACCGGAGGTTAACGCCTCGGCTGCGGTCCTGCCAACAAAAAAAGGTAGAGTTGCCAGCAAAGATCAGCTCTCACCTTTTGCTTCTGTTAAGCTTTCGGTCTTTCTTATGTGTCTAATGGCTCTGACAATTCTCATTGGTGCTGGAGTACCGCAAGAGTCTCAAGGCGGCCAAGAAAAAGTTTTTGAAGTGTTTGGCAGGCAGACTGCTGAATGGTTGGTCCGGCTTGGTATTAGTGATATCTATCATTCGCCTTGGTTTCTCGCTCTGACAGCCACTCTTACCTTGAACATGATTGTGGTCAGTTTTCAGAGAGTATTTCCCAAGCTTAAGTTACTGAAGAATTCGCTGCCATATTTCCGCGGTCAAGATATTCTCAAACTGCCTGTTCATCATTGCTTGACCCTGACAAAGGCCGATGAGCAAACAGCTTTAATTTCAGATCTTTCAGTACGTTTGACTAAAATGGGCTACAAGGTCAAGGCCGAAGGTTCTAAGCTCAAGGGCGAATACGGTGTGGTTGGCCGCTTGGCGCCATCAGTCACACACGTCGGTTTGCTTACTTTATTGCTTGGTATCACAATTACTTCATGGACAGGTTTTACTGGTTTTCAACCAGTGCTGCTCGACGAGAAGCTTAATTTTAGCGATTCACAACATAGCAAACTCTGGATTGGTTCTTTGCCGAAGTGGCAGGTGCGAGTTGATGGCACCCGGCGGGAGAACTATCCTGGTGGGCAAGCGAAGCAGTGGTTTAGCAACCTTAGTGTGGTTGACGATAAGGGCAAAGTTCTTCATCAAGGCGAAATATCGGTCAATAATCCATTGACATACGAAAGTGTTGATATCTATCAATCAAGCTGGGGTTTGGCCAAGGTAGCCGTTAGTTTTAATGGTCATGTACGTCAACTAGACCTCAGGCCCATGGGGGAGAAATATGCTTGTTTCTTACCCCTTGATCAAGACACAGTGCTAATTATGTCTTTGGCTTCAGAAGGAAAGACTTTGCGAGTCTTTGCTAAGCGCCGCGAATGGCAGGCGCCTAAGCTTATTTCTGAAATTCAGTCGGGCAAGTCAATCAAGCTTGGCGACGTTGATGTGGTTTTCGAAAAAGCGATACCGGTAACCGGTTTGCAGTACAAGAAAGATCCCGGACTACCAATTACTTATCTTGCTTTCGGCATAATAATGATTGGTGTGCTTTTGGCAGCGGTTCCTCATCGCCATGTTTGGGTGGCGCTAGAGGAAAGTAGACTTTATATCGGTGGTACTTCTCGCAAAGCCAAAGTAGGCTTCGAGCGCAGCATAGAAAATTTGGTGGAAAAATTGAAAGGTTCCTTTACCCTGCAAGAGCAATTAGATCAGGGAGATCAAGCTAATGTCTGATTTTCAGCTATATCTCACTAACACAGCAGGGTTGTCCTCGGTGGCTTCCTTCTGGGTGTTTGTCGCTTCTAACGGCACAAAGCGCTTTAATAGCATTGCTCTAAAAGTGGCTAATGGTGTCATGCTTCTTGGTTTTGTTGCTCTCACGGTTGCGATTATCACCCGCGGTATCGAAGCCCAGCGCTTTCCCCTAGCTAATTTATACGAATCACTTTTGTGGTTTGCCTGGGCAACTATGGGCGGCTTCCTCTATTTGTGCCGTTCTTATGGTATTCAACAACTAGGCTGGTTAGCCAGTTTACTGGCAGCGACAATGTTTTTGTATGGCAGTTGGTTGCCCCAGAGTCAACACGATATTAGTCCACTAGTGCCTGCTCTGGTTAGCTATTGGCGCCAGATACATGTGCCGCCCCTAATTGTTTCTTACGCGATGTTTTTCCTCGCCGGCCTATCTGGTTTGCTCAATCTTTGGCAATCAGGGCGTTTGCGTTCTCTAGCTTTTTGTGTTGGCACTATCATTGCTGCCAGTAGCGCCATTGGCCTTGGTACTTTCAGCAAAGTTGATACCCAGTGGCTGCAACTGCTTTTTGTTGCTAGCTCCGTGCTTGGGCCTTTTCTGGCATTTCGTAGTCTGTCAGTGCAAGATGCTGCAATTGAGCAGTCTAAAGCCGCCAAGAAAAATGCTGAAATGTATGACGATGTTGGTTATCGCTGTGTCGCCATTGGTTTTCCCTTGCTCACAATCGGCATCATTACTGGTGGCCTTTGGGCCAACCACGCTTGGGGTAGTTACTGGTCTTGGGACCCGAAAGAGTCTATGGCTTTGGTCACTTGGCTTTCTTACGCTGCGTACATACACCTGCGTATACAAAGAGACCTGTCTGCAGAAAAGTTATCAATAGTTTCAGTGATTGGCTTACTACTGACCCTTTTGACCTATTTAGGTTTCAACTCTCTGGGGTTTGGCGGCCTACATAGTTACGGAAAGTTTAAATAAGCGCTCTATCTCTGCGAATTTATCTAGTTAGATCTGAGCCTCTGGCAACCTATTTATAGGTGGCCCTACTAGCTTTATGACCCTTTGTAAGAAGCTTTGTTAACGCCAGGCAAAACAGGCTTAACCTTGCTCTAATCTAGGGTTTACCCGGTTATCAAGTGACTGTAGGAACATTTTAATAGGAGGGTGCGTCAACTCTCATATGACTCGCAAAATCACTTTGATTTGTGGTTGTAGTCCAAGTTTGATACTAGGTAACAAATAACCAGCGGCAGGAGCCGCAAGTAACATGCCAAGAAAAGCGCAGAAAGAAGTTTATAGATCTGAAGAGTTCGACGAAATTAGTTTCGACGACGACATTGCTGTGGTTGAAGAAAGCGAAGGTGGCGATGACGAAGAAGTTGTAGAAATCTCGCGCGGCCGTTTGATCAGCACACCAGGCGAAGACCCCGTGCAGTTTTATCTGCGCTCTATTGGTCGCATCAGGTTATTGACTGCAGTAGAAGAAATTGAACTAGCTAGGCGTATTCAAATTGGTGATGACCTCGCCAAAAAGAAACTAGTGCAGGCTAATCTGCGTTTGGTTGTGAGCGTGGCCAAAAAATATCAAGGACGCGGACTACCTTTACTTGATTTGATTCAAGAAGGTAACCTCGGTCTGATTCGTGCCGCTGAAAAGTTTGATGCTGAGCGGGGATATAAGTTTTCGACTTATGCTACTTGGTGGATTCGTCAGGGTATCACCAGAGCTATTGCCGATAAATCACGCACCATACGTGTGCCTGTGCACATGGTTGAGACTATCAACAATTTGCGCAAGGTCACGCGTAAGCTCTCTCAAGAGCTTGACCGTAGGCCAACTCTAGAAGATCTAGCTAAAGGTCTAGGAGTGTCTGTAGAAAAAGTACGTGATATTCTCGCGGCTAATCGTTCTCCACTTTCGCTGGATACACCCTATGGCGAAGAAGACGATAATTCTTTGTCTGAGGTGGTAGAAGATGAAAATCACTCTTCTCCTGAAGACTCGACTGCTGCCAGCTTAATGTCGCAAGACATTCGTGGCGTGCTGTCGATGCTGACAGCAAGAGAGCGTGAGATTATCATTCTGCGATTTGGTCTCAATGATGGCAAGCCGCGTACTCTTGAACAGGTTGGTAAGCTTGTTGGTATCACCAGAGAGCGTACTCGCCAGATTGAAATTAAAGCTCTTCGCTTTTTACGTCAATCTCGTCAGGGCTCGCAGCTCAAAGACTATCTAGAAGCCTAAAAGACTATCTTTGAGCAGTCTAGGCCGTAAGAAAGAACAATAAAGAGGGAAGGCTTAGCCTTCCCTCTTCTACTACTAAGTACTGAATCTCTTATTTAGACGCGAATTTCTTGAATGACGCCATCTTTGACCAAAATTTCGCCACCTTCTAGGCGTTGGAAAATATTTTCTCCAATGCGCACTTCTACTGGATTTTCTACAGTGAATTGAGTGACGACACTGCCTACTGGCAGTTCTGACAGAGCTTGGTTCTGCCCTTGCATCTCTTCTTTGAGCTGCAAAAGACGCATCTTTTCAGCTTCAACCTGAGAGCGAATTGTTTCAATTTGCACCCTGGCGTCAGACGAAACCATTCCGCCCGCTCTTTTCTCAATATCTGCTACGGCTCTTTTACCCTTGAATTCCAATTGCTGCAACTCAGCGTCAATTTGCTGAATATTGCGCAAAATCTCATTGGCAACCTGGGCCTTAAAGTTCTCAGTGACAATTGCTCTGACAGCTATTTGTCGGATGAGGCTAATTGACTCAGCCATCTTTCCTCCTAACCATGTTTAATCCAGAATACATAGAGCATTCAGTGGCGCTAGTTTAGCAGCATTGTTGTAAAACTAGCGCCACCTAGGTTGTCACTAGAACTTTTCAGCTACCGATTTGGCCTGGGTGAAGAGCAACAGATAGTCGCGTCCACCAGCTTTTGAGTCTGTGCCACTCATGTTAAAACCACCAAATGGGTGCACTCCGACTAGGGCACCGGTGCACTTGCGATTTAAGTAAAGATTTCCGACGTGAAATTCACGACGGGCTCTCTCTAACTTCTCGCGGCTTCTCGAGTAGACGGCTCCGGTTAAACCAAATTCAGTATTATTAGCCACTGCCAAAGCATGATCGAAATCTTTGGCCTTGATTATGGCTAGCACTGGTCCAAAAATTTCTTCTAAAGAAATACGTGCATCGGGGGCTACATCTGCAATTACTGTAGGTTCGATGTAGAAGCCACCATCTTTGGTGTCAATCTTGTTGCCGCCGGCGACCACTTTTCCTTCTTTTTTGCCGATCTCAACATATTCAAGAATGCTGGCATAGGCTGATTTGGAGCTAACCGGACCATAGTTATTGGTTCGCTCTTCTGGTGTGCCCACTTTTAGGGCACGAGTGCGCTCTGCCACTTTGGCAACCACCTGGTCGTAGACTTTCTCGTCAATAATAGCTCGCGAACAAGCAGAGCACTTTTGGCCCTGGAAGCCAAAGGCGGCAGCGACAATTCCTTCTGCGGCAATGTCAAGATCGCAGTCGCTGTCGACAATAATTGAGTCTTTGCCGCCCATCTCAGCTACTACTCGTTTGATCCAAAGTTGACCTGGCTGTGGCTTAGCAGCTAGTTCATTGATTCTTAGACCAACTTCTTTCGAGCCGGTAAAGGCAATATAGCGAGTTTTGGGATGAGTAACTAAGAAGTCGCCAACGCTGGCTCCTGGTCCCGGTAAGAAATTCAACACCCCATGGGGTAGGCCAGCTTCTTCCATAATTTCAACAAATTGATAGGCAATGGCAGGAGTCTCTGATGATGGTTTGAGAATAACGGTATTGCCAGCCACTATTGAGGCCGTAGTCATTCCCACCAAGATAGCGAGGGGGAAATTCCACGGTGGAATAACTAGACCAACACCAAGTGGTATGTAGTAAAGTTCGTTTTCCTCACCTTCGTTAGGTGTCACTGGTTGCGGCTCGCCTAAGCGCAGCATTTCGCGAGCATAAAAGTCACAAAAATCAATGGCTTCGGCTACATCGCCATCTGCTTCAGCCCAGCTCTTACCTATTTCTAAGATCATCCAAGCTGAAAGTTCGTGCTTGCGCCGGCGCATAATTGCGGCTGCTTTGAATAAGAAGCGGGCTCTCTCTTTAGGGCAAGTATTTTTCCATGTATCAAAGGCGGTCAAAGCGCTTTTCATCGCCTGTTCTGCAAGGTCGGTATTGGCTTTAGAAAAACTACCGATCACTTCTTTGGGATTGGCTGGATTGGTTGAGACTAAAAGATCGCTGGTCTCAATTTTTTCGCCGTTAATGACAAGGGGATACTTTTTACCAAGCTCTCCGCGTACTTTTGCAATAGCGGCTTTCATAGCCTCTTGATTAGCTGGAAGATTAAAGTCGGTAAATGCTTCGTTGCGGAATTCTGGATTCATTTTGAGTATTCCTAAACTAATAACTGATAACTAATAATTGATACAGCATATATTCTCAAAGGCAAAGATCGAGCAACATCAAAGTTGATTTAGGCTTTGCTCTTGCTTGCCTGATCAAATTAGGTTTTTTGCTTTGGCTGCAAGAGTTATACTAAATGATGGCTTTTGAGCACTGATTTTTAAGATAGATATAGAGAGAGTGAGAATGAAGCAGTATCTCGATTTAGTTAAACATGTACTTGAGAATGGTGAACAGCGTACAGATCGCACTGGAACTGGCACTATTTCTTGCTTTGGCTTGCAGAATAAATACGATTTGCGCCAAGGCTTTCCTCTCCTCACCACTAAAAAAGTAAATTTTCCCGCAGTTGTACGCGAATTGCTCTGGTTTTTGCGGGGCTCTACTAACATCAATGATGATCTGACGCAACATACCTCTATTTGGGACGCCTGGGCAAATACTGAAGGCGAGCTTGGACCTATCTACGGATTTCAATGGCGCAGTTGGCCGAGCGAAGATGGACATATCGATCAGATAGCAAATGTGATCGAACAAATTAAAACCAATCCTGATTCAAGGCGATTGATTGTCACAGCCTGGAATGTCGCAGATATTCCGAAAATGGCTCTGCCACCATGTCACATGATGTTTCAGTTTTATGTCATTAATGGTCGCCTTGATTTGCAGCTCTATCAGCGCTCTGCGGACATAGCTGTTGGTGTGCCTTTCAACATTGCCAGCTATGCTTTGCTCAATATGATGATCGCTCAAGAATGCGGCCTTACACCGGGGATCTTTACTCATACCTTTGGCGACGCTCACATTTATTCAGATCACATCGATGGCATCAATGCTCAACTTAAGCGCCAGCCTGGTCCCCTGCCCCGTGTCACCATTGCCAAAAAGCCAATATTCGATTTGAAGTTTGAAGACTTTGAATTGCATGACTATGTTCATCAAGGTTTCATCAAATTCCCCGTGGCAGTCTAAAGTGCGAGAAAAATTCGACATCATTGTTGCTGCTGATTTGAATCTTGGTATTGGCAAGAATAATGCTTTGCCCTGGCGTATCTCTAAAGACTTGAAGTACTTCAAAGACCTGACCAGCTCAACACCTGTGCCAGAAGTACTGAATGCAGTTATTATGGGAAGAAAGACGTGGGAATCAATTCCTGCTGCCCACCGTCCGCTCAAAGGCAGAATCAACATTGTTCTAACCAGTAATGCAAATTATCCGATGCCAGAAGGACACTTTATTAGTGCTTCACTTGATCAAGCTCTCGAAATGCTCATTCCTGCTCCCGTAGATCGAGTCTTCATCATTGGTGGTGCCCAAGTCTACAACGAAGCTATGCAGCATCCGAGCTGTGGTTTACTCTATCTCACACAGGTTCGTCACGTGTTTGACTGCGATACATTCTTGCCCCCTTTCAAACAAGTGTTTCAGTTGCTTTCGTGCTCAGAGGTAGAGAGCGAAGATAATCTAGAGTTTTGCTTTAAGGTCTATGAGTTCAATTTCCCTGAATATTTGATGGCAGAATAAAATGGCCAAGCAATTTCTATGGCAATTTTCGTTGAAAAGTACTGCTTTCATTTTTGCTGTTGGGTTGGCTGTAAGCGCTACCCTAGTGTGGGCTGAGCAAATTGAAGCCGGTCCTAAAAATATCGCTAATCCTAAGAATATAGATGCCCCCAGCCCTGAACAAATTAAGGCTGGCAAGATGCTCTTTGTAAAGGCTACTTGCTGGGGCTGCCATCCTCATGGGGAAAATTCAATGAATGGCGATAAGCCCCTCAAGGGGCCACGTTTCGCAAAGAAATATCAAAGTGATGAAGAGCTGATGCAAACCATAAGGCGCGGTAGCGTCAAGAGAGGGATGCCGCCATTTCCTGTAGAAAAGCTTTCGGAGCAAGATTTGAAGCAGATAGTTGTTTTTATCCGATCGCTTTCTTGTAGTGCTAAGCAGTGATTTTCGCAAGAAAAAAAGAGCCTGAATTTACAGCAGATCTGGTTCTGCGGTTATATTGTCAGGGTATATTTCCCATGGCTGATAGCAGCGGCAAAATCAGCTGGTATTCACCTGATCCACGCTGCATTTTTGATTTCGATTACTTTCATGTCTCTAAACGATTGCTGCGCACTTATCGCCAGGGTGGTTTCGAAATCAAAGTCAACCAGGCTTTTGAGGAAGTGATGTGGGCTTGCGCTGATCGCGACGAAACATGGATTAACGAAGATATCGTTCGTGTATATAGCCAGCTTAATCAGCACGGCTTCGCTCACTCGGTAGAAACATACTATGAAGGAAAGCTCGTGGGCGGGCTCTACGGTGTCAGCATTGGTGGTGCTTTCATGGGTGAGTCAATGTTTCACCGCATGACTGATGCTTCAAAAGTTGCCCTGGTATTTTTGGTGGAGCGCATGAAAGAGCGTGGCTTTATTTTGCTCGATACCCAATATACAAACAAACACCTGGCCACTTTCAATGCTCGGAATATTTCCAAGGATGAATATTTGACCAGGTTGAATGCTGCTTTGGCTTTAGATTGTCGCTTCGACTAAAAATTAGAATTAAACTTAGTTTGAAGCTTAGAGCTGTTTATTTGCCAACCATTTTCTTCATGCCATTGCCCATAGCCTTGAAGCCGGCGGCGAGGCCATGACCAATTTTTCGTGGTGCCCACATAATGCCATTGCCTACTGCTTTGGCGCCTGATACTAGTTTGTTGTCATCAGCTGCAAAGGCGGCATTGCTTGACGCGATAACGGCTACTAACGACATTGCTGCTACTAAAGTTACTGTTTTGGCTCTCATTTTTTTGTTTCCCCGATTGATAAGGCTGAGGGCCATTTTGCCATCATTTATCAGATTTGTAAAATAGCAGTGTTTTTACCACTATTGGAAGAGACTGGGTATTGGGGTCAGCGGAAGTGGACACTGGTCTTCCGATATCTATGTAATCGCCCGCTGCTACATTGATACCGTCGACTGTAATTATTCTTTTATCTGGTAGCTGGCCTTTCAAAATCAAATTTAAAGCCATGGCTAGGTCAACTTCTGACACAAGCACGAATGGCTCACAGGCGCTAGCATCGAGAAAGACTTGGCTCAGTTCGACTGCTAGATCTTTGAGAAAGGTAAATGAAAGCATTTCGCCTTTAATGCCAGTGAGCACAAGGGCAACTGGAGACTGCTGCCAATGGTGCTCACGTTGTTGCATCTGTTGTGCTATCTGTGTAGCCATTGAGCTGCTTTTCGTAGCATCAACTTTGATTAGTTTGAGATTGCGAAGTGGTAAGTTTTCTACACTAAATCCGATTGTTGATCCGCTTAGTTGCAGGGTGTGAAGTCCAGCTCCAATAACAGTTGCTCGAATGGCTCGTGGTGCGACTTTGTATGGGATACTTTGCTTGTCTAGTTCTTCTGTCAATGCTTGTGCTATGAAGACACCGAGATCGTTAAACTTGGTGAGATCTTCTTCGCCAAACGCGCTTGCTACTCCACCGCTCAACCAGATTTCGTCAACTCTTTGCAGTGGTTGTAGTGATTGTAGTGATTGTGTAGGGGAACTGGTCAGTGCGTTTGTGAGCATTAGCTCTAAGTAAGGTGTTCGACCAACTGCCGCGAGCAAAATTGTTTTTGCCACTTCTTGAGCCAATTGGCTCAGCAAGCCAGTTTTAAGTGGTGCTCCTACTTTTAGCTGGCTCGCTAGTTGGCTCAATTTTTGATTGTTGTTAATGACGACAAGAGCGCTATCACTGACAGCGCTGATAGTATTGTTGGCCCAATCTAGCTGTAACATTCTGCCACCGACGTTGAGGCAGGCCGTCTCGATAATTGTGCCGTCAGCCACCAGTGCATAATTGCTGGTACCGCCGCCGATATCGATATTCAAAATGGTCAAACCAGTTCTTTGCGAATAGTCTACGGCTTGCGAACCCCTTGCGGCTAGCGCACTTTCAAGATGTGGGCCGGCACTCTCAACGACAAAGTCGCCGGCTAGTTCTGCTAGGTGTGCACTAACTTCTTCGGCGTTGCGAGCGCGAGCCGATTGTCCGGTGATGATCAAGGCCCCGGTGTCGATGTCGCTCTTCTTCAGACCAATCGTCTGATAGGCCTTTTCAATTAACTCGGCTGTTTGCTTGGCAGCAATCTCGCCAGTGGCGGTGAGAGGGGTGAGAAATACATCGCTTTCAAAAATTATTTCGCGATTAGTAATCGCTAGATTGGGAGCGGCATTGACCAGGGATGCATTGGCGAAGGTCAGCTTCGTTACTACTAAATGCGAAGTGGTGGTGCCGATGTCGATGCCAACACTTATAAGTGCGTTGCTCATTGCTTTGTTAGCCTAGCTGCTGCAATTTTACGCCTGATACTTTTTTGTCGAGAATGCGCTCGATTGTTTTCACTATAAAAGCTCCAGCCTCAGTTGGCGGTGTGCCGCCTTTGTGAATGTTAGAGACTACTGTGCGATCTGAGCTAACTGTCTGAGGGCCAGGGTTGTAGGTTATGTATGCCGATAGACCGCTGGCGCAAGAGAGGCCAGGCCGTTCGCCAATTAAGTTGAGGGCGATCTTGGCATTGAGGCTATGGCCAATTTGGTCGGCAATAGCAACTCGGGCATATTTGGCAATGACAATTTGACCAACGGTAATATTGCTCAAAGAAAAACCGTATTCGAGCATGGGTAATAGGTCTAGTAGATTTTCTTCTACTGCTAAAGCTGAGAGGCCATCGCTTACTACTATCTGCACATCTATGTCGCTAGGGCAGACCTTCTTCAGTTCTGCTAAGACACTTTGAGCCGCTCTTTTTCCTTTGGGTGGATAGAGAATAAAATCGTGGCGATCTTCGGCTGTGCTTGTGATTAGCGGAAATTGTCTTGGCGTGGCGAATTGCTGTAAAAAGCTTTCACTAATTTCGCTGTGCACGGCGTCACGAGCGAGGGCATGGTCCGCCCTGAAGCTAAGCCAGGTAGACGTCAGGGGGCGAGAGCCAGTGCGAGATACACCGATTCGTGCGGGAGTAAGAGTCTTGAGCTGTTCTGTTCTTGCCTGCATATGCCATAGGGTACACTATTTGTTTTGTTGCTATTTTAAGACTGGTGAAAAGTTGCTCAAGCTCGATACTAAGATTGGTGGTCGCCATTATCAGTTTGCTGAGATCAAGGGCGTACTAGCCCAGGCTAATGAAGAGAAATCGGGCGATCAATTAGCGCAAATTGGCAGCAGGAGCGAGATAGAACGCATAGCTGCCAAGTGCGTCTTGAGTCAACTACCACTTTCTGTTTTGCGTGAGCAGCCGGTTGTACCTTACGATCAAGATGAAGTGACGCGACTGATTGACGATAGTCTTGACCCTGTTGCCTATGCTCAGATAAAAGACTGGACTGTGGCTGAGCTAAGAGAATTTTTGCTTGATAGCGACACAGATCTCAAGATGATTGAGCAAATTCGCTGGGGTCTGAGCGGTGAGATGGTCGCTGCTGTTACTAAGCTGATGTCTAACATTGATTTGATCCTGGCGGGAAAAAAATGCCAGGTTGTCGTCAAAGCAAAAACTACATTAGGGTTAAGCGGAAGACTTTCATCAAGGTTGCAGCCTAATCATCCAAGCGATTCTATAGATGGCATCAAAGCTTCTATTTTCGAAGGCCTCTCTTATGGCGTGGGCGATGCTGTTATTGGTATCAATCCTGTTTATGACAGTGCTGACACCGTCGGGCGACTACTTGAGGAAACCCACAAAATTATCGAGCAGCTCAATATTCCCACCCAAAATTGTATTCTTTCTCATATCACCACTCAGATAAAGGCTATTGAGCGAGGAGCGCCGGCTGGTCTGATTTTTCAAAGTATTGCTGGAAGTGAAAAGGGTAACAAAGCTTTTGGCATCGATATTGACTTGATAAAAGAAGCTTGCGCACTGGGGAAAAAAGAAATTTCGAAGGACTTGCCCTTCATGTATTTTGAAACAGGACAAGGTTCTGAACTCTCATCACTCTCTCACTTTGGTGCCGATCAGGTGACAATGGAAGCTCGCTGTTATGCCCTAGCCCGCTGTTTCAATCCTTTTTTGGTGAACGATGTCGTCGGCTTTATTGGTCCAGAATATCTTGCTGACGGCAGGCAAATGATTCGCGCCGGCCTTGAAGATCATTTTATGGCTAAGCTGTTGGGTTTACCGATGGGTGTAGATGCTTGCTACACGAATCATATGGACGCTGATCAAAACGACCTTGAGAATCTGACGATTTTGCTTACCGCCGCTGGGGTAAATTACTTTATGGGCGTACCCATGGGTGATGATGTGATGCTCTCGTATCAGAGCACAAGTTTTCACGACATTGCTGCTCTGCGGGAAATTCATCAGTTGCTACCAGCTCCAGAGTTTGAAGTCTGGCTCGAGTCTGTGGAATTACTCAAAGATGGAAAGCTCACCAAGAATGCTGGCGATCCCAGCTATTTGCCTAAGAGATTCTCTATTTAAAAGCCGCTGATTATTTAAAAGCCGCTGCTTCGTTAAAAGCCGCTTTCGCCGGTGGCTTCTTTGTTCTCACCCGATGCCGCCGTTGGTGTGGCTGGTCGTTCGCTTGGTTCTTGGTTGGCTGCTCTCTGGGCCTGACCACCGGCGATTTGGGCCGAGATGATACGGTCACCAGGGTTTATGCGATAGATGTTGTTGAGGCCGTCTACAACCCCCCCAAACACAGCATATTTGCCGTTTAGCTGCGACATTGGTTTCTTCAAAATATAGAATTGGCAGCTGGCAGAATCTGGACTTTGTCCCCGAGCCATTGCTACTACTCCGGCGGAGTTATGGTTGAGGTTGCGGTTGATTTCAAGGCGCAGGAAACGCTCTCTGCCCGTATCAGGGTCTGTGTAATTGCCCTGACCATTGCCATAGGGGCAGCCACCTTGCACTACCCAACCTTCTACTCGGTGAAAAGACTTGCCGTCGTAATATCCTCTTGAAACCAGGTCAAGAAAATTATTGGCAGTATAGGGAACCATGTTGCGAAAAACTCTTATGACAATTCGCCCCTTGGTGGTTTGCATGATCACAATTGGATCGTTTTGGGCGTAAGCTGGCGCCAGGCTTGTTGCCCCTATGGCCAGGACCGCTAGGGCTTTACATGAGCTAATGATTTGTCTAGCAAATAGTTGGGTAAAAGATTTCATTAGTTTTGCTGGTATTTTCTTTGTGTTTGAAATTCTATATATAAGGTATGGAATAAGCAATTAATCGCTCAACAGATATTTACCCAGCTCAGCAAGATTCAAAAATTAGGCATCGGAAATCGAAAGGTGGCTCACAAATGGCTTTATATGCGGATCTTCACAGGCACCTTGGTGGAGCCCTGCATCCTCGGATCATCTATAAGTTCTTGCGTCGGACAGATCATCCTATTCTCAATTACTTTCCTGACTATGATGGCTTTTACAATTGGTTTACTCGGCCTTGTCGCACCCTAGAAGAGTTCGTCAAAATTCACTCGCTGGTTGAAGAACTACAAAGTCTTGAGCATCTTCCATATTTTTGTTTGCGCTTGTGCCGAGGTGCTTATACTTTTGAAAATCTCCAATATCTCGAATTGCGCTACAACCCTTATTTCAGAACAGACCACAAGCTAACTCCGGCGAAAAGGCTAGGTCAGATGCATCTCATTGTTGAGGTGATCACTTTGAACTTAAGACCTGCTGACTATCCGATTACGGTTAAGCAGATTCTCTGTTTCGATAGAAGGTTGCCACTCAAAATCAATGAGGCCATTCTCAAGGTTGCTCAAGACAATCTTGGACCTGTGGTCGGCGTTGATCTTGCTGGTCCTGAGATCAATACTGAAAAGACCGAAGAGTGGATCAAGCTTATGGCACGGGCACGAGCCTCTGGCTTGAAGACAACCTGCCATCTTGGCGAGACCGGTATCGACAATGTCGATCCTCGTTATTTCGCTACTCTTGATCGCATTGGTCACGGCATACACATTCCTTTGCAAAAACCGAGCATGCTCAAGGAGCTGTCGAAACGACAGATCACTTTAGAGGTTTGTCCGACTAGCTACAAACAGACCGGAGTGCTCAAAGATTTTTCTGAATTGAAGACGGTGTTCAATCGCTGTAGGGAAGCTGGGGTAGCGATTGCGGTGTGTACCGACAATCCGGGTAGGAATCCTTCGCCTTGCACTTTGCCCGGTGAGTACGAACGCTTGATAGACAATGATGTAATTGATTTTCGGCAATTGAAAGAGATTCAGGGTGAAGCGTTCAGATCTGCTTTCGGCTTTGTCGGCAGTTCGCGTTTTCTCTAGCCCCGATATTTCAAATCTAAGGACGTTGGAAAGACGTCAGATTTATTTGTGCCTATTCATTTTGCTCAGTGATTGCTGACTAATCAAGGCTAGAATCGAGCCACTGTGCGGGCTTTTGTTCGAATAGTGAAATCGCTCTCACGCTTGATAACTGCTGGTCACCGGGAGTGGTATCGGAGAAACTTTTCGCAAATTCGGGAGATCTGTTTTGTGGCTGTTTCGATCGTCTTTTGAAAAAAATTGCGGTTTTCTAGTACTCAATACTTTTTTTGTGACAGTTCCGAAAAATATTTTTTCAATCAAATCGACTGCTTTGAAGTGGTACCACTCACCTTCGCAATACTTCTGAAGTTGGCTTGTGTAGGCAGTTTCGTCTGGTGCTACTTCTGGTGACTTTGTCTTTTTCTCTGCTCTGTGTACTTGATGGTTAGCAACTGAGGGGAGATCTATATGTTGCAATTTATTCCATTCGAATGTAATCTATGACGCGTGTGGTGTGAAAGTAATTGAGTGTCATTTTTTTAAATGATGTCTCTACAAAAAAAGACGGTGGTAGTTAGCGTTTAGTCAAAGCGATAAATGAGCAATCAAATTTGATATGCGATTGATACTTCAAATTGATACATCAATATGAAGTAGCAGTTTCGAGTCACTTTAGTAGTTCATTAGATATCGTCTAGAGCAAGCGTTCAATATTAGGGATTCTTTTCCAGCTTGTGTCTGCGAAAGTTCCTGCCCACCAGATTGATTTCCAAGGGAGGAAAACTAAATGGCAACCAAGCCAACCAAGAAGAAGTCCACTAAGAGAGCAAAGATCTCTCCTGCTGCCGCAATGGCTGAAGAGTCAACCGGCACTGCAGCTAAGCCTAAGAAAGCCGCTGCTAAAAAAGTAACAAAGAAAGCTGCTCCTAAGAAAGCCGCTGCTAAAAAAGCTGCTCCTAAGAAAGCTGCTGTTAAGAAAGCTGTAGCTAAGAAAGCTGCTCCTAAGAAAGCTGTAGCTAAGAAAGCTGCTCCTAAGAAAGCTGCTGTTAAGAAAGCTGCTCCTAAGAAAGCTGCTGCTAAGAAAACTGTAGCTAAGAAAGCTGCTCCTAAGAAAGCTGCTGCTAAGAAAACAGTTGCTAAGAAAGCTGCTCCTAAAAAGACTGTAGCTAAGAAAGCCGCTCCTAAGAAAGCCGTAGCTAAAAAAGCTCCAGCTAAGAAAGCTGCTGCTAAAAAGCCAGCCAAGAAAGCTGCTCCTAAGCGCACCAAAGCCGCAGTTGCTCCAGCAACCACTGGCGACATGGGTGGCGCTTCCGCCTAAGCTCTTCTAGTAATAACTGGAAAAGTAGTTAAGAAAGGGTCTCGGTTTTCCGGGACCCTTTCTGCTTATCTTTTAGATCGTGGATATAGTCTGATAAAGCAACGTGAGAACAGCCCATGGCTGTAACCCCAAAGCTGTAAATAGGGCTAGTATCGCTGGCAGTGCAAGGCCTTTGTGAACTGGTATGACTGCAACCAAATTGTGTCAAGGCTATTTGCCAGCTCGTGCCCATCATTTAGTTCGACTAGTTGGACAAGCTTGCTCGATTGATTGAGCTGGGCGAATTGCCTAGCATGTTCTATCGGCACTGTTTGATCGTCAACACCGTGGAAGACGATGGTGGGAATATCAATTTTGAAATTGTCTGTTTGATAGTGTTCAAGGTCTTGAGCAAAGGCAAAATGCAACGGCAGTTCTTGGTTCGCGGCGTAATGAAAGAAAGGCCTGAATCCAACTCTCTTCCAGTTATCCATACCTTCTTGGCCGATGATTTGCGGCCAGCGTTTTGTAATTCCGAAACCGGGTGCTAAGAGAATTATTGCTTCAAGGTTGGCCTGCGAACCTTCTGCTCTTAGGCTTTGTTCAAGTAGCGCAGCTAATAGTCCACCCATGCTTGAGCCGACGAGCACAAATGGTTTACCGTTTAGTCTCGATATGAGCTCGTTGCTTAAAGCAATTTGGGCCGCCAGCGAAAGTTCCTCAAAGCTTGGCACATTGAGATCAGGCACAGAACAATGCCAGCCGTTGAGCTCAATCTTTTCTTTGAAGAAACGAGCTTTTCTCGAATGCGGAGAGGAGGCAAAGCCATGGAGGTAAAGAAAATTCAAATTCAATTTTGACTTTATGGGGTGGGCTTGACGAAGCCGTACCAAGGGTTTGAATTGATCAATGAAATCAATTGAGTTTCTAGCAGACCTTTGTCTGAAGCATCTGCCTTAGTGATCAGAATTTTGTCTTCGGTCGAGTAAATGGCAAAGACCCAGACCCGTTGATCTTTTTCTACGCAGCAGATCCATTGATGAAATGCTGGAGGTTGAATCAGATAGTAGACAAAGGCACTGACTTCACCTTGTTCGAAAAATTTGCTCAGGTCCTGGCGCCAGGTACTTTTGTCTAACAGATAAATTGTCTGCCGCACTGAACCATTGTCAGAAACTTGAATGGCATTTTCTAGTTTTTCAAAGTCAGACCATTGAGTTGGCAGATAAATAAAGAGAGTACTCTCTAACTGACTGCCGAAATCTACTGGTTTGAGGGTCCACTCGGGGGTTTGGCTGGAATGCACAAACGAATCGAAAGTGAATTTCTCGGAGGGTACGCCAAGCTTGCTGGCCATGGCCGGGGTGCAAGCTTCTACTGTAGATTCGGGGAATCGCCCATTTTCTACCCAATCTTCAAAAATCTGCTGAAAATATGAGTGGATGGTTGTTTGAGTCATCACTTTTACGCTGTTGAATACTACCGCGACTATTGTCGAATGCTATTAAGCTTACTAGATATAACAGATCAGATGAATAATAAGTTGATGATGCCAAGGTTTTCTCCTGCCAGAGCGAGAAAGACCATTTTTGTGTGAGGCTTTGGTGAATATTTGGCGTTTTCAAGTGGCGACTGCCGTTAAGAATCGTTACAGCTTGAGAGTCAAGCTGAGCTGGGCTGTAAAGACTTTTACACAGTCATAACCTAGCGGTTCGTCGCATTTAATGAATGTGGGTTAGCATGGCCCACATGTTGATGTACTTGCCCAGACAGTGTTTTGGGAAGTCTCAATGGTCAGTATCCCACTTCTGGAGGTCTAAATGCAGAAGACTCAATTAGCCGTAGCTCTCGTAGCTGTCCTCGGCCTTTCCTTGAACACCGCAGTTCGCGCTGCTGAAACTGAATCTACTGAAAAGAAAGAAACAGTAAAAACAGAAAAGAAAATCAAAGTAGCTAAGAAAGATAAAGAGTGCAAGAAAGAGTGCAAAGAAAAAGGCAAAGATGCTTCTTGCAAAGCCAAAGAAGAAGCTAAAGGCAAAGAAGGTTCATGCAAGGGCAAAGAAGGTTCTTGCAAAACCACTAAAGAAACTAAAGAAACCAAAGAAGTAAAAGAGACCAAAGAAACCAAATAGTTCTTTGTAATAGAACTCTGATTTCTTCTCCTTCTTTAGGATGCCATTAAATGTCCAGCGGCTTTCTCGCAGCTAAAAAACAAATGCCCAACCTTGGTGTTGGCCTTGGTCTAAGGCGCGAGTTAGCCGCTGAAACATTTGCCAATGCCGAACTAATCGATTTTCTCGAATTAGTTCCCGAAAATTATATGGAGCTAGGTGGGAGAATTCGCGAGCGCCTGGACAAGGCCCTAGAAAAATTTCCGCTAGTGACACACGGTGTCAACCTTTCAATCGGTAGTACAGATCCTCTAAGCGCAGAATATCTCGCTTCGATCTCCAAACTGCTGAACAAAATCAATGCTCCTTGGTGGAGTGACCATCTTTGTTTTACATCGATAGAAAATTTGTATCTCCATGATTTGTTACCGCTGCCCTTATCGGCTGAAGCTCTCAAGCATGTGGTAAAGCGTGTCAAGATTGCTCAAGAAACAGTCAAGCGACCGCTTTTGCTTGAGAATATTTCTTACTACATGCAAATGCCCGGCTCGCAGATGGACGAAGTAGATTTTCTCTCAGAAGTGTTAGAGAAAGCCGACTGTGGCTTGCTGCTTGATGTCAATAATGTCTATGTCAATTCAGTCAATCATAATTTTGACCCTTATGCTTATCTCGATCGCCTGCCCTTAGAGAGAACAGTGCAGATTCACATCGCCGGCCATGGCTATGGCGATGAACTTTTGATTGATACCCATGGTGCCGCTGTGATTGAACCTGTTTTTGAGCTGCTTGAATACGTGCTCAAGCGCACCGAAGTAAAAGCGGTAATGTTAGAGCGCGATCAAAACTATCCAGAGTTTAGTGAAATATTGGCCGAGTTAGGTCAAATACGAGAAATTATCGAAAGGGTTCAGCCAGCTCTATTACCAGCCCTTATTTCGAAATAAGTGGCCAATTGAAAGTGGATGCCCCCAGCCTACGCGATATAGAACATGCAATGACTCTGCTCTGGACTCGCAGAGATAAACGAGAACAGTTTTTTTCTGGTCAATCAGATATTCATCCGTCCCTAATCAAGCACATTGATCATCGTGGCGTTAAGCTCTACGCCTCGCTAATTAATTTGGGCCGACTTGATTTGATGGCTTCGGTTTATCCCCTCTGTAAGAAAGTACTAGGTAAACACTTTAGTACTTTAGTGCATGAGTATTTTGAGGCCATGCCACCAGACCACTTCAACCTCAACCAGTCAGCCCGAAAATTTCCGCTCTTTTTGGCGAACTATGCCGAACTTCATTTGAAGCGCCATCCCTTTTTGGCTGAATTAGCAGACTATGAATGGATTGAATTGGCCGTTCTTGAAGCTGATGTACTGGTCGATTTAAGTTCTGAAGCTAGCACCCAATCGGTGTTGCAAAGCCAGAGCTGTGAAGAACTAGATCTCAAAGCATTTGCTGCCAGTGTGCCGCGTTTGAATCCGACTGTGATTACTCGCTGCTATAAGTACCCGATATCTGAGATTGCCAATTTGCTGGAAGAAGGTGAGAAGTTGCCCCGGCGGCAGAAGGTTCAAGCATCCTGGTTATTGGCTTATCGCGCAGCAGATCACAATTGCCACTATTTAGATGTGAGTGAATTGACCTGTGAAATAGTTGAGGCTATGTCAGCCAAATCTGACAGCTCATATGGTGAGTTGATTGCACTGGCTTGCAGCCATTCAAGTAACGTCGAAGAAACAGTTGCTGATTTTCTTTCTATGGTAGAAGAGTTCAAATCTTTGGGTGTGATTCTCTAGCCCGCATTAGAAATGCTAGAGCGAAGCGAAAGCCTCTTTTACAACTGTTTCTGGGTCAACTTTCTCAGAGCAGAGCGCCGACACCGCTGCTTTTTGCTGTTGTAACCAGAGCAAATATTCGATATTGCCTGACGGCCCTTTCAGCGGCGAATAAGTGAGGCCACGCACTTCGAGCTGCTGTGTTTGAGCAAAATTGATGACAAATTGCAAAACCTCTACGTGGCTGGCTGGTTCTCTAACGACACCACCTTTGCCTACTTTTTCGCGACCGGCTTCAAATTGTGGTTTTACTAAAATTACTAATTCGCGCTCGTTTTCGCTCATGAGGTTGAGCAATGCTTCTAAAACCTTGGTTACTGAAATAAATGAAAGGTCGGCAACTGCTAGGGTGGCTTTTTCATGGTGTTTCTCACCATAGAGTTTTTCGGTCGTAAGAAAGCGAATGTTTGTGCGCTCTAGAGTGTGCACTCGGCTATCACTTCGCAGTGACCAATCGAGCTGGCCATAGCCTACATCAATGGCATATACGAAAGCGGCACCGGCTTTTAATAGACAGTCGGTAAAGCCACCAGTAGAGGCGCCAGCATCGATGCAAATACGCCCTTCAGTGGCAATGGCGAAAGTGCTGAGGGCTTTTTCTAATTTTAGGCCGCCGCGGCTAACATAAGCACAGCGATTGTAGCTAGAAATAAGTTCAATGTTCGCCTCTACACTGACAGCTTGTCCTGGTTTTGTTAGTTTCTCTCCGTTGACAATGATGCCACCATCCATGATGGCAGTTCTGGCACTTTCGCGAGAAGGGAAAAGTTGCCGGGCAACTAGTAGTTGATCTAAGCGTTCTTTGGCTTTCATTTAGATTTGAAGTTTCACTTGGTAACTTTGTTCTTTAAGCAATTGTTGGCGCTAGCAACTATTAGCTCAGACCTAATGTAGAATAACAAGTATCAGCTAAACCGTCATACGTGGAGTAGACCTGGCTGGATGAAGACACCGCCTTGAAAGCGGCTGCCCCGTAAGGGGTTGGGGGTTCGAGTCCCTCCTGCTCCGCCATCTTTTACCCTGTTCTTAGCTTCAAAAGCGAGAAATGCAAATCTGGGTAGCCATCTCGAATAACGACCTGACTTCGCTTGACCATAAAGAAGTGTTGTTGGAAGGCGTCTCTCTTTCAGATAAAGAAGGAAGAGTGCGGGGGGCTAGTCGCCTGCGCTTTAGCCTTGAGAACAACCAACTGCGTGTTACCCTGCCTAGCCAAGCGGCGCAAAAGCTGGTTGGCAATCAAATTGTTATTGCGGCCAAGGGTCCAATTACAGTAGCTTCGATTAAACGGGCAGGCGGCAAGGGAGAGCATCCAAGTTATCTTGGAGAGATTAGAGTAGCTAATCTAGGAGGGAAGCTCCGGGTTTCGTTGCGGGTTGGCCTTGATCAATATCTCAGGGGGGTTCTCACCTCTGAAATGCCAGCAAGCTATCATTTTGAAGCTCTTAAGTGTCAGGCTCTGGCTGCTCGTACCTATGCCCTTAAGCCGCGTTTGCCTCACGATAGAGATAATGCCAACGTTTGTGATTCTTACATGTGCTGCCAATATTTTGCTGGACTGGGAGAGATTGACGAGCGCATTGAACGGGCGGTTGTCTCCACAGCTGGTCAGGTTCTTACCTATCAAGGTCAGCCACTGCTAGCACTTTTTAGTTCTAACGCCGGTGGCCATACTGAAAATTACGAGAATTGTTTCTCTGACCCATTAACCAACGAATTTCCCCCTCAGCCTTTGGCTTATTTAGCTGGCCGGCCGGAGGGCAAATTTACAGTAGCACCTGGTACTGAAGAGTTTCTTCGCTATTTGTATCAAACCTCAGCACTGAAACACGATACTCAATTTTCGATGGATAGCTGGACGCCGAAGTTTCACTGGCGAGTGCGGTTGTCTGCTGATGTGCTTGAATCTCAAATGCACCATGTTGTAGAGAAGCTAGCTGCCGCTTCCGATACTGCACCATTCGTGATACCACCTAAGTCAGGTAAGTTTGGTCATATTGAGCGCATAGAGGTGCTTAAACGCGGGATTTCTGGTGTGGCCATTGCTATGAGTATTAAAACCAGTACCGGTGATTGGCAGATCAAAAAAGAGCTAGTAATTCGCAAGGCTTTTGCTAATACCGAAGTAAAGCTTGCTCGTCTCAATAGCGCCCGTATTTTCTTCTCTCATGAGACTGATGATTTAAAGCTGCTCAAGAATCTCAACGTCTATGGTCTTGGCTTTGGTCATGGTGTGGGTTTGCAGCAGACCGGTGCCCAAGGATTTGCTAAAGCTGGCTACGACTATAAAAAGATCCTGGGACATTACTTCCCAGGATCTAATATCGAAGTTTTGTAGAGCCTTTGCTTACAGACCTGAATCGCTTTCAGGTACTTCAACTTTGACTTTGTCGCCGGAGAGTTTAACTAAGAAAATTAGCTCAGGCTTCTTGATGTGGGGCACATCTTTGAACGGTGCAGCGGCGCTAACAGCCCGTTGCAGAGCGCTAGAAATTTTCTCGTATTCTTCTTCTTCTAGTGCTTGTTTCTCTAGGCGTTTAACGTTGCCGTCAGAATCTACTCCGACAGTAAGTCTGATTTTCCATTTCTTGCGCTTCGACTTTTCTTTCTTCATCTCTTCTTGAGCGAAGTCAGGCAGCACTAGCTTTTCTTTGATGGCTTCTTTGACTTTGGCGTAAAAGGCTTTTAATTCGACGTCGCTCGCTTCTTTGCTGTTTTCATCGTCAATATCCGGATCATCATCAGGCTCGGCATTTTTGTTGTTTGCCTGCTGGGTGCGCTCAGTAGCTAGTTGGTCAATAATGCTAACTGCTCCTTTGGCGTCATAAGACTGGTTGCTGGTATCGTCTTTGAGAGATTGACCGATAACTAAGAAAGACTTTCCGGCAATGATAGAAGGGAAAGATGCCACCAAAACGGACTTGTCTTTTTCATCTTTTGCCTTGCCTTTCACAACCATCCAGCTCAGGGTGCCATCACCGAGAACTTGTTTGCCCTGGTCTACGACACAGCCTCTGGTATCTTCAACCACCATGTCTACATAAGGTGGCTTGCCAATGAAGGCACTGAGGTTGCTGACCGGAGAAAGATCAGCAAATTCGGTACAGATAATCTTTTGGTTGGCGCGGTCGGAATAGACTCCAAATGAATCATTAGGTTTCGAGATTTCACTAGTGTCTTCATACCAGAAATCTGGAATAGCCAGTACTTTGAAGCCAGCTGACTTTACTGCTAAAGCAGTGGCTTTTTCTGACGAAGGATGTTGTTCTGGCACTACAGAAGTGGTACCAGGAGTTGGCGCCACTACTGCTGGGGGCTTGGGCATGCTCATTAATGTGATTAGGAAAAGCGGAAGAAGAACCGCACCAGCAATGATCAATTGCTTTTTGGTTAGACCAGTTTTCTTCTGCATCACTTTGACAGCTTTGCTGGCCTTACCTTTAACTGAACTGGTATCAATTTCTGGTGGCGGTGCGTCAATGATGTGTCCACAACTAGAGCATGCTCCATAATTGGCATTGCTAGAGAAGCAGACAGGGCAGACGATTCTATCGATGTCTGGTGATGCTGCGGCAACAACTTCGGCATCGAGTTTACTGCGCAGAGTACCCAAGCCACCTTCGGCATCTTCGGCTTCAGTTGATGTACGCAACTTCTTGCTGCTCATATCGAGCAAGGCGCCCATCCACATAAATTGATAGCACTTCACCGGCGGAGCGGCTTGACCAGCTTTCACCGACTGCGGACCGCTATGCAAGCCAATTAGTTTGTAGTCTTTGCAAACCAGGGCACCGGTAATTTCTGCTGGTACCACAATTGTGTGCAGCATATTTTTAGGTTGCGCAGCACTGGCACTGCCAAAATAATTACCTTGCAGCCAGATTGGTTTACCTGAGAGAGGATCTAAATAAAAGCACTGCAAATTGTCCCAGTTATTGACTTCAAAGTCGGTGTGCGAGGTCAATGGTGGCCCAACTGTGCCGTTGCAATGGAAAGGAGTTTTACGATTGATTTGCGAGCAGACACCGCGGTTAACTAACTCACGTACTGCCACCAAAACAGTGTAGCTGTCTGAAGCGACTCGCTCTGCTAAGTTCTCAAGGGTAAGGAAGCCGTCCATTGCTTCCCATAAACGACCAGCCATCCAGCGAATTTCTTCCGATGAACTAGCCGGATCGTATGATTGCACTACTCTCTGGTACCGGGCGTCTTTGCCACCCAGTTGAGCGTAAACACTGCTTAATTCATTGGCGCGCCGCATTCCTTCCCAAACCAGGCGGTCGGCTGGGGCGCTGATTGGCACGGCATCTGGCCAAGGGAATTGGCCTTCTGGTTCAAAGGTAAATCCATGAGCGGGCTGCTTGATAACTAGCTCGAAGAAAGCATAAGCCGGCAATAACTCTGGTTGACGGTAATAGACCAAGGGAATTGTGCCTTCAGCCAAAAGCAGCCGGGCAACAGGAATATTGTGAGTATCAATTAGGGTGAGAAGGCCTGAGCGCTTCTGTTCTAAAAGAGTATTGATGACTTGCAAAAATTCTTTGCCATGAATGTTTCCTGATGACTCAACGCCATCTTTCTTGAAAGGAATAGACATGGCTCTCGTTAGCTCAGCTACTTTTTCGGCCTGAAGCTCAGGCAGGGAGCTGTCTACTACCAAGAGGGCCATATCATTGGGTAGACATGGCAGCATTTCGCCGGGATAGCCGCTTTGTTGCAAATATTGGCTGCGAGCTTGCACTTTATCAAATTCGTTGTGCAATGACAGTGTCTTCACGCCCATTGTGATATCGGCATGGGGGAAGTAAATGCTCAGAGCCCATGGCGCATCTGGGTAGTGGAAGACGTTACCGGCAGTGGTAACAAATCTACTCTTCGATATCAAAAATCCTTGGGCCAAGAATTTTGGTGGGCTTACTGTGCGGTCATAGACAAAACCAATTGCATTGGCCATGTCCTGTTCCAGAATTTGAAAAGTCATAGGTATAGCTCGTTAGTAACCGTCCCTCAAAGTCGTTTATACCACAGACCAGCGCCACCTTTTACTGCTCATCGGTCTGATATCACAGGTTGTCTCATCTTGAAATGTCGATGTTAATCTGTTTGGCTGAGCAGTTTGGCCTGTACTGTTCGAGTAGAGGCGGCTAAGCAGAAGCGGCAGGGTTTATAGCCTTGAGCCAAAGCTTGTCTCTTCGTATCGAACTTGATTTTCCTGAACCTGGCCATAACCAAGCTATAGGGGCAATTGGGCTGGTGAAATTTGCGCGAAATCAAATTGCCTTCATATTTATAGGTCGCCGAAGCTGAGCTATCGGTTTCGTTAGCAAGCGTTGGGCTTAAGATGGCAGCCGAAAATAGGGCTATTGTTGGCCAGACCATGGCAATTTTAGAGATTTTCATTAGTTAGCCAGTTGAAGGGGTAAACTTTGTCATTTATATGTAAAAACGTTTTGGCGCCAGTTTTAGTTCAAAAGCACGAAGATTCAAAAAGCACGAAGAATAAGTAGGAAGCATTGTCATAAATGGAAATCAAAAGAACTGCTCTGCAAAATGGTATATCTGCCGCGCCTAGCAATGTCTATCGACCAAGTCTTGCCACTTTGACTGATTTGTACCAGCTGACCATGGCCTATGGATACTTTGCTTCGGGAACCCTGAACAAAGAAGCAGTTTTTCACATGTCTTTTCGCAAGAACCCGTTTGCTGGTGGTTTCGCTATCGCTGCCGGTTTGGAGGCTCTGGTCGATTTTGTCCAAAATTTTCACTTCTCGCAAACCGATCTTGAATATTTGGCTACCTTAGAAGGTAGTGACCGACTGCCTCTTTTTAGTGCTGAATTTCTCGCCTACTTAGGCGAGCTAAAACTTGCTGTTGATATCGATGCTGTGCAAGAAGGCGAGGTAGTTTTCGCCCACGAACCTTTGGTGAGAGTGCAAGGCCCGATCATTCAATGTCAACTTTTAGAGACCGCTTTGCTCAATTTTGTCAATTTCCAGACATTGATAGCGACCAAAGCCACAAGACTGAAGCTAGCGGCTCAGGGTGGCTCAATACTTGAGTTTGGCTTGCGCCGTGCCCAAGGTATTGATGGTGGTCTTTCTGCCAGTCGGGCTGCTTATTTGGGTGGTTGCGACGCTACTTCAAACGTACTAGCTGGACGGCTCTACGGCATTCCAGTTAAAGGCACTCATGCTCATAGCTGGGTGATGTCTTATGACAGTGAACTCACCGCCTTTCGTGAATATGCCCGAATCATGCCGAATAATTGTATTTTTTTGGTAGACACTTATGACACTCTGCAAGGTGTGGCGCACGCCATTGAAGCCGGGCTCGAGTTGCGGGCACATGGTCATGATTTAGCCGGAGTCAGACTTGACTCTGGTGATTTGGCTTACCTCAGTACTGAAGCGCGAAAAATGCTTGATGCTGCAGGTTTTCTGCAAGCTAAGATTGTTGCATCCAATGATTTAGATGAGTTTTTGATTGCTTCTTTAATAGACCAAGGAGCGGCAATTGATGTCTGGGGAGTAGGCACTAAGCTTGTCACCGCAGGCGATCAGTCGTCTCTCGGGGGTGTCTATAAATTGTCTTGTGTGCGCGATGCTAAGCAACAAGATTGGCAGTATCGCCTCAAACTCTCTGAGCAAGTAATCAAAATATCTACTCCAGGTATCCATCAAGTTAGACGTTTTTACTTGAGTGGAGAGGAACACAGCGATGGTCGCCCAGGCGATAAGCGCTTTATCGCAGACATGATTTTTGATTGTGAAAATAAGGCTATCGCCGAAGATCTTGAAGCACCAATGATTGTCGACCCGATTGATTTCACTCGCCGTAAGAGCATTCCGGCCGAAGCTGTTTTTGAAGATTTACTTGTACCCATTTTTAGAGAGGGAAAGTTAGTTTATACGCTGCCCACGCTTGAACAAGCGAGAGCCCGGCGCCACCAGCGTCTTCAAGCCTTTCATCCGTCCATTATGCGGCTGCTCAATCCCCACCAATATCCGGTTGGATTAGAATCAGGCTTACACAAAATGAAGCTCGACATCGTAATGAGAGAGCGCGGTTTCGCTGAACCGAAGATAACTTTTTGAATAGTTTTTAGTTTAAGGCCGGCGTGGGCGGCGGGAGGACAAACTGACCAGGTTGTTTTCTCTCGAGCGTAAGTTGGACGCAGTAGCGCCTCCAGACATGCGCTTCTCGATACCTTCCATCCACTTGCTCAATATTTCTAGGTGATTGAGTCCTTTTTCGCCTAATTTTTCTTTGTGCGCTTTTAGTTGACGGTAATATTTCAATAATGCTGTGAAAAGGCGAAAGGATGCCTCTGTATCTGACTCACCGTAGCAGCTCAAGCCCAGCTCTGGTACTGATGCTACGAAACGGTTTTTGACTTTCCACAATTTTGCTGAAAGAAGGCCATCACTGAAGGGAAGAGGAACTTCTCTTACTTCCTGATTTTTTGTTAGCTTCATTCAAAAATGCCTATCCAAGAATAATCTTAGTATAGCTCTAATTGCGATGGCGTCTAGTCTTAGTTATGTTGCTGCGATACTTTTTCTTGTACTACATGCTTTTAATTTTGGTAATGCACTGATCGAAAATCGTTTTACTGTCTAGTTCATCAATGGCAAACCAGTTCATTTGTGTGTTTGATCTGAACCAAATTAATTGCCGCCGAGCAAGCGCCACTGAGTGTTTGATCGTTTCTTCGCGGGCCTGCTCTAAGCTCAAACTACCATCAATATGTTGTATAAATTCAGCGTATGCCACTGTATTTGTCAGTGCTTGTGTGGCACCAAATTTAGTATAAATAGATTGCACTTCTGCCACTAGCCCATCTTGTAGTTGGCTGTCGATTCTCTCAATAATGCGCTCTTTTAAAAGCTCGCGACGGGTGGCTGTGAGGCCAATCCAGACGATATTGTAGGGCACAGGCTCTCGGCTAGCTGCCTGAGAAAAAGGCATTTCTAAAACTCGTGAAACTTCTATTGCTCTAATTAGTCTAAAGCGATCATTGACACCAATTTTTTCTGCCGAAATAGGATCTAACTGGCGCAAAATTTCACGTAAATGCTCAACGCCGTGCTCGGCGGCCACTTTTGCTAAGTCGTCTCGAATCTCTTGCTGAGGTTCAACCTCCGGCATTTTAAGACCTTCAAGTAGAGCCCTTATATAAAAGCCAGTGCCGCCGCAAACCACTGGTATTTTTCCTGCCTCAGTTAGTTGCCGAAGAACTTCGCCAGCTTCGCGCTTAAACTGAGAAGCGGTGTAAACCTGGTCAGGCTCAATAATATCGAGCATATGGTGCGGTACTTGAGCTTGCTCGGTAGCCGTTGGTTTGGCTGTGCCGATGTTCATAAATTTGTAGATAGTTCTTGAGTCGCTGGCGACAATCTCGCCGTCTAGAGCTTTTGCTAACTCAATGGCCAGGCTGGTTTTGCCCGAGCAGGTCGGACCCACCACAGCAATAACTAGCGGTAGTTCAGACTGCATCTTTTAGAAGGCTGCTAGCAGCTGAGAAATTAAGGATATCCCCGCCAGCCCAATCCAGAAAATATAGACCAGTGCTAGCACCGGGGGAACAACCAGTAAAATCAATGCTAGCTTGATTGTTGAGGTTCGCAGTGAAGTTTGAAAAGCAATCCATTGAAGGGCAATAAACCAAAATGCCGGTATGGCCGCTAGCACAAAAAATAGAGGTGTATGTCGCATACAGGCGATCGGTGCAAAGAAGGCGAATGGTAGAAAAGCCCAGCCTGTGGCAATAAAAGCATTTCCGAAAGTAAGCCTGTGTCCTCTAAGCCAAATGCTCAAATAATAGAGAATACAAGACAGTGTCACCCAATATCCGAGACCAGAGAAAATGAAGAGTGAGCAGTTGAGGATACTAGCAGCAGCATTGTCTGGTTTGATTTTGAGAAAAGCTGTAATTGAAAGAGTCAGCACCACAAGCATTGCCGCTGAGCTAAAGTTGGCAAAATTTGTAGGAAAGCGGCTAGAGTCGCTCAAAATCATCATTGTCTGACGCGGGGCTACAAGCACGCCATAAAAAATATCGGCCCAGAGCGTGAAACCGTTTTTGTAAATGTCTCTACTTTTGCCTTCACTAGGTTCTTCGGTCGGTGCTGCCTCTACCAACGGATCTGCTTGGGAGCTTTCTCCGGCCTTGGGTGTCTGAATCAATACTTGTCTAAATGCCAGTTCTAGCTCACGAGGATTGCTCTCTGAAATACGCTTATCAGGAGCGATTGAATCTTCATTGAGTGAGCTGTCGTCTGTCATTTTTATTGCATTAGCCAGAGCGGTTGCTTGTTGAGCTCAGGGTTGAACTGTGAAGGAATTAGTTTATCTAAGGGTGAAGTTGCCCCTGGGGGAGCAAGCTGGGCACGGCCTTCCATCAAAGAAGCTAAAATGCCGCTATCATCGTCTTCATCAACGGCTAAGTCAGCTTTTAACTTATAGCGCTCTTTGGTCATCGTTTGCAAAAGTGCCAGAGCATCACTGTATGAACCAAGTTCATCGACTAGGCCAAGCTTTTGAGCTTGGCGGCCAGAGTAAATGCGACCATCGGCAATGGTTTTAACTTTTTCGATAGGAATTTTGCGCCCTTCGGCAATGGCGGCTGTGAACTGGTCGTATGAATCCATAATCAGAGCGAGCAAGATATCGTGCTCTTCTCTGGTCATTTTTTTGTAGGGCGAGGCAATGTCTTTAAATAGACCAGACTTAATTACTTCTGGCTCGACACCAACTTTGTCAGCTAATGCCTTGAAGTTCATCAAATTGATGATTACACCAATTGAACCAGTTAGAGTGCCAGGATTTGCGACAATTTTGTCAGCTGCGCAAGAAATGTAGTAACCACCTGATGCGGCTACGTCACCCATTGATACCACCACTGGTTTACCAGCGGCTTTAAGTTGCACCACAGCTTCGTGAATTTCTTGCGACATAGGCACTGTGCCACCAGGAGAGTTAACTCGTAGTAGCACTGCTTTTACTTTTTTCGATTTTAAAGCTTTGCGCAGCTCTTTGAGAGCATTGTTTGATGAACCGACCGATGAAGTGAATATTGAATGGTCTGGCTTATCGATGATCATGCCTGAAAGACGCACTACTTGAATGTGATCTTTGAAGCGCGTCATCATGCTATCTGAGCTGCCAGATGAGTCTTTGCAACTGTCAGCATTTTGGCCGCCAGCGCTTTGAGTGAGAACTGCCGCAGGTACAGCCATTACGCAGAGGCCTAGAATTAGCCAGACGAATCCACGTTGATTTATGCGCATCAGATTATGTCACTCGAATTTCAATTATAGGGGCTTGTCTTTGGGCTCTGGTATCTTGCCACCAATGGCAGTGTTAGAAGAACTTTCATCAAGATTTTGTAGCTCTTCTTGTATCGATTGATCGAGCTTCTCGACGGCCTCGGCACCGGACATATCAACCAAGCCTTGGCGGAAGCGGTGGATATCGTCGCTGATAGCAATGACATCCCGCTGAGCTTTGCGCACTGTATATTCCATATCAAGTTGCTTAGCGGCATCTTGACCAGCACGGGCATCCTTCATCATATTGTTCAGGTCTTGAAAATCAGTGGTGGCACGATTGAGACCAACAATATTTCTTTTGTACTGACGATAGTTGTCTACAAGTTTGTCTGATGTAGCCCGCACCATTTGATAGAGCGAAATTAACTCGGCTTGGCCAAGTTGAGCTTTACGCTTTGCTTTGTCATCAACAGCGCCCATGAGCTGACCAAGAGCTTGGTTGGCAAAGCTCTGTCCGGCATACATCGCTTGGCTTGGAGCAATCATGCCCATGGCTCCCACTGAACCAGCTAGAACACCACCAAGCATGCGGGTCATCACCGTGGCGGCATGGCCGCTATCGCTGGTTGGTACAAGTTTTTGGACAACAAATTGAATATCTGGTGAGCGGTTAAGAGTAGCGTCCCAGAGAGCGGCAATTTGCTTTTGCTCACTGGTTTCGAGAAACTCAGCTTTTTGTTGGGTTTCGTCTGCATTATCGATTAGTGCTAAGGGCATTGAGTTGGTGGCTTTAGCAGCGTCCATTGGTGTCTTGATCAAATCTTTGGCTTTCTTCGGCTTACCCATGCCCAACCAGCCTTTCTCTGGCTTCATGCTCTTAGCCGGAAGACCTTCGTTGGCAGTGGTGCCATTTGGCAAAAGATTTGATTCGCTAGCTTGAATTTTGAAAGTAGGTGTATCACCACTAGTCTCTTCTACTGTCTTAGCACTAGTGTCGCTGTCATTTAGGCCAAAGGGCTTGAGGTCGATACTTTTTGTAGCTTCAATTTTAGTAGCTTCAACTTTGGGCGCTTCTATGGCAGAGGCCGGAGTCGCTGTTGTATTTTGAGTAGCACTAGTAGTGATACCAGAATCGAGACCATCTTCTAGTCTGCTATTAAGAGGTAGCTGGAAGTTCCCTTTCTTCTGGCTCTTAGGCAATGAAAGAGCCATGGCCTGCGAACTTAGAGCTGCTGAGCCCAAGAGCATGGCCGAGCAGGCCAGGCTAAAAACTCTGCGGGAGAAATGTAAATGTGATCTGCTGGAGCTGGTACTGACACCTGAGCTGGCAAGCTTTTCTAAGAACATTAAGTGGGTCCTTTTCTCTTTCACTAATTGTCTCTCGCACTCGTATTTTTTTTCTTCATGTAATACGAAGACGTCGAAGTAGTTAGGAAGTTTCGGTGGCGAACTGGCAAATTCAAACTATTTGGACAAGATTCAATCTACCTGTGCAAGCGTCAATATACCATGAGGCTATCTCTTTGAAAGTTACCTTTTGTCAATCTCAGTTGGCATCTTGAGATAAACTTGATATTCGCAATAAGCCCTTGGCAACCTTCTCTATGGTTTCTGCGAAGCTTTCATTGCGTACATTATTAGAGAAAGTAAAACTGCCATTGTCGAAACTTGCTCTAAGACATACGGCATGTTTTTCGTAAACAAATCTGGATTGCCCAATAGCGGTATGAACACATATGCTTTGACTATTAAGGCAAATGCCGCTGCTGCCATTAATAGTGGTGCCATGGGGTTGGCACCGCCGCCAGCACCAGAGCTTCCACGTCTAATCGATGGCGCCAAAGCATCGTCATCATCATCTATATCTATAGATGATGAACTGCGTCTATCAGGTCTCGACATCCGCCTTTCTCTAGACTTGTTGCGGCGGTCCTGTGGTCCTAATAATTCATCGTCATCATCATCTCCATTACCACTGCTACCAAGCAGCTTAGAGCCGCGCATCCCTTTTTTAACCCCGCTGTCACTGTCCGAAACAGCGCTCGGGCTAGGGGCCGGGCTTGGTGCTGGCTGGACTGATTGGGGAGCAGGCGCCGGCATTGGGGCGGGCACTGGAGCCGGCATAGATACTGGAGCGGCGCTGTTAGCCGAAACCCCGTAGTCATAATGACTAGGATTTTGAGCAGCCATGCCGAACTGTGAATTGCTAGGGCTTGGTGCTGGCCTTGGCTCATATTGCGGCGCCGAAGTTGGTGCCGCTGGTGGCGACGAAGGTGAGTTCTGGGCAAACGCTTGGGGCACAGCCGGATAGGGGGCTGGGGCTTGCTGTAAAGGCATTGCTGTCGGCATAGCTTGTACTGGCATTGGCGCTGGAGCTGGTGCTGGCATCGCTTGCGTTGGAACCGGAGCTGGTGCTGGAGCAGGAGCTGGAGCTGGTTTAGCCCTTGGAGTTTTGACCGCTAGCAATGGCGAACGCAAAACAGTGGGGTCGTCAACATCATCTACTTCTTCATCAAAGATTTCATCTTCATAGCCGTCATCAGTAGCGCCAAGGATGGGCGAGCGCAAGCGATGATGAGCCTTAACCTGGCCCCCAGCTTTGCCATGCATGCCCGGCTCTTCTTCTAGACCAGCTTCGGGGTCAAAGTCGTCGCCACCTAATAAAGGTGAGCGCAGGCCTTTGCTTTGGTGCCTGCCTGGTTCAAGTTTTGCCGCTGGGCTTGGTTCGTGCTCGGCCTCGACGTCATGGCTGCGATGGGGGAAGGTTGACTTGTGCTCTTTGTTCTTGCCACCGTCACCGCCACCGCCACCAAACATTGGTGAGCGCAGGGCTCCGCGAGACTTTGCATCTCGTGGTTTAGGTTCGAAGGCGGGCTCTTCATCTTCGTCAGCGCCACCAAGCAAAGGTGAGCGTAGACCCTTACCCTTAGCTTTATTTAATGAGGGTTGAACCTCTTCATCATCATCAAAATTATTATCGGCGTCAGAACCGCCACCAAATAGTGGTGAGCGCAATTTTGGTTTAGGTTGCGTCTGAGGCTCTGCTGGGGCTGCTGCCTGCTGAACTGGAGCCTGTTGTAGTGGTGATGGATTAGTAATGAGGGGCTTGGCTGGGGTCAAGCGACCGCCGCATTCTTTGCAAAACTGTGCAATGTCTTCGTTTGCGACCTGGCATATCTGGCACTGAATCACTGACGTTTCCTCATCGAGTCCTAGATGCCACTTTATACTTTGTGGCTCTGAATACCCAGTTTAATTCATCTATATATAGAAAGTTAAGTACTTTTTTCATTCAGCGCAATCTTGTTGTAATGCGGTTGTCATGGCCTCTCACCAATTTTACCTGTTGATTTCTTGGAAGACGCTAATTATTTGAGGCTGCGCAAGTGTTAGACTGCGATGAATTACCGCTTGACTGCTGAAGCCGGTGTGAACTGGCGATTAAGGCCCAAGATCGTTATGATGCCTGTAATTAGGAATGCCAGTCAGTAAGTTAGTAAGTACACTCGGTAGTTCGTTAACAGATTGACGATTCTCTCAAACAAAGGGATAGAAAATAGATGTTCAGTTCTAAGGCTATATGTTTGGCAGCTAGTTTAATGCTGGCCGTTTCACCTGCCACCACGTGTGCGGTTTTGGCCGCTGACCCGCAACTCAACTTCAAAATCTATAGCCCTCAAGATCCACCAGCTGAGAGTCCTTCTGCTGATGCTGATGCACCTAAGAGTGATATGCCCGATAGCTCTAGTGCCGCAACCAGCGCTGCCAGTGCTCCTGCTGACCCATCGATTTTTGAAGAAGAAGCGGCTAAGGCTACTCCAGTAGCAGCGCCAGTGAAAGAGACTCCAGTTGTCGACACCACACCTACCAGCGCTAGCGCTCCAGCTGAGTCATTGGCAGAACCACTTACAACACCAGGCGCAGTGCCAGTCGCCGAAACTGCAAGCCCGGCCGCTAGCGAGACCACTGCTGAGACTGCGCCAGAAGCCAAAGTCGAAACTACTGCTGAAAGCGAAACTAAAGCGACAACTACAACAAGCGTCGCAGCCAAAGACTCCAAAGTATTGCAGGGCTATATTCGAGTTGTTCCTACTGGTACAAAAATTCCAATCGTTATGGATACAGCTGTTGACTCTGATACCAGTCAGGAAGGCGATGAGTTCTCTGCCCGTACCTCTGAAGACTTGACCATTGACGGCAGCACTGTGGTGCCTGCTGGTTCGATCATTAAAGGTCGTATTGCTACATTGAATTCACCACGCGCTTTAAATAGATCTGGTTCGGTAGCGCTCAAGTTCGATAACATCACCACTCCAGATAATCGCCAAATCCCTCTGGTTGCTACCATTGTTGCTCGTGGTGGGGTTGTCCATGCTCGCCGCGGTATGAAAGATATTGCCATCGATACTGGTACAGTTGCCCTGCCCTTCGTCGCTGGTTTGGCTATCGGTGCGCTGGCTGGAAATAGCAGCAGTAGCAGCTCTTCAAGTAGTAGCAGTAGCAGCAGTGGAATGAGCAAAGGTGCAGCTGCAGCTCTTGGAGCTGGCATCGGTCTAGCAGTTGGTATTGCCGTTCTTTGTGCCAAGAAAGGTAAGAAAATTGAGGTTCGTCCTGGTGATGAACTAAAGATTGAACTTGCTGAAGAGCTGCGCATGCCCACTATGTAGTTTGATAGATAGCCTTAAAAGCCAAATGGCCCCTCATGACAGATAGCATGCAAAACAGGTTCCTTACGGGAGCCTGTTTTTGTCTTGAGAATAAATAGAGGGAAAACCCGGTACTAAGCTCAGTCAAAACGGGCTTAAGTTAGCGCGCTTTGAAGTTATAGAGTAGAGAAGGTCCGAAACCAAATTCTCAAAATTGAAATTTGTGTTCGTTATTGGTTTTCCAACAGCGCAGGACTAATCATGCCTATATATACACCTTATGCAAATGCGGCAGAACCACAGCGCGACGCCAATTTGGCTTGCGGCATGTCGATGCTGTTACCGGGCTTAGGTCAGCTCTACAATAAAGAGAAGCGTAAAGCTCTATTTTTTATGGCTGCGGGATGTGTCAACTATCTGCTCTTGCTGGTGCTAATTATGGCACCGCAGATAATGCAGGCACTTAAGGTTTTTGGCACAGCCAACCAAGTCAGGCTCAATCAAGCTTTGGCCATTTCTATCACTCAGCTTCAGCTTGGCTCTGGCGCTTGCTTTGCTTTGATTAGTTTGTTCGTTGGTTTTTCTCTATTTGCGGCGCGGGATGCCTACGATCGGGCGCAATATTTTAAACGTGCTGCCATCTATCGCGATTATGTTGTCGGTATGCCGGAAGCCACTAGTGGCTCTTATATCTTTCATATTAGTCTATTGATGTCTTGCTTCATACTCGCTTTCTTCTTTTTGATTCCAGCACCACCGCAGTCTCAGATTACTGAAATTGAGTTCAAGCAAGCTGAGGAAAATACTAAAGAGACTCAAAAGACAAAAACTCTCGCCGAGAATAATTCTAAGGCCGGTGGCAAGCGAGACCATAGTAGGCCCTCTGCCATGTCTTCTTCTTCTTCTTCTTCTTCTTCTTCTTCTAGTTCCAGTTCTTCTTCTAGCTCAGCGCCACAAGCACAAGCTCGAACAGCACATCAGGCCCCTGCTCAACCGTTGGCGCAGGCTGCGAGCGCGCCGCCCGCACCGCAGCCCACTCTGCAAAAGCTGGCTCAGAATTTGTTTCAACCTAAGCCGGTCTCAGCACCTCCAGCTAGTTCTGCTCCAAGTTTTACACCCAGCCAGAACTTAAAGGCTAACAATAGTGCGCCACTCCCGGCAGTGCCTACTTTATTGGCTTCGTCATCACTGCCGCCTTTGAATGTACCGAGGCCGTCGCTCTCAATGCCACCTAGTTCAGCTTCTAGTAATTTGAATTTGCCCAAATTGCCCGTACCTACGCTTAGTCCGGGCAGCGGCGCCGACGTCAAGATTGCTTCTGTGCCAGGAATTGCGGCCTCGTCTGGAACCAGCGGCGGCCCGGTGATGCCGCTTCCTGTTGGCATTCGTTCTGGTAATGGTAGCCGCTCAGGTTCTAACAACAATGGTGCCTCTGGTTTAGTTCCGGCCCCAAGCCGCTCCGGCGTTGGCAATGGTCCTAATGGTTCAACAGGAACTGGTCCTGCTGTCGCACCTTCTTTGAGCCGTCAGGGAACAGGCCCAGGCCCGGGCAATCAACATGGTCAAGGTAGGAGCGGTAAAGGTGATTTGACAAACCCAGACGATGGTCCGGGGAAGGAAGGTATAACCTCATCTTCTAGTGTTGATTTTGGGCCATACATGGCTGAATTGCAGCGGCGCATTAAGCGCGCTTGGTTCCCTCCCCGGGATGCACGTTCTAAGCGAGTCAAGGTAATTTTCAAAGTGCACCGCAATGGTGAGATGTCTAATTTACGCTTGGCAAATTCCTCCGGTTTAACCACTGCCGATGAGGCTGCCCTCAAGGCTATAGAAACCGCAGCACCATTCCACCCTCTGCCAGTGGGCGCACCCGCTGATGTCGACATTGAATTTACTTTCGATTACAACGTCTTCAATGGTGGCGGTAGCGGAAGTTTTAGAGCATTTTGACAGGGCATTTTAATTAAGGTGGGTGTTGCCCTGGGGTTAACCCGGGGCAACGACTAGCAAAAAGGGGTTAGCTAGTGTCTGATGCAGAAGTTATAGTGATGTTACTGACAATAAGTTGCCAGTAGCAGGCGGTTGGAATTTTTAGGCAAGCTTTGATACCCGGGCCAGGCTAGTGTCTGTTGTGCTACACTCAAGACCGCTAGTATCAATTTATAGATGCTACGGTTAAGCACCCTCTTAAAATTACCAGCTGCGCCCATACTTAGACAGAGACGGTAGAAGCGTAGGACAAATTCATGACTGCAGCATCACCTAGACAACAAGGCACACAGCGCGATCCCAACATGGCTGGGGGTATGTCCCTCTTCTTGCCAGGATTAGGACAGCTTTACAATGGCGAGCAGCGCAAAGGCCTGCTTTTCATGCTGGTAGGCGTGATCAACTATCTATGTCTGTTGGGTTTGATTTTTGCCGCTCCGTTAATGGCTAACTTGAAGAGCTTTGGCGATGGCAACCAGATGAAGTTGAACGGCGCTCTGGCTGATTCCTTAGCCCAGTTACAAATTGGCTCTGGCGCTTCTTTCATGTTGTTGGGCTTGTTCATATCGTTTGCTGTCTTTGCTGCTCGCGATGCCTTTGATAAAGCCTCGCACCTTCAGCGTAAGTCGCTTTATCACGATTACTTCTTAGAAATGCCTGAGGCCACCAGTGGCTCATATATATTCCATATAAGTATTTTTCTTACTTGTTTCTTGTTGGCTTTCTTCTTTTTGATTCCACCGCCGCCAAGATCTCAGATAACTGATATCGAGTTTATTCAAAACGAAGAGAACACCAAGACTCCACCCAAAACACAAAAGCGTGCCGCCCACAATTCACAAGCTGGTGGCAAGCACGATCCAAATAAACCTTCGGTTCAACCTTCCCCAGCTCCTAAGGCGCCAAGTAAGGCTCAAGAGCAGACTAAACCAACTGAGGCCAAGCCTAGTCAGTCTAAGCCTACTCCTACTCCTTCGCCCACCCCATCTCCGACCCCTTCGCCGCGGCCAACTCCTAGGCCTAGTCCGACTCCATCGCCGTCGCCTAGCCCGTCGCCATCACCTTCACCAAGTCCATCTCCGAGCCCATCGCCTTCGCCAGCTCCGAAGATGCCTAATCCATTTTTCCATCCCTCGGCAGCTCCGTCTCCGAGCCCATCTCCGTCGCCTGTATCAATGCCTAAAATTGGCGGTTCCTCTATCGCCCCTATGCCAAAAGCAGGCGTAGGCGCTGGTTCTGCAACTGCTCCTGGTCCAGCTCCGACCCCAATCAATATCGCTTCCACATCGGGTATGTCCGGTGGTGGTGGTCCTCCTACTCCTGTACCAGTAGGTGGTGGAGCTAGATCACTCGGTGGTGGTAGTGGTCCTGGACCATCCCCAGCTCCTACTCGGGCCGGCCGTGGTTCTGGTGGTGGTGGCGCAGCCGGTGGCGGTTCACCTGGTATTGCCGTGGCTCCTTCTGTTGCTCGCGCCCCTGGCGGCGGTGGTGGCAGTGGCGAGGCTGGTAACCCTGACGATGGCAAAGGTCGTCCATCCGTAGCTGCTCGCGCTGACGTAGACTTCGGACCATACATGGCCGATTTGCAGAGAAGAATTAAGCGTGCTTGGTTCCCGCCGAAAGGCAACGAATCTAAGCGAGTCAAAGTTGTTTTCAAGGTGCACAAAGATGGTCAAATGACCAACTTAAGAATGGTTACTTCATCTGGCTTAACAATAGCCGACCAGGCCGCTTTGAAAGCAGTTGAGAATGCTGCTCCCTTCAGACCGCTTCCTGCCGGAGCGCCTGATGATGTAGATATTGAGTTCACCTTCGACTACAACGTATTCAATGGTGGTGGTGTCGGGAAATTCCGCAATTTCTGATAGACTCGTCAGGGTCTGTTGGCACAAGCAAAGTAAGTTCTGTTGGAATGGCCAGCAAATAAGGAGATGTTGATAAACGTTTATGGAAAGTAAATTCCTCCAATACTTCCTCGAATTCATGATTCATGACTGGTTTGCTTCCATTCCGATCACGATTTGTTCGGTGTTGACAATTGCCGTAACTGTTGAACGCTATATGTACTATCAACAGAATCGCCGTGACGTCACTCAATTTATCCATACTCTGCAAAGATATTTGGAAACCAACGACCTACAAAAGGCGCAAAAATCTTGCAGCCAATTGGGCGGTGTTATCGGCGAAGTTGCTGAAGAAGGCGTTCGCTTGATGGCTGACCAGAAAGAAGATTTCTCCAAGGCCTTCGATATTACAGTCGGCTTGGTATCACGTAAGTTAGAGAAGCACTTAGCTGTACTGGGAACCATTGGTGCGACTTGCCCGTTCATCGGCTTGTTCGGCACAGTGGTAGGGGTTGTGTTCACCCTCGACCAACTGGGCGCATCTGGTGGTGGTACTCCGGTGGTTGTAACCGGTGTGGCTAAAGCGCTTATCGCAACTGGTTATGGTCTGATCGTTTCGATTATGGCTGTTATTTTCAACAACACTTACACTAATACTGTGAAGCGTTTCAACGATGACTTCTTGTTGCTCAAACTGCTCTTCTTGAGCTTTGTTGGCCACGAAGCAGCTACACACTAAGCTCACTTCAAGAAGAAAACGGGGAGGTAAGCTATGTCTATGGGAGCGGTCGGTGATCAATTCACCGATATTAACGTCACCCCGCTTACTGATGTGTTCTTAGTTTTGCTCGTCATCATGATCTTAATTGCGCCCTTGATTGACAAATCAGATTTGAAAATCAAGCCGCCTGAGACCAAGAACGCCAAGAAAGACGAAGCCACCAAGGGTATTAGTTTCGATATTGACAAAGACGGACAACTTGCCATTAATGGCAAGTACATTCGCGATCACGATATCAATATCATCACTGCTTTGATCAAAGAAATTAAAGACAAGGCACCACCCGGTACCGAATTGCACGTCACCCTCAATGCTGATGGTGATGCGAAGCAAAAAGACGTAGTAGAAGTTATGAGTGCTGCAGCCGCTGCTGGCATTACAAAAATGCGCGTAGCTACCCAGCAGCAAACTAACTATTAGTGAATGCTAGTCCAAGACTAAATTTAGGACTAATAGGTAGTTCTGTTAGTCGATCGCTGTCGCCTTTCATTCATCAGGCCTTTTTTGATTGCACTGGTATTGCTGGTAGCTATCGCCTTTTTGATGTGGCTGAAAGTGAATTGGCAAATTGTCTCAAGGCGATGAGCGTTGGGCCAGAGGCTATGGACGGCATCAACGTCACCATTCCTCATAAAGTCGCTGTTTTCGATTTTCTCGATAGCTGCTCGCCCCAAGCAAGAGCGGCAGGCGCGGTCAATACTGTTGTTTTTAAAGAGCAGAAGCTTGCAGGTCATAACACCGATATTCTTGGGCTTAAATCTAGCCTTGAGCAAAGTCTATCTTCTAGTGTGCTCAATAAAATTGTTATTGTTGGTACTGGTGGTGCCGCTCGCGCAGCAGTCGTTGCTCTGGCTGAAATGGGTGCGAGCGAATTTCAGATATTCGCTCGCAGCAAAGAGCGAGCCGAGAGTTTTATAGCTAGTCTGGAGCAGTCTATTGCTTTGTCGCAGCTAGAATTGCCGCCACTAATTTTTGGCGGATTTTCCCTTTCTGATCAAGAGAGTTTTGAGGCTGCTGTTGAGCAATGTCAGGTTTTCATAAATGCTACTTCGATTGGACATTTAGATAGTGAGGTTCCGCCTTGGTTAGAGCCAATGTTGTCGACATTGCCAAAGGCTGCCTTCGTCCAAGATTTAGTCTATGCAAAAAATAGCGAGCCCACAGTTATTTGTGGGCTCGCTCAAAAGTATCATTTAGAAAATGCAGACGGTAAGGCCATGCTTGTTCATCAGGCTCGCTTCGCTTTCGAGCTCTTTAGCGGGCAGCTGCCACCCTATGATGCTGGCTTCAACGCCCTGCTAGAGGCCTGTGCAAGAGCTAATAAGTAGCTCTTCCTAATTACTAGCTATTACTAAACTAGTTTTAGCCTTCGAAGAAAATTGGCACAAGTTTCATGGCTAGACCAAGCTCACCTTCGATAGCAAGCACGCCAGAAAGAGCGGCAGTCATGGCTGACATACGGCCACTGATGATTTGGTGCAAGTCATCTGAGTCAATTGTGATTTGGCAATCAGCAGGGCTATAACCCGATGAGCTGTGCTCAACAAATTCACAGGTACCATCTGAAATTTTGGTGAGATAGGCGGCAGCGCCATCTCCTTTGATATTGATCAAGTAAGTGGCGCAGAGATTTTTTGCGGCTTCAGGTCTGAAGCGCTTTTTCAATACTGCAATTGTCTCTTCTGCTGACACGTTCTTAACCTCTATTTGGCTGAAACTTACTGAAGCTGCTGATTATAACCGACTGGCCTTATACTATTCTATTTTCGTATTCATGCTAACTTTACTTCAACAGTTAGGTCTTTCTCACTCTAGGTTACAAGCTCTTGGTTGATCATGGCAAAGAAAAATCTAAAGACAAGGCTGAAGGCTCGAATAAGCCCGCCATAGAACCTCTGCGCAAAGGCAAGGGGCGTAACTTTCAGCCGATTGCTAAAGTATTGCCCAAGCTGTTGCGTCAGCTAGGCATTGATAATCGCTTGAAAGAGCATACTTTCCTTCATCTTTGGCCCCATATCGTTGGCGAGCCCTTTGCTTCGCGCACAAGACCTCTTTTTATTGATAGTGATGGCAATGTGGTAATCGCTGTAAAAGACGCCTCTACTGGTCAAGAAATTAGTTTTGCCAAAGCTGACTTGCTGAAGAAGCTCAAGCAGGCTGCGCGTGGGGTAGGAATTTCAATTAATGGCATGCGTTTTGATATGAAGCGCTATTTTGAAAAAGCCACGAGCGACGAATTTGCCTATCAGTTTCAAGTGCCATTGCCAGAACCCACTGAAGCTGACCTCTATGCCATCGAACTTAGTGTTGATGAAGCTTTGCAAATCGCTGCTGTGGCGACAAATTTTACGATCGAGCCGCAAAGCAATTCAGATGAGCATCACGATAGCACTGGGGCCGATTTTTCTCGCTTGGCTATTCGCATGCGTACTCTCTATGAAAAAGAACTACGTTTGAAGAAGTGGCGCTTGGCTCACAACTACCCAGTTTGTTCGCAGTGCGGTGATGTCACTTCGCGCTTACATGGGGCGAATCTAATCTGTCCGCTCTGCTTCGCTACCGGTATGTTGGAAATGCCCCGCGGTGGCTATACTTAATGGCTGTTTTAGTGCTGATTTAGTGCTTTGTGGTCGCTTCAAAATGAAGAATCTGACACCTTGAGCGAGATCCAAGGCTTCCTCGTGACTACTGTGTTATCATCAACTATCGAAGATCCAAGCCACGCCATTTTGGCCGTATCAGAGCCTTTAACGCATGATTCGACTGCAGAACGTTAACAAAAACTACGGCGGTAGACCCGCTCTGGTCAATATAAACTTGCATATTGCCCTTGGGGAGTTTGCCTTTTTGGTGGGCCCAAGTGGTGCTGGTAAGTCGACCTTAATGCGCCTGCTTTATCGTGAAGAAACGCCAACTAATGGCAATGTCTTCATTGGTGGCGTTAACTTAAACCGCCTTCATGCTGGTCAGATTCCGTTGTTGCGCAGACGCCTTGGCATTATTTTCCAAGACTTCAAATTGCTTCCCAGTCAGACAGTTTTTAACAATGTCGCTTACGTATTGCGCGCCCTTGGTGTTGACGAAAAAGAAGTAGCTAAACGCGTAAATAGCGCCTTGGCCGTGGTCAACCTCGAGCACAAGTCTGATGCCTACCCCACTGAGCTTTCTGGTGGTGAGCAGCAGCGTGTTGGTATTGCCCGAGCGATAGTCAATGGCCCTCCTGTCTTACTTGCCGATGAACCAACCGGCAACCTTGACCCAGCAACTTCTCTAGAAATCGTGCAGCTACTTGAGCGCATTAGTCAGCGCGGCACTACAGTTTTGATTTCAACCCACGACCAACCAATCGTCAATGCCATGAGACGGCGAGTGATTGCCTTGAAAAATGGTGAACTGGTGGCCGATGTAGATAACGGCATATACGAATTGGAGATGAGTTAGCAATTATGATGCGCACTCTAAGAATTATTCGCCGAGTTTTTATTGAGACCTTCTTAGGTCTTAAGGCCAGTGGCTGGTCGAACTGGTTGGTCGTAAGTATTTTGGCTGTGGCCCTCACCATATTTGGTGGCGTATTGCAGATGACTATGAGTTTGAAAAATCTCGTCAATGCTTGGGGCAGTCAAATTGAAATGTCGGCTTATCTTAAAGATAGCTACGATCCCAAAAAAGTTGCCAACGAGATTAGTCAACTGCCCGAAGTTAGACAAGTTGAAATTGTGCCTAAAGACGTAGCCTGGCGCGAGATGCAGCATACTTTTAAAATTGCCGTGATTAACAACCCGCTGCCCAATACATTGCACGTCAAGCTCGCTGACCCTGAGCAGGTCGAGTTACTTGCTACCAAGCTCAAGCTTTTGCCTTCCGTAGAAACCGTCCGTTCGCCTTTGAAGATTGCTAAGAAAATCACCGAAGTGCGTCACTTCTTAGAAATTGCCGGCTTCTTTATTACAGCGGTTTTGACCACTGCTACTCTCACTGTTATAGGCAATACTATCAATTTGGTAATCAAGGCTCGCCATAGAGAAATCGAGATACTTAGCTTGATGGGTGTTGGTCACTTCTATATCAAGTGCCCTTTTGTTTTTCAGGGTGCCGCTTATGGTGCGATTGCCGCCATGCTTGCTACTCTAGTGTTACTTGGCATACACCTTTATGTTGATCCCTATGTCAAAGATCAAATTTTGAGTTTAGTGCCCTTCATGCCTCAAAATCTAGAGTTCAGTTTGCTTCAGACGGCTGGATTGATGTGTGCTCTAGGTGTGGCTGTGGGCGCCGGTGGCAGTCTCTGGACCTCGGGACGCTTCATTAAACTGTAGGGCATTAAACTGTAGGGCATTAAGCTTTAGGGCTTATCTAAATCGCTTAAAATCAGCTACGGTCCACGGTCTAGCCTTTTCTGGCAGAATCGAGACAAAATAATTTTGCAGGTCGGTCAGTGGCATGCTGAAGACGCCATGATTCATCTGCTGATTTACTGTTGAATAGTTTCCGGTGGTGCCCCAAGGGTTCCAGACAGTGACAATATCGGTGCTGGGATTGTACTCAAGGATAGTGAGGCAGTGTCCTGATGTGCCTGTATTAACAATGCGATGATTGCTCAGAGCGTCAGTGAGTTCTTGGCGTAGTTGTTCAATGCTTGTCGTTTTGGTGGGGTAGCGGCTGCAAGAATTACCGGTCATGAACATCAGCATACGGGCGCCGGAACCACCATGAATTACTACCTCTAAGGGCTCTGTGTCGTCTTTTCCTGTCTTTCTGTTTTTGTATACGGCATAGGCTTTTTCGCAAACATGCAACCAGACGCCATCTTCGCCAGCGTCGCTATAGCAAGCGATTTCGGCGTCAGTGGGCGCAGGCACAGCAATGGGCTGGTGCCGAGGAAAGGTGACAGCATAGCTGCCATCATAATTTCGAGTGATCATGTCTATCACTCGCTGGGGTGTGTGGTAAGCCAAGCCACCTATGGTGGCTAGAAAATAGCAGTCTCCGGTTTTACCCTGTCTGATTTCTTCTATATGCGGGCGGCCATCAGAAAAGAGCTGAGGTGATTCGTTGGAAATTTTCTTTTGGTATGTATTGAAAAGACTGACGAGCTTAGGCAGAGCTGTAGCCGCGCCATTACTAGTGGTGCTGCTACTTGCTGGACATAGGTCAGATAGGGTGAATGTCTGTGAGCTATTTTCTTCTTTCCAGATTGCCCGCGAGTAAATCTTGATAGCTGCAAGCGCTGCTGCTTGGTTGCCTTTGATGGCAGGGTTTTGCAGGGCTTGGTCCAGTTCGTCCTTTGTCAGCACACCGTCTTGGTTATAGTCCCAATTAGCAAAAGATTGCTTGAAAAGTATGGCAAGCCTTAGGCCTTCGTCGCTAGCCGACACCGCCACGGTGGTCAGTAGCCAGAGGCAACTGCCAAGCAATAAAATCAAAACCCTTAGCCTTGCAACCACTAAAACTTTCCTTTTAAAATTTACTTTGCGGTAATGCTTATACAAATTTTCCAAGCTCAGCTATATTCTAAAACACCGCTTTTATTGAGGTTTAGAATTTCATTGGCTGGCGCATAAACCCATTAGGTTTCGGAGTTGTTGTTATGAATGTCAAGTTTGGTTTGCCCTTAGCCACTGTGGCTCTCTTTGTCGTTGCCTTCCTCCCTTGTACTGCCAAAGGTGTAGCAAAAAAGGCTACAGGGGCTGAAACATTTAAGATGTATTGCGCCACCTGTCACGCTGGTGGTGGAAACAAAGTCGATCCTAATCATCCTTTGGCTGGTTCTACTCAACTCGACAGCATCGTTCGCTTCAAAGACTATCTCAGCGCCCCGCCCGGACACATGCCTTACTATGAGACCTTAGTAAAAGACAAGGCTACTCTGGAAGCCCTGTTTAAATACTGCAAGACTTTAAAGAAAGCACCCGGTGAGCGGGCTTAAGCCGATATTTTCTTAGCTCCCAGCGCCTTAATTGGTATGGAGAGCACTTGAGTGGCCAGGGCCGCAGAGATTACCAGCCAGAGCTGGGCGCTGCTTAACGAGGCAGTGTTTAGCACGCTTTGCAGTGGTGGAAGATACAGTGCCGCTGCCAGTAGCGCGAGATTGATAGCCGTGCTTACCAGCATCGGCCCGTTTTTATACCAGGCTACATCGGTGGCGTAGCCTCTCACTGATAGCCACGACCATGATTGCATGATAAGCGCTAATGAGAGAGCGGCGAGGGCCACGGTGGCGGCATTAGATTGGTCGAGATAGGTCTGGTTGTAGAGCACTGCTGCCAAAATAAAGCTACCAAGTAGAGCGCTACGAGTGATAATTTGAATCTGCTCGTATCTATCCATTAGTTGTTCTGTCTGCTTGCGCGGCTGCTGCTTCATTACTTCACTTGAGCCTCTTTGCAGCACTATTCCTAGGCCAGGAAAGACGTGCATAATCAAGTTGAGGTAGAGCAACTGCAAAGGCTCAAGGAAGAGGCCTGTGTTGGCCAGCAGGCCCAGCATAATGGCTACTACAGATGTTAAGCTTGCCGTCAGCAAGTAGCCCACGGCGCGACTGATGTTGGCGTAGGTAATGCGGCCTTGTTGCACGGCTTTGACGATGGTGGCGAAATTGTCATCGGTTATCACCAGGTCAGATGCTTCGCGGGCTAAGTCAGTTCCGGTTTCGCCCATGGCAATACCAATGTTTGACTGGCGCAGAGCTGGAGCGTCATTGACGCCGTCGCCGGTCATGGCGACGATGTGCCCCGCCCCTTGCAGACGCTTGACGATATCGAGCTTCATCTCTGGCGTTACTCTAGCCAAGACAGATACTTGCTTAAGAGTCTCCTTAAACTGTTCGTCAGTTAGTTTTTGTAGGTCGCTGCCAATCAATATTTGTTGGTCGGAGTTTTGTGGTGTGAATATGCCTAATTCTTTGGCGATTGATTTGGCTGTTTCTAGTTGATCGCCAGTAAGCATAACTAGGCGGATACCGGCTTTTTGGCAGGTCTCAATTGCGGCTTGAACGTTTTCTTTGGGGCGGTCAGACATGGCTACTAAGCCAAGCAAAACCATCTTCTCTTCTAAAGTCTCAAGCTGGTCTTTGTGTGGAATACTTTCAACATAGCGGCTGGCCACAGCCAGCACTCGCAGGCCGCGTTTGGCCAATTCTTGATTTTTAGTTCTAAACCAAGAGCGCATTTCATCTATAAGTGCGATGTCACCACTGGCAGTGCGCAGATTGGTGCATAAGTCTAGTACCACTCCTGGTGAACCCTTCAAGAACAAGACATGGTCATCGCGCTCCGGATGCTCGTGAACGGTGGACATACGTTTGCGCTCTAGATCAAATGGAACTTCGGCTACACGGGGAAACTGCTCTAATATTTCTTCGTGTTTAAGGCCGAGTTTCATAGCGGCTGTAATCAGCGCCCCTTCGGTGGGGTCGCCGTGAACAAGCCATAGCTCTTCGCTCTCGTTACTAGGTTTGTGCTCAAGTTTGGCGTCGTTGCAGGCCGCTATGGCAATCAAGAACTCATTGACTCGGTTAGTTAAATCGTCAATCTTGCAGACCTGGCCATTGCTTGTAAGTTCGCCCACTGGCTCATAACCGTGGCCTGATATTTTTAGCTCTAGGCCGTCTAAAACAATGTCGGTCACCATCATCTTATTTTCAGTCAGGGTGCCGGTCTTGTCAGTGCAAATAACTGTAGTGCAGCCTAGAGTTTCTACCGCCGCTAAGCGCCTAACTAGTGCTTTAGAGCGAACCATTCTCCTTATGCCAGCTGCTAGTGCTAGCGTGGCAATCACCGGTAGGCCTTCGGGTATGGCAGCAACGGCCAAGGCAATGCTAGTTTCGAGCATCCTCTCGATGCTGGTATTCTTTAAAATTCCAATAAGAGCAAAGACTACACAGAGCACGATAACAAGCAGGCTAAGTTGCTGGCCGAGGGTGTCTAGAGACTTTGTCAGTGGCGTTTCGCCCGATATCACTTCTTGCAAAATTAGGCCAAGCTTACCCATCTTAGTTTTTGCGCCGGTGGCAACAACTACGCATATGGCTCTTCCGCCTAGAACACTTGAGCCTTGATAGACGAGGCGTTCTTCGAGGTCTTCGGCTTCAGCTGATTTCCATACAGGCACACTCTCACCAGTTAACTGCGATTGGTCAAGAGAAAAAGCAGCACTTTCCAAAATGCTTAAATCTGCTGGGGCGCGATTACCGGCCTCCAAGATGACAATGTCGCCGTAAACAAGCTCGGTCACGGGTAGCTCAATGTCTCCCCCGCCCCGCCTAACTCGGGCTGTGGCACCAGCCAATTTGGCTAGACTATTGAGTGATACTTTGGCCCGATACTCAGTTAAAAAGCCAATCACCGCATTGATTACCAGAGCTACAAGAATGCCAGCTGTTTGCAAGTACTCTTTCATGGCAAATGAAATTATGGTTGCCACCAAGAGCAAAATAACCACGCTCGACTTGAATTGGTCGAAGAGAAGGCTCCATGGGTTAATGGCAGCCCCTTTGCTCAACTCATTAGGGCCGTCGGCTTTGAGTCTTTGTTCTGCCTGCTCTTGCGATAGGCCAGTGTTTTTGTCTGTAGCCGGTGAGGGCTCTAGAACCGCTAAATTTTCAATCATGGGCCTTATGTTAGCAGCGTTACCCCTGACCGGGTATTAGATAGTAGTGCACTTACCTGAGAGATAAAGATGGGGTAAAGTACGTCGTGAATTCTGGTGAACAAAGCCTGTCACCCTCTGGTGAGGGGCTGCGAATCGGTATTACTTCATTTGCCGCCTGGATGCTTGGGGTGGGCTCAATTATTGGTTCAATGGCTTGGCTGATTCATGGGCCAATGCTGGCTCGCTCAGGGGCTCTTGCTGCCATTGTCGCCTGGCTTATTGCTGGGGTAATGTCGCTGCCCCTAGCTCTAATTTTAATGGAACTGGCTTCAATGTTCCCTCAGGCTGGTGGCCCTTATGTTTATAAATTTTATGCACTGAAGCGCCTTGTGCCAGGTAGTGGCGAGATGCTTGGCTTCTTAACTGGTTGGTTGTTTTGGATTGCTATTATCGTTGGTCTTGCTTGCATGGCCAATGGTTTGGCCAATTTGCTCGCTGCTGCCTTTTTTGCTAGTGCCCAGGCTGCGCCAATTTGGTTTGCGCCGCTGGTGATTGTCACACTTAGCGTTGTTGCTACGGTGCTCAACTTGCAAACGGTAAGAACTGCAGCTTCAATCAATATTGTATTTACTTTGATGAAAGTGGCTATGGCGGTTGTCTTTTGTCTTCTTGTTTTGTTTCACCCAGGGGCTTCTTTAGATAATCTAGTCCATTGTCCGGTTGATCCTTTACCGGGCGCATTCTGGAGCAGAGTAGCCTCTGTCTTTATGTTGGCCATGGCTGGCTTTTCTTTCATGGAAATGACTGGATGCATGTCAGCCGAGACCAGAGACGCCAGCAAGAGTGTTCCCCGTGCAGTATTTTTGACACTACTGACGGTGACAGCTATTTATTTAGTAATTTGTATTTCAATTGCCTCAGTGGCACCACTCACTTTAAGTGCTGACAAAACTACTTTGGTTTTGCTGGGCAGCACGGTGCAAGCAAATTGCCCGGCCCTAGCTGGAGCTATCGCTGGGCCGATTGGCGGCAATTTGTTTACAGCAGCAGTGGTGGCATCTATTGTCGGTTGTGGCTTTACGGCCTTGCTCGGCATTTCTCGGGTGAGTTATTCGATGGCAAAAACTAAACTCTTTCCCCGGCAGTTTGGCCAACTTTGCTCGAAGACCGGTGTGCCCAAGTATGCTCTTTGGTTTCAGTTTTGGTGTATGACTATTATTGCTTTGGCCGCTTCATTGCTTAGCCATACTGCGCTATTTCCTGATGCTTACACCTTCTTAGCTGAAGTCTTTGGTTTTATGTACGCCTTTGTCGCTATGCTTTATGGCATTTGTGTTGTTTCTCTGCGCTATAGCGACCCTGATATGGAGCGGCCTTTTCGCATTGGCAAGCGCGGGAATTTACTAGTTTGGTTCGTTGCTAGTTTGACTGTTGGAGTGTGGGGCTATGCCGCTTTCTTTTGTGTCAATTGGGTGCACCAGGCCGCTGGTATAGCTGTTTTGCTCGCCGGGCTGCCAATTTATTTTTACTATAAGCATGCTAATTCAGATATTGAAAAAGCCGGGTGAGCAACAAAAGAGAAGCAAAAAGAGAGAATAAAAAGAGAGAAGAAGGCGAGCCCTCTTCTCTCTTTTGTATTAGTTTTCTAACTATTTTATTGGGCTTTTAACTAGTCTATTGAGTTTCTAACTAGCCGTGCGGCCTATTTAACAGCAGCTTGAACAACAGATACTTTGTTCATTTTGTCGCCTTTGCGCAGAGCCATGAAGACGCCGTCGCCTTCGATTACTTTACCGAAGACGGCATAATTCATATCGAGAAAATTAGCTGGTCCAAGGGTAATGTAAAACTGACTGCTGGCTGAATCAGGATCGTTAGAGCGAGCCATGGCAACCACGCCAGCAGAATCATGCTTGAGGTGTGGTTTTACTTCCAGTTTGATATTGCGTTTCTTTCCAGTAGCCGGATCTGAATATCCGCCAGTACCAGAACCAGTTGGGCAACCACCCTGGATGCAGAAGCCTGGCTCGTAGCGGTGGAAATTGAGACCATTGTAGAAGCCTTTTTCCACTAGGTCGAGGAAGTTATTGGCTGTGATTGGGGCTTCTGTCTGATGCACTTGAATCTTGATCGTACCTTTGTCGGTTTCGATCGCTACGATTGGATCTGTCATTCGTCTTTGCCCTCTGTAGTGAGCGATTGAAGCTCTACTGAGGGCTTCCTCCGTTTAACTAATAACTGGGTAATTTTACCATCTGTATATAAATATGGTTACTTGCCTGGGTCGACCACGGTCACCTTGGTCATCTTGTCGCCTTTGCGCAGGGCCAGGGCATTGTCTAGACCCTCGACTACTCTACCGAATACGGCATAGTCGCCGTCAAGAAAAGAAGCAGGGGCAAGGGTAATATAGAACTGACAGCTAGCCGAGTTTCTGCTGGCTGAGCGCGCCATGGCCAAAACACCAGCGGCATCGTGCTTGAGATTGGGCTTGATTTCTAAATTAATGCGGCGAATTTTATTCGTTTTTGGGTCAACATAGTTGCCAGTACCGGTGCCATCTGGGTCGCCACCTTGGATGCAGAAGTCTGGTTCCCAGCGGTGGAAGCTCAAGCCGTTGTAGAAGCCTTTGCCCACTAAGTCTAAGAAGTTATAGGAAGTTTGTGGCACTTCAGTCTTGTAGACTACTAGCTTGATTGGACCCTTGGTGGTCTCCATCAAAACTAGGGCATCGCCCACGTTTTTCTTTATTGCTGTTCCCTTAGCAGAAGGGGCTGCCATGGCTGGGCTAGCGGCGATGCCAATCAATAGAGGTGCCAGTAGTGATACTGCCGACAGTGCTGATATGGCTCTCTTGAGCTTAGACATTTGTTCCTCCTCAGGATTCTCTTACTGTTTTAAATATTTGGTAGCGTTGCTTTAACTGGTTGTGGTCCGCCGCCAGCCCCGGCAGTTTCAGCTTTGTTGTAGACAGGCTTGGCTTTGGCGCTTGTTGTTGCCGTTGGATTAGAGATCGGAATAGTGACTGAGCCACTGCTGTTGTTATATGGATAAGTCAATGGCACAAGTAAGCTATTCATGCCGTTTGTAGCATTGTCGTAGAAGGCCAGCCAACCCTTGGTTTCGTCTTGAGGCAAAATCACGCGGCGGTTTAACCTGCTCTCTTCAATTTCGTGGCGGCCAGCATCTCTTCCCACTGCAATGCCTAGATTGCGTTTGCTGTGATCTTGAGCGGTGAGCATTTCGTAAGCTAATGGTCCGGCTAAACCGGCTGTGCCAATACTGACAGCACCTACGGCAATTTTGTCAGCCTTGCTGAAGATATGGTTATCGAGCTTGAGCAAGGTGTCTAATGGTAGCGGAGAGAGGTTGAGCCCTGGTCCGATGCCTCGTGATCCTTCGCCAATAATTACAACTGGATAGGTACCGTTATTTCTGATTGTGACTTCCACAAACTTGAGTCTTGGCCCTTCATAGCGAGTCAATGGTGGTTTAGCTGCCACTGCAGCTGCCCCTAGCAAGTTGAAGTTGCCAGACGCTGCGGTGCCGCTCAAGACTACTTTTTTATCTGCTTCAGCTTGATCCGGGGTGATAGGCAGTTCGACCATTGGTGCTGCTACCGTGTCACCAATATTTTTCACTGGTAGTGGATCTGTTTTTAGTGGCAGAGGGGTAAGTTCTTCGGCAAAAGCAGCTGGCGGGGCTAATGACAACAGAGCGGCAAAAGCCAGAAGAGCAAGCGCTCTTTTGTCATTGGTTTTCTTTTTCACTGTGATTCCTCTAAATTTCGCTTGGTCGTTCACGCCGGCTCTTTTTTCTTGCGTGTCTGGTTTTCGTCTATTGGCGCTGACCAGAAAGCGAATAAGTTACGGTAGCTCTAGGCGGCCCTTGTTCGCCAGGTTTGCTGATTGTCATTCTCTCAACACCCGCAAAGTTTGCGCCACCATTTTGCAGTTCCATAATGATCATTTCCTGGGCCATAACGTTAAACACTGGGTGCTGGTAGCTAATTATTGCCTTGGCTCCCTGAACTTGCCTAATCTGGAGTGGGGTCTGAACGCCTTGGTCATTGCTCATTTTGTAACCTTGCTGCGGATTTCCACTTATGTTCCAAATATTTCGAGTACTGACTTGGATGTTTTGCTCAGCGTTCTGTTGAAACTGTGCAGTTTTTCCTTGCACTTTGGTTCTCTGGCCCTGCACTAGCCACGAACCCATGAAAGCTGGCGGTAAAGTGCCCGCTTGAACCGTGGCCTGCATTGGAGGGCGCTGTACTGGCGGGCGGTTCTGTTGGGCGCCGGCCTGCATTCTGCCACTGCTGGCATTGCCTTGGATAGGCGGACGCTGTTGTACTGGTTGCGCGATTGGCTGCAGGGTCTGCGGTGTGAAGTAACCAGCAGATGACGCCGGAGCATAGTTCTGCCCTTGGCCGCGCTCCTCAACACCGAGCTGAAACGGGTCAGCCGACGCTGGTTGCGGCGAATATATGGCTAGTGGAGCCGTCAAAAGAGCCAGGGCAATGTACTGAGTAAGTTTCTTATTCATTGAATGCATCCCTTGCAGATTTAACGTCATTCTATATCGACCGGAGCATCCCTGCTAGTTGTTAGCCAACTTGGCATAACTTTGTTCTGCTATTTGCCGCCGGTTTTCACCACTGAAGTTGCCGCAGAGGCTGACGCAGCTTGTATCGTTGGGTTACTGGCAATATCGCTGGGTAATTCTTGCGAGAAGCCAAGATCTTGCAGTCGGTGGTAGGCGGCAACTCCAGTTGCCCCTTTGGGGTCAGCAATAACGATGTCAACCAGGGGAGTGAGAGCCTCAGGTGCGCGCTTTTGTTTGATCAACAGGTCGGCTTTGAGCAAGAGCGCTTCTCTTTTGAGCTGACCAAAGCGGCTTGTCAATTGTCGCTCTGAGGCCGCCTCACGCTTAGCGTCAGCCTTGGCGAAGGCGGTAGCCATGCGGTAATGGGCATCGGCTGCGTCTTGCAGCCATTCCACCATCTCATAAATACCGTCTTGAACGTCTTGTGGTCTTGAAACGCCTAGAGCCGCCCTTAGTTCGTCTACTTTTTGCTTGGCATCGGCAGCTGTCAAAGGCAGTTGCCGGTAGCGCGAACCTTTTGTTTGCGGGCCATTATGACTGATGCCGGAGTTCTCAGAATTGAAAGAATTAGGTGGATTGCTATTTGAGTTTGCCGAATCTTGAGCTGGCGCAGCAGATTCTTCGCTGGTGTATCGACCCGGTCTAGGTGCACCGCCGGGAATCGGCGACTGAGCCAAGCCAGCATTGGCAGAAGCCAGAGTTAGACAGGCAAGGGCTGGGGTAATCAGACCTTTGAGACTGGTTGTCAGTGTGGCTGGCCGATAAAGACTCATGACTTCTCGCTTTTCTTGAATGTAGCTTTTAGAATGCGGATTCTAGCAAACTGTTACTATGGACATTTGTATATTGCTGAAATTGTAGTTCAACTTCTTGTGGTGCCAGTGTTTTCTAATTATATTGCCGCGCATTGCCTGCCCAGACGGCTCGTTGCTTTTGGTTCGGCATTTTTACTGCTTTTAAATCTAAATATCTTGCCTGCTTTGGCCGTGGAACAGGTTCACTTTAGCCCCCACGACAACACATTTATTAGCAAGTACCTGAAGAAAAACGAATATATCACTTTGGCTGAGATCAAGCCTGGCATGGAAGGCTATGGCCTGAGTGTGTTTCAGGGTACCAAGGTGGAGAAATTTCAGGTCAAAGTAATCGGTGTCATTAAAAAAGTTCTGAATGGCAGAGACGCCATCTTAGTTCGCTGTTCAGGAGCTTCCCTGGGCAAAAATAATGTGGTCAGAGGCATGTCTGGTTCGCCAATTTATATAGATGGTCGCCTGGCTGGTGCCCTTTCGTATGGTTTTGATTTCTCGAAAGAGCCCATTGTCGGCATCACCCCTGTGGCCGATATGCTTGAAGTGCTGTCGTTTGATGATCGTCCTGGTGCTACTGATCGCAAGACTTCGTTTAGATCTTTCAAAGATTCTTCTAGAGATTCTTCTAGAGATTTTTCTAGTTCATCAGGGGCGGTGCCGACCTCATCGGGAGCTAGCTCCGGTTTTGGCTCTAGCTCTAGTTTTGGTTCTGGAACTTCTGCTAGCCACCTGGTTCCTTTGATGGCCCCTGTCTCTTTGGCTGGCTTTTCTCCACGGGCTCAAGAATATCTCAAAGACAAATTTAAAGATGTGGGCCTTTCTATCTCTTCTGGTGTTTCCGGCGCATTGGATCCGACGCTAACTGATAGCAAAACCAGCCAAGGTGCTAGCCTCAGCACTCTCAACGCCAGTGCCGCCAAGACCGTGAAACACAGCGGCAAGGACAATAAACTAGAAGCAAAAGCAGAATCTAAATCTGAAAATAATATGGCCGCTACGGTGGCTGCAGCTGAAGCGGGCACTGTCAAGCTTGTGCCCGGTGGTGCTGTCGCGGTCATGCTTTCTACCGGTGACTTTTCTAGCTCAGCAACCGGCACTGCCACATGTATTTTCGGCAACAAAGTCATAGCTTTTGGTCACGCCTTCATGGACGCTGGACAAGTAGCTTTTCCTATGGCTACAGCCTATATTCACGATATTTTGCCCAGCTTATCTGTATCGTTCAAACTGTCGTCACCGCTGCAAGTGATTGGCACTATATTTGCTGACAGGCCCTGGTCTATAGGTGGTGAAATTGGTCGCTATAGCGAATTAATTCCACTGACTATTAGTGTCACCGATCAGAATAGGCATGTGAAAAAGCTTTATCATTGCCAACTTGTTGACCATCCAGAACTGACACCTAGCCTTGTTACTGCCACTCTTATGTCGGCTTTAGATTCTACCTATCAATCAGAAGTACCTAACGTAGTCAAACTTGCTTCTTCTATCGAGATCAAGGGCCACGGCAAGTTAGCTCGCACCGATCGCTTCGCTGCTAATTTCCCTGCACACATGACCGGTGATGCTCTTTCTCGCATGCGTGGCTCGGTTTCAGATCCTGTTAGCGGTTATATGGGCACTCTTGTGGACAAGCTCATGGGCAACGACTTCGAGCCTGCTGCCATCACCAGTATGACTGTAGATGTAGTGGTAGAGAACGGTCGGCAGGTGGCTAAAATTGACCGCATATCAGTTGACAAGCCGGTGGTGGCACCGGGTGACACTGTTAACGTCAATGTAGTAATGAAGCCTTTTAACAGGCCAATCTATGTCGAGAAATTATCGTTTGCCATACCAAGAGATTTGCCTGATGGTGATATTGCTATTGGTATCAGTGGTGGTGATGAATTTGATGCACTGCGAAAACGTCTAGGCATTGTCGACCCTCAATCTGAGACTCTCAAACAGGCTATCAATCGTATTGTGCGCAAAGAGCGCGGCGATACTCTCTGCGGCGTTATGGCTTTGCCCACTCAATCTATTTCGTTTAGTGGAGATGTCTTAAGAAATCCACCTGCCCATTGGGTCAAGCTATTTTTCTCTGATCGCAGCACCAAAGTGCCTTCACTGGTCAAAGGTGAAGAGCGCGCCCGAGTATTGCTAGAAGACCTGGTTGATGGCAGCCATATAATCGCTGTTACGGTCAAACGCCCCGACAAAATCTTTGCTAAGTCGTCTCCCTATCTGGTCAGCCCCAGCCAAGTGGCTCACCCTACTGACGGCATTGTCATCACAGAGCAAGCTAAGAAGGCTATCGATGCTGGTCGCAAGGTAGATTCTTCTAGCACTTCCAGCAGCGCTTCTTCTAGCTCTTCTGGTTCTAGTGCTTCTGCTTCATCTAGTTCTACGGCGAGCAGCAAAGATACAAGTGCTCCAGCCTGGTCTCAGGCTCATGCCTTTCCACATATGAGAGCAATTAGCCTCTGGCGCCAAGATAGCGAACCAGATTTTCATAACGGCAAATCGGACGGCATAGCCATTGATAGTGGCGGTCATCTCACCCCTGGCTACCGTGAATTATCGCGCTTCTCTCTTGAGCAAGAGCAACGTATTTGGGCCTCAGTTTTTAGTCGAGGCAAATTCTATTTTGCTGCTGGCAATAAACTTATGAGCACCAATGGCGATGCTCCAAGTGTGGTTGCCACCCTGCCGGGAATGATGATTACAAGCCTGGCAGCAGATAACAAGGGCAATCTTTATGCTGCCAATGCCCCGGGTGGCGAAGTGTTTGCCATTGATGCTGCTGGCAGCGCTAAGCCCTATGTCAAAGTGTCAGAGTCGATTGTTAGCGCCATGGCCTGCGATTCTAGTGGGCATTTGTTTATCGGTACAAGTGGCTCTGGCAAAGTTTATCGGGTTGATAACGGTGCTGCTACGCTTGTTTTTGATAGCAATCAAGCTCACATCACTGCTTTGAATTTCTCCGAGCGTGAGAATAAACTCTATGTTGGCACTGCTGAGAAAGGCTGCGTGTATAGCTTAGACGCTAATATGCAAGTGAAAGCTGAGTTTGAAACCGGCGAGCATATTGTTACGGGCATGGCCAAAGACAGGGCTGGTAATTTATTTGTTACCACTGCTGGGGCAGGAAAGCTATTTAGAGTACAAGCCAATGGCCAAGCAGAGCCTGTGGCGATTAGTGATGCCTTTTATACCCTCTACTATGATAGCCATGACGATAGAGTCTATTCTGGCGACGCTGAAGGCGACATTACCCGAGTAGAGATTGACCCAGTTACTGATCAAGCTCAGTTCATTCCGGTCTGTCATACCGAGCAAGAAGCCGTTATGGCCCTTTGTTCTGATGGCGGCAAATTGTTTAGCGGCAGCAGTAATGTTGCCCAAGTGAGAACATTTGAAATACAACCATCGGGTGATCCGACCTATTCTTCTATTGTGCAAGACGCTCAGCGCCCAGCTAACTGGTCAAGAGTAAGGCTGGCCAATGTTAAAGGCGAGAGTACCAATAGTCTACAGAAAACAGTGAGAGTGGCCACCAGGGGTGGTGAAACCTCTCAGCCCGATGGCTCATGGTCTGCTTGGGTGGATGCTGCTCCTGACGCTAGTGCAGACGGCTATTTGATTAAGAGCGGCCCCTCGCGCTTCTTGCAATATAAACTCACGTGGAAATTAGGTGAGAAAAAAAGCGTAGATGATTTGATTGTTTCACGCGTTGACGTGACCTATCAGCCCACCAATGTAGCGCCGACTGTTGCTTCTATCTCGGTCAAGGCTGATGATGCGTTCTCTGGCACTGTGCCTGTCGTTGTTTCTGGCTCTGACTTAGACCAAGACAATATGTTGATGAGCCTTGAGTTGTCTGACGATGGCGGCAAGAGCTGGAAGCCAATTGTCAGTGATCAAAGAAGCCGGGAATCTGAGTCTGAAAAGGCTAAGAAGAAAGAAAAGGCTAAAGAGGCCGCAAAAGAAGTTGTTAAAGAGCCTGCCAAAGAATCTGCTAAAGAGGCTGAAAAGAAATCTGTAAAAGACCCTGCTAAAGATCCTGGCAAAGACACCGCTAAACAGCCTGGCGCTTCCGAGAAGAAGCCAGAGGCTAAGCCGGATCTTAACAAGATAGATCCCAATAAGTCCGAGCCCAAGGAAGAACAAAAGCGAGAAGAACCGAGAAAAGAAGAGCCTAAAAAAGAAGAATCTGGCAAGTCTAAGACTGGCGGAGACGATAAGAAAGGGGAGCGCAAGTTAGAAGATCGTCCATCACCATCATCATCCGACTCTGATTCATCTGCCGGTACTGATGATTCCAGCTCTGCTGCCAATACTTCTTCCTCTTCTACTTCGCCTTCTGCTGCCGCAGCAAAACCTGCTCCTAAAGAAAAAGACAAAGATAAAGAGAAAGAATCTGAAAACGCCAAGTCTTCAGAGGCTTACTCAGCAACAGAGAAATTCACTTACAGTTTCGAGACTAAAAAAATCAAAGACGGACAATATTTGATGCGCATTACCCTTAGTGATAAGCCGTCAAACCCTGGCCAAGAGAAGACTGCTGTTGTGTTGCGCTCGATAGCGATAGACAATACTCCACCAAAAATTAGCGATTTGAAAATTACCAAGAAAGGTGCAGGCCTTTCAATTCGCCTGACAGCTCATGACAATGTCTCATGCATTTCTGACTCTACTTACAAAATTGACGGGTCAGATGGCTTCGCCCTTGGTTCATCTTCTGGGACTTTGTCTGACTCTTTGACTGCCACACTGGCTGCAGATAATGTCACTCCCGCCAAAGGGGCGAAGAGAATTACAATTCAGGTATTCGATAGAGCCGGTAACTCCACCAAGACAACTGAGAACCTACCCTAAGAAATATGATTACCAAGTTATTGCGCAAAAAGTCGCCCGAAGAACTCGTTGACGAGGCCTACGATGAAGCACGGCTGATGCACAAGCATCTAACTGCCTTCGACTTATTAGCCTTTGGTGTGGGGGCCACGATTGGCTCTGGCATCTTTGCTTTGACTGGCACGGCTGCTGCCGGTCAGCTTGAAGCGGCAAAAGATTGGTTCTCTACCCCGCTCCTTAATTTCATCATGGGTTCTGCCCTTGGTCGCGAAGGAGCTGGACCAGCTCTTGTAATTTCTTTTCTCATTGCGGCAATAGCTTGTGGCTTTGCTGCTCTTTGCTACGCCGAGTTGGCAGCCATGATTCCTGTCTCAGGCTCTGCTTATACCTTTGCTTATGCATCTCTGGGTGAGGTGGTCGCCTGGATCATCGGCTGGGATTTAATTCTTGAGTACGCTGTTGGCAATATTGCCGTGGCCGTCAGTTGGTCTGAGCATATGCTGCATGTCTTTTATGGGCTGACCGGTCAAGGGCTGCCGCTTTGGCTCACCTCGGATCTGCACACGGCGCTAGCTTTGCAGAAGTCGATAGTGCAAGGCAGTATGCAGTCACACCTTTATTCCACAACTGAGATTCCCGTGATTTTGGGCCAGCAGTTTTGTATCAATTTACCGGCCTTTGTTATCGTTGCCTTAGTTACTTGGATTTTGATTGTCGGCATCAAAGAGAGCGCTTTTGCCAATACCATTGCTGTTCTAATCAAAGTAGTGGTGGTCATCTTCTTCATCATTTATGGCGGCGGTTTGGTCAAGCCAGCTAACTGGGTGCCGTTTGCGCCATCGGGATTTGTCGGCATTATGGGTGGTGCCGCCATTGTCTTCTTTAGCTTTATTGGCTTTGACGCTGTCTCGTCTACTGCCGAAGAAACTAAGAACCCTCAGCGCGATATGCCTATTGGCATGATTGGGTCGCTTGTTGTCTGCACTATTCTTTATGCTCTGGTTTCGCTGGTTTTGACCGGCATCATGCCCTATCAAAACTATGCCAATGACGCTGCCCCGGTAGCTACAGCTATTGCGGTTGGCGGTGCGCCATGGGCACACCTACTGGTGTCTGTTGGTGCTCTGGCCGGTATGACTTCGGTGCTACTGGTCTTTCAAATGGGCCAGCCGCGCATATTTATGGCCATGGCTCGCGATAAGTTGCTACCGGCATTCTTTGCTAAGCTGCATCCAAAATATAGAACACCATTTATTCCTACTATTTTGACTGGGCTTTTTGTTGGTCTCTCTGCTCTAATTGTTGACATTGGACAAGCGGCGGAACTGACAAATATAGGCACTTTGGCAGCTTTCATTATTGTCTGCGCTGGTGTGCTTTTCTTGCGCAAAAGTTCGCCCGACACCAAGCGACCATTTAGCTGCCCTTGGGTGCCGTTTGTGCCATGGGCAGGAATTATCTCGTGCTTTATTTTGATGCTCAGTTTGCCGGTCGCTACTTGGATTCGCTTTGTCGTCTGGATGGGCGTTGGCTTTGCTCTCTATTTTGCTTACGGCTATCGCAAGGCGAAATAGCATTTCTTGTTGTAGATTGGCCTCTCAATTTGTGAGAATTTAAAACTTATGCGAATTAGAGCCACTCAAGAAATGTCGGTTTGTGCTGATGCATTTGTTGAGGAATTGCCGCAAGCGAGTGTTAGTTCAGGCTCTGGGTATGTCAAAGGGCGAACCATTACCCACGGCAGCCTCAAGCGTGGTTTGTGGAAGGTCTCGTGGCCGATCTTCGTTACAGCTTTGTGTTTGTCGACGGTTGATTTAGTGCATGTGCAGTGCGCCGGCACGCTTGAGGGAAATGCTCAAGCCATGATTGGTGTATGCGATCAACTGATGATGATTTGTCTGATTGTCATTACATCTTTCGCTAACGCTGGCGCTGCACTGGTTTCGAAAGCCTTTGGGGCTGGCAACTCTAAAGCCGTTGCTTCTATGAATAATAAAATGCTGGGCTTGTTGGTTGCTTCTGCTGTGGTCATGCTGCTGGCTATATTGGTGTTGAGTAAAATCTTGCTGACCAAGTTTTCTGGCTGTGTAGACAATTGCGATTACACAATTGGAGAAGGTCAAAAGTATCTAAACATCGTAGTCTATGGTCTTGTACCCTACGCCTTTGTGGCGAGCATAAACTCTACGTTCATTGGTATCGGCAACTCTAGAGTGCAGTTGATAACGCTCTCTCTGATGACTATTGTAGACATGGCAATGAACTATTTGCTGGTCATCAAAGGGTGGCCTGTCAAAGGCATGGGAATCTCCGGCATCGCCACCGCTTCGATTACTGCTTATAGCGTTGCCACAGTAGCGGCTATCTTCATGTGGTGGCGATCGGATATTTTTGCCAAGGGTAAGCAAGACAGAGACTCAAAGTCGACTGGTTCTGAGTTTTTCCGGCCTTTGCTTCGTGGTGGAGTTCCTGCCGCCATGCAAGATGTAGCCTGGTGCAGCAGCACCTTTGTTTTGTTCTATATTCTCTCTCTGCTCAAGCACCCGGCCGAGGCGGTCGCTGCCTGGACTATTGGGCAAAGACTTGAAGCATTCGCCTTGCTGCCACTTAGTGCCATGTCTATGGCTGTGATGGTGGCCGTGGGGCAGAATGTTGGCTCAGGTCGGCTTGAGCGTGCCTGGAAGGCTGCCTGGGGCGTTACTGCCTTAGGTGTTGGTCTTTTGTTTGCCGCGGCAATTGCACTTTTTTGCCTGGCGGACACTCTTGCCAGGGGGGCCACAACTGATGAAGCGACTCGCACTGCGCTTGTGAGTTATCTACAGATAGCTGCTTTCGCTTTGCCTTTTGCTGCCTTAGAGGCTGTTCTTAGTGGTGCCCTACAAGCAATCAATGATTGTCGTGTGCCAATGCTTATCAGCTTGTTCTTTAATTGGGTAGTGGGTCTGAGTCTGGCCTATATTTTTGCTGTGAGCCTAGGGCACGGTTCAAGTGGTGCCTGGCTTGCTGCTGCCATATCAACCACCATCATAGGAATCGCGATTACTCTGAGATTTCTCACTAATTCTGAGTGGCGTGGATTCTCTCCGCTGGCTGGTAAATTGGCTAAACATGCGGAACCGGCGCCAAGTCAAACGGAGGTAGCAGGTCTATCCCAAATCTCTGATAACTTTAGTACTGCTGATGCCGCTGACACTGAATCTGCCTTCAATGAAGAGCACGTTAGTCGTGGAAAGAGAGTCGTTGAAATTGATCTGCCCAAAGATATTTAGAGTTTGCCAAGCATTGTGGCATTGGATAATCTACGATGAGTAATCGCACATGGGCTTGTATTGAGTGCGGTAAAACATACCGCCGCCATCAATCTGTAGAATCTGTTCGTTGTGCAATATGCCGAAATCCCTGTGAGTACGTTCACTGGAAGATTCGCGTGCCCTCTCCGAAAAAACGCAAGGTATGGGAAGAGTTCTGGCAAGCCTATAAAATTGAGAAGCAGCTACTTGCTGATTATTATAAGAACGGGTGCAAGGGAGAATTGCGTCTGGAAATTCTTAGTATGCATTTCCATGGTTCGGATTCCTGATTTCTAGATTTTGACTTCTGAATGCTCATTGCCTAATTTTGCCTTGATTGCAGCTAATGGTTTTCGTAAGGCGAAGTAGCTATGCTTAGGACAAGTTTGTTGGAGTGATCGGCCTGCATGAGTCTTGATTTCTGGACCACGAATAGTGAGTTTCTCGATAAGTCGGTCTTGAATGACTTCGCTTCCAGCAAGACTGGTATTACTGTGGAAATTACACCTGATGAAGATAATGCTTGGCTGATGATGGCAAGCAAGGATGGCCCTTCCCCTGCAGTTTCAGTTTGGGGGCCATATTCAGTAGAGCCAGAAGATGTGGAGGAAAGCGTTCTAGAAGTTGTATCTGCACCAAAGTGGGTCTGGCAGATTAACGTTTCAATGGGTTCTCCAGACAATTCTATTGATATTGCCAAAGAGCTTTGCTGCTTCTTAGCAAAGAAGGGCAAAGGCGCGGCCTATGATCTACAAGAAGGCAAGATCTTTTTCCCGCGCCCAAGTTGGTTTTCACGTTTTCGGCCAGCCAAGCGAAAAGTGGTTGATGTACCACCAGTAAGAATAGATTTGATCGAACTTGAATTCTTTTTGCCATTCTCGCGTGTTAAGGCAGAGACAGCCCAAGAGCTTTTGGATATCTTGAGAGAGTATTGTCCAGCTGCTGTGCCAACGCGCTTTGGTCTTTTTGAGCCATTGCAATACCGGTTGCAGCCTGGCAATGATATGCCATTTACTGACCTTTGGATTAGTGAGTTATCCACGGGACATGGTGGAAGTTTCAACTGGAAGGCTATTTCTCCCTCTTTTGGTGGGCAAGTATTTTTCTCCGATAGACGGGAGGAGCCGCCTAACCCACCAAGCCGCTATAGTAGGATGCATTCGCTTACGTTGTCTTTCGACGGCCGCGCTCTGGCAGCTGATCAGAATTGGGTTAGTACTCTGGAAACGCTGTTTCTGCAATTGGCGAAGAGGCTAAATGCTTTCTACGCTGCTTGTTATGTAATTCACAATGCCAGTTTTGAGCGAAATAATGTCGGGATTGTCTTCGGTGAGACCGATTACTACTCGGTTTCAGTGGGGCCTTGCTGGGTTGGGCTTTCCACTAATCCAACTTGGCTGACGTGGTTTGGTCCAGGGTATGTCGAATTGGTGGCACCACATTTGAATGAGTGTCAGTTCGTTAAAGACTCGACGCCTTCTGGAATCTTCCTCAAAATGGGCCCCAAGCCTATGAACCGCAAACAACTCAGTGATTATCCAAGCTTGCCAGATTCATTGAAAGTACAAGAAAACTCGATGCCAGCTGAAATAATTCCGCAGGTTGATTTGAACTGATTCAAGAGAATACAAAAAAAGAGAGAGCCTCTCGGCCCTCTCTTCTCGAATCACGTTTCTACCAGTCAGGTAATTGCTTACTTGATGGTGATTTCTTTACCGGAGCGAACTTCGGTTTTTAGTGTGCGGGTTTTGGTTGAAGATACATGACCTTCGATTGAACCGTGTGATACTGGAATGCGGATAGCAGCTTCCATTTTAGGCAAGCTGATGAAGAGCAAGCCTCTGTCTAGGCGAGCTTCTACATTTTCCCAAAGAATTTCTGTTTCGAATTCGAACTCACGTACCATCAATGTGGCAGGAAGTTCTCTGCGCAAGTAGCTTGCTTTTTCTTCGAACATTGTTGGTGTGCGCTTGGCGATAACTGTGAGGAAATTGCCTTCGATTTTGAGTTCGACATCATCGAGTACAACGCCTGGAAGAGCCAATTCAAGTACGAATTGATCGTCTAGTTCCAAGATGTCGGTGCTTGGAACATCATATTGATGCATTTCGAAGCGGTAGTGATCGTTGTGTAGACGATTTCTAACTGGCATGTTGAATTCTCTGTGAGTTTCGGACTGATAACCCTTGTAATTGCGATTGTAAAACATCGTTTTTCCTCGAGAGTGTCGTAATTTTGAACTTGAACCCGCTAAAAGACCGGCTTGTGATAAACAAGCCTAAAATTAGCCGTGAGCTAAGGTGCCGCAGAGTAAGTTCTGTGGCCGTCTTTGGAAGTGGTGTTGCTGTTCCGTGCTGCATATGTTAGCGCGAAACCGGCTTAATATGCGGATTTTCGCAATTCGTTTGCCATTGCACTTGTGAACCTGAGAACCAGTTCATATTCAAGGTTTGCGGACTTGGCATCTTTTTTGAAGTAGAGAAAAATCTCATGGACAGTAGCGTTTGTATATTTGGGTGAGGCAGTAAAGGCTGCTTACTATGCCGCCTTAGGCTTCCTCAAGCTTGACTGAGCGAGCGCTTAATTTATTAATTTCGAATCGGTCGCTTTTAATTGCTCCTTGGCAGGGGCAATTACTTTGGCCTGTGACTTTTTAAGCTTTTGCTGGGCTTTCTGACCTTTTCGGCCAGGTGGCTGGGGGACGGCAGCCAGGCGCTTATTGACGCGCTCTAAGAGACTGCTCAATTCTTTGTATTTGTGCTCGAGGCGCAGCACTTCATCGGTCGAATCTGTCGCTTCTCTTTGACTATTTTCTAGCTCGCGACGACTGACCACTCCTTCCGTGTAGAGCTGCTCAAAGCTTTTAGCACGGGCTTCTCTTTCAGTTTTCAGGCGCTTGCGATTTTCGAATTCAGCTGAGGCGTCTTTGACCTGAATGCTGAGTTCTTTCACTCTGTCTTTGAGGGCTTCGCGGCTCATGTATTCCACTTGCATGCCATAAGCGCCGTAACCCATTCCAAGACCCATCATTGAAGGGTCTGAGAGCATAGAAGGAGTATTGGGTGGCGGTGGTGGCACCATGGATGCTCTGCCTAGGTTTACTTTCGCTCTGTTTTTAGCGAGAGTGCTTGGCGCTGCTGTTAACGGGGCGACCTTCGTGCTGGCTGGTTTGCCTGTGATTTTAGTATTGATTGCTGGTGTGTTTGTAGCCTTCGTTGGCACTAAAGGCTGTGCCACCGCTGTCATCGGTTTTTGCGAGGTCTTGGCTGCGTTCTTGCCTGTATCGGCAGCGGTGGTCTTTGCTGTTTCTTTTTCTGGCTTTGGCTTCTCACTGACAGGTTTCTGCGTGCTTTCAGGTATTGGCCTCAAGGCTGGACCCGCAGCACTTGCCATCGTGCCAATACTACTAACCGCACAAAGAGATGCTTGAGTTAAGCAGCACAGAGCTGCCGCCAACAAAGCCTTGTTGTGCATTCTTCTTGCAGACATATTTTTACGTACAGGCAGCATGTGGTTTCCAAAAGATTCTATGGTGTAAGCTCTAAGCATGACCACAAATCATAAGTCTGATCAGGCAATTACAATCCTCTTCCTTGGCGACGTAATAGGCAAGCCAGGTAGACTCGTGGTGAAAAAATACTTACAGAGTCTAAAGCCTGAGTCGGCCGAGAACAATGGCCATGGTGAAGGGTTTCCAGACTTTGTCGTGGTCAACGTAGAAAACGCCGCACATGGCTTTGGCGTTACAAAAGACAATATAGCTGATTTGAAAGAATGTGGCGTTGATGTGTTCTCTGGTGGTAACCACACCTTTGACCGCAAAGAAATCTTCGACTTCATCGATCAAGAACCGACACTTTTAAGACCAGCCAATTATCCAGACGGCACTGCTGGCCAAGGCTACTGCGTTTTAGAGAAAGGTGAGCATAAGCTTGCTGTCATAAACGTTATGGGCCGAGTCTTTATGGAGCCACTGCAATCGCCATTTTTAGTGGCTGAGCAGCTAGTGGCCAAAGTCAAAGAAGAGACCAATATCATTCTTGTCGATGTGCATGCCGAAGCCACTGCTGAAAAAATTGCCATGGGTTGGTATCTCGATGGCAAAGTTTCTGCTGTTGTCGGCACTCACACCCACGTGCAGACAGCCGACGAGAGGTTACTGCATAAGGGCACGGCTTTTATTACCGATGCTGGCTGCTGTGGCCCCACTGATGGGGTCATAGGCATGGCTGTGGAGGGCGTTTTCCGTCGCATGGTGAAGCAATTACCGTCACGCTTTGAAATTGCCTCTGGGCCAACTGTCTGCTGCGGTGTATTGATTACAGTTGCTCCTAAAAGTGGCAAAGCCCAGGCAATTAAGCGCGTAAGATTCCACGACGACGGCCAGAAAAGTGATTGATCTACATTTGCATACTCACCATTCTGATGGCACCTGGTCGCCAGCTGAACTGGTAGAGCATGCTGTTAAGATCGGCATGAAACACATTGCCATTTCTGATCATGATACCGTCAATGGTATTGAGGAAGGTCTAGCGGCTGCTCGCGGGCGCTTGGAAATTATTCCGGCAATTGAACTCAACACTATCTACAAAGACGAAAGTGGTGCTAGTCATGACGTGCATATTCTTGGCTATTTTATCGATAAAGATAATCAAGACTTAGCTGCTGCCATAGCTAGGCAGAAGGCTGCAAGAGCCGAGCATGTGCTCGATTGTATTAAGCTGGTTACGGCTTCTGGAGTGCCTATTACTCTTGAAGCCGTGCAAGAATGCGCTGGCATGGGGGCCATTGGTAAGGCCCATCTTACCGAAGCAATTGTCAGAGCTGGCGGTGCGCCTGATTTGACCTCGGCCTATGAGAAATTTATGGTTCGCGGTTCTCAGTTTTACGCTGATAGAAAAAGCATCAGCCCCTATGAGGCCGTTGCTGCAATTAAGGCTGCTGGTGGCATTGCTTCGATTGCCCATCCGGGCAAAGAAAAGCATGTGATACCACTGATAGAGGCTTTGAAAGAGATTGGCCTCGGTGGCGTTGAAGCTTACCACCGCGTTCATTCACTGCCGCTTTTGCGGCAGTATCTACGTTTTGCTAATAAGCACAAAATGCTCGTCACTGGCGGCTCCGATTGCCACGGCCCCTACCAAGAATTTGAATCAATGATGGGTTCTATTTCAGTGCCACCAGAGGTGCTTAAAGACCTGCGCCGCGCTCATTTGCGCGATTAGTTAGTTCGCCAAAGCTTTTTCGAGTTGCTGGTTGAGAGTTGAAGTTTCGACTTCACCAATTGAACTCCAGCCTACAATGCCGCTTTTGTTTAAGATTACTTCGAAAGGAATGTAACCCTTATAGTGATTTTTGATCAAGCTGCGAGCTTGATCGTTTTGAGCATGATCGACGTCAATCAAAATGAACTTCACTGGTTTATTGCTAGATTGGCGGTAGAGATCCACAACTCGTTTGGCTTGGCGATTGGTGTTGAGGTCGCCGGATGCGCCAAAGAAAAGGACGGTTGCCTTTCCCGGTTCAAGCTGACAATCATCAAACTTTTCGGCTTCGATAGGAAAACCGGAGTCAGTGTCTTGGACAAATGAAATGCCTTTTTTTAGCTTCAATTCGTCCGCCGCTTGAGCCTGAGTGCCGATATTGAAAGCAGCCGCTATTGTCATTAAGGCAAAAAGGGCGGTGCCCATCTTCAATTTCACTTTGTCGCTCCTGACTATTTGTCGTTTCTGAAATTTCGCACTAGCTGCTGAATTCTATTTATCGGGTCAGCAATGGTAATTATAGACAAAGGAAAGGCCGGCTATGTTCCCAAAGCTGTACTTAATGGCTTTTAGGCTTGGCTGATGGAGCCTACTCTTTGCTTTTAAAGTCGCTGGCCTTGACGCCATGGACAAAGCGCGACCATTTTTGCTGCTCATAACTCATTGAGTACTCGTAAAGGCTATTGAGCAACCTTACGCCCGAGCCTGAAGCGCCTTCAAAAAAATAACTGACTTCGGAGCCAGTTTCGATAGTTGCCCCTGACTTTTGGGCTTTTATGAGCAATTCGGCCTCTTGCGGTAGACGAATTTTGCGGCCCAAGTTGAGCCTAGGTGACTGCCGACCGCTGGCTGACGAGATATCGACTTCGCAGTGAATAACTTGGTCAACAGCTGAACTAGGTGGCTTCTTCAGTCTTTCCCAGAGCCAGAGCGAAAGCGCCTGGTTGGCTGGCAACTCAGGGACACTGTGCAAAAACTCGGCAAAGGCCTCTAGGATCATTGTCTATTTACGGGTTATGGGCTTCTTAGCGACTATAGCACGGGGAAGTAAAGTGGGGGAAGGGACAAGTCTTGTCGACCACCGGGGCGAAAATGGTCAAGATTTAGGAAATTAAACTTTATGCCCTCTATATTGATGGGCAAATAAGGTTATAATTCTTGCACTTGAGGACGCACTCAGCTCAAGAACCCTTTTGATGCCATCCGATAAACTCTCCGAAGCCGCTACGGCGCTTCCGAACGTCATTTTATACAGTTGGCATCTCTAGGCAGTTCACGGTCGTTGACCGTTTTGTCTGTGGAGATAGGTCATTATAAATTCTATCGTCAGCCCTGTCAGAGATAAACTCTCAAGCAAAATGATCTCAGATCTGCTTGTAGAGCGACTTCTGCCCCAGGTTTTCAAACCTGGGCAGTATTTGGGCAACGAATGGGGTGCTAGACGCAAACCTTTCGATAGCTGCGATGTGCGCTTGGCTCTTTGTTTCCCCGACATGTACGAACTTGGCATGTCGAATTTTGGCCTGAAAATTCTTTATCAGCTAGTTAATGACTTCGAAGGGCTGCTTGTCGACCGCTCATATGCGCCAGCTTCAGACCTTGAGGCTTTGATGCGCGATGCTAAACCGGCAATCCCTTTATTTGGTTTTGAATCGCGGCAGCCGCTATACAACTTCGAGTTGCTTGGCTTCTCTCTTCAGTATGAGCTCACTTATAGCAATGTCTTGAATATGCTTGACTTGGCCCAACTGCCAGTTAAGGCTAATGAGCGCACTGAGTTATTCCCTCTAGTATTCGGTGGTGGGCCTTCTTCTGTTAATCCAGAGCCGATGGCGCCGTTTATGGACTTTTTCATTATCGGCGATGGCGAGCTAGCCATTCCTGCTGTTATGAAAGTTGTGCGCCAGTTTAAAGCTGAGCATTTAGAAACAGTAAATAACAAACCGCAATTGGCGCCGCACTACCGGCAGTGGCTGCTTACTAAGCTAGCTACTGAAGTTAGCGGTGTCTATGTGCCCGCACTTTATGATCTTAAGCCGGGTGATGTAGTTGTTACACCGATAGCAATAGAGCAAATTGTTGAGTCGCTTCTAGCGGCACTTCCGGAGCATACCGAAGCTCTTGAACCGTTGCGCACTGCTGTTATTCCTAATCGGGTTTTGCGGCAGATTGCCCCACTCACTGATAGCAATCAGCCGACTACGAATCTTGTGCCATATTTAGCTTTGGTGCATGACCGTGAGACCTTTGAAGTTAGAAGAGGCTGCGACCGTGGTTGTCGCTTCTGCCAGCCTGGCTACACATTCTTGCCTGTGCGTGAGCGCTCGGCGGAAGATTTAGTTGAGCTGTCGAAGAAAGCCCTAGCTAATTCCGGTCATGAAGAATATTCGCTTCTGTCTTTGTGTGTCAGCGATTACACATCGCTACACGATTCTGTTCGTGCTCTTAACCGCGAACACAGTGTTACTCGCGCGTCTCTTTCGTTCCCTAGTCAGCGTGCTGACCGCATGAATCTTGAGATTGCCGAAGAATTGAAAGCTGTGCGCAAGAGTGGCATCACTTTGGCACCAGAAGCTGGAACCGAGAAGTTGCGGGCTGTCATTAATAAAGGCTTGTCGCATCAGCAGATTATCAGTGCCATTGAAGCTGCATATCAGTCTGGTTGGGCTTCAGTCAAGCTCTACTTCATGTGCGGCCTGCCTTTTGAAGATGATAGTGATTTGCAAGGCATTATCGATATTTTGAAAGAAGCCGAAGTGCACTGCAACGTTATTCGCAATACCGATCCCGCCAAATACAAAAAGAGCATAGAGATTACTTGCACAATCTCTAACTTTGTTCCTAAGCCATTTACACCATTCCAGTGGTTTGGTCAGGTTGACCCGCGCGAGACGGCACGCCGCCATGGGGTGCTTAGATCTAAACTAAGAGAATCTGGTTTGCGCAAAGTGACATTGAATGTTACTGACCCGGCTATTAGTTTGCTTGAAGCTGCCATTTCACGCGGCAATCGTATGGTCGGTGAATTGATTTATCGCGCTTGGAAATCAGGTGCGGTTTTTGATGCTTGGGATGATCGCTATCAGCCGGAGCTATGGCATCAAGCGGCGGCTTCACTTTCTACTACTCTGGAAGATTTGGCTTGTCCCAATTTAGAAGTAGGCTCGAGACAAGCTTTTGATGTAGTGCACATTGGTTTGCATGATTTTTGGCTCAAACGAGAGTGGGAAAAAGCAGTCAATGCTGTGGAAACTGCCGCATGCACTGAGAATGTATGTCATGCCTGTGGAATTTGCACAGAGCTTGATACCACCCATATTCTGGCCAATCCAATACCAGCTGTGATGAAGAAGAATCCTTTTGTCAAAGAATTGAACGCTAACAAGAGCGATCCTGAATCACACCCGTCTCTCTTCTTTGTTGCCCCAAAGGAAGCTGAGCCTGCTGCTATTGCCGATAACTATAAAATCAGATTTGCTTTTACCAAAACTGGTGACCTGAGATTCATCGGGCACTTAGATATGCAAAATCTGCTCATAAGAGCCGCCCGTCGGGCTGCGCTAAAAATGGCCTACACACAGGGTTTCAACCCTCAGCCAAAACTTTCGCTGGCTTGTCCGCTGCCACTGTTCCAAGAAGGTCTTCGTGAATTAGCCGATATCGAGCTAACCGAAGAAATGACTTGCGAGCAATTTATGCAGCGACTAAACCAGCAACTGCCTCCTGAAGTACAGATTGTCGGCTCTGTTGAGTTGCCTAAGCTACCGCCTATTAACGGCGATGCTCAGGCTACACCCTCAATTGCGTCGCTGGTCACTGCAGCTCGTTATCGGGCTGAATTACATGTACTTCAAGACTCTCTTTTGAACTTAGACGCTAGTTTAAGTTCAGCCGCCGATAAGAAGGCTTCTACTGCTGCACTTGTAGAGGCACTGAAAATCGGTATTAAAGAGCTGATCGATAGCGAGCACCTTTATGCACCGGTGCAAGAAGCTAGTGCGACAGCAAGTAGATCTAGCAAGGAAAAGATCAAGAACAAAAATAAGAATCCTCAGGGCAAAGACATAAGGCCGGGTCTTCTTAGCTTGACTCTCGTTTCTGCTGGAGATAAATCTGAAAAAACACAAACAGAACATTTAAACAATGAGGCACCAACGCTCGAATTTGAGATAGCCACCGGATCTGGAACTGGGCTCAATGGAGTTGGCCATATCAAGCCAACTGATTTGTTAGCACTGCTTTGTCCGACGCTTAATCTCAACTGGCGTATTACTCGGCTTGAGGTTTTGACTCAACCGAGCATCAATTTTTCCAATGTGCGCTCACACAATTTAAATTCCATTTAGAGGGAAATTATGAGAAAGTCAATCGTCATTTCGGAGCAAGATAATATTGCTGCATTGCTGGAGAACGACCGAGTGGTCGAATTCTTCGTCAATCGCGGCGAGCTGCTTCTCGGTGACATTTACACAGCCTCGGTGGAGAATATTCTCCCCGGCATTGACGCCGCTTTCGTCAATCTAGGCAAAGATAAAATGGGCTTCTTGCACGCTAACGATGTGCCAGGACAAGGTCCTCTTAAAGAGAGACTGGTGCCTAAACAAAAGTTACTGGTTCAAATCACAAAAGAGCCCACTGGTCACAAAGGCCCGCGGGTTTCTACAGCCATCAGCTTGCCTGGTCGCTTTTTAGTTCTAGTACCAGAAGAGCGGGGAGTTTCGATTTCTCGCCGCATCTCTGAAGCTAGAGAAAGAGCCAGGCTCAAGTCTGTGGTCAACTTGATGAAGCCACCAGGTGTTGGCATCATCATCCGTACTGAAGCTAAAGGCCAAGGCGATCAAGAATTGTTCGAAGACTTTGAACAACTATGGGATCGTTGGCAGACGATTGTATCTGAAGCTGAAGCTTCGATTGGGCCGACTCTAATTTATAGAGACCAAGATTTGCTCTTCCGTGTTATTCGCGATGCTTACTCACATGAAGTTAGTGAGATTATTGCTGATAGCCCAGAGGGTCAAAGACGTGCTCAAGAATACTTGAGTGGTTGGGCCAGCAAGCAGACCAAAGTTTCCTTCCATACCGATGAAGTTCCTTTGCTTTTGGCAAAAGGAATTGATCGCGAAATTGAAATGGCACTTTCTGACCGGGCCGAACTGCCTTCCGGTGGTCACCTAAACATTCAACCAACTGAAGCATTGACAGTTATTGACGTTAACTCAGGTCGTTTCACTAGCTCGCGTACCCAAGCAGAAACAGTGCGTCGCACCAACCTTGAAGCTGCGCAAGAAATTCCAAGACAGTTGCGCTTACGCAATATCGGCGGCATGGTCATTGTCGACTTTATCGACATGGATAGTCGCAAAGACCAGCAGCAAGTTTTGGAAGCTTTCCAACGCGCTCTTGAAGAAGACCGAGCCAAGCCACAAATTGGTCAACTGTCCGATTTGGGTCTAGTTGAATTGACGAGGCGCAGACAAGGACAGAGCTTGAGAGAGTTGTTCTCTGTCAAGTGCCAAAGCTGTGTTGGTCAAGGTGTGATTCCACAACTCGAACTTGGACCCCCAGAAGATCGCCGTATTATCGCCTTTAAAAATCGCGATGAGGAAAATCGTCGTGGTAAATCTCGCGGTGGCAGCGGCAGAGGTGGCAATCAGCCGCTCAAAGCAGCAAGTGCCGTCGGTGGCCGCGTAATTTCTGGTCGTGACAGTCGAGATAATGGTCAACATGACAGCGATCGCTCACATAGTCATGATTCTCATGATGAAAGTGCTGATCTAGGTCATGAATTTGATGATGTGCCAGAAGAAATTCTCGCTCAAATGCCAGAAGATCTGCTTGATGCCAGAGCATCGGGCAAAGCTCCTAGCAAACGGGTGAATTTTGATGGCGACGACTACGAAGGACACGAAGGTCATGAAGGACATTCGGGTCAAGGCGAAGATGAGCACGAAACTGGTTCATTGAACGTCAAACGTCCAAGTCTTAGTGACGACGATGACGATGATTTTGGTGATGACGACCAAGATATGGCTGCCGACCTCGCTCGCAGTGTC
>CALROJ020000018.1:0-106593 GCA_943369735.1 bacterium Ga0077546
TCCTGCTGCGCTTGATTTGATGCGCTCCGGCCAAGAAAAAAAGCCAGCCAATTTACTTTCTTCCCTACCGAAAGCAAACGACAAGACATCTCACCCTATCAGCGATTGGTGACTGAGCAACTAGGCTTAGTTCGGTAACAATTAACTCGTTATCTCGTGATAAGTTTAAGAAACTCATCGGCTGCAGCATCAGCTTGTTGGAAGTTGCTCGACTTTAGGGCTCCCTCCAGTCGTTCCATCATCAACTTTGCTGTCTGCAATCGTTCAGGCCTTCCGTTTACCCACGCTGGCAGCTGCCTTTGAACGCGATCAATTTTAGCTCGCAGTTGCTCACTAGAAGAGGCTGCGCTAGTCTTTGGTGCCTCGATTAAACTCTCTCCCTTGAGAAATTTTCGGTAGGCGCTCAGTGCCTCAGGATTCTCTGTGGCACGTCGAAAGATATTGCGTTCACGTTCGGCGTTGCCTCCAATTCCCCACGAATAAATATTTGCAGTAACAGCGCCATGATTGAACAGCTTAGCTAGGTACGATTGCATTGCAGGCTCGCCGGGCATCCCGTTTGGCACCACGTTAGTGCCCTCGCTCATTGCCCAGTGTGGTGCGCCATGTTTTTGTAGATGCTCACGAATCACTTCCAGCGTATTTCCTTCCGGATACAAGCTAAAGCCCGGTTGATACCACTTGCTGAAAGCAATGTCAGGTGCGGCGAACCCCATTCTTTCTGTCACTTTGACGTCGGTCCGCCCCAAGCCTTGTGGAGTGAAGGCGATGTGGCAGAAGATTTTGTCAGGGGGAGCGCCAGCCTCAACCAACTGCTTTGCCCACAGCTCAATGAATTGTTTAAGTAGCTGGGATAATTCTAAGTCAATTCGTGTTGGCGGGTTTGTTGCACTGAAGCCTTTGTTAGAAAGAGCGTGATAACCAGTGTGCTTGCCGGTGGCGAAATCTGCACCAATCATCGATTCCCAGCCAGCGATTACACCTGCGTATAAATGCTCTTTCCCCGCCCTTCTCAAATTAGCAATTTGTTTCTTCAGTTCGTGCCCTATCAGTTGAGCGCGGGCTGTGACAGCGACTTGCACCGCGCCACTGTTCACGCATAGCGGTGGCGCCACTTTTGTCGGATGCTCAGACCAGTCGAGGCGCCTTCCTGTGCTTGTTGTGCCGTTCCAATCGGTCCATTCGATACTAGCGCGTGAGTTGAGGGGATCTCTTTTATCTTTGCTATTTTCCCAGAACATCTGGTCGTCTATGTGAAAAGCAATTGCCACATCGTTTTTTCTAGCGATGTCGAACCCTTGGCGAATGATTTTACAAACTTCTTCTTCGCTATCGCCTAGTGATAGCGGGCCAAGGCAGATTCCGAGTTTGTTTTTTTGATCGCCCTTTGTGCCAATTCTTGCTGTTATGTCTTGAACTGTCGATTCAATCTGGCCTGATGGCGGAAAAACGCCTGCCCCAGATTTTCTGTCACTGGTGAAGATTTGGAAAAGCAAGTAGCGTGTGTTCGGCTGAATTGCTTTTCTTTGCTGCGCCTCAGCTGGTTCTGCTCTAAGGAATGCAGCAATCGAAATGGCTAGAACCATTAACCTGAGTAGTTTTGGCACGCCGAAGCTCCTTGGATGCTCTTCCATTCGCTTTGATATCATACCGCCCTTGTCATGTACGCCAAGTGGGCGTACAATGAGTTTACCTGCTTGAGGAATAAGTCATGGCACTGGCAAAGAAGAAGGAAGAGAAGTCTGACGATCGGATTTATGCGCGGGTCAATTCGAAATTGAAACAGCGCATTCAGCATGCTGCAGATCTCAAAGGCTTAGACCTTACTTCTTATGTCATAAGTACTCTTCTTGCTGATGCTGATAAAACAGTGCAAGAAAACGAAGTCTTGCAGCTTAGTCAGCGAGATAGAGAAGCTTTTGCTTCTGCGATACTCAACCCACCAGCGGCAAACAAAGAGCTGCTTGCCGCGGCCAAGCGCTTCAAAGCAAGAACGGGAAAGTAGTTCATGGACTTCGCTGACCTGCGAGGTATTGAGTTGCTCAATCGCGGCCATGATCGCCAGGCCTTTCACTGCGGTGTTGAGAACTTAGATAACTATCTGCGGGATCGTGCTGTTAGCGATTCAGAGAAGAATCTTTCACGCATCTTTGTTTTGACTCTTAAAGCTTCACCTAATACCATCGTTGGCTACTATTCTCTTTCTTCGCTGGTCGTGCCCATAGAGGGTTTACCGGCGGCAATTAGTAAGAAGTTGAGTTACCGAGTGATCGGTACAACACTTTTGGGCAAGCTTGCTGTTGCTGAGGATTGGCAGCGCGATCGTTGTCGCTTGCGAGTTGGTGAGCATCTTTTACTCCATGCCATGTTGTCTGCTTGGAAGGCTTCGCAGTCGGTGGCTTCTTGGGCGCTTGTCGTGGATGTTCTGATTTCTGAGAATAGCAATCCGACTGGCTTCTATGCCAAGCACGGCTTCTTAAGGTTTCACGATAGCCCAGGCAAGATGTTCTTGCCCATGGCCACCATTGAAAATACTCTGCGAACTGCTGGTGTTATTGAGTGAAGCTCAGGCATTGGCCGCTTATCTATTGAAATAACTTGCACTTCTCTTTTGTTGAATTAGAATCGATAAGAAAGCAGTTGGGGTATAGAATTGACGATGGACACGAGCCAGCTTGATCGACCGATGTCTCAAGTCAAAGTTACCAAAAATCTTGTAACTCTTGCCTGCGCTAGCCTTCTTGCTTTCAATGCATTTCATCTTTTTACAGGCTACCAATCTTTCTTGCGCTATAAGACCTCGCTGGAAAGCGATCCACGACAAGTCGAACGACTCGTGTCATTGGTTTATAGCCTTCACCCGTCGTTGATGCGTGCCAATCTGATTGATGAACAGCGGTTGAGATATCACTTTGCTGGTCAAATGAAAGAGATCACCAATTGCTTTGAGCGATCGCTAGGTCTTCGGGAAGAGGTCTATGGTAAAGGTTCACCTAAGATCTGTCGGACTTTGATTCAGCTCGGTTTTTCATACATAACTGACAAAAATTTCGTTGCTGCTGAGGCCGCCTTCAAGCGCTCTCTCAAGATTTGTCAGACGCATCAGATTGTTTGTCAGTCTTATAGTGCACCTGGCATGATTGAAAGTCTTGATTCGTTGTCTTGTCTTTACGAGATTGAGAAGCGTTACGCTGACGCTGAAGCCTCTGAGCAACAAGCAATTACCCTGCTGAAAGCCAATGATGGCAACGATTTTCAATGCGGAAATCAGTATCGCAGGCTAGCCGAGCTACTCAAGCAGCAGGCGAAGTATGAGTCAGCCATTGTGTTCTTTCAAAAGAACCTTGCCCTTCATGAGCCAGTCTTTGGAGTGAACGATCAAGATAGTGTCTATCTTCGAGATCAGATTGCTGAATGTCGATCGCTAAAGATACAGAATAGTCATCGAATCTGAGGGGCGCGATTAGTCTTGCTCCCAGTACCCAGAAAGTTCTCCGTCTTGGTCACCGGCAAAGCTGTACGTGATAGGCTGAGTTAGCGGACTTGCTAGCCCCTCTTTCTCAACTTCGAGAAGCCACGAATCATCGTCTGTGTCATTCTTTTGATTTTTGTAGCCGAGAACGTGGATGGCAATACCTTGATCCATGGTGATTGTCAGGCTAGCATCTTCTCCGATGATGGCTTTTTCTACGCGTAGACAGCCGAGCACAAGATACAGTCTCAATAAATCGGATGCATGCAACACGCAATCCGGCATGTATTTTGGGCTCGCTGGCTCCTTCGCTACTTCTTTTTGCAGTTGTTCACTAAGTTCTGCTAGTACTTTCGGATTCTTCTTATCGCTGCTAGACCAATCGTCGTCAATAGTAAGGATACAGTTGGAAAAGTCAATCAGGCTGTCGTATTCTTGCAAGGGCGTGAACTTGAGAGTGATGTGGCCGCCATGCTCGGCAAGAGTAATTTCCGTCAGTGTTTTGCCTTGCATACAGCTGGCGAGCACCCTGTTCGCATCTTCAAGTCTCTGCCTATCCAATGCCATTATTGTTTAAGAAACCTTTGGTAGGAACAACCATTAAAGACTTTTTTGCGCCAGTACCTAAGGCCCCGGCAAACGCAACACCGACCCCGAGAACTTCGAACCAAAGAAAGTGAGGTTATTATCGGGATACATATACGACCAGATAAGCGAACCTTGCACGTTGCCAAAGCCCTCTGAGCCACCAATATTTTTCACTGTGTACTGCTGGCCAGAACCTAGTCTTGAGTAGAACGGATGACTCTGTGAGTAGAACGGTTGGTGAGTGCTAGAGGTAGCTACTTCGACTTTGCCCAGTGAGCCTAGGTGTGTGCCTTTGATTTTGTTTACGCCTTGTTCGTAGGCCCCCAGGCTAGCTACGAAGACTTTTTTAAATGGCATCAAGCTCGAGACATTGCCTTCTAAGTTGCTGGCCATTTGCGAACCTGAATAGATAGTGTCATCAAAGTATGCCACAGCCTTGCCTTTTGCTTGGCCGCTAGCAATCATTTTGTTGAGGCGCTGGTTTGAGACGAAGTTATCTGGCGACATGCCATTGGCTTTGCCAAAGAGATAACTAACGAGGTGCGTGCTGCCGCCGGGGTCTTTGTCTGAGACCACTAGCAAATCACTCATGCCTAGGCCACTTTCTCGTAGTGCCGCTGATAGTTTAGTGTGCAAATCCACAGCCTTTCTTACCATTACAGGGAAGGAGTTATGCACAGCCCCTTCAGCCAACATGCGAGCAGCCAGTTCGCGCTCTTCACCGACGTAGCCAGAGAGAAAACTAGCAATTTGTTCCTTCGATGCTTTGGGCACATTGTATTGCGTGTGCAGGGCATCGATATCGCTCATGCTGGCTAGGTCACCAGCGGCGGTGGCGTTTGGTATGGTCAGATTCTGTGATGGCCTGATTACATGAACATTGGGTCCAATCGCTTCGGCGGCGGCGTCAAAGCTCTCTCTCATGGTCATTTTAGCCACATTAGATTCAATTGAGCCAATAAAGAGCCCGCCAGAATGCTTAGCTTTGATTGCTTTTGCTTCGGTCAATAGTGCCGATAGCTTCTCTGCTACTGCTTGGGGGCCTTTGGCTATATCAACTACGTTGATGGCGCGCTCAAATGAACCGACATCGACAACAAATACCTTCGGTACTTTCTTCAATGCTTCAAGGGTAGCAGGGGCCAGGGTAGTGCTAGAAAGATCATCAAAAAGTACAACTTTGTTCGGTATATTGCCTTTTTGCACTTGCTCGACCAAGTTATCGATATTGTTCATACTCATGCTCATACTGTTACTCTTGCGATACAAGTAACCAAGCAAATTGGCCGAAGAATCGGCTGAGAGTGTATAAACATTGTCTGGCGTTGAAGAGCCGACTTGATCGGCAATATCGTTTTTTAGGGCTTGAAAACGCGCTTTGAGCATGCTGTCAGAAGATGTGCCAGCTGACTCGTGCAACAGTGCTACAGCTAGCTCTCGATCAGCGGCAGGCACTCCCTGTAGTATCGTTTCTAAATTGCCTTTGCTCAAGCCCTCGGGGTTGAATTTGCCGTAGATGTCGTCCACCAGCTCGTTCAATTGCTGACGCTTAGCTGGGTCGGTCATGTCTTTGAAGTAGTCGGCGGCCTTTTGCTTGTAGGCTGCTTCAACCTCTGGGCCTGATGCTCTTAGTGCTTCGGCTGGCTCTAGGCCCCTGGTATTTACCTGGCGCACAGCCATTGAGGTCTTGAGGTCTTTTTCAAAGCCTTGGCGGAAATTTTGTTCAAAGGCATCGGCAGCGGGTTGGCCGCCTTGAGCGGTCTTTAGTCTAATTACTTCCTGGTAATTAGGGTCGGCCACCACGCGGGCAAGGGGTTCTTGGACGGCGGTGGGATTGGCTGTGAGAAATTCGTCAGTGGCTTGGACAACTTTGACTTTTCCGCTTAACTTTAAACTGGCTTCAGCGGTAAGCAAATCAACGTTTTGTACGGTGGTAAGAGCATCGTCAAAGGCCTTGGGCAAGATGCTTTCACCAGTAACTGGATCAACTTTTTTGATATTGAGGCCAGTTTTTTCGTATAAATTAATGGCTTTAGAGACGGCTTCATAGGGACTTTCAGCCGCTAATAGAGCTAGTTTGTTGGCGTCAGTATTGAGAATTTTGGCGGCATCGGCTAGGCCAACAGTGCCTGACGAAGGAACATCGACGCCATTGATGGTGTTCTTGATGTTAGTGACCGCACCGGGGCGATATGAGCGGAAGCCGTTGCTGACGCCGTCAACTGCACCGCCAAGAATTGTTCCACCAAGAAAGCCTACGACTGAGCCTTTCAGGCTGGCCATGGCTAGATCGCCAGCTGTGATTTGTTTGCCGTGCTCATAGGCGACGATTGCCTCACGCCCAGGGCTTTCTACCGCACCAAATATGGCACCAGATGTACCTGATTTAGCGGCCGCACTAATGAGTTTAGTACCGATAGTTGCTCCTTGTGTTTCAATTTTGGCGCCAAGTAAATCGCCTGTGACACTTAAGCCAAATTTTTTGCCGAGGGCTCGGCTCAATTGAGCGCCGCCTAATTCGCCAATTGGAACCGTGACGCCCATTAGGGCGCCTATGGCGAGATCGTGAGCGAGGTTGGCATATTTGCCGTCTGCCTGCATCATGCCGGCCTTAGAGATGCCGCCGATTAGAGCGCCCTTTGAAGTCGCTCTGAGCATGGTCTCAGTCATGCCTAGTTTGCCAGATCTTAGAGAGCCAGCTACGGCCAAGGCCACGCCAATATCGGTGATGGCATCAACACCGTTGTGTTGCGATTGGTCAAATGAACGAGCCGCTTGCGAGCCTCGCATGGCAATTGAGGTGGATTCCTTGCCAGGCTGCGTGCCATTTTGAGTTGCCCCATTCGCTGCATCTTGTGCTGCTTTTGCTGCTTTGGGGTCAAAGTCTTGACCGGTAAGCTCTTTGTAGACTGTTGCAAATTTGGCGGGGTCTTTAGCTTCGGCTGCTTGTTTGAGCTGAGCAAGATGCTCTCTTTCGACGGTCAGCTTTTGTTCAGTTGCCTTTGAACCCAAGTCACTGTCGAAGAGCCCCGACCACATGCTTTTTGGGTCGTACCAAGGCCGCCCTTCACCACTAGCTCCTATGTTATTTTTGGCGGCGTCAAAAGTTCTGCCGATGAAGCCTTGGTCTGTTTCATTGAGCTTAAAGGCCTTTTGGGCGAGATGATGCTCTTTGCTCAGGTCGTCGTATATTTTGCCTAAATCAGGTTCGGTATCTTTTTTCGCTGGTTGAGGGGGGGCGCTAGGTGAACCACCTTTTTCTGGAGCTAAGGGAGGAGCTTGCGGTGTCTTTGGAGTCGTTGGAGTGCTTGGAGTCTCTTGGGGCGCGTCTTTGCCAGGCTCGGCTTTGGGTTTATCGGCTGGATCTCCGCCCGCTGGGATTTTGCCTGCAGGGTCTTTGTTTTCTGGAGCCGCACCCCCTGGCGTTTCACCCTCTGGGGTTTTACCCTCTGGGGTTCTACCTTCTGGCGTTTTACCCTCTGGAGTTGTAGTTGGAGTATCTTTGTTAGGATCGTTGGGAACGTACCTTTCATCTGGCTTAGCAGCATCTGGCTTCGGATTCTGCTTGCTGGCTTCTTCCGCTTCTTTTGCGTCCTTTAGTCGTTTCTTTAGTTCGTGGGCGCGCTCTTCTTCTGTGGCAATTGGCAGGCGTTCGCCTACTATTAAGACATCGCGGTCGCCGTTGATTTTCTTGATGCGGTGCGCTTCTTTGTTGATTTCGTCATCGCTTTGCTCTGGATGCATACGCTTCCAGACCTGAAAGTAGCCTTCGCCTAACTCTACTGGCAGAGTGCTGGTTTCGTCTTCAATTTTTTGCTTCAAACGTTCTTCTGGGCTGACTTCAGGCTTGACCGCCGGCTTAACTTCCGCTTTTACTTCCGGTTTAACTTCGGTGCTGTCATAAAGGGCAAACTGCTGATGGGCGCGCACTTCGTTCCAGCTTTTGGGCAAATCTTTGTCTGAAATATCTTTCTTGCCATCTAGATGTGCCGCAGGGTAGTTGTTCAGGGCCATGACGCGGTTCAGCTCAAGGTAAACGTTGTCTTTGGTGGTTGGCTCGCCGCTGATGTGACTGCGCTCAGAGAGCGACTTTTGGGCCAGGTCAAACAGTGTTGTTTCTAACTTGGCAGTCTTTGGGAGGGCCTGTAATTGCTCGCTACTGAGGTGCAACGGCGATTCCGGAGCGGCTTTCCCCTCCTTCTCTTTGCCCTCGTTTTGCGGCGCATCTGACACGAATGTTCTCCTGTAGCTCTATATACACAGATAAGGGTGTTGCTCAACGCCATCGAGCTGAATTTATAGATTACTAGTTGGAACGTAACATTTACGTGAGCTTTGCTTTCTAGTTTCTTACCTGCTTTTCGCTGATTATGTTCCTGAAAAGTGACAATGTTGTGGCAGCGTTAACTGCAAGTGGCTTGCGACCAGTAATTTACAGGAGACGCAAGCCGGGGAAAGATTGGCGCAGGTTCTCTTCGCTGAAGCTATCTTCAATTTGGTCTGGAGGTCTTAACTGCTTTAGGTTCTTAAATTTTCGCAGAGTGTCTACTGCTGCTAGCGTCAGACGATGGCAGCGGTCAATATAGAGGGTTTCGAGGTTTTGCAGCGATGCTAGTTTTTCTAGGTCAGCGTCTTCGATGGATGATTCTTTGAGCGACAGAATTTTCAGGGACGTTAGTCGAGAAATCAGAGTGTAATCTTCAGCGGTGAGTTTGACATCATTGAGGTTAAGCTCGGTGATAATGGGGTTTTGCGCTAGCGCCTTAAGTAAGGGGGTGGCATCCTTGAGTTTGCAAGCATGAATACTCTTGAGCTGTTTCAGCACCTTGCACTTGGCTAACCCTGAGCCTGTCACTCCTGTATCGCCGATGTCTAGCGATTTCAGTGCTGGTAGTTTTTCTAGCCAGGGGAGGTCTAAATCAGTTATCTGTGAATTTCTGAGTTCAAGCCCGCTCAATTTATGTTGCTTAGCGAGGTCTGGTAAAAAGTCGCTTGGCTTCGCTTTTGAGTCATTGATTTTCACCCATTCAAGTTCATTGGGTCTGAAGAATTTTATCAGTTGTGGAAAGCATTGTAGGTTTTGTTCTGCATTGATATGAACACGTTTACCGAAGGCACTAGCTACGTTTCCTTGAGCCGTGACTCTTATGAATTTATGAGTGTTGGCTTTTGTATAGCCCAGTAAGCCGATGCTAAATTTAGTGGGAAAGTTAAAGACACTAACTTTTTTTCCGGCAATTCTCTCAATTCTAGAATAGGGTTCAGTTCTGTTGGCGAGGAAGTCTTTTATTTGCGCCGTTTCGGTGGCTGTCAGGTCGGGCTCCTTTTCGGCTATTTTTTCATCGAGTAGTTCAACATTGGCAATAGAATTACTATTGGCGGTTATGCCCTTTGCGGTGGTGAAGGCTTTCGGAGTCTTGGTTGTTAGCATGCCTGATTGGGCGAATAGCACTGCTGCGGTAACGAGCAATGCACCGCCAGCGGTGCAGTTGATTGCTAGCTTGTTTGGGGTGGTTTTATTTGCTTTTGTCTTAACGTATGAGTCAGAGTAAGCCCGCAAGTCATGGCCTTCTTTGATTCGGGTTAGGTCAATTGCAAGTTCTTTGGCTGATTGATAGCGATCATCAGGGTCTTTGGCTAGACATTTGGCTATGACTAGGTCGACGGACGGCGGGTACTGAAGTTCTGGAAAGATGTCAGCGAGACTTGGCGGCTCCTGTTCTTGATGCATTATTGTTATTTCCACCGAGTTTTTCCCTTCGTAGGGAACGAAGCCGGTTAATGCTTCAAAAAGAGCGCAGCCGATCGAGTAGATGTCCGAGCGTGCATCTACTGTTTCTCCACTGCATTGCTCGGGGCTCATGTAGAAAGGGCTACCGAAGATGTCTCCTTCTGCTGTTAGGCTCTGCTTCTTGCTGGCGTCTGAACCCACAAATTTTGATATGCCAAAATCAAGAATTTTGATTTGTTTCGCACTATTTGCGGTGCAAATCATGATATTTGCTGGCTTGAGGTCGCGATGAATTATGCCGTTGCGATGTGCGTAGGCTAGGCCATCTAATACTTCTAAGAATATGTCTATGGCCGGCTCTAATTGGACGGGGCCATCCTCAACCAGTATTGTCTCTAAGGTGCGGCCTCTGAGATAGTCCATTGAATAAAATGGCACTGCTTTTGCGTGTATGCCAAGATCGTAGACGTTGACAAAAGTTCTATGATTGAGTGAGGCCATTGTTTTGGCTTCGGCCTGAAAGCGCAGCCAATTTTGCTCGTTGACTAAATCTGGTGCCAAAACCTTTAGGGCAAATTGTTTGCCTAGGGCCGTATGATCGACGAGATAAACTATCCCCATTCCACCTAAACCAATTTGATTTTTGACGCGGAAAACTCCTGCGATGATTTCTCCAGGTTGAAAGACTGTTTGTGCTTGAGCTTCTCGTGAATGATTTAAGCGGCTATTGGTAAAGTCTGGAGACATCGAATATTGCTCCGCTTCCTTAGTATGTTGTCAACTTTACCATTCATTGCTGGAGTATGCATTCTATTCTTGCGGTAAGCCTTCAGGTTTCTATATATTCAAATACTTGCACATATCGGTTTTGCGTGCTAGTCTGGTTTCATGTTCGGCTGCTGGCCGCTATGCGTGTTCAGCTATTTTTGTTCAGCTATTCTTGGCTTCAGTAATTTTGGTATGGAGTGGTGGCGCTTATGACAGCGGAAGGACTCAATGGAGTGGTTCACTCGCACCAATCAGTTCGTGCTCGTCAATCTGATCAGTTTGAACAATCGGGTCATGCTCATGGAGTTTCGCCTCTCAAGCGTCTTTGGGACATGCTTCTTGAAGATAAGCGCGATTTGTTCGTGCTGTTCACTTATACGCTGATTATTGGTTTCATATCTTTGGCGGTTCCTCTCGCGGCCCAAGCCTTGGTCAATACCATCGCTGCTGGTATTTTTCTTCAACCACTTATTGTGCTCTCGCTTCTTGTGCTTTTCGGTCTTATATTCAGTAGCGTTTTGAGAATAATGAAGCTCTGCCTAGTTGAGAATTTGGAGCAGCGAATTTTCGCGCGAATTACCCTTTTGCTCAGCGAGCGTATACCCGAAATCAAGGCCGCAGCTTTGACTGATGAGTACATGCCAGAGTTGATCAATCGCTTTTTTGATGTGGTAAATGTTCAGAAGGCTTGGGGGAAACTTCTTCTTGAGATGCCGACGGCTCTGCTTCAGGTTTTCGTCGGACTTTTGCTTATGGCTTTTTATAGTCCGTTTCTGTTGGCATTTGACCTGATAATCATCAGCTTTATTGCATTTGCCACCGCTGTTCTTGGTATTGGCGGTCTTAGGACAAGTATTGCTGAGTCGGTGCTGAAATACAGACTGGCTGAATGGTTGGAAGATATGGGTCGTTGTCAGACCAGTCTGAAGACCAATGGTACATCGGGGTATCTCAACCAGCGCACAGACAATTTAGTTATGCGTTATCTCGTCGCGCGGCGAGCTCATTTTGCTGTGCTTTTTCGCCAGGCCATGGGGACATATTTTTTTCAGGCTCTTGCTAGTGCTGGTATCTTAGCTGTTGGTGGTTGGCTCGTTATAAACAGGCAATTGACTTTAGGCCAGCTAGTGGCAGCCGAGATTGTGGTGTTGACCGTACTTGCTGCATTAGAAAAATTGATTCGCAATTGTGACACCTTCTATGACCTTTTAACTGGTCTGCATAAAGTCGGTCACCTCACTGATCTTCCGCTTGAGAGAGAGAGTGGAATTGAATTGCCGTTCAATAATTGTGGCTTGAGTGTAACCTGCCGGGGAATTCGATTTTCTTACAATCAAGGTCGGGAGATCTTGTCTGGTGTCGATTTGAGGTTGCAAGCTGGTGAACGAGCTAGTCTCGTTGGTGCAAGTGGTGCCGGCAAATCTACTATAGCTTCGATACTTTGCGGATTGCATGAGGCTAGTAATGGCACTATCGAGATGGCCGGTTTAGACATTCGAGATATCCAACTGAAGAGCCTGAGGCGCAGCGTTGGTTTGGTGGGAGATACTAATGAAATCTTTGAAGGTACAATCGAAGATAATGTTAGCTTAGGTAGATCATTTGTTACTCATCAAGATGTTCGCTGGGCGCTAGAGCTGGCTCAGTTCTCTGACGATCTTGTTAATGCGCCCTACGGGCTCAGCACCATGCTTGTTAGTGGTGGCAGAAACTTGTCGCGCGGTCAAGTGCAGCGTTTGCTTATTGCTAGAGCCGTGGCTGAGCGGCCTAGGCTATTAGTTTTAGATGAGGCTTTTACTGGTATTGATGAGAAGACCAAACTAAAAATTATTGATGCCCTTTTTGCACCTGAGAATTTGTGGACTGTTCTCGATATTTCACACGATGCTGAAGTTGTGATGCGCTCAAGTAAAGTTTACGTTCTGTCTGGTGGCATTATCGTTGAATCAGCATCGCCAGCTGATCTTGCATGGCGCAACGAAAGTGAATTCTCAATTTTGTTTCCTGATTTAGCTAAGCAGATATGTTCATTTGAGCGCCGCAAAACAGCGAGGGAAGGAGGCAGTCAATAATGGATACAACAGAAACTGATGAACCAGACACTGTCATACCAGCAAAATTAGCTGTTGATTTACCTTCTACGCCTGCTCAGTATGTTCCTCTCAATGGGCTATCTTCTGCTGTTTCTGCTCAAGCGCTGTCGCGACCAGCCCACCAGTATCGTGCGCTCAAGGCCGTTGAATCTTCGCGGGGCTATGTTGTACTCGCTATTGTTCTCAGCCTATTTCTTATTGGGCTGGCAGGCGTATTGGTGTTTGTACCATGGCAGCAGTCTATTACTGGTATAGGCAAGATCATGATTGTCTCCCCTATGGACAGGCCTCAAAGTATTGAAGCGCAGATTCCTGCTCGCCTCCAAGCCTGGCACGTGCGTGATGGACAATCTGTTAAAAAGGGTCAGTTAATTGCTGAACTTCTTGATCTCGATTCGAAGTTTTTAGACCCTCAGCAAATAAAGCAATTAGAGGCCCAAAAGCAAGCCTTGATTGGCCGTCGCGCGGCGGCTCAGGCCCGTGCTCAGGCTTTGCAAAGGCAAGTTGGTAGCCTAAAGCTTTCACAAGGTGCTGCTATTCCATCAACTAAAGAGCGGTCTGCTCAGGCTCATGACCGCATTTCTGCCGCTGAACAAGCGATAGAAGCGGCAAAGCAAAATACTGTCACTACAGAACTTAATTTGCAGCGTATGAAAGATTTGTTTGACAAAGGTGTTCGCTCAAGGCGTGATCTTGAGCTCGCTCAGCTTGACCACACGCGTGCTTTGACGGATGTACAAAGAGCCATTGCTGCCTTAGATATTGCTCGTCGTGATAAGACTGTAGCTGTGTTCGATCAAGACAAAGTGCTTGCCGATACTGAAGCTGCAATGAACGGTATCGCTGCCGCCATTGCTTCGGCAGCTGAGACTGTAGAAACAACTTCAGCCGAGATCTGTAAGTTAGATATTGATCTTCAGAATCTTCGGCGGCGTATGGAGCAGCGCAGAGTTTACGCCCCGTGTGATGGAAAGATAGTTCGACTCATGTGTGTGGGTGCTGGCGAAACCGTTGATTCTGGAACAGTTTTGGCCGTGCTAGCTCCGCAGACAGAAGATTTAGCTGCCGAGTTAACTATTAGCGATAACGATGCTCCTCTTGTCTCGGTTGGACGCCCAGTGCGGTTGCAATTCGCTGGTTGGCCAGCATTGCAATTTGCTGGCTGGCCGTCGATAGCCGTTGGTACATTTGGCGGTAAAGTATCGGTAATCGATGCTACTGATGATGGCAAGAGTTGCTATCGCGTAATTGTTAAACCAGATCTCGATTTGATTGCTAGTGGGCGTGATGAGCCATGGCCGTCCTCAAAATTTTTGCGCCCAGGGGCTGAGGCCAGTGGCTGGATCATGCTCGATACCGTTCCCCTTGGCTTTGAGCTGTGGAGGCAGTTTAACGCATTCCCTCCCACTGTGAAGCCAGAGGAACTAGGACTGCACAAAGGTTCTGACGTTGGGAAGTCAGAGAGCAAGCGCAAGTCAAAGTAAGAAGAGAAAAGTAGAAGAAGAGAAAAGCAAAGAGAAAGGGTTACCGGTGATCCAAACTGCAAGTAAACAGACTTTGCATAATGTTAAAAGCGTGGTTCTAATTTCGTTTGCCATCAGCGCGTGGCCTTTGGCAGACGGCAGCGGCGCTGCATGGGCTTTAGATAAAGTCGCTTCTAGTCAAGCTTCTAGTCAAGCTCAATCAAAAAAAATTGCCACCACTTCTGCTGCATCTAGTGACGGCGATGGCACACCTCCTCTTCGCTTAATGCGCCTGGGTACTAACTTGTCAGAGAAAAGTATTTCATTTGAGTCATTTATTCAGACTGTAGATAAGAACTATCCGAAGCTCTTAAGTGCTGATGCTGAGAGGCAGATTGCTGGGGCCAAGCGCTTAGAGAAGGCCGGTGCTTTTGACCCCGTGTTGTCTAGTGTAAATGAATATCTGCGCATCCAAGATATCGTCAATCCTGGTAAGGCAAAAGAAGCTGTCCATAACGAGAGTCGAGTCGATTTACTCACTCGCTCTGGTATCAAAGTTTTTACCCAGTTTCGTTTAAATCCCAATGACACAAAAACGCCTTTAATCCCGAGTGGTCGGGCTGGCGAATATTCTGCTGGGTTTAGCGTGCCTCTAATGCGCGGCTTGAAAATAAATGAGAAGTCAGCGGCAGAGCAACAAGCAAAGTTAGGAGAGCCGCTTGCTGCTCAGGTTTTTGGCGGTACACGCTTAGAAGTGTTGCTCAAGGCGGCAGCCACTTACTTTGACTGGGTTGGGGCTAAGGCGCGTGTCGATATTGCCAGTGACTTGCTAAAAATTGCCGAGGCTCGCGTGGGGCAGGTAAAACTCCGTGTGCAAAGTGGTGATTCGCCTGCATTAGATGTGGCTGAGTCGGAGCAAGAGATTCAGCGAAGACAAGAAACTCTTGTAAAGACGCAGCGAGAGTTTCAGAAGGCATCTTTGCTTCTGTCTGTATTTTTCTGGGATGAGAATGGCAATCCCAAAGCTTTGCCGACGATTTCTGAGGTTCCTTCTTTGGCGCCAGAGCCAAGCCAAATGCTTGAGGCTTTGTGGTTCGAAGGGCGGAATTTGGCGGTTGAGCGAAGACCTGAACTGAAGAAGATTGAGTTAGAAAGGCAGCAAACCAAAATTGCGTTGCGGTTAGCTCAGAACATGATGTTGCCTGCTATGGATGCCTATTTTGCCCAGGGCGCTGATACTGGTTTGCAAGGTATTGGTTCAGTAATGAGAGGCGGAATGACTATATCAGCGCCCTTGCGACAGCGTACAGCCAGAGGACAGGTGCAGGCTGCTCAGCTCAAGTTGCGCAAACTTACTCTTGATGAGAAAGCAGAGAAGCTGCGCATCCAAGCTGAAGTTGACGATACCGTATCTGCTATCAATACTTCCGCTGAACGTTTTGAGGCAACGGCCTTAGAGGTGAAGAAAGCAAAAGAGGTTGAAGTGGGAGAGCGGCTGCGGTTTTCAGCTGGTGACAGCACGCTATTTTTGGTCAATCAAAGAGAGCGCACAACTGCTGAGGCGCAAATGCGCTTGGTTGAGACCCATGTTGAATATCTGCAAGCTCTGGCGGCCTTTAAGGCAGTGACCTGTAGAATCTAGTGCAATTGTTTGGCGAGTTGACTTGTTTAAGGATTTCTATATATGCTAATGTTTGCAGGGGTTTGTCGGTAGTAGTACTTCTGTCCGTAGAGACGTGGCATCAACTTACAGGGCGGAGCGGATATGCCAGATAGAGTCGTTGTATGTGCAGAGTTAGCCAAGCTTTTTGGAGTCCTCTCTCATCCTATGCGTATTCGCATTCTTGAAGAGTTAAAGGCTGAAGACCGAACAGTTGGTGATTTGAAAGATATTCTCGGTATTAATCACGCTGCCGTCTCACAGCAACTGGCTGTTTTGCGTAGTCATCATCTAGTGGTTGAGCGTCGCGAAGGTCGCAATGTCTTCTATCATCTTCGCAATGCTGAGCTGGCCAAGTGGATTATGGGTGGCACTGGTTTTATTTTGCCGGATGCAGGTGAACTAGAAAAGATGATGTCTGCTGTGCAGACTGTGCTCAATGTCTGGGGAGCGGAGCCTAAGGTCAAGCCAACCCCCACTGCTGATAGTAAGATACCGAAGCCTAAGGCGATCAAGAAGATTTCTAGACTTAAGTAGACTGGTTATGACTCGTCTGTTTTTTGTTGTAATGCATTCTCAATTCGCTGTCATTTCGTCGAGTATGTTGGTTTGATGCGTAGTGAAAAACATTTTTTTATCAAGTGGAATTTTCTTGTAGTTTGTTGGAGCATGAAGAGCCGCAGTTTTAAACTCAAAGTCGCGACTAGCAATTATGCAGTTTAAAAGAGCATCTGTTTTATTATTAGGTAGAAGTGCATACGACGAAATTGGAAAGCCCTTGAGTTTAGGGATGTTGTATATTTTGCCCACTAGCTGACTAGTTTGGCTGGCGAAATTATTGTCAAAAGAAATCAGTCTAGGTCTGAGTTTTTGCCCACCTTCAATACCATTGCCGTCTTTGCGATCGGCAATAAAAAGACCGCTACCGTTTACAGTTTCTATCGGCGGAAAATGGTAGATCAGCAATTTATCTTGACCACGAACAACCTTTTCAATTCGATTTGGTGCCGTTAACTCGGCTAAATAACTAATCTGATTGGCGGTTACGAGGTCAGATTTTATAAACTTTTCAAATGGTATTTGACCGCATTGTTTGCGATCAGGACGCCATACTTGGATCTGCCAAGTTGGTGCTTGAGCGGCAATGTAGTAATCGTTTGATCTTGAGTACACGCGTATGGCGTCAGCAGCAACCCAGACGTCATAGATGCCGCTTGATTCTGTGGTTTGAACTAGTTTTAAGCCTCGATGGGAGGCCTGAGTATTGCCTTGAGACGCTTGAGTGGCCAAGGGCGAAGATATTGCTAAGCCTATTCCTAGGCCTAGTCCTAGGCACAGGCTGATGGTTATTATTGAAATTTTCGCAATTGAGAGCTTCATTGTGGAAGCTTAGCACAGCCATCCGTGGAGGCGAAAGTCTGAATATCAATGTCAGTGAGCTAGTATGGAGTGTTGCGGTCGGGGTTGAAGCTGCCTTATTGCCTGATCGTAAAACCACTGACTTGTGTGCCTAGTTTCTTGTCTGTTGAGTACTGTAGATCAATCTCGGCGCCCCAGAACGAATCACGCTTAACTACATTCTCCATAAAGTTGGAGAAGCTGTTAGGGTTGCTTGCCATCGATTGGCAAAGATCTATTGTCTGCACCGCTTCTGGAACCATATTCCAATTCAGATACCAGGCCGCGTCTTCGGAGCTGCTCTCACCGCAGAACAAACTATCGTCTTTGAAGTTGAACTCACTAGTGGCTATTCCAGGGTTTGATTTACTTGGGCCTAGTCGATATAGTCATTTCTGCTAGATGCTATTGGTCGAACTTATGACAGTTCCTGAAAATCTACCTGACAGTAGTGCCTCTGTTGACTCGGACTCATTTGGGGTGGCCACTTACAAGCCCGGCGATATTGTAGGTGAGAGCTATGTTCTCACTGCACTTCTTGCCAAGGGCGGCATGGGAGTCGTCTTTAAAGCCCGGCATTTGCAGCTAGAGAAAGTCTACGCTCTCAAATTATTAACGCCGCTGCAAACAACCAGCGCTAATTGGCGTCGCTTTGAGCTTGAGGCTAAAACTTTAGCTAAGCTTGAGCACAAAAATGTGGTGCAGATTTTCAACATGGGGGTTGATGCACGCGGTTGTCCTTATTATGTGATGGAGCTTTTGCAGGGTCAGTCTATGGCCGAAGCTTTGGAAAGTGGATCTCCTCTGCCTGTGCCTCAATTCATTCAGTCATTTTTAGATGTGTGTTCTGCCCTGAAGCTGGCTCATAGCAAGGGTATCGTTCATCGTGATATCAAGCCATCAAATTTAATTTTGGTCGATTCCAACTTGCCACTAAGGCCAACCAAAGTGGTTGATTTTGGCATTGCTCGCTTGCTTGGTGTTGAGGGGCAAAGTGCTCAGAAGCTCACTCTTCCTGGCGAAATATTTGGCAGCCCTTTGTATATGAGCCCAGAGCAAACTTTGGGTTTGCCTGTGACTAAGTCATCTGATATTTATTCCCTTGGCTGCACTATGTTTGAGGCTTTTACTGGCAAACCTCCATTTAAAGGCTCGACGGCGCTGTTAACCATGATGATGCATCAAACTGATGCCATGCCTGAAATTTCACGTCAAGATTGTTCAGATAGAGAGTTTGATTTGATCGAGCAGATAATTGCTAAATGTATGGAGAAGAATGCTCCTGACCGCTTTGAGAATGTTGGCGATATTTTTGATTTGTTAGATTCTTTGTCCCGTGAGGCTGGTCCGCTAGAACCTTTGCGAAGAAGTAGTTCGACTGATCCTCGCTCAGTGTCGGCAAGGTCAAGGTCCGAGCGATCTAGCGACGCTGACTCTATTAACGAGCAGTCGCTGGCTGGCACGGGCGGGCAAACGACGGGTCATGTTTCTAGAGGCAATAGAAATACAGTCTATGCCATTGTTGTTGCCTTGCTGATTGGCTTGGGCACCATGGGTGCTTTGTATTGGATCATGACGCAGCAGAATAAAGCGAAGGTCGTGATGCCGTCAAATAGCGATCTTTCACGGCATATTACTGGCGACAGAGCACTGCCGGATGTTGACCTAACTGATCATTCAACTGCGGCCTTGGCTAATGACACAAAGAAGATTTCTCGGGTATGTTCAAGAAATGGCAAAACTTGGCGTGAGTTTGATTTCCCCATCGATCAAGCGGTGGGAAATATTTGTGTTAATGGTGTCAAAAAAGAGCCCGCCATAGGCCATATGATCTGCCACCACGATAGACCGCTTATGTTCGACGCTACTGATGTTATTGGCGATGTCCCTCAGTTTTATAAGCGATTTGATGATAAAGCCTTTTACTCTTTACTTGTTAAAGAATCCAGCCATCCCCCTGCTATAGCTACTTTGGCTACTTGGAAGAATTTGACTTCGCTGGCTTTCGAGCAGTGTACCCTCGAGCCCTCATACCTTAGAGAATTTGGTAAGCTCAAGCACTTGAAAGCACTAGGTTTGCTCAATTGTAGTGTCTCCGCTGCCTCCTTGATTGACAGTGGTGTTTTGCACCGGCTTGATGGGCTGCATCTAGTTGGGGTTTCTCAATCGGAAAAAATTCTCAAAGCCATTGAGCACAACAAAAGTATCAAAAACTTGACGGTTCGACGTGTCGATGTGACTGAGCGAGAATTGGCTTCTATTGCCACTCTAGCTCAGCTTGAAGACCTTGATTTGCGTACCTCTAAACTGCCTGCTGCAACGATGGAGATACTTTCGCTGTTGCCGAAATTGAGAGCTCTGCATCTTAATGACGCTCAGTTTGAAGTTTCTACTTTGACAAGTCTGCTCAAATGTAAAACTCTTGTTTCGCTAGACTTAGAAAATGTTGCACTCCCTTCTGGGCTACTAGCGCAAATGAAAGCAGCGCGTCCAGATCTGCAGATCAACGAAGTGAAAAATTGACGGTGTTTTGCCCAGGAAATGCCAAAACTGCTGGCTATACTTTTGTTATTCATTGATGTTAGTCAGTGGTGCTCTTGTACCACCAACTCTTTGTTTAGAGAGTCTATTTGCGCCTATTGCCGTCTTTAATTTTACGAATGCAGCGCTGGCTTTGTAGCGCTGCTGTGCGTTGTAAAAGATATTTTTAGATTTTGTGAAATGTTTTAATTCTGATTCGGCGCTCGCTTGGTGATTGGATTAGTTGGCGCTAGTTAGTCACTTTTAGTGATGCTTGCCTTCTCGAAGAGAGAAGCTGAGCTGATTATTTGTGTGTCAAATAAGTTTGTGTTAATTAGCGGAGGCGTGCGAGCTTTGCTTTTGGTGGTATCGCGAGCCGAGCGAATTTCAATCGCGCCTAAACCACGTAGAAACCGCATAGATTCAAGGCTCTTGGCAGTGGTGTCTGGGCTTTTGTCTTGGAATTCGCGCATGGTTTTATGTAGCATATATTTATCTTTCAACTCACCTCAATCAAGCAGATGCAATAAACCTTTTTTCAACACCCCCTTCCACTCACGGCGCATCCAAGGCACATCTTCGTGTCTGGTATTGAGTCGACATCGTTTGTTCGCCCTTGGGCAGACAGACAATGTGGCTGAGAACAGTCTCACCTGGCCCTTCTTGGGGGGCTCTCAACAGCATCTGCACCCCGACACGGCTAAATGCTGTCGGTTCAGGTGTTTTGTTTTTTTTGAAAGGGAAAGCAAATGTACTCTCGTGGATATTACTTCCTCTTCCCTGGTGACTACGTCATCTTGCTGCTGATCTGCTGCTTGTCTCCGCTTGCTCTTGCGGCCCTGGTCATTCTGCTGTGCAGCCATTGCTATGAGAGCTGGCAGTACTCAGACGCCCGCAACGAGATGCGATTCAAGCTCTGGTTTGCTGCTGTGCACAAGAGCTACGAAGAGCACAAGGCGGGGCTGATTTCGATCACTGCCGAGCGCATGATTCTGGCAAAACAAGTTTCTGACTTGAAGGCGAGGCTGGATTCTGGCTGTTCCGCGAACCCCGAGGCTGATCATGCTGTTTACCTCATCTTGAAAGACCGTGACCAGCGGTCTGAACAGCTCCAGTCGGCCCTGAGACGACAACTGCGTCATACCCAGGGAGTGCTGCAAATCAATGCTGCACTGTTCGGCTCTTGGTCTTTGGCTGCCCGTTAATCAACTTTTTTGAAAGGTTTCAAATGAACACCAGCAACATCATCACCATCGTCGGTGGCTCTGTCATCAGCTGCACCGTTGCGGCCATCGCCAAGCACCCCGACAGCGGTGTGATCGTGACCATCGAGGGCAATCCCAACGGTTTCATTCCCACCAGCCTGCTGATCGGCGAGCGCCGCAGCGACAAGGAAGCGCGCCGTGCCTTCTTGATCGAGAATGCCGGCTCGTTCCCCATCGAAGGCTTCGTCAAGGAAGCCCACATGCTGCCCGACGACAGCCCCGACAGCGGGTTGCAGCCGGCGAAGACGCGCGCGCCCAGGGCCCGCATCGTGCTCGACGAAGAGGCGGTGCTCTTCATTCGCAAGCTGGAAGAAGACCAGCTCAACCTGGCGGCCCTCGAGGTCGGCACCATGATGAAGGCCTGTGTCAAGCAGGTCTGCACCAAGAAGAACAGCGAAGGTGAAGGTCGCCACTTCATCGGCTTCTCCGTCGAGCTGGAAAACCTCTACATGGGTTTTCTGCACAAGTCGGAAGTGGTCGGCGAAGTGAAGGAAGGCGACTACATCGACGTCTGCGTGCTCTCGGCTGAGATGAACGGCGACCGGCCCCGCATCAGCGTCAGCCAGAAGGCGGCGCAGGCCAAGCTCGCTCTCGGCAATGACGTCAAGGTCGGCAGCAAGACCACCGGCCGCAACTTGCGCTCGGCCATGGTGGAAGGCATCGACGGATTCACCATGGAAATTGGCAAGGGCAAGGGGGTGAAAGCCTTCCTGCCGCTCACCGCCGTGGAAGGCGACCCGGCGGCTCTGCTGAAAGGCAGTCGGACGGCCAAGGTCACCGTGCTGCCGCTCACCCTGGGGCAGTACGTGCAGGTCACTCGCCGCGCCAACGTCGCCAATTTGGTGGCAGCGGTCGAGGCGAAGCTGCAGCAGGACAAGCGGGCCTGAAAGGCCTACATCGCAAGCACCGCAGGTCGGTTATGCAACCGACTTGTGCTTTTAGTCAATCACTTCGACAAAGGATCAACATGATCACGCAACAAGAGATCGCGACACCCCCCGTTTCCGGCCACGACGACGTCGTCTTTCACGAGCCACCGCCCTCGTTTCCGAGGTTGCAACCGCCGCCGACCTTGAGCGACGAGCAATGGCAGGCGCTCGGACGTGCCTTTGGCCCGGTGCATTTCGTCTACGACGAGAATGGCTTTCCCTATCTCTCCCTGCTCACGGAATCGGGCACCATGTGCGATTCTGCCGAGCGCTTGCGTGCGCTGATGGAGCCGGGTGCAATTGCCGAGCAAAGCTGACCGGCTCTGAGACCCCACTGGCTTTTTAAACTTGATTGGAAATCACATGAACTCACGCAATGCTTCCGCCAAGCTCTCTTCCAAGCCCGCTTCCAAGACGTCGGGCAAGGCCCTGGCCATCACCGCCGGTGACACCATCACCGTCGCCGTCGCCAAGATCGAAAAGCACCCCGAAGGCGGCATCATCGTCAACATCCCGGGCAATCCCCGCGGCTTCATTCCCACTAGCCTGTTGGCCGGCAAGAACAACACTGCCAAGGCCGAACGCCGCGAACTCTTGATGGCCAATCCGGGGTACAGCCTCGATGTGTTGGTGGTCAAGGCGCAGATGGTGGCGGCCAAGGTCGAAGATGGCAAGATCGTCAAGGGCGAACGCGCGCGCATCATCCTCAACGAAGACCGCATCACCTACGGTCGCCTGCTCAAGGCCCGGCAAGAAGCGACGGCGGCAGTGCAGGCCAAATTGGCTGCTCTGGTGGTTGGTTCTTGGATGCTGGCGACGGTGACGAGCATCGCCTTCAACCAGAACGGCCAATGCTTCGGCGCCTTTGTCGAGCTGGAGAACGGCCTGCCTGCGCTCTTGCACAAGAGCGAGATGATGGCGCCGGTGACGATTGGCGACAACATCTACGTCGCCATCCGGGCGCTGAAGAAGGAGGGTGACGAGACCAAGGTCAGTGTCACCCAGAAGGCGGTGGACGACAAGCTCGAAGGGCTGACCACCCTCAAGCCCGGGACATACTGCCGTGGTATCCCCATGCCGATCGCTCAACTGGCTGGCATCGATGGTTGGCCCGTGCTGGTGGAAGGTTGCCTTCAGGCGTTCCTGCCGTTGAGCGAAGTGGGTGACCGCGATTCCATGCGCAATCGCACCACGGCCTCGCTCGACGTCACCATCATGCCGCTGGTTGTGGCTGGTCACGTGCGCCTGACGCGCCGCATCGAGGTCATGGAAGTGCTGCAACGCGCCGCGCGCTAGAGGGGGACAAAGCGACATAAGCATGAAAGAGCGGCCAGCTGGAACCTCAGCGGCTGCAAGCAAAGCGGAATAGGCAAGCGCCTCTAGGCGCTTGCTTATTCATCACGAAACTCTCGTTTCACAAGGAACAGAATGTTCACGCAACAAACTCTCGGCAATCTCGTCACTGCCATTCGCCTTGTTCGCAGTGCCAAAGAGACGCACAAGATGGCTGCCAAGGCTGCCCCGGTCGTCAGTGTCATCGTCGAGCGCGGTGAAGCTTTGAGCAAGAAAATGGGCCACCCCATGGCACCTTCGGTGGTGGCGGCTGGTGCTCTGGGCGTCAGTGCTGACCAAATGCTCTACTCTGCCAAGAGCACCTTGAGCGAAGGTGTGATGGCGGCGTGGCAACTCTTCGTTGGCACCCCCTTCGAGGAGAGCTTCAGTCGGATTTGCAGCGGTTTCGACTTCGGCGCCGCCAATGTCGTTGACCAGGCCACGGCTATGCTGGAAGAGCTGCTGCTCGCTGCCGCTTACTGGCTGAACGAGCAAGAGGAGGCCGCTCTGCCCCTGCAGCAGTTCGTGGTGCCCAACTTCTTCCGGCGCGGTGGAGATCTGGTCATGGCTCGGTCGCCGGCTCACGCTCGGCTCGTTGCCGCAGCAGCTCAGTACCAGTGCGCGGTGGAGAAGGTTTACCCGGGTGATCTCACCAGCTGGAACAACGGTGTCGCTGGTACCGAACCGCAAGAGTTCAAGCTCGGTGCAGTCGGTGGTTGGCAGCCCGCCTGGCTGACCGACTGAGCATCTGCGACTGACCAGCTGAGCGCAGCTTCCGCCTCAAGCGCGCTCGGCACCGCAATATGTAATCTGAAACTTCATCTCAACGCATCAACTACGAAAGTAACACCATGTTCACCCAACAAACCATCTACGCCCTTGCTTCCCTGCAAGACCTCACCTACAAGGGCAATGAGCTGCTGCGGCAGACTAGCCAGGAACATTGCACCAGCTCTCGCGACCTGCTGCTAAGCGAGTTCGCCCGCGCTCAGCTCAAGCTGGTCGGCACCGGCGTGAGCGAGGCTTGCAAAATGGCCTTGCTGGAAGGCCTGATCAACGCCAAGCCACTCTTCGTCGGCACGCCCTTCGAGCAGGCCATTGAAGAGATCATCAGCGGCTACGACGATGGCTCGCCTGTGGCAGAAAACCACGCCAGCGTCGAACTGTCCCGACTGCAACGCAAGGCCTCTGACTGGCTCAAGGAGCAAGAGGACGCAGCACTGCCCCTGCGCCAGTACACCGTCGCCAGCGCCTTCGACAGTGACTTCACCACCTTCACCGTCGAAGCAACTTCGCCGGAGAAGGCTCGCCTGGTGGCGGCTGCGCAGCACTACAAGTGCAAGATCAGCGAACTGGACGGCGACTGCTTGCGCGCCTTTGCCAACGGCGTGCTGGTTGCCTGAGGTCAGGTTCAACTCAACTCCCCTCAACTGAACAGAGGAAATTCATGAAATACCCCAGCGGCTCTGCCGTGGAAAGTCAAATCTCCGCGCTTCTCAACCAGGCGGCCACGGCCCAATCTCTCAACCAAGTTGGTGCGGTGGAACTGCGCACTGCCCACTACGAGGCCCATGGTGCTTGGTGCCAAGAGCTGTACGAGCGCTATCTGAAGCACGTCAGGGCCTCGATGTGCGGTTCCGTTGTGACCGCTGCCAGCGGTGCCAAAATCCCTGCGGACGAGAGCTTCATGCGAGAGGTGGAGGCTCATGTGATGGCTCCGGTGTCCTTTGCTGATGCGCCTCGCTTCCGTGCGGAAGTGCTCGCTTACGCAGCAGAGTTCATTGCACCGCCATACCGCTGCCACATCGAACTCGGCCGCGCCATCGAGCGCTACGTGCAGGTCTTCACCTTGCGTGCCTTGGTCGCTGGCGTGCTGACTCACCGGCTGTAGGACCACGCTCTAACTAGCCAGTCGCAAGAGAGTAGTTGAGCAAGGAGAAAGTATGTGACGACGCGCAAGCGTCTGAAACATGCTTTCTTCCTCGCTTTGTTCTTTTTTTTGGGTCTATTGTGACATATAGTATAAAAGTGACAAGCTCGTGTTACTGGCCACAGAGCTAGTTAGTCAGCCTTGATTGGCCATTCAACAGTATCGATATTCTCAACAAAGTGCAGTATAGGCTCGCCTTTTAGCTCTAGTCCAAGTGGTGCTGTCATTGTATTGACGCGCCATTGAGCTTGGGCCGGTTGCAGTGGCCAAGGCTTGTGGTGAATATCGCCGCGATAGACAGTGCCACTAAATACGGTGAACAAGCAATAGCGCTCAGTGAGGAAGTGTTCGAGGCTGCCGGGTTGACTCTTATAAGCGGGACCAGTGGGGCCGTAAGTTACGTCCAGCTGCACAGTAAGATTGCTTGATGCTACTGAGGGTTCTTTTTCAGTCTGAACTTCTTTTGCTTGACCTACTTTTGTTTGACCTTTGTTGGGCGCCGAGTGAGGCGCGCGTAGGCTCGTATATTTATACTGCTGTGTACCAGTAACAGTGGTCTGCTGACATTGCATTTGTGCATTGAAGTAAGGAAGATGGTAAAAATTGCAGGCAATCCAAACTGCCACCGGGTTGCCTGCATCGAGGCTGAAGAAGTAGACACCTGGCTTTCCTTTGTATTTGACATAAGTACGCACGTTTAATTCCGGAAAGAACGAAAGCCAAGGCATAGACGGAATTAGTCGTGGACTAACTTCTCGCATTTCAAATGGCACCACGGCGATATAGGCTTGACCATCAAATAGGTCTAGCTCTAATTGAGGCGGCACCAATGCCCTCAAGACTTCAGTTGGAACAGTCCAGTGAGCAAAAAGCAGATTGCACCAACTTTGATTAATTACCCAGGGGGTTCGCTCTAAGGCGAATGGCCTGTGGTCAAAGTGCTTGAGCGTATCAGAATATTTATCGCCAATCAAAGTCATAGACGAAGTCTAGCAGATTGACTTGAGCTTTCCCCCTTGTCTCAACTATGAGCGCTCAGATTGGCGCAGTTTATTTTTCTGTGATTTTTCAGTCCACTTTTTTCTGAACCAATCAATACCAGTATCGCTCGGGTAGAGTTTCTCATTTGTGGCGTCAATGGAAGAGTTGGGGCTGTGGCTAATTACTGCATATTTGTCTTGATTGAGAATTACCGAGTTTTGATAATTCGAAATTAGATCGACCAGAGGCTTAAGGACGCCTAAGGTGATGAAGCTTTGATAGGCTCTGGCGTAGATTTTTGTAGAATTCTCGTTCACGGGCACAAAAGCGAGCATCTGGTAGAAGCTACCTGGCTTAATTTCAAGCCTCCAGATATTGGGAAATTTAAATTGAAAACCGCCGCCATCTTTGAATTTTAGTGTGATTTGTTGGTCGTCAAGTTCGAATTCTCGTTTGATTGAAACGTCAAATCCACGCCCGATAGAGTTTCTATGGAGGTATGGTAAATGAGCATAATCAAGTTGATTTTCGATGCAGCGAGTGACGTGAATAGGCCAGACATCTGAGTGCTCAGAATAGACAAGCTTGGTGTTCTCTAGTTCTTCAAACCAATCTGTCTGGGAGGTAGCGACTTCATTTCCGTCGCTTAGCCACATCCAGATAAAGCCATGTTTTTCCCTTGCTAGAAAGGTCGGCACGGTTAGGTTTACTGCTGACTTTTGGGTTTCAGGCACGAGCTGACAAGCCCCGCTGCTGTCGAACTCAAAGCCATGAAATGGACAGACAATGCAATCTTTGCTAATTGTTCCCAGGCTCAACTTAACGCCTCTGTGGGGACACTGGTCGCCGGTTATCACAGGTTCGCCACTGCTGGTCCGCCAAGCCACTAACGAGCGGCCAAACCGCTCCATCGCTGTTGGTTGATTTTTCTTCAGTTCCTTTGAGCTCAGAACAACGTACCATCCTGCTGGAACTTCCAATGAGTGACTCCCTTGTTTTTAACTGGCGGCCCTTTGACTATCTAGGTGTAAACATTGTGCCGCATTTCGTTGCCGTTGTTCACGCCCAATTCATACAAGCTTTCTAACCTAGTGGAAAATGGCTCTACTTTCTTGTTTGGTGCTTTATGATCTCTCAGTTTGATGCAGCTGTCGCGGAGGTGCCCACTTCGGTAGGGCCGCACATTGCCTATGGCAGAATGCGCCGTTGGTTGGGCATTGCTTATGTCGGCGTTGTGGTATCGGCTTGCTTGATAATTTTGACTTGCGGACTTGGCAGTAAATGTTTTTCACCGCTCAGTCAGCCAACAGCTAGTTTAGCTGTAGATCTAAGCTGTGCCCTTCTCTTGTTTTCACTTTGTTCACTTCCTTTTGATGTCGTCGGTTTCAACATCGAAAGGCTTTATGGTCGCACTAAGTTGACTCTATCGTCTTTTTTGGTCAAGCAAGTTTGTGCTGCTGCAAAGCATGGGGTGGTTCTATTGGCGATGGCGTTGTTAGTGGCTTTAGTCTGGGGCCATTTTGGCCTCGCTGGATTAATGATCGTCTCGCTACTACTGTCTATCCTTCTTATTTCAAGCCAACTTTTGTTTGCCAGATTTTATGGCGGAGTTCTACTCGAGAGAGCCACTGATGCTATGACCGGGTCAGCGTTTCGAGGTGTGAAAACGGTCCGACTGGCTCTTACTCTGTCTGATGAACGCTGCTTCAGTGGCGGTATAGTCGGTTTGCCTGGTTTTGAGAAAATCGTTATACCGAAATGGTGGCTTAGCGACTTTTCTCCTGAGCAGCTTCAGGCGGAGCTTGCTAGACGAAACCTGATAATTGCCTCTGGTGGTCGCTCAAGAGGCGTCTTGTTGGCGGTTGGTTTTACGAATATCGGACTACTGCTGGCGGCTTTTCTGACGGTGAATCAGTTTGCTTTGCCGCTGAATAGCGCTGCTGGACTAGTGACATTGTCAGCCTTGTTTACGATTTGGTCTTTTGTCGGTCTTTTGACTTTGCCGCACTTTAGCCACGCCGGTGTCTATGAAGCTGACAGACTGGCCCTAGAGAGTGGAATTGAGAGAGATCTTCTACTGCAGACAATTAGCAAGATCGATGCCCACCTCGAAGATGAGCACGATCGCAGCCGTGTTGTAGACACTATTTTTCATCCTGTTCCAACCATCGCCCATCGTCGATTAGCACTTGAGGGTGAAGAGAAGCGTAAGCTGCAAGGAGCCTGGCAGGCCGCGAGGTACGCCGTTTTTCTTTCAGTGATTGGCCTTGGACTGTTAGGGCGAGCAGTTCACTGCAATGCCGGAAAGCCAGACCTATGGGCATTGCTGCCAGCCGACTAAATAACTAGTGGTCACAGTTCAGACAGAACTTTGCTGTTCAATTGATGGAGTCGGCGGAAAGGCTGAGTATCTCTGGATGTCCAAAATTTACTATGAGTGTATAGAACTAGCTACTCCCACCCATGATGATAAGGAAAACTTCAATGTCCGCTAAGAGCTCAGCATTTCTTAGAAAGGTCGCCCTGGCGATGACAATACTTACTAGTTTTAGTGTCGTTTGTGCTGCGGCGCAGGCCAGCACAGTTAAGACCAACCACAACTCATCCACCGTAGCTTCCCGAGTCACTGGTTCAGTTTATTGTGTTCACGGCACTGTCACAGTTAAGGGTTGGGAGCAAGATTTAGTCAAGCGTAATCCTGGCTTGCGGCGCTTTAACTGGTCGCCAATTACCGCAGCAAAGCCTGGTGTCATGGTCTTTCGTCAGCCCGGACAAAGCCAAGCGGTCAAGCAATATCATTACGCTAAGCCACGGGTATTGAGCTACGCTGAAATGCGGTCAGTCCAAAGTGCACAAGATAAAAGAGCACAAGAACAGAAAGCTGCTCAGGTAACTGCGGCACGAATGAACAATGTCGATGTTAATGGAAGATTGAGGGCAATTGGAAGCGGTCGTGAGCCCAATGCCCAGCCGTTGCAAAATGTTCAAGCACAATTAGTGAGCACCTATACTGGCGCAACACTTGAAGCAACCGCTAGCCAACCGGCCTCGTATTCGAGTGCCTTTTCAGCTTCTGATAATCAGAGAAAAGTTAATGGCCGCTTGATTTCGAGCCACCTCTAGTAGCTAATGTTCAGCGCTCACTTTTTCTGCTGAACTACTGGTGCCACTATAATAGCTGCCAACTTTCTCTTCTGGTATGAGCCATTCAATTTCATGAAGAAAGAGTCTTTCGTCAAACTGTTCCATGCTGATGTAGCGTGCTGCTCCTAGTGAGCGCGCTGCGGTGCGCACTCCGTCGGCTAGATACTTGCCTAGTTCGGGTGGTTCGGCGCTAAAGCAAACAAAGGGGGTTGCATGCATGTGTGGATCGCCTTTGACCCAACGCAAGAAGTCGAAGACGCTGCCCCCATTTTGCAAATGTACATCGGAGACAATCAAGTCAAAGTCGGTGCTACGCAAAATTTCCATGGCGTTGTGAAAGGTGTCTACTTTGACTACGGTATGCCCTACACGTTCGAGGCAGGCACCTATTTGGTTGCGTTCTTTGTCGTGCTGCATTGTCACTAAAACTTTGGCTGCCATCTTGTTCACTCTGTTTCTTTGTGGTCTTTTAATTTGTGGTTAGAGTCGTGATTTGTATTGTGGTGATCTAGGTGTCTGCCGCTTGTCACCATCTGGTTTGCCGACTTCGTAGGTCGCTCAAGAGTGATCTGATTTTTTGAGAGTAGCGGTTCAATCTGACCGCAAAAACTGAATGCGTCAAAGTGCTCGTAGGTCAAGAACAAATCGGCACCGAGTAGACGAGCTGTTGTTCTAACTCCGTCTTCTACGTATTTTGCCATCTTTGTGGGCTTGCAGCTAAGCAGCACAAATGGTGTGTCTTTAGTCAGTGGATTGGCTTTGGCCCATCTCAAAAAGTCAAAGACATTGCCGCCATTTTCTAAGTGAACATCTGAAATGATCAGGGCACAGGTTTTATTTTCTAAGATCTCAATTGCTTTAGTGAATTTCTTGCAAACTGTAATACGGCGATCAAGATTTTTCAGGCTTTCTACGACCTGCTCAGAATTCTCGTCTAATTCTAATAACGCTAGTATTTGAGTTTTCAATTTAGTACCACGCTAGTGGACACCAGAAAAGGTGATTAGCACAGCACTTATTTGCAATTTTAAGAGCTCGGCTGATCTTAATGGTTCGATCTTGTTCATCATAAGCTAATAGAGGGTGAGAAACCTATGTGCTTTGGATATATGTTCAAGTTGAACAGATAGACCCGGACCAGCGCACGCTGTAGAGAATAGTTAATGTTTACTTCTCTTGGTTGTTTTGCTGGCTTTTGCTCATTTAGGGCTAGTTTTGGGGAATTGTCTGTGGCCATAGTGTTACTAGACTCTGTTTTTGCCAATGCTGAGGAACTTTCCGATGAGAAGAAATGGAGTGAGTCAGTTCTTGCAATCTAAGTGAAGAGTGACTGGGTGATTGAATAAGTAATTTTTGGCCAGTCATAACTTGGTCACAAAAAGTCAATACACTATTTTCAACACGGAGAAATTAGTGATGACACCCTCAGAAATGCCCATAAAACTAACTGATATTCAGACTGGTAAATATGCAGCGCTTGCTCTAGATAACTCACTTCAGGAAATTTATCGCAAAAAGAAACAACGTCGGTTCTTTTATGAATTGCGCATATTGAAGACCGCAAGTAGGCTAACCCTAGCGCAAAATGATTTCGCTTGTCAGTTGGTTAACGGCTTACAGAAAGGCGATATTGCAGTTTTAAACTTGCTTTTGGCCGACTGCTCGCTTTCTCTTGAGTGTTTGCAAATTGCTATAGCTGCCGCCCAGCGCGTTTTCGATACCTTCGATTTGGTTGCCCGTGTTGAGGTGCAGGAGGGCGAAGTTCGCCTGTGGTTGCAGCATGCCGAGCTTGGTAGTGTTTGCGTTGGCACTGGTGATAGTCGATTTGATTGTGTCGATACGGCTCAAGACAAGGCTCTGAGCGCTATTGCTGAGCGAGTAAACGACTTTTTTGTTCTGCGCTGATTTGCTGTAGGCTAAAAATATTCAATAAAATTGTTGCGCGCCGATAGAAGAAAGTAGTAAAATGGGAAAGGTTGTTGGCCGTTTGCCACGCCGCACTTTTCTTTTTTACCACTCTATAATCTAAACCAGGAAGTGTTCCTGGAGGAGCTGCGCATGATCATGCATCTGCCAGCGGCCTATCAAATTCTAGATCTGCCAATCGGCAGTTCGCTAGAGGTTGTGCAGGTTCGCTATCGTCAACTCGTCAAAAAATATCACCCTGATCGGTTCTCTAATTCTCATGATAAAGCTGCTGCAGAAGTGCATTTGAAGAGAATCAATGAAGCTAAAGAGGTAATTCAAAAACATTGGTTCGATGCCAAAATAATGGCTTCGGAGCCAATACCATATGGTGCTAAAGAGCCTGCCGCTAGTAATCAATCAAAAGCTCAATCAAATGCTCAATCGTCAACTGCATCCTCTGCCGGAGCGGCAAGTACAGCAAATGCAGCAAGTACAGCAAGTACGGCAAGTAGTTCGCAATCGCAGGCTAGTGGAAGGGCTGCAACTAAGCCTAAAGAACACCCCAAAGCGCCCCCTCAAAGTTCGCCTCAAGCACCACCTCAAAACCCGCCTCAAAGCCCGTCTCAGGCGCAAGTCTGGTGGCAGCAGATTTTGCTACTGTTCTTGGCAGAACTGCAAGATCTCCTCAATAAATTTGAGAAGAAAGCACCGCTAGATGATGCTCTGGAACAACTGGACAAGCCCTTCAAGTTTTCTAGCGAGACCAAGCTGCGGCGCGCTTGGTATACAGTAGCGATAATTATTATCGTTGACCTCGCCTATATCGGTTACTGCGAGAATATGGCGCGGCGCAAAGCCCATTCGCTTGAGAATCAGGCGCAAACCCAAACACAAATGCAAACTCCGGGGCCGGCGCAAACTCGTTACCTGAGAGGGCTAACACCGACAGCGGGGGTGTCTTATCAAAGCCCGTCGCAACAAGAAAAGCAGAAGGAGTTTCTTGCGCAAAAGGAAAAGCAACAGCGCTTGGAGACTGCCATTTATTTTAAAAAACTAGAGCTTGACGCTGCTAATCGGGCCATTGCCAAAGACAGCGAACTGATTGACGAAATCGAGATCAAGCTGACTTGCGAAGACATGGCCAATGAAAGCAGACGTAGTCTTGAGCATCTCAAAGTATTTCGCCAGCAAGACAAGAAGCAAAAAGAAATTGAACGGGCTTCTATACTAGAGGAGTTAGCTCAGCAAATTTTATCTCAGCAACAGCCGGGTTAGCCGCTGGCTCATCGGCTTCGACCCTGCTACTCTTGAACTAGATTGTTGCATTGGGGAGTTCTGTGCATAGGAGTGACGCGAAAATTGTTGGAGATATTGACGTTAAGTAATTGCGAGAACTAGTTGAAATGGAAGTAAAGTTGCGCCGGGCGCGGGTAGAAGATGCGACGAAGATCAGAGACTTGCATGTCGCTGCCATTCGCAAAACCTGCGCCCCCGACTATACTCCAGAACAAATTCTCGCATGGTCAGCTAATCGCAATGTCGATCGCTACCGCTGGGCCATGGAAGAAGGTGGCGAGACAATGTTTGTCGCTGTCAGTGAGAATAAGATTGTTGGTTTTTCTTCTTGCTACGACGATGAAATTTGTTCCGTTTATGTTCATCCCAATTTTAAGGCGCGCGGTATTGGTGCCATGCTCTTGCAAGCAGTTGAAGACGAAGTGCAAGGTGCTGGTTGGGATGAGGCGCATTTGAATGCCACTTTGACGGCAGAGAATTTCTATATTAGATATGGCTGGCAGAGCACTGGTGGCCTCAAAAGTGAAGAGCGCAATGGTGTTGGCATTCCCTGTATTGGCATGACCAAGCGCTTTGTTTAGTCGGTCTTGTCTGGCCCTTTGTAATATTATAAGCAGTAGTTAGCTGACGCTTTTAAAATTAAGCAAGGTGAGAGTGTTTCCAAAGTCTCTAAACTGCATTCATAAAGTAAACGACAAACAACCGGAGTGGGCTACTTTGCCCACCCCGGTTCGTGTTTATCGTCGCCTCAGTGCGCCTGTCCCTATCTGGCTGACTGGTTGGCAAGGTAAAGCTTCACCCAGTCAACAATCTTGCTAGCGCAGAAGTCGCTGGGGCAGAGCCCGGCTTGGAGTGGGCCACTGTCGGCATCGAAGTATGGTTCTTCGAAAGTTGCCAGATATTCGCTCTGCTGCCAATGCGCTTCGCTGCTAGCGATTTGCATAGAAATTTTGCTACCCCGGGCGCGGAAGTAGATGTATTGTCCCTGTTTCAGTTCGCCTAAGAGCTGCACAGGCACGGCTCCAAACGGACCTTGCCAGTGGCGGAACAAGTCCGACTGCTGAAGAATCGCCTGTGCTGATTCGTGACAAGACAAGCTCATTGTGTAGTTCTCCGAATTAGTCCAGTTTGAGAAAGGGGCTTCGGCCCTTTCCTCTTGCTGGTGGGTTGAAAGATTCGATACTGGGACTTGGAGCCAGTGAAACTATCTTTTTCATTACTTCACTGATTACTGCATCAGGGTCGTCTTTGGCTAGTACGGCTTTTGCCTCATCACTGAGGTCGGCAAAGCGATCGATGGTATCGTAGGAGCCACCGTCTCCTTGACTGTTAAACGACACAAGTGTGCCATCAGGGTTGTAGGTCTTATCTGTATGTGGCAACCAGCCAGACGACTTGAAAGAGCGTACTGTCTTTATGTTCTTTCCCCCAGGATAGAACGTGATTTCTCGACGGTCACCCGTAGGTCCGGCGGTCAGCTCCTCTATTTCGGCAAGATAGTAACCTTCGCTGACAAGTCCTTGCTCTTCGGCGGGAAAGTCTTTGGACAGACTCTTCCATTCTTGTTTACAGAGCTTGTAACCAGCCTTGTCGTAGTGCGTGATTACCATATAATCGTTGTAAGACTTCTGGCAATCGTAGCTAATACGACCATTTTCATAAACGCTCCTTGTCGTCCGTGAGTACTCACTTCTAATCGTTTCAGCAATGAGATCGCCGCCGTTTTGCCAGACTATTACTGTCTCTACGCGGTCACCGTCGTAAACAAAAGATTTTGTGCGCCCGCCGCTTTTGCTGAAGATGTCGCGACGAACCCGATTACTCAATTCTTTGCTCAGGGTCGAGAGTACTCGGCCATGGCTGTTGCCAGAGGCTTCGAACACAGTTTCGCCAATCAAGTCTCCGCTCTTGCGATCGTAAGTTCTGATTGCCTCTAGGTTGCTTGAGCTCCCATAGGCGTTCACCACAAAGTCGCCATTACTAAGGCGAATGGCGGTCTCCCTGATTGTCTGAGCTGGGTCCAGTAGCGTCTCTTCTGTGACGGTGAGGCCGTCTTTGCCGAGAGTGGTCTTTCTCACTACTGCCCGGTTGGAGAGACCTGCAGCAATGTCTTTTGATAGTTCTGTAGTGCTCGAAAGGTCTGCACTTTTGCTCTGTTCGTACATGCGAGCTTGTTGCGGACGGCCATTTTCGTCGCAGTTTACTAGGCATGTTAGGCCGTTATTCCATTCAATGCGAATACGGCGAGGGTGGTTTTGATCGTCTAGCTCGATTAGTCGCAGAGCTTCATTCGAGCTGGCCGCTCGCAATTGCACTATGACTGAAGTCGGAGGGCGATGTTCTGAAAGAGGCGAAAGTCTTTCTGTTTGGACGTTCTTGCTGGACACAAGAGTGTAGATTCCAGCAAGTGCAACGAGGGATAGTGTGGTGACGACGATAGATGCCAGGGTTCTTGAGCCTGTCATAGTTTTTGTTCCTGTGCTTCGAAATCAAATAGGGCCGTGGGACAGGCAACAGCTGCCTGTCCTTGTTTGTGTTAGAGGTAAATGAGAACTACCGTGCAGCCAATTGCAGCGCCAAGAAGACCATTGAGAGCAAAGAGCTTGCTCTGACTGCTGGGTTCGTTGAATTCATGGTCACTTTCTGCACGGTAGACGTAATAGGCTGTCCAGCTCAGAGCGGAAGCCAGGAGAGACACTGCCACTATGACGCATGCAAGCGCCGCTGTGGTTAGAGTGTGGTTCTGTTTGATGTAGCTGATTGCGCTGCTACCAGTCAGCATTGTGCTCATGAAAGTAAGCAGATGCATGCCGCTGTTGTGCAGAGAGTTCAAGCTGTAGCGTTCGGCAATCTCTTGTTCTTCGTTGACGCGAGCCATAATTGTTGTCTCTTTCTTGTTCTTCTTTGATGGTAAAAAGGGCTTGAATTGACAACACTGCTAAGTGCTCTTGTTGTCAGTAAACAATAAGGTGGTTCGGCTGTGATCTGTTGGTCGGTTGCTTCTCCATTTGCTTGTCTTGAAATAAGGTTGTAAGTAAAAACTAGTTGCGCAGCTGTGCTTTAAGCAAGCTAGTTTCTTCGGAATAGGTTTTATTTGATTGAAAATTGCATGATTTAGTTGTGCATTGCTAGCACTAGCTATACATGGCTAAGAATGGCTTGGATTCAAGGTTTCTCATGTATTCAAATTGAACAAATCTGCAACAAGCTTGCAACAATTACGGGTGCAGTTTTTGTGCTTCTACTTTTTTTTGTCTTGGTATTCAAATATGGTAGCCCGCATTGAGAGCAGTTCTACCAAGTCTGGTGAATCTTTGTTCGTACATTTGCATGCGCCGTGGTCTCTGCCCAGACCACGCCGTCGCGCCAGGTTTCAACGCACTGGGCCGCATGTCGCGATCATCGCGTGTTTCATTCCAAAAGGCGAACGAGGCCATTGCCTATGGAACAATGGCCAATAATAGGCAGAGTGGGATAACTTCCATGTATTTGTTGTCCGTGGTCTAAAACTAATAGGCCAAAGATTTAGTCTACTTCAAACTCAACTTTGATTTTGCGTACAGAAGCTACCGGTGAGCCGCTTAGGCTAGCTGGGCGGAATCGCCAGGTGCGCAGTGTACCAAGGGTTAGCTCATCAACTTCGCTGGAACCGGTGGAGGATAGCAGCTCTACTGTCGATTTTCCGGTGGGTGCAATGGCAAACTTAGCAGTGCAATTGGTTTTGATGCCTTGTTCTAGCATCTCTTCTGTGATTGCCGGCTGTGGGCAGTCAAGGGGCTCGGCGGGAATTAAGTGATTAGACTCTTGGGTGCCCAATTTGAAAGTATCAGCGTAAGCAGGCGTCGTCAACGCGCCAAATAGGCCTGTTCCAGCTAAGCCTGTAGCAACCAGGGCTAAGGTCAGTAGTTTAGCTGTGAGCACCGAGGAAGCGGTGGCTGCAAAGTGGGTTCGTTTTAAGTTCATGACAGAAATTATAACGGAAACCGTTTCCATTTTTCTGTATTGCTGCTAACATTTTGGAAATGGAAATGATTTCCATTTTTGAAACGGCGGTATCTTCTTTTGTCTCTCGGAATTACTAGACCAAACAGCGTCGCCCTTGGCCTCTTCTGCGCCCTCTCGCTGGCCCTGACAAGTGGCCGGGCCTCCGCTCAGTCTGATTCGGTCAAAGACCTATTAGAGAAGCGCGAGGCGGCCGCTCAAGCGAAAGTCGAAAATGCAGTCAAGGCTGGCAGCGGCCAGTCTGTTAATTCAGCTTCGATTACTGGCAAGGTGCTATCGGCTGAAGGCAAGCTCCCAGTTGCTGATGCCCAGATAGTACTGATTCAAGATGGCAATGAGCACAAACGATTTGAAACTGAAAGCGATGCTAATGGTCTCTTTCACTTCAATAATATAGAGCCGGGCAACTGGCACATCACTACTTCTGCTAAAGAGATGCTCTCCCATACCCAGGCGGTAAAGCTTGCCGGTGGCGAAGTGCAAGATCTCAGTCTGGCTTTAGAAGACATTGAGCCTGTGGATGTTTTGCGCGTAACTGGTAAGCGCTCCCTGATCCATCCTGAAAAAATTGGCAGCGAGACCAATCTTGATCACCGCTTTATACAAGAGTATAAGAGCGGCAACGACCTCAAGCAGCTGATTGAAAGTACTCCTGGTGTGATGAATGATAGCTACGGCAATATCATTACCAGAGGCGAGCACAACGCGATCAACTATGTTGTCGATGGCGTTGTTATTCCTGAAGCTGCCGGTGTACTGCAACAGACCCAGCCTGTCAGCCCGCGTTCGTTGCAGTCAGCTCAAATTGACATTGGCGGATACGAAGCCCAGGATGGCGGCGGGCCACTAGGGGCAGTGGCACACTTGAAGACCTTGCCGATTTTGTCCAAGCCCAATTTCACTATTGGTCAACAAATTGGCGGCCCTCTGGCTGGTAGCATTTATTACAACACCAGCGGGGCCTTCAGCCAGAAGCCAGCCAGCAGACTCAACCGACTGCGCTTTGATTCGTCTGGATCATTTCGTGGTTCGACCTTACGTATCGCGCCTCCTACAAAAGTCTTTGCTAATAACCGGGGCGCTGACATAAATGTTCTGGCTCGTTTGGAATATTTGTTGACACCGCGCGATACTTTGCGTTTCACAGTAGCTATTAACGAAAGCTTTTTAGGTGTGCCCACTTCAAACTTGTCTAGGCAGTTTGGTGTCAAGCAGTTTCAGCAAGATCGGCAAGACTATTTCACTTTGAGCTACAAGCATAAATTTGCCAAGTTCTTTGATGAATTCAACTTGCATTTGCTCAATGGTTTTTATTCCGAATCTTTTCGCTCTACCAACGTTTTTGACCCTAGCCCTGACTTTAACGCTGACCAGCCGCTAGTTTCAATTGCTGCCCATGCTAAGAGATTCAACTATATTTTCTCGGCCCAGGGCGATTTGACTAAGACTGCCTTCAAAACACATCATCTTAAAACTGGCTTTTTGAGTGAAGTTAGACCAGTTAAAACTAGTTTTCAGGCTACATATTTCAACGCTGATTATGTAGGCGCTGCCCAAGCGCAAAACGACGCACTCGGCCAGGTTGCTCAATTACAGGCAGACGGTGACCTCGATGGTGCCAATGCCATCAACACCAATCCTTTTCCCTATGGTGGCATATTGAGCCCCTTCACCGGTCAGGTGGCTGGCCCGCAGATGCAGGGAAATATTGGCAATTACAAAGGCTTTAGATATTTGCAGAGTGCCTTTTTGCAAGATCGATGGAAGCCCGAGAAAGGTTTCTGGAAGCGCCTTACAGTAGATGCCGGTGTGCGCCTTGATGTGCAGCATAGTGTTTACGGCAATGCTCAGCGCTTAGCCGAGACGCTGGCACAAACTCCTGGTGTTGAGCCCTTTTCTCTCAAGCCGTTCCAAACTCAGCGCATTACAGCCGCCCAAGCTAGTGGCCGCTATGGTCTGGCATTTGTTATCAATAAAAATACAGTGCTGCGCGGCTCTTACTCTGATATTTTTACACCTACACCAGTTGATTATTTCCTCAATCCTATTCCAATTACTGGCACCATCGTTAATGGCATTTATCAAGGCACGCCGCGGCCATTGCAACCAACCCGCGGCAGGCTAGTAGACATGAGTATCGAAACTCAGATGGGGCCTCGCTTTGTTACCCGCACCAATCTTTTTTATAAGAAGCTTCGTAACTTTGGCGATTCTGGTGTAATTGGCAATCTTCCAATATACAACCGTCTGACAAACAGTGCTCAAGAAGCCTATGGCGTTGAGACGCGCATGGATCTCAAACCAGCCAAAGATGGCTATGGCTTCAATGGTTTTCTCTCAAATACGGTGCAAGTTGCCTATTTGCGAGGCACTCATGGTGTTAGTGGTGGATTTTATGACTATCCGGAAGCACCGCTAGCAAAGTACCCTGATCATGATAGACGCTATCAATCAACTCTTGGTCTTGGTTATCGCGGCCGCTCTAACTGGTGGGTCTTGGGTGATGTGCAAGTTTTGACTGGATTGCAAAATAGTATTGATAAAGCTCTCTTTGGCCAACACAGTGGGCGCACCCCTACCCTGACCATGGTGGGTATTAGTGGTGGCTGGCAGATTCCGCAAAAAGTCCACAAAAAATATCCATATCTTCCAGCTTCAATTGATGTGCGGGTGGAAAATGCATTGAATCAACGTTTGCTAGCCAATGCTGGTAGCCCCTTCCAGGGCACCAGGTACACACTGCCGTGCCGTGTTCTAGCTGGTTGTTCGTGGACTGTGGGTAAAGACAATAGCAAGCTTGTTAGTCGGCCGGTTAAGGGCAGTACTATTTAATTTTGGTCAAACAATCTTTTGTTTTTCCGTCAATTATTCGCCGAAGTAGTGCAATTTTGGCAGTGCTCTTCGTGTTTTTGCTCAAATTGTTGACGGTTTTAGCAGTTCCCGGCTCAGAGCTTGTATCGCCTGGGTGATTCGCTCTTCGGTTATATGAGCAAAGCCCAATAAGAATTCATTTTTTGCTCTTTTTTGTGTTCCTGCGAGTGCGGCTCCTGTATTTGAGTAGTAGGCCTCTGTGCCGACTAGCGAAACATCGAACTTGAGCGCTGCAGAAATAATTGATTGATGATTGAAGCTGTCGTCAAAGCGAACTAGCATTTGCATACCAGCTGCAGCAGATGCTATTGCCACACCATCGCCGAACTCTTTGGTCAGCGCTTGTACTAGAGCTGCTCGTCGTTTCGCAAAAATTGGTCTGGTGCGTTTTATGTGCCTTTCTAGATGGCCATCGACGATTAAGTCTGTTAGTGCCTTTTGCTCAATAAGCGGATAGTCGCGTTCAATTATAGATTTGCATTTGTATGTGGCATCTACTAGTCGATCAGGCAAAATCATGTAACCGACACGCACCAGGGGAAACAGTGTTTTCCAAAAACTAGAAAGGTAAATCACTCGAGCATCTTCATCTAGGCTTTGAATTGCAGGTTCTGGCTTCTCTCCATAGCGATACTCGCAACCAAAATCGTCTTCAACGATATAGCAGTTTTTTTCTTTGGCCAGTTGAAGAAGTTCATGTCTTCGCTCTAGCGGCATTACTACACCGCTGGGATCTTGGTAAGAAGGGGTAACGTAAATGAGCTTGATGGGCTCTTCAATCTTTCTTAGCTGTTCAATGCTTATTCCGCCTTGATCTAAGCCAGCGTTGAATAGTTGTGCACCGTGCATGAGCAGGCAGCGCCGCGCACCGGGGAAGCCCGGTTCTTCTACCACACAAAGATCACCGGGGTCTACAAGTATGCGCAGTAGGCAGTCTAGGGCGCCGCTAGAGCCACTAAATATGGCTATGCGGTCGGCTGTGCAGCGAATTGCTCTAGAGCGGCCTAAAAAACCGGCGAGGGCCTGCCTTAGGGGAAAGTATCCCAGTGGGTCACTTTCGTAGCCAAGCTGGCCTGCTTGAGTGGTACGGGTGGCTTTGTTTACTAGTTCTTTCCAGCGAGTAGTAGGCAGCAGTTCGTCAACTGTAGCACCATAGTTTAACTCGGCAAAGAGTTCTGCTGTGGCAGACTCTGCATCGGCTGCGGCCAATATGTTTTTACCAAAACGAGATAATTTAGCATCGCCGTTAGCAGACTCAATTGGCTTCGAATCTAGGTTTGTGTTTGTTCCAGAGTCTACGGGACCAGCTGGCTGTGCACTAACGTAGGCACCGCTGCCGGTGGCGATGGTGATATGACCAGCGCTAACCAATTCTTCGTAACTGCGCATTACAGTAAAGCGAGAACAGTTCAAGGTCGAGCCTAAATCTCTAGTAGAGGGGAGTTTCTCTAGGGGGCGCAATCTACCGTTGGCAATTGCTGCTCTAATGCCCTCAGAAATTTGTCTATATATTGGCTTTCCGCAGGTTTGATCCAGTGGAAGTTGAAAGTCCATTTGGCCACCTGTACAAGAGGAAGTTAGTTTACTATTCTTGTAGTCTAGTTACTAGAGCTTTTGTCTGTATCGCTTCCACAGTATCGGGTACAAAGACTCTAGATCGGTTTCTTGCCAAGGCTTACCTGCTGTTATGGTCTTACCAGCTTTTATTATTAGTGGCAAGCCCGAGCGATTCTCGTAGGCGATTGCGGCACACCACAAGAGCTGATCGGCAGCAGTTTCTAAGCCTGCTGGTATTGCATCTGATACTAAATTGATATTCTCTACTGTCGACTGGAAGCGAGACTTGCCTTGGAGAATCAGCCAAGCTCGAAACGACTCAAAAGCATCATCAGAACAGCCGTCTTGTGCCAGATATGCCAAGGCCCAGATGTCGAAATGATTGGCTAACTGCATTTTTTCGACTAGTATTTTTTGAAAACGCTTTATATCGGCGGCGGAAAAGCTTTCAAGCAATGTCACTAGTTGAATACTCTTCTCTTCGACTGATTCAAATGCTTGTAGCTGATCGACTAGTTCCCAGAATACTGTTTCATCAATATTGCGCTTTTGCGGCTTACTCGTGAGTTTGCGCTTCTTTCCGCTTTCAAGAAATTGTATGTCTTCGCCTAGGCGACTCAGCGTTGTTTGCTGGTCTCCAAGCTCAGCAAGGATAGACTCATAGCGCCTCATTGTTTCTAAAACTTCTCTTTTTAAGCGTGGTAAGGTTATTTCAGCGTGCCGCTTCTCCACTTCTTCTTTTGTAATGCGCTGACCATTTTCCTCTGTGGCAAAAAAGGTATCAACAGAAAGTGATTGCCAGTAGGACAATTTTGCCTCGGCTACGATCGCTTCCCAGAGCCGCTTCAAGCGCCGACAGTCTTTAGTTTTGAGTAGAGCAGTGGTAAGTTTGGTGATGAATGGCAGATCGCGATAACCCTTTAAGGCAAATGCCAAAAGTTCTTCGTAGGCATCTGCTTCAAAATAGGCCTCGACCACCTCTTTCTTCGCCTTATCGTAGCCTCGAACGCAGATTTGACCGCCGGGCAATAGCTCTTGCGTTCCGTGCTTTTCTAGCCAACGCTCGATGTCCTTTTCAACATCTTTAAAATTGTAATTCATGATTTTCACGCTTAGTCGTCAACTGTTTAAGCTAGCATAGCTGCCAGGTCATTGCATACCGCTCAGGTCGCTATTGCTGGCAATAATTTCTGCTGGTCGCCCTTCTCAGTTTCGGCGCCTACCACTTTTGTCTTTCTCTGACCAACCAGTACGAGCCTGTAGCACCAGCGCTATCCCGTGAAGCCCTTCAGTCTTTCGTAGTACCACCCTGCAGATCGCTGCTATTACTTTGAGTCGCTGTAGTGATCTGCCTAAGGTATAGCTATCACCCGTAATCCGCCCGTTCTCTCTTTGGAAGTCTCCCCCAGCGCCCAATACCTCTTCAATCTAGTTTCTAACTCATTCTTCTCCTCAGCAGTACTGAAGTGAAGAACAACGCATTTCAATCAACCAATCTAAATAGGAGAACTGACATGACCAACATGACGATCGTTGAACAGAGCATCAATGGCAAGACTTATCTTTGCCAGGTTACCCCCCGTGAGCGCAGTCTTATTGCCGCAGGCCGGACTGTCAGCATTGCCCCCAATCGCCGCGTCGAAAAGCGCCTCGGCATTCCCCGGTCGATGCAGCTGAGTGCAGCTGGTATCGCCTTTCAGCCTGTGATTTTCTAGGCTATCTGATTCTGAGTTGCGGACGGCGGCAATTGTGCTGCCGTCCGCGGAGTTTTTTATATTTCTTACCGTAGCAACTGATTTCCTATTTTTTTTCTTTTTTTAGAAAAGTATTAGACCGGTCTGTTATTCTTGGACTTTAAAAAAGCTTGACTGAAGAGATGTACTTAGCCACAAAGGCAGACAGAGACCGCGGCCTCTGTCTGCCTTTGTGTTACGAAACGGTTCGCCCCAGCTCATCGACTTTAGCCGTAGATCCAATCTTGGGCGAAGTCGCTGTTGATCAGCATCTTGTAGAAGCGCTCGAGAGACGGTGAAAGCTCCCATTGCGGGCCGTCTGGGTATGCCTCCAGGGCAATGCGTGTGTCGAGACGAGCATAGGGCGATGTCAGCGCCGCAGCTTGCCCGAGATAGGCGCTGTCTAGTTTTGCGCCATACAGAGCTGCGAAAAGACTGCTGAGATGTTGCTCCAGAAGATCTCTCCAGACGGCACTCTTGTCGTGCTCATGCATGCTGGTATCGTGGTTCTGAAAAGGAAAAATTGCCAGTGGCTTGCTGCGGTTCGGTTGTTTGGCCACTTGCAATAAAGCCTTCAGGCCGCTATCGAGATGCTGGCAGCGCTGATCGAGTACGTAAACAAGCTTGTCTGCCAGCGCGGCAACTTGAAAGATTTCGACATTGATACCACTTGGTACGTCGATGACAACGGCGTCGAAGCAGCGCAGCAAATTGGGCAGAGCTTGAAGCACCTTTTTCTGACCGAAATTGCTGATTACCTGTGGCCCGATTTCGCTTGCAGCAGACGGGCAGCCTAGCCACCGCAGCTGAGCAAAACGCGTCTGCGCCGGTCTGATTCTTTGTGGTGCTTCGAAATTGGAGACGACAATTTCATTGCCGATGTATCTGCCGGCGGGAGCAGCAGGTGCGAAGAAACTCCAGCTTCGTGAATTGAATTGATTGAGATCGACAAACAGAACTGACTTGCCGTCTTGCAGAAGTGAGTAAGCGCAGTTGACAGCAAGAGTGGTGCTGCCGCAGCCACCCATGGCCGACCAAAATGCGTATGTCATAGTCTATTTCCTTTCTTCTGTTCGCTCTGATTGGTTTTAGGTAGTTCTTACTGAAAAAGAATATGTGGAGGAGTTGATGTCTCTGGCTTACGCTTTTTCTCTGTTCTGGCACAAGAACAGACTGGTCTTTCCTTGTTAAAAAAAACAGTGGCGTAGCTCTTTCACGTGGGTGTTATTAACAGTGGTTGCTCTCTGGCCAGACAAACTGGTTGGAGGGCGGCGACTGACCCAGAATCGTTACTTCCTTGCCTCGTCCATTACTGCTGCTAAGGCTGCTAGTTCATCGGTGCGGCCTAGCTCGGTTAGGCATTCTCCGAGCAATTGTACGCAAACTGTTGCACTGAGCATCAGCTCTTGCTTGTATTCACTTGTCTGGAAAAATGCAATGGAGCTGGCGAGCGGCTCAGTAGCTGTGAGAAATTGTTTTTGGGCCACCAGTAAATGACCAAGTGCTGAGTAAGCAAGCATAAGGAAGCTGTCACGAATGACATTGGGCTTGTCTCTAAGCAAGACCGTGATGGCCCTTTTGTACAATTCTTCGGCTAGTTTTTGATTGTTTGCGTCTTCTGCTTCCGCGGCGTCAAATAACAGTTGCTCAGCTTCAATATTTCCTGTTTCTTCGTGAGCGTCTGCATCAGCTGTTGCCTCTATTGCGGCTACTTTGTCTCCACTTCTTGCTGCTTGCCATTTAGCTTCAAGCAGCTGTATTTCTTCGCTGCGTCCCTTAAGTTTAAGTTCCTTCAAGTAGCGATCAAGGGGTGTGGCTGTGTCTGAGCTGAATAATTTTGGATGCTGCATTTGAATACTGATAGCTTCCAGTAGAATTTTTTCGACATCACTAAAGTTCGGTTCTTTGAGCTTGAGATAACTAGCCGCCTGTTGATCTAATAGTGCCGCGAGCAGTTTGATATTTTCTGCACTGGCTTGCCAGTTTGATTGCCTGAGGTCGGCAATTTGTTTTAAAAGAATTTTTTCGTCGTCTGCAATTGGGGCTCCACCTTCGCGCGGCCAAGAGAACAGCCCAAGCCGGTTTTCATAGTCGAGAAAAGGTAAGTCGCCATAGCGCATCATGCCTGAATTGATTTCGTACCTGGTCAGAGTTTCTTTGTCTATGAGCAGCATGGCGCCGCCATATCCGCTCTTGAAAATAGATGGGCCAAACAGGCAGCAACGCTTGCCCTCCCTAGCTTTGCGAGAGAAGGGGTCACCATAATATTTGTCTGCAATCGCTTTGGGATTATGGGGCTTCATGCCACATAATTCCCCGTAGCGGCAAGAAATATTACTAGTCGCTGGCTTTCAATTTTTGCAAGTGTTTGAGCAAGAGGTGAGCGGGGGTGCCAGCCATTACGTAAGGGCCATCGGCGTCCATCACGGCAATTGTTTTTCCTGTTGCATCGAGCATGGGGCCGCCTGAGTCTCCGCCTTGGCTGAGATTCGACTTGGTTATAACTGAGAGCATTGAGCGCTTTTTGTCTTCGCCAGGTAAAAGCGGCAGGCCGCGTGCGTCTTCTCTGGTGAAATAGGTTTGAACTGTCCCTTCTGTGAAGTCCGGATAGCCGTTGCGAGCGCCCATTTTGACTACAGGGTCGTTTGCTTTCAGGGGAGTTTCTTGGTCGGTTATTTCGAGGGGATGGCAGTCGTCTTTTTTTACTTTCTCCACCCGTACTATCGCTAGATCGTTAGCTTCATCGCGTAATTCCACTGTGAATGGATATTTATTGCCATTGCCTAGTTCGACTGTGGCATCGTTTGAGGTATGGGCGACAACGTGATTATCTGTGGCAAAGCGGCAGGCCGCCTCAGTTTCGCTAGAATTATTTTTGCTAGAAATATAGTCGATGGCAAAGCCTGAACCGACTGTGTTGTCTAAAATATTGCCGCCGAGGTTCAGTTTGTCGCTGACTCTAGCAATGCTTTTTTTGTGTTGATTGAATAGGGCGGTGGCGTCAAATGGCGAGGATGTTGCGGCAACAGCGCCATCGCTCTCGGCCTCTACTAGTTTTGCTTTGGCGAGTTCTGGCTTGGTTAGAGTTTCTTTTTCAGACATGGTGCACCTCTGGCATCATTATTGTGAAACGACGCCCCTGGTCAATCGGGAAAATACGTGGAAATTGCGGCAAAGTTTGAATTTAGGCTCTATTTTTTTAGTTAGCGCTAGATGAGCTAGCTCTCATTTCTTCGCGCGAGCGCAATTAAGGTTATCTCTCTTCTTATTGCTTGCAAGGAAGGTCTTCCCCCTGGTAGTCAAGAGTATCCTTTTCCCTTTTTCAATATTCGAGTACTTCAAGACACCTAGCTAATCAGCACCAGCAATTGAACCTTCAATTGACGCAACTTCTGTTGTGCGCTGGAAGCCTTAGGTGTTTTGTCGCGCTTGAGTTTGTATCGGGATTCGGAGTTCTGGCTGTCTATGGCACTGGTGTCGTGCGCAGCCTTTTAGTCACATAACCTGAAAGAGGAACTCACAAACATGCTATTCGATCTGCATTTCTGGCCTACGGCCTTGCTCTTCGCCGCACTTTCCGCCGCCTTTGCCTTCTGGCTCGGCAGCACCGCATCCACCAGCGATAGCCGCCGCGGCTATGGCAGTGACAGGAAGGAGATTTCGCCCCGCAACCTGGCCATCACCGCCGCGATCATCACTTTCGTCGTCGACCTGCTGCTGCAACGCGTCAACCTCTACTATCTCCAGCCCAGCTTCACCGGCAGCTTCTTTGGCTACTTCTCGCCGCTGCTGGTGGCACTGCTGGTCGCCATTCCGGTGGGCTTGCTCTGCTCTGGTGGTTCGAGTAAGGCAATTTGGCGTTCGGCAATTGCTGTGCTGATTCTCTTCATCGTTCCCCTGGTGCAGATCAGCTTCAACAGCATCGGCCCGGACAACGCCAAGCGCTTCGCCGACCTGCCCAACATCACCATCGCCAAAGACACCGACATCATCCCGCCCACCGACGAGCAGCATCTCGTGCAGGTGACGCCGAAGATGGCCGAACTCAAGGCGCGCACCGTGCTCTCCAGCAAGGGCAACTACAGCACTCGCTACACCATCGGCAAGCTGACGCTGCAGGCGATCAAGGGTCACCGCTACTACGCGGCTCCTCTCGTTCCCACCAACAGCAACGACACTTTCTGGACACCGCTGTTCGGCGGCCGCACGGAGAGCCCCGGCTATGTGCTGGTCGACGCTGAAGACAAGGAAGCCCATCCGCAGCTGCGTGACGGCTTCAAGATCACCCTGTACGAAGACATGCCTTGGGGCATGAACCTGTCGCGCTTCGCCTACATGGCCGGCTACGACAAGGGTGAACTGGCCAACGCCACCTTCGAAGTCGATGATGAATTCCAGCCGCACTGGAGCATCACCTACATCACCCCTGCTTTCGGCGACATCGTCGGCAGCAAGATTTCGAAGGTCCTGCTCATCGACGTCGCTACGGCCGAGCCCAAGCTCTCGGTTCACGAGCAAGGTGCGCCTGAGATCAAGTGGGTCGACCGCGTGGTTTCCAGCGACCTGATTCGCGAGTACGCCAAAGACTGGGGTCTCTACGGTCAGGCCTATTCGCAGTCGAGCTTCGGTGCTTGGTTGCAGGTGTTCCTGGGCCTGTCCAAGCAGGATGCCATGACGCCAGCCGATGGCGATGAGGGTCAGCTGCTCTCGTACACCAAGGACGAGCACAGCATCTTCATCGTGCCGATGACTTCGCGCAGCTCGACGGATCACGGTGTGATTGGTGTGCTGGCCTTCGAGACCGACAAGAACAAGGCGGTCTACTACCCTGGCTTGCGTGGCTTCAACCACGGCGGCAGCGTCACCCAGACGATGTTCGGCGCCCGGGAAAACGGCCTGCAGAAGTACGACGTCGAGAACCTCGAGCTCTACAACATCTACGGTCATCTGACCTGGGTGGCGATCTACACCAAGAGCCAGTCGCTCGGCTCCACCGGCGCGGCCATCGGCTTCATGGATGCTCGCTCGCAGGAAGTCTCGGACGTCGCCTACGGCACCGACCTGCAATCGGCGCTGCGCGAATATGCCACCAAGCTCGCCCAGGGCAGCAATGGCATGCAAACGACGGCCGCCAGCGAGGTGGTGTCGTTCGAAGGCAAGATCTGGCGTATCGCACCCAACGGTACGTCGTGGCGCTTCCAAATCGTGGGTGACAACCACTACTACGATGCCACCACCCAGGTCTTCCCGGGTACCCCGCTGCTGCGCGATGGTGACCGTGTCTCTGGCACGTTCATCGACACTCGTCAGCCGCAGGTGGCCGTGCGCGAACTGCGCATGGTCGGCAACGGTGCTGGCGGAAGTGCGACTGGTGTTGCACCGGCCGACGCTCCTGTCGCTCCGGTTGCTCCCGTCGAGAAGAAGTAGAGGAAGTAAGCTCTCTGGCTCAGAGCTTGCAGTAAGCCCCGACTAACCAAGGGAAGTAATTGATGTCTGATAGACGTCAGCCACAGAGGAAGAAATTTCTCTGTGGTTTCTTTGGTTGAGTTGGCATTGTTTTTGATACTCCACCGACATCAAGGAATTCCATGAATCAAACTTCCACAATCGCCCATCCTCATAAGGGTTTGGGCAATCCGCACTGCCTGGCAGCCTTCGACTTCGCCTTCAACGCTCTCGACTCGACGCAGGTGCATGAAATCGCCACTGCCGCTTTCGTCGGCCGGGGTGAAAACCTGCTGCTCGTTGGCGGCGCTGGCACTGGCAAGACTGTCATTGCCATGGAGGTGCGCAAGCAAGCCACCGCCCTCGGGTTGAGCAGCGAATACCTGCACAGTGTGTCCTCGCATTTCGCCGAAGAGCAGTTGGTTGCACATGGGCCCGGCTTCATGGGCTCCACCGGCAATCAGCATGGCTTGCGCGATACCCTGCTCGACTGCGATGTGCTCTTGGTCGACGAGGCCGAGCGCTGGATCGAGGCTGCTCCGGCTGCCTTCATGCTCTTGCTCGGGCGCCGCATCGAGCTGGGCAAGTCGAACATTCTCGTCATCCCCAGCTATGGCTGGAAGCGCATGCTCGGCAAGGACGCCAGCTCGCGTCGCCACTCGATGATGGCCTTCGATGACCCGGCGTTTTTGCTCGGGAACAAGCCCGAGCAGCGCTCCGAATGGGGCATGATGATGGTTCGTGAGCGCTACATGCCGCTGCCGCAGATGCTGGCCATTCTCGGCATCGAGTTCAGCTTGCCGGCGGTCGAAGGGGAAGAGCCTCTTCAGGCGACGGTTCCCGATTCGCTGTTCAGCGGCCGACACCCCTCGCCTTTCGCCAAGGCGCCTGTCTGGCATACCCTCTACACCGGCGAGAACAGCTATCGGGAGGTTCTCCGTCGCCGAGGCTAACGGTCTGCTCTAGGCAGAAGAAAAAGCAGAACTAGCAGGTCTAACTGACTTTCGGGTAAACGATTAGAGCTCCAGCTGGAGCCCTTTTCGTTTACTTTTTGTTCTAGTTTATGCTCTCATATAGTATAGTCTTTGTGAAGCTCCCATGATGATTGAAGCTTTTGCACATGTCAGTTGCTGCTGCTGTGGCAGTGAGCAGATGAAAGGAGCCAGCAGAGAGGCGTTGGCGTTGCCCGAATTGGATTGGATATTGCTAAAAAGTGCTAACCAATTCACAATTTTTTTACAACTGACCGCTATCCTAGCCTTTGTACCTGCTCGACAAAATTATTTCGCCAATTGTAGCTGGCTCGTTAAGACGAGTCAGCTTGTTCTGTTTGATACTACCAGTAGTGTCGTTGCTGCGTCAGCTGCGCTAGGGCGACGGCCATGTAAACCCTTGTAATAACTTACGTGTGCCTAAGTAACGATTGATGAAATTAGTTGCTGCGGCACATGTCGATCTTTTAGGTTCTAGTGATATTTCCCTATTCAATTTTTCGCGAGAATTTTTCAAGACAAAGAACCAGTCAATCATCGTCATATTTATTTCAGGCGCTCAATGCTTTTTGTGACTGCCTGCATCTGGTTGGTTTTCAGTCATTAATTTGGCCATTTTCAAGGATATTCATTTTTCTCGCTTCTATGCCTGACAGCTGTAGCAATTGTGCGCAGCTGCATCAAATGCACAGGAACTTAAGTCATGAACTTTGGAACTCTGGCCCTTTTCGCCCTCATCAAGTTTGCCTATATCTCTTTCGCCCTTAGCATTGCAGCGGTAATCTCTTGCCTTGTGGGTTATCTCTCTGAACTGCTGCTCAAGGTGCGTCATACAGATAACCGGAACTGGCTCGTCGTCGGCAATGCCTTCGTCGGGTGTTCTATTCCGGCAGTGACATTGATTCACTGGTTTGTCGATGGAAAGAACCCCGACGCCACGAATTTTGACGTCGCGGTCACTATTGTCGCCAGTGCCGTTCTTGCCCCCGCCATAGCCGCTCTGGTCTTTAGTCTCAAAACACTTCTCTGCCGTGCTTTTGCTTTCGCCGATGCTCTCTTTATGGCTGATCGAAGCAAGTAGCCGCAGGCATATCAACAAGGAGAGAGGACGTACTGCCCTCCTCCATACCTTTCCCTTCATCTTTCGCCGCAAATTCCAGAATCAGAAAAGAGAGACACGCATGTCCTCACCCATCAAGTCCACCTTCTTCATCGCCACCCCTGCCGTTCTCATCGCCATTGCCCTGAAAGGTTTTGCTGCTCAGGCAATTTTCAGCAGTCTCACCGTCAGCGTTGCTGCCTTTTTCGTCGCCATGATGGTCAGTCAGCCTCTGGCCAAAAGCGCAGCTCCGCTCTGGAAGTATGTCGTCTACACTGCCATCACCTTCGCCCTGATCGCCAACCTGGTGCTCTGGTCTTTCCAGCTTGCCAATCCGCATCTGGCCTTGGTTGGCCTCGATTCGATTGCTCTGATCGGGCATCTGCACACCAGCTTCGTCATTGGAGCTGCTGCCGGCTTTGGTGCTTGGCTCAATAATTTCAACCCCTACCGCGGTATTTGAGCGCTAGCGACATAAGTCGCAGCCCTCGCAACAACAAAAGTGGAACATAACAATGCAGAAAATTCGTCAACTCGTTGGCGCCATCGGCGCTTATAACCTCACGCTCATAGGCTTTGCTGTCTCCTTCGTGGTGGCTGTGGTCGGCATGAAGAGCGATCTGAATGCCGCCTTCCTCGGTTTGGCTACCGTCTGCGCTACCGGCTGCTTCATTTCTTTGCTGTTTCAGCAGCGCAGCACAGCCTCCGCCAGTCGCAACAATATCAACGAGCGCTGGACCGCTATGGTGCAGTCGATCAAAGCCGCTCATTTGCTGGCCATGAAAGAGATGGCCACTTGCTCTGACCAGAATTTGGTCGAGGCGGTTGCCGACCGGCTCATGGATGCGGCCAGCCATATGGGGTCTAACCCAGCTTGGCGCAGTGCGCATCGCATCACCACCGCAGCCGATATTGTCACCTGGTATGAAGCCGGTAAGGGCAAAGCGGATGAAGCGAAAGCCATGATTGAACGCTATGTCGCTGAGCGTAAGGCTCCTGCGGCGGCCAATGACGGTCGTACGTCATAAGTTATGACCTCGGATTCCGCGCTCGATAAGCCATTAATAGTGGCTGTGAGCGCGGAGTCTTCCTTGTGAGTCAACTAGTTCTCTTTCTGCTATGCCCCAAGCGTCTGTTGACGCCGCTTTACCACAGCAATTCGCCAAAATTTTAAATTTTGCCGGATTACTATATGACGTCATATTAGAGCGGTGTTACTTGTCGAATTTGTTGCCCTACGGGGCTCTCGCATTGGCGCCAAAGGCACCTTCAAACTAGGATTTTTCAAGGTCGCTTGGCATGGTTGTACGCAGAAACAATCGCTTTTCGTTGAGGTTCGTTCCAGCGCTGCTGGTGATAATATTGACCAGTGCAAGAAAGTACGGCGCCAGCGCCTGACATCAATGAGAAAGCAACTAGTGTTGCGGCAAGCAAGTTAACACAAGGCTTTGTTCCTTGGGTGATTCTTGCTGTTGTCTGCTTGGGCATTTATTGCAACAGTCTGGGCAGTTGGTCATTTATTGATCCTGGCGAAACTTACTACACCGAAGCTGCTCGCGAAATGATTGAGTGTGGCGAATATATAGTTCCCCAGCTCAACTACCAAACTTACTATTCCAAGCCAATTTTGACATTCTGGTTGACGATTGCTTCGTACAAATTATTTGGCATCAACGAATTTGCTGCTCGGCTGCCCTTTGGCTTATTGGCTTCACTGTTAGTTTTCGCTAGCTATTATGTCACCAGTGTCTTTGCCAGCAAGAGAGCAGCATTGCTTGCTGGTCTACTGGCGGCTAGCGCACCACTTTTGGTGGCGTATTCTAAGCTCTCTTGCATTGACGTTGCCTTCACGGCGTTTGTCAATCTCAGTGCTTACTCGTTCATTCTTTGTGTCTTTGCTGGTAAGCGCAATTGGTGGATAGTGCTCTGGCTTTCTCTCGCTTTGGCGATGTTGACGAAAGGTCCGGCAGGGCTTCTGTTGTTTGCCATTGGCACGGGCCTTTATTTGCTGCTTTCGAAGCCGGGTTGGAAGCGTCTTGCTTTTTGGTTTGCTAGCACTAAGCCAATCTTTGGTGTGTCTCTGTTTTTTGCCGTGGTTGTTCCTTGGTATTTCATGGTGTGGAAAGCCACTAAGGGTCTGTTTCTTCATGTCTTCTTTATCTATGAAAATTTAGCCCGTTTTCAAGGCAAGACCAACCTGCATAAATCTAATTTTCTCTATTACTTGCCGGTTCTAGCCTACGGCTTAGCGCCCTGGTTTTTGCTACTGCCTCAGACTTTTAAGTTGACCTTCTTTCAGCCGCTGGCAAAAGTGTGGTTTGGTGGCACCAGACTTTCTTTCAAGTCGTCATATCGACCTTATGCTCAAGATATGAAGCCCAGAGATCCTGCCCAAGACGACAAAGATGCTCTCCAGGGCGAATACCACGATTTTGATTTGCTGCAGAATCGTGCTGTCTTTTATCTTGCCTCTTGGTGCACAGCCGTGCTGCTTTTCTTCAGCTTGTCAAAAACGCAGCTAGACACTTATGCCATGCCATTGATTGCCCCTCTTTCTGTGCTCGTGGCGGTGGCTATGTCACGCTTGGCCGATGGTCCTGGGCAATTTGCCTTTGATGATCAAGCAAAATGGGATAGATTATGGCTCATCATAGTCTCTTGGTTGGTTGGCCTGCTCACCCTAGGAGCGGCTCTGACACTGCCGTTGTTGGCTTTCTTTATGGCTGGCAGTACTGGTCAAAAACTGAGTTTGGCTCTTTGTGGAGCTGTAACATTGCTTGGTGCTGCTGCTCAGATACGCGAACTTTTGGCTAAGCGCTATGGTGCTAACTTGTTAGTTGCGGCTCTGACCATCTGCGTTTTAACTGCATATGTCACGCCAGTTGCATTTCAATATTTTGCTGCTCAGAAACAAGACAATATGAAAGCAGTGGCCTCAAATATTCCTGACTGTCATGAAGAAATCGCTCTCTACGGCGCCTTTAAGCCATCGCTGATGACTTATCTAAAAAGACCAGTTGATACCATGTCTCACATAGATCAATTTATTGTCGTCAACGATCCACTTCCTGATGATGGTCTGTCTTATGGGCCGACTAAATCAGGGCGCAAGCAGCTCATTATTGGCGACGACAAGCATATGAAAGACTTTGCTACTCGACCAGACCTGAAGCTACGTGAAATGTTTAGAGAAGGTGATTGGGCAATTTATGAATTGACCAACGGCTATGCGGCGCGACCTAAGTCGTTAGAAGAAAGCTTTAAGTGGATGCTGCATGCCGGTCAGTCGTTTACGTCAAGCAATAGCTTCGGGCCGTTGACTGTGCCACTGGGTGGTGGTGACCCCGACTGGTACAGACGCACGAGAGCCAGATAAAAAACAGGGTTATTAGTGCTTACTTAGTCGTCAGCAGAGCCGTTAACGATTTGTTGTCTGGTGCGGTAAGAAACGCCGCGGAACAAGGCAATTTTTTCCATGTGTTGGTTGGAGATAATGACGTCATAGACTCCAGTTTTGCCGTTGAGCACGGTCTCTTGGGCTACAGCCGTGAGCACATCACCATGGCGAGCAGGAGCGCTGTAGGTAATGGAGCAGTTGAGAGCTAGGGTGCGATGGTTGCGCGAGTTGCAAGCGAAGGCAAAGGCTGTATCGGCAAGGCTGAAGGTCACTCCGCCATGGCAGATGCCGAGGCCGTTGACCATGTCCTCTCGGACGACTAGTGATAGTTCAGCGTAACCGGGGCTAATTTGATTTACTTGCATGCCGAGATATTGGGCATGCTTGTCAAGTTTGAGCATCTCGTCGGCGACTTTGTGGGCCAAAGTGAGATTTTTGCTGTTGGTGTCGTTTTTCAACTTACTAACCCCGATCATGTTAATTGCACAGATGTGCCAGATTTTAGCGCTGTTATTGATGTTTTTCCACCTTCTTACTGTTTTTGCCATAATTTGGTGTTTGATCGATGTTTTCGCGAAAATTGAGCCAAAAGGATGAGGTATTTTTCGGCCGAAAATGCTGAACGATGGTGATTGTTTTACTAAATAATATAAGAGGCCGGTAAAGAAGAAAAAACGGCACGATGTCCGTTCGGTAAACAGTTGGTTGGGAAATGGTCAGTTCTGTTGGTGGTGAAAGAGGCAGAATAGAAATTTGAGCATTTCTATTCCACCTCTTGCGCTGCCTCTTTCAAGGATAAATCTTGCTGCTATTCCCTGGGCAGAGTGACCCAGAGCAGGAAATAGAGAAAGATCATGTGCGCACCGCCGCTAGCCCAGGCGCAAAAGACAACAATGATGCGAATCAATGTTGCTGACACCTGGAAGCGCGTGGCTAAACCGCTGCAGACGCCACCAATGATAAACTTGCCTGACCAGTGGGCCGGAAGCTTCACGTTGGTTTTGTGGGCTGCATAAAGTAGCGCCACGATGACGATGTCGAGGACGACGCTGATGACGATGTCGAAGGGGCTGTTGATGGTTGGCATTTTTACTCCATGTTGTGGGCCTTGTGGGCACCAAGAAAGGCGCTCATGCTTGTAAAGCAAGGGGCGAGCGAATGGGCGAACGACTTGTTTATTGGGCCGTGAAGGTGTGTAAAAGCGTGCCGACTGGCACTCTTAGCTGGTCTGTGACCAATTTTTCCCAGTTCGGCCGTTGCCAGACCCAGTTGGCAATTGGCGTCGAGTAGTCGTACTTTTTCACCGTGTGCGTTAGGTAGCCGGTGTCCTTCAGGCTTGAGTCTTCGAAGATCTTGACTCGCTCGTCTGCGGCGATATCTAAGGGGGAGGCACTACCGTCGTCGTTGACAACGTATAGGCTGAATTTGGTGAAACTATTCGTGGTGCCAGTGCCCATTGCAAAAGAGCCGGAAGTGCCACTGCTGGTGCGCATGGCACTTAGCTTGTACTCTTTGCTGATCAGCTTAGTCGGCACAAAAAGGTGCAAAATTTCTTGCGCGACGATGCAGCTGATCACTAGGGCGATCACTGAAAAGACTAGTGTTAATCCCCGTGGGAAGGAATAGCCTTTCTTGCGCAGCTGCTTGAGCACAACTGAGCAGAGAATGCCGATAATCACCGCGAGTGTGATTAGTGAATACATATCGAAGTTAGCCTTTCTTGTGGTCAGGCAGCGATATCTGCCTTGTCAGGGCTTTCCGACCGGATGTAGCTTTATCCAGGCCGAAATTGCGGTTTCTTGTTTGGCTAAGTTTGAGTATTTGTCGGAAGCTCTGAAGCTCCAGGCCAGTGCTCCTAAGTAGCCATTGCTGTGCATCTGGTCGATGAAAACGCTGGCATCGATTCTAGTGTTGCCGGTGGGGAATTCACCGAGAATAACCGGTATCTTGTAGCCGAGATTGGCCACCGGTGTGCTCACCAACTGTTTAGTCTTGGCGGCCGGATAGTGATGAAACTGCAAGAAATCCAGATCGCAATTGCTCCAGTGGTGCAAGTCAGAGAGAGTGGCACTACCAACGGTGACAGGTTGAGTGGCTCGCGCCTTGATGAACAAGGCGGTGCTCCTCACAAAAGTCACAAATCGCTCATTGGCAATTTTGCTTGTTTGCCAGTAGGGAAAGGCAGTCATCACCCATTCCGGTTCGTTGATGATTTCCCAGGCTGCCACAGTAGTGCTCTGGCCGAAAGCTTTGAGAATTGGTTCTAGCGCGTTGTTTTGGAAGGAAGTGGTTAGTGCCGGTTTCTCTATGATTTTGCGGTGACCTCCGATTCTTTTACCGGCGTACCAGACCGCTGGTTGAGCGAAGTTGAAGTCGAGGAGCACAAAGATGATACGCAGTTTGTGCTTTTCGGCCAAAGCGATAGCCGCATCGATATCGGCTAACACCTGCTCATCGAGACCAATCACGCCGCCTTCCTTGCTGAACTTTAGACCTCCGCGGCCATCGCAAAAAATAAACCAACGAACTACCTGAAAGCCGACCTTGGCGATCTGCTCAAAGTCTTGGTCAATTGCTTTGTTGGCCTGAGCTGTACTGACACCCTCGTGTACTCCCCAAACCGTGGCACCGAAATCACCGCCGTAGTTGCGCCAGGGATAATTTACGCCTACGGCAAATTGGCTGTGCGGGCGGAAGAACGGCGTGCTTCCTCGATCTGGAATAAGGACAAGCACTGTGAAAACTAGAAAAGATAAGACCAACACTGCCAGAGGCAGCTTGGTTCGCTCTGGCAGTTTCATGTTGGTCCTTTCTGTCTAATCGCTCTCTGTCAAACTCGCTGGCGTTCAGCTGGCGCTGACAGTGACAGTGAGCTTGTAGGTGCCAGTGATGTTGCTCGCAGTCCGCAGTGCCAGTACTCGAAACTGTCGCAGCTCGATGGCGACGGTGCCGATAGCGGTGGCGAGAAACTGCATGGTGCGTACACCGTCTTTGGCTCCGATAGAACCCATGTGCAGGCACTGGCTGAAGGCGAAGTTGTCGTCGAAAGTCCAGGCGGTTTGTCCTGGCACAGTTGTTTCGTAGGGCAGATCGACCGTGAGAGTGTCGCCCAGAGCGATCTTGATGGTCGATCCGTTGTCTGACGCATTGGCGTTGTGGTTCATGATCTTGTCTACTTTCTTCTCCGATTGGAGATGGAGACGAGTGTTTTTATTGTTGTTGTTGTTATTCGCGCGGCACTACTGTCGCGAAAAAATGGTCTAGTGAAGCTTTGGGTTTGCTTTGAGTGGGCCTGCCAATGAAAGGGGTGGTTGATTTAGTTGATAGAAAGGGATATCTACATCTTAGGCAGCAGAGGCCTTCGAATCAAAGCTAAATCAACGACTTTCTTGCTGATAGAGTTGCTATCTAGTGATGCAGCTTTCACTGGTTGTTAGCAGTGGCTGTAAACTGGTTGCTAACTTTGATGGCAATTCTTGCGCCAGTAGCTCTTGTGCCAACGCAGTAACGCGCTCAGTAATTTGGGTAGTTGAGAGATGGCCGAAGCTTACTAGAAATTCGTTTTTATGTTCATCACCATTACAAAAGTCTTTCAGCGCTACCATTGTGATGCGGTGTTTGCGGGCTGCTTCCGCTATTTTGGCGCTGTCTATTGGCGCACTGTCTATTGTTCCTTGGAAAGACAGAGTAAAACTAGTGCCTGACTGTGAGGCAATTTGTTTTATATTCTTGCCAAAGGCGATAGTTAGCGCATGTACGAAGGCAGCCCTGCGTTCGGCGCAGATTTCATTGGTTTTTTTGATGTGTCTCTCGTAGTAGCCTTGTTGCATGAATTTAGCTAAAGCAGTCTGCTCAATTGGAGCATAGTCGCTTTCTGTTAGTGACTTTAACTGTTTGCCGACGCTGACAAAATTGGCCGGCAGAACTATGTACGCTGTTTGGCAAAGCGGTCCTAAAACCTGAGCAAACGAGCCTATGTAGATTACTCTGCCCTGGCTGTCCATGCTTTGCAGAGATGCCGTGGCCTTTGTGCCATAGCGAAATTCATGGTCTAAGTCATTTTCTATGACAAAGCAGTTTTCCTGCTCTGCCACTGCCAATATTTCTTGGCGCCGCTCAACTGTCATGGTTGTGGCTGTTAGTGGATTGCGCGAGGGGGTTAGGCAAATCAGCTTCAGTGGACACCCTATGTCTTTTATTCCTTGCGCCGACATGCCACAGCTGTCACCCTCAACCGGATGCAGGGTAGCGCCGCTGGCCAGCAGTGCGTGAAAATTGCCTGGCAGGCCCGGGCTTTCTATGGCGCATTGATCACCGTTGTCTATCAGCATTCGCACGATGAAATCAAAGGCGTTTTGATAAGAGGTAAAAATCATTAGCTGCGAGGCGTTGCATTTCACTCTTCGCTGGCGATGGAGGTAGTCTACAATCTCTTGGCGCAACTCCATGCTTCCAAAAGGTTCTTGGTGTGTTTGTGTTAGTTCTTTTTCGATTTCTCTCGTGGCGCTGTTTAACACTTCTTTCCAGCGGCTGATTGGCAGTAAGCCTGGAGCTGGTGCAGCATGGTGCAGTTGCTCTTGCCAGAGATTGGCAGAGGGCAGAAGGCTTGCGGCGCGTGCAACTTGTTGGCTAAAGCGTGAGATTGTGCCAGGTTTTGTGGTGGGCAACAGTTGCGACAGCTCTGAACTTTGCCTTGGAGCTATTTCGGTCTTGTCAAAGTTCTCTCCGACCACGGCACCGCTGCCGGTGATAATGTTTATGTAGCCAGCGCTGGCCAAATCATCATAGCTGCGCATTACAGTAAAGCGTGAAATTCCAAGGGCTTTGCCTAGCTCTCTGGTTGACGGCAGCTTTTTGCCTGCTTTGAGCACTCCAGCTTCAATGGCTTTTTTAATCTCTGCCACTATCTGTCGATAGATAGGTTGCGGCAATGTATCGTCAATGTTTATCAATATGGTCATTTGAGAACCTGGCATTACCGTGTGCAACCAGTTCAATGTAAATCCGTGCAACCAATTAGTTGTTTCTGACTTGTTAACAGGAAATTCTTGCCCTGTAGAAAAACTTGCTTGGTTTTGCTGCTGTTTGGGGATGCGGTTGTTTGGGTACATAGATTGCAGCTATCTTTCAGCCTTCTCTCTGTCTCCCCCCCACCACCCCCCCCCACGGTAAATTCTCAATTTTGGCTGCCACCCTTTGCAAAAATTGTGGAAAGCAACCATTGGGGAGCCATGCTGGTTCGGTGACCGCCTATTTCTTCAAGCATAATTTTTGCCAGTGCAGTTCAGGAGCCGCAGAGCGACAGGCTGCCAGCAAAAAAACTGGTGAACTTTGTCCTAGTTGTGGCAAATCAAAAGGTGTGGGCAGTCGCCTTGGTTCACTTACTTCTTTTCTCTTTCAAGACTTGATGTGTCACTGTGCTGCTGGCTCTGGTTCAAGAGTGCGAGGTAGAGGCAAGCCTTCGGCCGCTCTTCATCGCACTCAGACTGGGGTAAGAGCTGCTCAAAGGAGGCAGTTTACTGAAAGTTTGAAGAACAAACAGCACGGCTCGTCAGTCGTTGCTGCGAATACTAATTTGGTCGCTGGTGATGTGGTTGGTGGCGTCTTTGCCGTATTGTCACTCATTGGTGAGGGTGGAATGGGATCTGTCTATTTGGTAGAACACCAGAGTTTGCGTAAGCAATTTGCTCTGAAGATCATGCGGTCAGAGTCAGTTAATAATGAGAGCTGGCAACGTTTTAAGTCTGAGGCTCAGACGATTGCATCCTTTAATCATTCTACTTTTGTTAAAGTCTATGACCTGGGTGTGCATGAAAATGCATTGCCGTATTACTCAATGGATTATCTAAATGGTCGCAGTCTTGAGGAAGTCTTGATTGATGATGGACCCTTGGCAGAAGTGGATGCCATCGATATTTATCTTGAGCTCTTAGATGGTCTTGCTTACGCTCATCGCAACGGCATAGTACACCGCGATCTTAAACCCGCAAATATCATGCTTTGCTCAATTGATGGCGCCAGGGTAGTAAAAATACTTGATTTCGGAATATCTAAATTAACCGATTCGACAGCAGGAAAGTCACAGCAGCTCACTGTTGCTGGCGATGTTTTCGGCAGCCCTTTTTATATGAGTCCAGAACAATGTGCTGGCGAAAGAATTGATGCTCGTTCTGACATCTATTCGCTTGGCTGTAGTCTTTTTGAGACCCTGACCAGTTATGTGCCATTTGATGGTGCCAATTCGTTTGAAACGATGTTGATGCACCAAGAAGACGAGCCGCCTGAGCTCGAGGATATGCCGGGCAATGCTCAGTTTTCGCCAGCTATTAATTTGGTGATAGCCAAGTGTCTGGCGAAATTACCTCAAGATCGTTATCAATCGGCTAAGGAACTTGCACTTGATCTTGTGCGGGTCAAGGAGGGTCGTGATTTACTTGCCTACTCAAAGAATTATCCACAAAGGGCGGCAACTGCTGGTAACGCAATAGTATCTTACGATTCTAGCAAAGAGAATAAAGCTGACTCTTTGAGCCAAGGACCCGTGAGAATTGCGATGCTTGGTTTTCTCGTGCTGACAGGTGCACTTGCTGGTATTTGTGCCCTAAGTTTTTCGGGCAAAATTGGTTTAGGTGAGAGCCTGGCTCTAGGTCTAGGGATGGGCACAGCGAGCAGTGAAACAGTGCAAGGCAGAGAGCCAGACCATGCCCCAGTTACGTCGCAGCCAAATTTGAAGATAAAGGATCTTCCTAGTACCCCGTCTGCCTTGCATTCAAAGATTGAAATTCTTGGTGATTCAATTGTTGAGAATGCTGACACAGAGATTGCTGAAGCGGAGAAGCAGTTTGGCAAAAACCACCCTAAGGTGGCCAATAAAATGATTCATTTTGCTTCTGTGTACCGAGAACAGGAGAATTATGTTAAAGCTGAACCTCTTTACCGCAGATTAGAGAAAATCTATTGTCAAAATCTTGGTGCTGATCATGAGTTTCGTATTGATAGTTTGAATAATCTTGGCTTGTGCTGCGAGCAACAGTCTCGATTTGCAGAAGCAGCAAAGTACTACAACGAAGTTTTATCTTTGCTTGAGAAGCGCAAAGGCAATCATACGAAAGCTATTGCTAGACAACTGAATACTTTGGCGACCATGTACCGATTGCAAAAGAACTATGATTTTGCCGAAGAGTTGTATAAACGTTCGATTAAGCTTGATCCAACAAGTCGGTCCACTAGTAGTTATCGCAGCAGTCGAATCAACTATGCTTTTCTTTTGCGATCGATCAATCGTCCTAAGGAGGCCCTTAAGTTGGAGAAGGAAGATGCCCAGCTTCAACCAGAAGGTCTGCGCTCGGGATGGGATACCTCAAGGAAGTTTGATAAATTGATTGCTGAATGAATAGGTTGCTGAATGAATTGATTGCTGAATGAATAGTTTGCGGCTGAGTAAACTCGCCTAGCTGCTGCCTCGCGCGAGGCCTGCCAGCCTTGTACCTACTTAACTGCTTTAGTCGTGTAGGCGGGGTTTTAGCTCATAGACCAGGCAATTGCTTTGACTCGGGCGCTGAGTGTTCCATAGGCTGACAGTATCTCTATTTCAATTATTCATTTCTTTTATCTGTAGGAAATCTCAACCAAATCACTTCAAACCAATCAATTTAAAAACTATACAAACATGAAACGTGAATTCACTGTTGTAGGCATCTGCATGGTGTTGATGTTGGCCGTTCAGGCATATCTTAAGCCCGGCTTTTGGGCTAACACCGCAGTAATTATTCTTTGCGCCGCCACTATGTGGGCATTAATCAGCGCTATTTTCAAAGATGAACGGAACTCCTAAGAGTTCGCATTTTTCATTTAAAAACATAAAGTTATGAAATCAAAATCACATGGCCGTGTGACCATCAGCTCATTGCGGGTGTTCGTGTGGCTGCGCCGCTCAATCAGAACTCTTGTAGTTCTGGTCATTTTGTACCTAGCGCTTTCTCCACGAATGTTGCCTGGGCTTTACACACACAAACTCTTCCATCCAGACAAAGAACGGGGCACACAGCGCGATATCGAGCATTTAGATAGCTTCAAGGCTGTGCCAAACCAGCAATGTCTTTTCAAAGCCAAAGACAGCAGTAATTTGCGTGGCTGGATTTTCAAATTACCTGATAGCGTTAACAGAGGCCTTGTTACCAGCAGCACTAAGACGAACCGAGTTTTTCTTGTTTGTCCAGGAAACGCTGGTGATATTCCTAAAAGGCTAGAGTTCATCAAACTGCTTTTGTCTACTGGCGCCTCTGTTTTTACTTACGAACCTCGTGGCTTTGGTAAGAGTGAAGGAGTGGCAACCATTGCCCACATCTGTGAAGATGGCACCAGTGCCTATGATTACTTGGTTAATGTGCTGGGCTACACTGCCGAGCAAATTGTCATTTATGGCATCTCCTTGGGCAGCACAGTGGCCTCTCATGTCTCTACTGTGCGTCGGGCCAAAGGTTTGATATTGCAATCAGGATTTGCTTCATTGCCGCGCATCGCTCACGAGAAAGTGCCGTTTTTGAAAATATATCCCAGTTGGCTTTTTCCTCATGGCCCTGCTCTCAATAATGTCGCTATTCTTGAGCGACCTCACGTGCCACTCTTAATTATGCATGGTGCTATGGATAGTATCATCGACATTGATCATTCAAGAGAAATGTTTAGTCGTGCTTTAGCTCCCAAGCACTTTGTTGTCTGTCCGCGTTCCAGTCATGTCAATATTGATCTGGCTGACGAGTCGATATTTACCGGCGCTATTGAACAATTTTTGGCCAAGTTAAATTGAGCTGAAAGCATTAAAGATACTATGAGAGCAATAGACGACACTTAGAAAATCTGTACGAGAGCTGAAAAGCCATCGACAGATTTTTTTTGCATTTTTTGGATACTATATCAAGGCGTAGTAAATCGAAGCCTGGCTCGATGGCCTAGTCCGAAGTTTAGCCCGCAACGTAGCCCAAAACTTAGATTGACCCCGGCCCCGGGCATCAGCGTCTGTTAAACTGGGTTCTCCCTTATTGAGTGTTTTGTGGGTCAAGAATTTGGAGATTTTGTTTAGACGCGATCCTCTCAACGGCGAGCCCGTCTACAAATCACTGGCAAGGTCAATTCGTGAGGCCATAGAGTCTGGCACGGCCCCTCCGGGAAGCCAGATGCCAGCAGCTAGGCAACTGGCCGAACAGCAGGGCACCTCGACAGCGACAGTACTGCGAGCCTATGCCTATTTAACCAGTTTGGGGTATCTGCAAACTTTACCTAAAGAGGGCACCTTTGTAGCGGTTCCCATGACCCGCCCGAGCGCTAGGGTGGATGATCGGCCGGCCGCCGAGCCCCGGGCGACAAAATGGTCGGAGTATGCCCAACGTCTAATCACAGCCTCATCAGAGCAGATTGGTTGGCACGGCGATTTTAGCGCTGCCGTGCCGGCAGGCAATCTCTTGCCTGTGCAGGCCTGGGAAAAAATGGTTCTGAAAAACCGCCGCTGCTACAGCACAGACAACGCATTTTTGAGCTATACAGATGATCCTTTTGGCTTCCCGCCCTTGCGTGAAGCCCTGTGCGATTACCTGCGGAGGGCGCGGGGGTTGGTGCTTAGCCCTGAAAGAGTAATTCTGACTTCAACATCAAGAACCGATCAGGCAGCCCGCTTGCTCATCAATGTGGGCGACACCGTAGCAATAGAAGACCCCTGGTATCCTGTTTCTAGGCGCATTCTGATGGCTTATGGTCCGTCGCTGGTTACTATCCCCGTGGATGACCGCGGCATGATAGTGGAGCGACTGACGGCTCAAATGGACGGCTGCGCTCTTGTTTGTGTCAGCCCCTCGCACCAAGACCCCACCGGCGCTATACTCTCGATGGAACGTCGCCAGGCCTTGTTAGAATGGGCTGGGCACTCAGATACATTGATCTGGGAGCACGACTTTGACTCGCAATATTTCTATGACAACAAGCGCCTGCCAGCTCTACAAGGCATGGATAAAAACGATCTGGTGATATATTCAGGCTCGTTCTGGGTGACCATGGGCCCAATGGCCAGGCTTGGCTATCTGGTCGTGCCTGAGAGAATGACCAAGGTCTTTGGTGAGATGATTCAGGTGCTGGGTAATGATCTGTCTATGCTGGAGCAGTATTGTCTCAATGATTTTATTCGAGAGGGGCACTGGGAGCGGCATATAGAAAAAATGCGCAGCATCTACTCGCACCGCCGGCAAAAGCTTATATTTGCCCTCAAGACTATTCTGCAAGATATGGTCAATGTGGCCGAGTCATCAGCTGGACTGCATCTTACTTTCCGTTTGCGTACACCTTTGAGTGACCACCAGGTTATGTCACTAGCAGCGCAGTGTAATATTTCACTGATTTCCACAGCTCCATATTATTTGAGCAAAGAGCGATCCGGCGAGTTTTTGTGGCCTTACTGGGCCTTAGAAGAAGAGCAAATTGAGTCGGCGGTGGCCAAGCTGGCGACACTGCTGGGAAATTCGCGCTGAAGAACCAGACCTGAAGACAATGTGGATCAGGTTCGTCGGCCGCCAGCGGATCAGCGCGAGTGGGCGCGAATCAGCAATATTCTTTGCCTAGGCCAATGTGGATCAGATTGTTCCTCGGCCACTGGATCAGCGCCATCAACGCTATTTCTTATTGATTACTTTATTGATCATTTGGCACCACAGACCTAGCCTAGGTAGCCGAAACGGCCACGCCAGCTATTGCTTGCTAGATTCTGCTACTGCTAAGTTTTAAGTCTTACCGGCTTAACGCTTTCTGACTACACAGAGGCATTTCTACTCAAGACTACTCACTCCCCGAGCATTGTCATTGACCTCTAAGCGCTCTCCTGCGCTGGTGTGCGGCCGGCCCAATTTTAAAATAGAAAGGAGATTTTCATGATTAGTTTCATGTCCCCAATCTTTCTCTGTCTCATCCCCGCCCTGTTGCTACAGCTCTATCTTGCCTACAGGCGCCGCGCTAGTTACGGTTACAGTCAACTAGAGACGCAGCGAACATTGTCTTCTATGTCAGTGGTCAAACACTTGCCACTAATTTTGCTTGGCGCTTTCCTCATTAGTCTTTGCTTGGCGCTTGCCCGGCCTGTCGTCAGCCAGTCGCATACCAGGCAGATTATCGAAACCCGTGATTTTTGTATTGCGGTGGACGTATCTGGTTCTATGGAGTTGGAAATAGACAACAGTATTGCCGAACCAGCTGGTCCAGTAGATAACAAAACTGACAACAAAACCAAAGACTCGCGGCTGAAAGTGGCAAAAGCCGCCATTGCCAAATTCATTCCTGGTCGCGCTGGCGACCGTATCTGTTACATCCAATTTGATGATGAAGCCTACTTCAGCTGGCCCCTCACCACCGATTTAGAACTAATTAGCCGGCACAATTCACACTTGGGCAGCTACTCAGGTGGTGGCACTAACTTTGATGGCCCTGACGAAGCCGGTTTCACTAAAACCGGTCCGATTCAGGCTGCCATCGACCATTTCAAAGAACTGGGCGAAGCTAAAGCAAAAGTCCTGATTATAGTCTCCGATGGTGAAGCCTCGATTCAGCCAGAGCGTAGGCAGCAACTTTTGACACTTCTCAAACAGGGCAATATTCGCGTTTATGTGCTGGGTATCGCTCAAGGTTGGGTTATTGACTCAAGGTCTGTGCAAGACCTCAAGCAACTAGCGATAGATACTGGCGGCAAGGTTATGCCGGTCGGCGACGAAGTCGCTATGGCCGCCGGTTTTAGCGAAATCAACCAATTAGAAAAAACACAAGTTTCCGTGGAGCGGCAGGCTACTTATCGAGATATTTACCAATATTTTGTCTGGGCTGCGCTCTTGTTTGTGTTTGGTCTAAGTATAGTCAGCGCCCTCGTTCGCGAGCAACCTGTGACTGACTAATTCTCATAAAAATAAGGAGCAATAAAATGCGAAGAAGCAAATCTTTCGCTCAGCGTTTGGCGGTCACTTCTACTGCTGTCGCTGGCGCAATAATCTTTTCTATCGGCCTATTTCTATATCACTGGAGTGACGACCAATACGCCTTGTACAACCAGGGTATTGCCGCTTACCGCGCCAATGATATGCAAGTAGCGATCAAATTTGCCGATCAAAGTGTATCTGTCTACAAAACCCGCAAGGCCCATTCTTGGATAGAGCGTTTTGTCTATCCTAAACCTGATAGAGAACTGGCTGCCCAAGCCGCTTTTCTTAAGGGCAAAGCCCTGCTGCGCGCCAATCAACCGGCAGCGGCAGTGCAGTCGTTTAAAGAATCACTAGAGCTAAATTCTGGCAATCTCTATCTTGGTCGCCAGTTGACCGAAGCCGAATTTCACCAGTACTACGAAGCCGCCATGGTGACCAAATACGACCTTGAGTTGGTCTTCAAAAATAATCCGCCCCAAGCTCAGAAACAGGGTAAGGGCAAACCTCAAGACAAAAGTGGCAATGGCACCACTCCCTTACCTGGCGAAGATCCCAGCACACAGCCTGGTAAAGGTCGCCCAAATACAATCTAAAGGAGCACCATCATGTCTGCTTTTATTTTTGATGTGCACTGGCTTCAGCCCCAGTATTTATATTTGCTGCCCGTAGCTATTCCTGCTTTGGCAGTCCTTTTCTATCTTTCTTATAGACAGCACCGTGTCGCTCGCACTGCCTGGGGTGAAGAAGAGTTGATTGAGCGTTTCACTAGCTTAATTAGCCCTCGGCGCCAATTGGCAAAAACCACACTCTGTCTGATGGCCGTTGCTCTCACTATTGTCGCTGCCGCTGGTCCGACCCTGAGCACTCTGCCGCAGGTAGTGAAAGAAGGCAGCACGCAGCTAATTGCTGTTGTCGATGTCTCTCCAAGTATGGCTGCCGAAGACTATCGGGGCGTCATGCCTGCTCAAGAAATCACTGACGGCAAGGGCCATGTGCTCAGGACCGTTAACCCCGACCAAGTGGTAGGCCCATACGGCATGCGCTTAGACATGGCGAAGTATGTTATTCGCAGGCAAATCATGCCCACTCTTGAGCGCAACAAAATCGGCATCGTCAACTACACAGGCCAGGGTTTTATCCAGGCTGAACTGACCGATGACTACAGCGCTTTGAATTGGATCATGACTAAGCGCATGGGTATCAACCAGGCACCGGGTGGAGGTTCAGACTATGCAGAAGGCCTCAAAACCGCTCTGCAAATGTTCAAAGACCAAAAACCAAATCGCTTGCAAAAGGTGATTTTACTCTTCACTGATGGTGGCTTTACCGGCCAGCAGTCTGAATTGAGCAAGGTCTTGTCTGATATTCGTCAGGGCGGCATCAAAATAATTGTTGTCGGTGTTGGCGCCTCCAACCCGGTGCCCATACCTAAGTACAGCGTGGATGGTCAGTTGGTCGGTTTCCTCGAAGAAGACGGTAAGACTGTGCAAACGGCCATTGATGAAGCTGCTCTGCAGACTCTGGTTTTGCAGACAGGCGGAGATTACATTCGCCTCGACCCGGCTTCTCCCCCTGACGTCAAAATTCAGTGGGCGCACTCTTTAGGTAATACAAAAACTGAGCATCACCAGAATCCGGCCTTTCAGTATCCGCTGGCCGCAGCTTTGGCATTGATGTCTGTCCTCATCGGATTCGGCCTTAGGGGCTGGGTGAGCAGACGAGCTGCCAGTCAATTTTAGGAGAATCATTATGTTATTAAATAGAAAATTTTTACGGGAGGGAGCGATTCCTGCGGCTCAAATAGCTAAGGTACTTTTGGGAGTTGTTTTGCTTTCCGTGCTGATGGCTAAAGAAGCCTCAGCTGCGTTACCTGATACCTCTCCACTTCGTATGGCGAGTGCAGAGCTTTGTAGTGCCGTATCTGGTGCTTTAGCTGGCAATTCAGCTGGCAATTCAGCTAGTACTTCACCAGCCCCAGGGGCCGATAGTGCCGTCAACAGTGACGACCCGCCCGAGCCTAAGCCAGAAAACCCAGTGCGCAAAACGTGTGCTGGCGGCAAAGTGCGCATGGTCATCGGTATCACTCCGGCCGACGCTTTGGGCAATCCTGCATCGCACCGTCATTTCGGCCACACGATCATGGATAAAATACCTTTGACTGTGGTGCTTGATGTCGACTCAGCAGTGAAGCTCGATTTTTCTACCCTGGTTCAGCAAAGTGTCATCGGCTTTGCTGGTTCTAACTTCACCCTGTATAAAGCCGCAGATGGTGAACCACCAGCGGTATCAGTATTGGGTCCGAAGATCAAAGATGGTCGTCAGATCTATGTCATCAACCTGATTGTTCAAACAGCAGTTTTCAAGCCGAGCGTCGTTTTCAATCTTGATCTGCGCTACGCTGCCGAGATGCTGCCGGACGGTAAAACCCCTAACTGGCTACCTCTGACCACTCCCGATTTTGTTGTCTCAAAGATGACCGTTGTGGACAATGGCACCCAGCTGCAAGAAGGCGATTTGAGTGACAAAGCTGAACGCCTGCCCTGGCCGACTGTTGGCGCATTGACTCTGGGGGCGATTTTGATGTTGCTCCACTCTGGCGTAAAACTACTTAAGTGGCTAAGTCGCATTCGCCCGCGCCAGCAAATTGCACCCAATCGCCTCGCTTGGACGATTTTTGACGCCAACTACGAAGATGGCACAGCCAACGGATTTAAAGTAAAACATCTGAAAGCTTTTTCTCATGCTCTGCGAGTCTACTTAGCTACGTTGCCCCAGTACCCGCAAATTGACGCGCTTACTATCACCGAAATTGGCCTGCAATTTCCTCAGGCTGATTCTCGGCAGATTGAAACCATAGTGCGCGTCATCACAGCGTTAGAGAATGAAATTTTTGTTTCCGGAGCTGATCGCACTAGCGAATCGTTAGTGGCCCTCAGTCAAGTCAATCTGGAGATGCTTTTTAACGATTTAGAGAGCCTGGTGCCACGCACCTGGGACTCCAAGGAGTAAATATCATGAATAAACCTACCCATACTGTCTTATTTTTGGCCATCATGTTTGTTCTAAACCTGGCCATGTTTCTTATTCAAAGCCATTTGATGGCAAACCGAGATCGAGAAATCAGCCGAGTCACTTTTGGCGACAAGACCCAAGAAGTAGCTTATATACCAGAGCCGGCTACCCAGCAAAGGCTGAAACTAATTCGCTTTGCCAAAGATGGTATCACCCAATTGTCGGGCACCATCTACTGGAACAGCGGATTAATTGAAGACCTCACTTTTACTAAAAACATAGTTGTGTCGTCTGTTGAGTACTACCCCCTTGATGACAAAGTGGGCGATGCTCACATGATTAGAGGCGCCAAACGCGCCGTCTCTAAATTTGCCGACGGCGTCACTTACACTTACCACGCGGTTTATCGACCAGACGGCACACTAGAGCGAGTGGGCAAGCTGCTGCAAGCAGGCGGCTCTTATCAGTCTTTATTCTATTTCGAGGACGGTAAAACGGTCAGTCGTGAGCGCATTTTTGACGGTCAGAAACACTTTCGTCAAGAAAAAATCTATCGCCCTGACGGTTCTCTTGTGGCTTCGATTTATTCGAAGGCCGGCGATTTTAACAAGACCGAGACTGCCCTCTACCGCGATGATGGCACCCTCTACGCTGACTTCACTCGCGACCCTATCGATGGCGAAAAAGGTCATGTTTACACAGCCGACGGCAAGTCTATGATTTTAGAATATGTGCGCGACTATTACAGTCTGCAAGAAATTTTTCTGGACCCTCAGGGTAATCTCATGCAAAACCGTGATGGCAGCCGCATGGGCGGGCTCCTTACCGTGCGCGGCTACAAGTCTGTGAACGGCAAAATGCTGATGCAATATCGTCAGCGTTGGACGCTATCGCAAACCATCGGTCCAGAAGCAAACAAGCACAGACTTCTACGAGTCGAGTATTTCGACTTTGCGGCAAGCCAGACTTGTGAAATCCAGATGGACGTGGCCGGCACCACTATCACTTCAGTCACCTGCCAGCAAAAGAACGGTAGCGCCACAGTGCAGCGCCTGTCTGCTGACGGTACCACCGTGCAGACAATTGACCGGGTCTCGAAATCTGGCAAGACCATCTCTACTGTTCACGGCAACGGTAAAACAATTTCTTTTCCGGACGAGTGGTTGAAAGACTATCGCCCTACACCTTTGCCTGAGTGGAAAGACACCGATGCACCACCCCCGGTGTACGACTCTCACTAATGGTAATCAATTTATTTATATTCGGAGGAAAAAATGAAAGCATCCGATTTACTTGTAAAAGCGCTTGAGAATGAAAAAGTGGAATACATATTCGGTATTCCTGGTGAAGAGAATTTGGATTTTATCGAGTCTCTAAGAACCTCAACGATCAAGCTTATACTGACGCGTCATGAGCAAGCAGCCGGTTTTATGGCTGCTACTTATGGGCGGTTGACCGGCAAACCTGGGGTTTGTCTTTCAACTCTTGGGCCTGGTGCCACCAACCTTGTCACAGCGGCCGCATATGCCCAACTAGGAGCAATGCCCCTAGTACTTATTACAGGCCAGAAATCAATCAAAAAAAGCAAGCAAGGGCGGTTTCAGATAGTCGATATTGTCGACATGCTTCACCCTGTGACCAAGTCGAGCCGTCAGATTGTCGATGGTACCCGTATTCCTTCGTTGGTACGCGAGGCCTTTCGTTTGGCAACAGAAGAGAGGCCGGGAGCTGTTCACCTAGAGCTGCCGGAGGATGTTGCCGCAGAAGAGGTGACGGCACCGCTTTTTCAGGTCGTTAGAGCTAGACGCCCAGCGGCAGACGCCAAAGCAATTGCAATTGCAGCAGCACTGATTGAGAAAGCCAATTTTCCCTTGATTTTTATGGGAGCTGGTGCCAATCGTAAAAGAACATCTACTGCCCTGAAGGCATTCATTAACAAATTAGGCATTCCTTTCTTCAGCACTCAAATGGGTGTCGGCGTTTTAGATTCAAGACATCCCCTTTCTCTAGGAGTAGCTGCTTTGACCAGTGGCCAGTATGTTCATGATGCCATTCATAAAGCAGATTTGATCATAAGCGTTGGTCATGATGTGGTGGAAAAACCGCCATTCTTGATGGAGCGAAGCGAGGCCAAAGTTATCCACGTCAACTTTTCGCCAGCCAATGTTGATGATGTCTACTTTCCTAATCACGAGTTAGTGGGCGACATCGCCTTCTCAATTGGCGCAATGACAGAGGTTCTTCAAGCCCAACAACATTGGAATTTCGCTCATTTTACCAGGGTGAAAAAGTGCAATGATCTTAAGATGCAATCTGGCGCAGAGAGTTTATCCTTTCCCATGCTGCCTCAGCGAGTGGTCGCTGATGTTCGAGCTGCAATGCCATCAGATGGCATTGTCTGCCTCGATAACGGCATGTACAAGCTCTGGTTTGCCCGCTATTATCCAGTGCATTTGCCCAATACTCTTTTGCTCGACAACGCCCTTGCCACCATGGGGGCGGGTTTGCCGTCAGCTATCGCCGCCAAGCTGATCAATAGTCAAAACAAGGTCTTGGCGGTCTGCGGTGATGGCGGCTTCATGATGAACTCACAAGAAGTCGAAACTGCTGTTCGATTGGGACTCAATCTCGTGATCGTAATTTTGAACGATGGCGGTTATGGCATGATCAAATGGAAACAAGCGGCAATGAAGTTTCAGAATTGGGGCTTAGAGTTTTCCAACCCTGACTTTGTTGCTCTTGCAGCTGCCTACGGAGCGAAAGGCCATCGCATCAATAAGGCTAGCGAGCTGCGTGGACAACTGGAACTTTGCCTCAATTCGCCAGGTGTTCACATCATCGATGTGCCAATTGAATATGACGAGAATAATAAGCTCAGCGACGATATGTTAGATAAGAATTTGACTGAGTGTTAAGGAGCCTGTCAATTTTGGCTAGCGCACTAAAGTTTAAATGAGAGGGAAGCCGCCGTCTAGTGATGGCCAATTGGTTTCCCTCTGAAACTAGTTTCTATCTGGGCGTTTTTTTTGGGGTAGATAACTGTATTGTATAGTATAAGAAAGTAAAAATCCAAGTAGCGAGAAGCTGGTTTTACCCTGCCTTCGCTACCTGGATAGACTAAGTCTTGTGGACCAGTCTTACTTATTGCTCTTGCGCCTTACTCTTGTGCCTTACTCTTGTGCCTTACTCTTGTGCCTTACTCTTGGGGACCAGCGCGCCAGTCGCGAAAGTCTTGCTTGGTGAGACGCACCATTTTCTTGGCCGCTGGCTGAAGCCAGTTGCTGTTCTTGTCGAGAAAGCGAATGATCGCGGTGCGGGCCTTGGGTGTACCCAAGTGCAGGTTTGCAGCTTCAGCGCCCATGGCTTCGAGCAAGGCTCGTTCGTCACGTTCATCGGGCAGTTCGTTGAGCTCGATGCGGGCGCAATCAGGGGCAAGGCGACGAATCACCCAACCGTTGTCGACCCGCAAGAAGGGGTCGTGGGAGCGCAGGCACTTTTCCGATAGCTCGTTGAGATAGATGGTGGGCTCCTTGCCATCCTCCGGGTGGAGCATGGCCCAGGCCGACGGCAGCATCACCTTGGCTTCGCGAACGATTCTGCTGCCACCGAGGTCAGAGATGGCCAGATAGCGTTGGCGACCGAGGCTGCCGACGCCAGCTTGACGCTGGAAATAGACAGGCTTTGAAGCATTGCGCGGCAGGGCCTGATCGATCAATTTGACCACGACAGCAGGCACAGGGCTCGAAGTCTTGGCTTGGCCGTCGAGCTTGTCAAAGAAGTCCCGCGGGTCTTTCAGTCGGTTGCGGGCCATTTTGCCCAGGTCGCGGTTCTTTTCTGCCAAGACGAAGGGACGGCCGTGGCGCACGAGAGCTTCTCTGTAGGCGCTTGTGATGATTTCACAGGCGGCTTTGAGGCTCAGTGACAGCTTGCCCTCTTCGATGGCGAATGCCGCAGATGTAGCCAGTCGGACGAGGTCGTTAGTAAAGGGCAGAGGGTGAGCTTCGTCGAAGTCGTTGACACCCCAATTGAGCCTGCCTTCAGCGTCGCGCCAGGTACCGAAGTTTTCGATGTGCAGGTCGCCGGCGGAAAGAACAATCGGGGCTTCCATCAGCTCGGGAAGAGCTTGAGGAAAGAGTTCGGCCCAGCGGTAGAAGGTTCCTCTGAGCAGAATGAAAGGGCTGGTGCGCATGAGCTTGTGCTTCTGGTCGAGATCGGCTTGCACAATTTTGGTGTGCTTGCTGAACCAGCGCTCATAGTCCAAGGTGGCAGTGTGGATATTGGCCATGATTGGCTCCATGATTCTGAGGGTTGAAGAGGTAGGAGCTAGAGGGTGACAATCCGTTCCTTGGGGAAAGGTTAGGGAGGACTCTAGAGCGGGCATTGCGGAATGATTGGTTAGTTGCTGTTTGTTAGCTACCTAAAGTAATTCTGTTTGTGTCTTAAAGAAATATGGTCTTTAACCTACGCGCCCGCGCAGGAGAGAAACAACGGCAATTAAATAAAATACTTGCCATGAAAGCTTCGAGGAAGCGACGAGTTAGCGCAGTTGTGCACGGCTAGCTCACTGTTTAGCTGTCTTCGCCCTTGCCATGTCAGCACTAGCTTTGGCTGAGTCACCAATTTTTAGGTAAGCTTTGCCCCGAGCTTCGTAAATTGAGCTTGCCAATTCGGGTTCTTCACCTATGGCCGCTGAGAAGTCAGCAATTGCTTTCTTCCAATCATTGGCCTCACAGTAAGCGTCGCCTCTTAGCTTCAGCATAGCGGCGTCATCGGGAACAGATTTGAGAATAGCTGAGTAGTCGCTTATGGCATCTTGGGTGCGTTTAAGTTTTCGTCTCAACGAGGCTCGCTTAGAGAGAATCTCAAAATTGCTGTGGTCTATTGCCAGTATTTTTGAGCACCATATTTCGGCCTCGACGTTGCGATTCAAATGCTCGAGAGCGTTGACTTTGAGCCTGTAGAAGCGCTTTAGCTGTAGTTTGTCTGCCCCAGCCAGCTGGATTACTATCTCGAAGTCTTCTAGAGCTTTTTCGAAGTTACCCATGTCTGAGTAAACCTGGCCGCGGTCGTAATGCAAGTAAAGGTTGTTTTTTGAGAGGGCAATACAGCGGCTAAAGTCTCTAATTGCTTGTGGATATTTCTTGAGGGCGTGATAGCACTGCGCGCGACACTCTATCTGAGTTAAATTCTTAGGATCTTTGGTAATGGAGTTATCGAGCCAAGTTATGGCTTTTTCGAATTTGCCTTCCAGTATTAGGGGGTAAATAGGCAAGCGGGCAAAGTCGGGATTGTCGTCGTCTATGTAACTGCTCACAAGTGGCATACTCATATTTACAGCGCAAACAGCGAAAATTATTGTCGGCCAAAGTAAACGTGCCACCATTGTCAGTTACCGCAAATGAAGAGAAAGTAGAAGTTTAACTGCTTGGTAGCAAAGTTTCTACGTTTTGCTTCGATGCTGTCTTTGTTATTGACTGGAGGCAATGGCAAATACTTTCCTGGAGTCAGACATTTGGGCAAAGCAGACAAAATAGGTCTTTCTACTTATCTGATTCTTGCGTCTTTTGATTTGTACTGTCGATGCAAAGGGCTCGTTGCTATTTATCTGTTTGAGGTGGTTTAGGCCTAAAACTACCGCTGTGTGATTGAGTCGGCGACCATTGTTTTCGCCGGACTTGACCATAGAGGATAGGTTGTCGGCAACTTCGGCTACAAACAGCTCGGCAGTCTCTGCTGCTCGACTCTTAGAGCTGGAAGGTTTGAAGTCAACGGCTAACTGTGCGCTGTCGCTTGTTGCAGCACTAACCTTGATCGAGAGCTTCGCCTTAGCAACTTTGCTTGCCTGGTTTACCGCATCGTCTGCCAATTGGCTGTTCGATCCCACAAATTCGTAGGTGCCATCAACTACCATTTGTGGAGTGTAGCAATTTGTGTTGAAGTGTCTGGCATATTGCTGCTGGCGCTCAGTCAATGTTTGACTGGCAAACGGGTCCGGCCAGCCGAGATTGTCCCAATAGTTGACGTGCTCACTGAGGACGATTAGCTTGATCGACCCTGCGCGTCTGTTTTCTTTTAGTTGGGCCAGTAACCGGTCGGCCGGTGGACAGCTTGAGCAGCCCTCTGATGTGAAAAGTTCCACAAGTACCGGTGTAACTGCTTCTTGTTCAGCAAAGCTTGGCTCTATTGTTAGAGTGATAGCAATGAAAGCTGCGACCCAGCAAAGTTTGTACCGCATATTGTGCCGTATCAATTTGCCACCTGATCATCATGTTTTAGCTAATTGTTGGTAATACAAAATTGTTTAGTAATACAAAGAGGAAGGCTTAAGACTTGAGCATAAGCCTTCCTCTTTGTCTTGAGGATTAGTGAGAGCCTTCTTGTCCTTTACAGGAGCCTTCTTTGCCTTTGCAGGAGCCTTCTTTGCCCTTACAGGAGCCTTCTTTGCCCTTGCAGGAGCCTTCTTTGCCTTTGCATGAGCCTTCTTTGCCTTTACAAGAGCCTTCTTTGCCCTTGGCTTTCTTGTCTGATTTATCGTCAGCTAAAAACTGCTCAGCAGTCTCTGCCTGGTTTACTTTTAAGAGTGATGGTTTTTCCAAGATTCGCAAGCTTTGGTTAGAGGCGGCATTGGCCGAACCCTGTATGGCGAGCCCTAGGGTTGCTGCTAGTGCTGCGGCTACTTTTGCTTTTGTTTTGTCTTGCATCCGAAAAATCTCCTGTGAAGTGATTGATATTTCGTAAACCGATGCAATCGCGATTTTATTCCCGCCACCAAAACAAATTTTTTTCGGCGGGGGCAATGCCATTAAATCGAATAGAATTTACTTCACCAGAACTACATGGAATAAAATCTGGGGCGGCAAAGTATAGAGAGTTAACGGCGCGTTTGCGCTTCTGCCAGCCAGGACAAATTTGGAAAGGTGATCGATGACTATCTATAAAAGAACGATGTTTTGGGCCATTACAACTACTATTTGTCTATCTGGCTGTTCGACCCCATCAATTGGAGCTTCGCAAAAGCCAACAGATATGAGTAAAAACATTGATACCGATAAACCTAAGATTGAATGGAAGAAGTTGACAGATAAGGAATGGCGAGCAAGGCTCACTCCCGAACAATACCGTGTTGCCCGGGAGAAGGGCACCGAGATGGCATTTACCGGTAAATACTGGAACAATCATGATAAAGGAAATTACCAGTGTGCTGCCTGCGGTGGCACCTTGTTTTCGTCGGCTCAAAAGTTTGATTCAGGCACTGGCTGGCCGAGCTTTACCGATCCAGTTAAGGGTGCCAGTCTTGCTGTTGCCTCTGACCGTAGTCTTGGCATGGAGCGCAATGAAGTGATGTGTGCCACTTGTGGCGCGCATTTGGGTCATGTCTTTGATGATGGGCCGGGGCCAAGCGGAAAGCGCTATTGCATTAACTCGGCTTCCCTGGCATTCGATGCTAAAGCTAATGTTCCTGCTGCACCGGCGAGTAAAAGCGGTGGAGCTGCTGTCTCTGATAAAAATGCTGATGCACTAGATTTGCCTACCTATTCAGCCGCTGAAGATGCTGCCGAAAAATCCAAAGGGCTTGCGGTTGCTTATTTCGCTGCTGGTTGCTTCTGGGGTGTTGAAGACGCTTTGAAATCGATTAAGGGCGTGCACAGTACTGTCGTTGGTTACACCGGCGGTGTCACTAAAAATCCAACCTATATGGATGTCTGTAGTCATTCCACTAAGCATGCCGAGGCTGTCAGAGTAGTTTTTGATCCTAAGGTGATTAGCTATCAGGCTCTTGTTAAAGAGTTTCTCTCTATTCATGACCCCACTACTAAAGATCGTCAGGGGCCAGATATCGGCGATCAGTATCGCTCGGCGATTTTCTATAGTGATGATGCTGATTTGAAACAAGCCAAAGAAACAATTGCATTGTTGCAAAGTAAATTTGATGGCAAAATCGTCACCTCATTTGAGCCATTGCAGACCTTTTACACCGCAGAAGACTATCATCAAGATTACTTTGCTAAGCATCCTGGTCAAGGCTGCCATGTTCCTCGCCGTCATCTGTAATAGCTATGTTTTTTCAAGAGAGTGTATCTAAAAGAAAGACTGTGGAGGGCTGGGTAAAAGCCTATTCGCGAGAATTCTATAACTATGCTTTTATGCGCTTGCGCAAGCATGAAGAGGCTGAGGATGTTGTGCAAACCACATTCGTCAGGGCTTTTCGCTCGTTCAGTAGCTTTAAGCAGGGTAGCAATGAAAAAGCCTGGCTTTATGCCATTCTCGGCAATGCTATCAAAGATATAGTGCGCCAAGCTTCTGCTGGCCCGCAGTATAAAGCTATTGAAGAAGACGACGATTTGGAAAACCTTCTGGTTGATAGTCGGGAGACACCAGATTTAGTGGCGTCGCGCAAAATTGAATATGAGCTACTAGCTACTGGAATTGCTAATTTGCCAGAGCATTTTGCTGCTCCATTGCTTTTGCGAGAAGTGAGCGATATGTCTTACAAAGATATTGCCGATCACTTAAGCGTTCCTGTCGGCACGGTTATGTCTCGTCTGTCGCGTGCACGCAAGGCCCTTTTCGACTTGATGACGGGTAGCAATTCTGACGAGCAAACTAATACAAAGCCTGATAAGGCTGGCAAGAAAGAACAATCAAAGAGAGGCCCAAATGAACTGTGAACAAGCCCGAGAGCTGTTAGGGCCAGCTAGTGATAATGAACTTGCTAATGAGTCGGCTGCTATGGTGGCTGGCCATATTAGTAAATGTAATCAATGTCAGAGTGAATGGGAGCAGATACTTTCGGTGCGGGCTGGTATTGTCGATATTCTGGCTCAGCAAAGACCTAGTGATGACTTCGAAAAGCGCATTATTTCTGCTCTGCATAGCGATCAACAAGCCAGTAAAGTGAAGTACATGACCACTTTTTTTATTGGTGCGGCAGCCACAGTGCTTCTTGTTTCTCTGGCCCTAACTTCTCCTTATTTCGCTGGCCGCACTCCACTGCCAGTGCAAAGTCAAAATGCAATTGTCGCTGAGAACTTAGTGGCTAGCATTGGTCATCATTCATCAGGCCCTGAAGATCCAAGCTTTGTGGTTGATTATGTGGGCAAGAAAGATGCTTCTGATTTGGCAGCTAAAGTTGGATTTGCTGTGCAAAAGATCAAGCTAGCCAATTATGGTTTGTATGGTTCTGATATTGTCAAAACCAGTGATGGTAAGACTCTTGTGCGCATGTGTTTCAATAGCAGCGATGGTACATCTGCTGATTGTATTGATTGCTATCAGGCGCCAACTGGTTTGCTTTCACTGCGCAAAACCAGTATGCGTCAAATTACTCTTGAGAATGGTCAGGTTGCGAGCATCGGAAAATTGGGCAAACAGTCTGCACTGCTGTTGTCTAAACAAGGTGCAGACATCCTCTATGTCAGTCCGATCTCGTCGGAAAAGTTGATTGAGCTGCTGGCACCAACCTCTTAGTTGCTGTTCTAGTGTCATTGTCCATCGAATGTTGAAGGCTATTCACAATGTCGCTTAGTGTCGCCGTATCAACTACATGATTGAGTAGGTGTGAGAAAAAAGAAAAAGCCTCAACCTGAGTGCGGTTGAAGGCTTTTTTGAAGGCCGAGGAGCTATGGCGAAGGTATTGTTTTAGGCAGCTTTAGGCTTTGACGCTTGAGGCGCCTTGCTACGGTTTGATAGTGACCAGATCGGCAAGGCCGACGTTCATGATTTTGCCGTCAAGAGCAGGATCTTGATTATCGATCAACTTGATTTCAATGACAATGAATACGACCTTCTTCGGATTGATGTCGGTGGTGCCCATACCCATGCGCAAGACTTCGACGGTGAGCGTGTCTTTGTTGGTGGAAAGACCATGATGCTCGAGGAAGGGTTTGAGTTTTGCTGCGCTGACTTTTAGTTTGCTGCCCGCCGAAATGCTGGCAACGGTCTCTACTGCATCGATGGCGTGGGTGGAAGTGGCAGTATTGCTGGTGTCTTGTTTGTTCATTTGATTCTCCTTGGTTTGTGCGGGCGTGGGCAATTACGAAAAGATGCTTGTGACAAGCATGGCTTCGGCTGTGGCAATCAGTTCGTCACTGTCTTCTGCCGTAGGATCCGGCAGGTCAGAGGCTGTCAGGAATGCTTCGCATTCACTGATCGGCAAGGAGACGCAGTAGGAGATGCCGACTTGGGCAACTACCTCCATATTGGGGTTTTGCGTCTTCAGGCTTTCGATGGTTGGGCCGCCGGCGGGGAGCGAAAAGAGGATGGTACCGCACACGGTGACGACATCGGCCATGGCGTCGAGCAAATCGGCTAGATCCGGATTAGCGCTTGTCTGAATGATAGCGATGACTGGCGTGGAGGTGGCGGTGGCAGTGGTGCTGGTGTCTTGTTTGTTCAATTGATTTTCCTTGTGTTGTGCGCTGTTCCGCAAATTGGCTTTTTGTACTGCTGCTATAAAGCTTTCTTGTGATCTCTAAATCATGATTTGTCCTCCTTCTTGTTTAGTTTGGCTCTGCGGTTGGCGAAGAGATGTTTTTTTGCACGGGCTACTACAGAGCATTGGCAATGCCTGGTATCAATTCTCTGTGGTTGCTGTAATGGCGCTTTGGGAAAGATCTCGGTGGGGGCAAGCAAGTGATGAATAACTATTGCTATCGGAGTGACGGGCATAGTCTCAAGTAACATTTGATGCTTGGAATGACTGAGTTGTGTGCTTCGAAAGCTTGATGGATAGTTACTAGTTACACTTTTCGCAGAGTGTTTACATTGGCAGACAGCACTGGTAATTAAGCTTGACGTTAGTTTGTGCGAACCTTAATTTGGAATTCAAATTAGGGCACCAACACTCCTGTGACTAGCCTGGCTTGTTTGATACTATGAGCTATAGTGGCTTAAGCTAAATTAAAAAGTATGGAAGATGAAAAGTAGATGGCCCGCCGTTCTATGCGATTTGGTAATCGCTGAACGGCGGGGCCATGTTGTTGTAATCTTGGCTGGCTGCTGCTTAGGCTGCCAGTTTGCTGTCGCGGTAGAGGATGTCGCCCCAGGTTGCCCAGTCGAACATGCCGCGCACGAGAGCGAACTCCCGGCACAGTGCCGCGCGAGCGAAGCCGAAGCGGTCGTTGGCCGGAGTCGTCCAACCTGGCCGTTCACGGGCAATCAGGTCGGCGATGGCCTGGTCGTGCATGGCGTGCCCGGCGCGGATGACGGCGAGTGCGGGGCCGTGAGCCGGGTGCTCGTGCGGAATGCAGCTGTTGCTCCAGCTCTGGCAGTTGTAGTGACCACAGGCGCAGAACCAGCCGGCGTTGTGGGCGAAGACGTTGGCCTTGGCCTTGCAGTGACCGCACGATTCGGCAGTGAAGCCGTTGTAGATGCCGCCGTTGGAGCACATCGACGCGATTTGCGCGGCGCTGTATGCCACCGGGCCTTCCTTGAAGCTGCCGCTGCGAGAGCCGTTGGTTGAGAGTTTGTTCATATATTTCCTCTGTTGAGTTGCGTCTTTCGACTTGAGAAATAAGCAGCGTCATGGAACCGCCAGGCTTCTATGTCCTGGGCGATTCCCTTCTGCTGTGTTGTGCATCCGCTCTCCTCGGCTTTTACTGCTCGGCCGGGTTGGGCAGGCGACCGTCTTTGATCGCTTCCAGCAGAACGCGCTTGGAGTGCACGTAGGCTTCCTCGTACATCTGCAGGCAGCGCTTCTTGCTGAGCGCGAAGGAGAGACCGCAAACGTCGTCGGCCTGCTGCTTGATGAGCAGGTTGCGAACTTCGTCGATTGCCGTTTCCTGCTTGACGATGGGGAAGTAGACCTCGCGGTAGTGGAAGTAGAGCGAGATCGGGTCGAGGTACTCCTTGGGCCACTTGGTGGCGAAACCAAGCGAGGAGACCACCGCCGGGTCGGTGCAGAACTGGTCGGGGTTGCGGTGGAAACAGGCACCGTCCTCGAGCAGCATGTCCTGGTAACGCACCGGCAGGAAGACGCCGGGGAAGGCGCCGGAAGCAGCCAGTGCGGTGCCGAGGTTGTAGTCGACGCCTTCGAAGAGCACCGGCTTCTTGGTGGCACCATCGCAGGCGACGATGCGCAGACGCTCGTTTGGCTTGATGTCGAGCTTCTTCACCGACTCCTGCCAGGGGCCTTCCAGAGAGAGGAACGACATGCCGTGCATGAAGCTCGGCAGGTCAGGCACCACGATGGCGCTGGCCATGAGCAGCGGGTTCTTCGAAGAGTCGTGAGACGCCAGGAAGAGTTCCAGCACGCGGGTGGACGACCAGCCGTTGGAAGCGAGAGCAGCGACGATGCCGCCGACGCTCACACCGGTGAACTTGGAGATGTTGAAGCCGAGCTCTTCGAGCGCGCGCAGCAGGCCGATGTGCAGGTAGCCTTTGACACCGCCGGCGCCAAAGACGACTTCAATCGCCTTGCTGCCGTTGGTCTTGGTGAGAGTGTTCATGATGAAATCCTTTTCCAGATTGCGGCGAACCACGGGAGTGTGGCAAGCCGATGATTTTCAGGTAGAAGTGCTTTCGCATTAAGTCTCCGTTTTTCGCGGTTTTTGTTTGTCGTTTCTTGTTTACTGCTTCGAAGAGCTTGGTCAGGCCCGTTCGTAGACGAGAAGCAGCTTGCCGCCCTCGTTTTCGCCGGTGCTGTCAGCGCCCTCGTCTTCTTCTTTTTCCGGCGTGAGCCAGTACTCGCGGTAGACACCGTGCCCGCTCGTGAGAGGTACTTCCAGGTCGGAGAACAGCATCGAGTCTTCGAGCGGCTCCACCTCGAAGCTGTCCATGTTGTGGTACTGGCGATAGCCCTCGCTCTTTGCTCTGAGGTAGTCGCGCACCATGATGCGAGCCATCTTGTCACCGCTGGCGATGACAATGGTGTAGCCACTGCCTTTGCCGCCTTGGCCCCAATGGCTGAGAACGAAGATTTGGGACATGATGCTCCTTGGTTAGATGGAGTTGTTCTGCACGTGCACGCCGTCGACCAGGTCGATGGTGAGCCGCTTCGACTTGCTGTCGATGGCGCTGACCAGAGCCAGGGTCTTGCCATTGCAGGTGATGGCAGAGCCGACCACAGTCGGTTCCACCTGCTGCGCGTCCTGCGGCTGTTCGGCATCGTCGACGCGGGCCGCGAACTTGACCAGCACGAAGGTGGTGGCCTTGAGGGAGTGGAACTTGTTGTTGGCGACCTTGACGGTGACGCCGTCGGCAACGAGAACCACCGACTGGCCTTGCTCGAGCGTGATGCTCCGCATGGGGCTGGCCAGCTTTGCCGCGCGCAGCTCTTCCGGCAGGCGGACGAACTGCACCGGAGGCGGTTGCTCCAGGTCTTCCAGTGTTGTCATAGATTGACCTCCTAAGAGATTGTTTCAGGTTGTTTTAACCGAGGGTGACGGTCCAGCGAATTCCGATGTAGAAGAAATAGTCACGGAAGTCGCTGTTGATGTGCTTGGCGTATGCCGGTGCATTGCTGCAGTCAGCTTCTTTCACCAGGCCGCATTCTTGGTAGAGCGCGCGTTCGACGAAGGGCTCGTAGCCTGCTTTGCGGCAGTATTCGAAAACCGCCCATGGTGCTTCCAGAAACTGGTTGACGTCGGGCAGGCGACCTTCAGGCCAGCAGTCGAAGATGTTGTCGAAGAAACCGGGCTTTTCTCTTGAGTCAGTCCAGTTCAGACGCATCATCAAGGCGCTGACTGTGTATTGCTGTAAGCCCTGAGCCACGGCCTGGTCGACGGTGGCGGCAGAAACTTGTTGAACGAAGGCGGGAATGTCACTGATGATCTGCTGCGCGCGAGCCTTGTCTATGGCTACGAGACGTTCTATCTCAGCGGTGATGGAGGAGTCATGCTCCGGTACTAGGTTTGGCATTGTGTGCCTCCTGTATGGAGGAAAGAACCAACCACTTTTGGTGGCTGGTTCTTTCGTGCCGCTGAAAGATTGTTCAGCTCAGGGCCGCCACGTACAGCTCGAAGGCATTCAGGTCGACTTCGAGCTGGTTGCGATTGCTCGCCGCCTGCTCGGAGTAGTTGACCTTGGTTTCGAGCAGTTCGAGGACGGCCTTGACGGTGTCCTCGTGGTAGCAGAAGTGGAAGCCGGTTTCCGCGCTGGAGAGGGTCTCCTTGGCGGTGGCCATGGCAGCGTTGTGGGCCGCGCGCTTGCTGTCCAGCGCTTCCTTGGTGGCGGCGTTGGAGAGGGCCAGCTTGTCGTGCTCTTCGCCAGCGGGAGTGGCGTTGAGCTTCTGGACGAGGCGGCCGTAGGCGAGGGTCTCCTTGTTCAGGTCGGCCTTGGCGACGTTCATCTGCACCATGACCTTGCGAGCGTTGAAGAGCTCGAGGCCGATGCCGTAGTCGTTTTCGTTGACCTGCTTGAGGCAGCCAGCGGCGTGGTCCGCGATTTCCTGCAACGCCTTGACCGTGGCCATGGTGCTGCCGAGCTGCGTGAACATGGCGCGGGCCGTCTCGTCGCTCTCGATGCGCTTCTGGGCGAAAGCGAACTTGAGGTCGCTCAGGCCGACGGTCTTGGCCGGAGTGGCCCAGGCGGTGACGCGAGCGCAGACATCGTTGCCGGGGGCGCGCACGATCTTCACCTGGATGGCGGGCTTGACCGGCTCGGACTTCGGCGCAACCACGGCTTCCTTCTTCGGCTCAACGACCGGCTTGGCGGCGCTGACGAGCTCGAGGCACTTGACGAAGTGCACGGTGCGCTTCGGGTTCTCGCCGGCGACTTCGACCATCCAGGTCTCGCCGAGCTGGGGCTGCTGGCCGTTGCGGCTGGGGAAGGCGCGGCGGCCGTGGACACGCTGCTCGGTCTGCAGGCCGTTGGTGGCGGCGATGAAGGTGGCCTTGAAAGCCGGGGCCTTGGTGTTGGACTGGTCGGTCTGGTTGGACTTGTTCGACATGGTGCTCTCCTTCACGATGGGGTGATAGATGGAAATGACGGTATCGTTGGTGGTACCAGAAGTGTGCTGCTCGACGCTCTTCTCGATGCGCAGTTCGACGCCGAGCCTGTCGCTCACCTTCGTGGCCGTGGCCAGGATGGCTTCGAAAGATTCGACCCAGAACTCCCAACCGGTGGTGCCGACCCACTGGCACTGGTTGAAGATGCTGCCGCTGACGCCGGTTTCCTTGATTTCGTCCCAGGCGTCGCGGATGGTGCGGTCGGCATCCCAGCGTTCCGAGTCGGGCAGCTCCGAAAAGCAGGGGCGGTAGGGCACGTACTTGTCGTCGCCCTTGAGCTCGTTGACGTAGAGGATGTAACCCTTGCCTGGGGTCTTGGTGAGAACCAGTTTCATAGTTTTCTCCTGTTGTAAAAAGGTGAAATGCTTACTTCACTGGCCGAACTTCGCCCAGTCGATTTCCTCCCAGAGGCCAACTCGCTTGAGCACTGCCACCACATCGGGATAGTTGCTCATCTTGTCGGAGTCGGTGTTGATGATGGCCTTGGCGCCGTCGATCTGTCCGCGTTCGAGCTCGCTGCACACACCACGAACGCAGCTGATGCCGCGACCGTCATTGTGCTGAGCTTGAATGGCGAAGAGTTCGAGAGCCAGCGCTTTGGCGTCGATGGTGCTGCTGTTGTTGGCGGCGGCTGACATGGCTCAGCGACGACGGCAGAGAGCAGCGATGACGAAGCAGGCGATGGCGAACAGCAGGTGCCCCTTGAGCAGGCCCAACAGTCCGAACACCACGAGGATGCCGGACAGGCCGAGGAAGGGCAGTGCGATGAAGCCAACTACCAAGAGGATGACCACAAGCAAGATGGTATCGATTCCGTGCATGATATTTTCCTTTCTCGTTCAGATGTTGTCCTGCGGTTCAGACCAGCGGGATGGCGCGCATGGTGCCGCCTTCGTCGATGATCACCTTGATGGGCGGGCGCTTCGGCTTGACGACGACGCTGGTCACCATCGTGATCGGCGCGGCGAAGTGCTGGGCGTGGCCCTGGTTGTTGTTGCTGTCGTTGCTCCGGCGGCGCGAGTTGCGGCGCTTGCTCTGGTTGCGGCGGGGCTCCTGGCTCTCCGAAACCGGGTAGTCGCTGGAGTTCTTGTTGATGATGCCGCGCGGCCCGATCATGTCGCACTCGTCGACGGCCTGGCGGGCGTCGAGGTTGTACTGCCGGTGGAGCAAGTGCGCACGGTGTTCGTTGTCGCGACGGCGGTAGCGCGAGTCGATGGTGCTGGTGTCGCCGCCGATGCGGTTGCCCGTGCGCTTGACGCGGCCGTTGTGCAGCTGGATGATCTTCTTCGCCATTTTGTATTCTCCGGAAAAATTTGTCAGGTGACAGAGCTTTGTCAAAGTCGTTGGCTAGGCAAAAGTGCGGAGCAGCGGTATAGCTAATAGCTAGTGACCGCTGCCCCACTTACTTCAACCTATTGGTGTTACTTCCAGCTGCGGCAGTGGGCCGAGAGCACGCGGCCGTTGGCGTCGAGCACCATGGTGACGTTGATGTCGTCGCCGTTGTAGCGCACCGCGTTGCCGTAGACCTCGGCCTCGCCGTGGAAGAGCATCTCGTTGATGCCCTGGGGCTTGGTGGCGACCGGGTGCAGCACGTCGGCGGCGATGGCGCTGATGTCGCAGTCGTCGACAAACTGGGCGACGAAGCGGTTCTCGGCGCGCGTCTTGATGCGCTTCTCGATGTTGTCGTCGACGTCGGCGTGGGGCCGGTCGATGTTGCCGCCGCGACGACCCTTGAGCACCTTGGTGCGGCCGTTGTTCAGCTGGATGAAGGTTTTCGCCATGTTTTTTTCTCCGATTTCTGCAGAAGAGCGTGTCAAAGCGCCAGCTTTGAGCACACCGGTGTTAAGGTCTGAGCCGAAGCTCTGAGGTCTTGCGGTCAATGAATTTTTTGGTGGGCAGCTCCTTGGCTGTTGTTGACGATGTTTAGGGGTAAACAACCAGCTTGCCGTTCTGCACGACCTCGAGAACAGCGTCGCCATCGAGGGTGAAGTCGCCGCTGCTGAGGGAGTAGGCCTTGGCTGCACCCTTGCCGTGGAAGACCGCGCGGTGGCCGAGAAAGCCATTGCTGGTATCGTTGGCGGTGACCGTGCTGTCGTCCAGTGCAGTCCAGGTGCTCTGGTCGTGAGCTTCCAGCTGGCTGCGCTTGTGCATCACTGCTTCGGCGCTGCCCAGCAAGACCACTTTCGTCTCGCCCATGGCTGTGCAATGTGCTTGGCCGCTGACGCGAGCAGAAGCCTGCTCGAAGAGAATGACAGTGGCACTGCCGCTCGCTTCGATGTGTGCTGTGCCGCTGGCGATCACCAGGCCGCTGTCGACGATATGACAGCCGCTGTTTACTTTGAGTTGTTGCATAGACCTCCCTGTTAACGTGTGGCGGTGAGGACGCGACCGGTGCGTGGCGGGGCAGCGCTGGATGCGGCACTGTGAGTGGTGGCCACTTCCTTCACTTCGATCTTGCTCTTGAAGGCCTGGCCAACGAAGGCGTTGGTAACCTCCACCGTGAGCTGGCTGCCGATGGTCAAGCTGCAAAAGCGGTCCAGCTTGGAGTTGCTGTCGCGACCGCGGAGGCCACTCAGTGGGATGACGGTCTCTTGGCAGTTGTCCAGTTCGAGAACCAGAGCACCGTTGACGATGCGAATGACTTCTGCACCGATGATGTCACCAACTTTCAGATTTACTTTCATGTTCTTCTCTTCTCTCAGACGAGTCTGCTTATTTGTTTTCGCTAGGCTCGATGTTGTCAAATTGCCAATGCCACAGAGAGAGCCCCTTGCGAGGCTCCCTCTGTGCAAGGCTGCGGACTGAACGAAGCTGGCGCTTAGTTCAGGTAGTTGCTTAGTGGCGAGTGCTGAAGCGGCTGCCCTTGCGCAGGTTCGCTTCGGTTTCGGCGAGGATGGCCTCGTCGACAGCGTCGCTCCACTTCCGGCCCGTGGCCGCCTCGAACTCGGCGATTTCGGCAGCGCTCTTGCTGGCGAGCAGGTTGGCGGTGCCGGCTTCCAGAGCGGTGGTGCAGGCATCGCGCCAGCTCCAGCGGGTCTCCGTTTCGAAGTCGGTGATTTCGGCGGGGGTCTTGCTGGCCAGCAGGATCTGCAGGGCGGCGTTGTTGATGACACCCGTGTAGCAGCCGGTGTTGTTGCCATCGGTGCGGTTCATGGTCATGCTCAGATTCGTTTTCATGGTTTGGTTTCCTTTTCTTTCGTTTAGGTTCTGTTCAATACAAGAGGCAGCGTGGTAACTACATCGGTCTGCTGCTACCTGGTGGCAGGCCAACGTTTTTTGTCAGCGATAGAACCTATGACAGTTCAGTCGCTTAACAGAGGTGTTGAAAAAACGGCCACAGCAAAAGACTGCTCCTGGTGGAACAGCCTCTTGCCTGGCCGCTTTCGACAACTGTTAGTGGCGCCTTCCGAAGAGACTGTCTTCGCGACGGCACTCGGCGGCCATGTCGACAGCGTCGCCGTAGGTCATGCTGGTCTCGCGCTCGAAGCGGTCGTTGAACGACTCGATCGTGACGCGATTGCGGCGACTGGCCTTGAAGTTGGCTTCGGTCTCGGCCAGGATGGCTTCGTCGACAGCGTCGCTCCACTTCCATTTGGTGGTCGCTTCGAACTCGGCGATTTCGGCGTCGTTCTTGCTGGCCAGCAGGATCTGCAGGGCGGCGTTGTTGATGTTGGTACGGTTCTCGGTCATGTTCAGATTCGTGTTCATGGTAGTTTCCTTTTGGTTTGGTTTCTGTTCAATACAAGAGGCAGGTTGTTGCTTACGTCGGTCTGCTTCTGCCTAGTGGCAGGCCAACGTGGTTGCTAGTAACAGACGACAGCCGACCCGAGCCAAAGCAAAAGACTGCTCCTTGCGGAACAGCCTCTTGCCTGGCTTTGGTCAACTGTTAGTGGCGCCTTCCGAAGAGACGGTCTTCGCGACGGCACTCGGCGGCCATGTCGACAGCGTCGCCGTAGGTCCGGCGGGTGACGCGCTCGAACTCGTCGTTGGGCGACTCGCTCTCGGCGCTCTGGTTGGTCTCGCGGAGTTGGGCTTCGATGCGGGCCAGGATGGCTTCGTCGACAGCGTCGCTCCACTTCCATTTGGTGGTCGCTTCGAACTCGGCGATTTCGGCGGCGCTCTTGCTGGCAAGCAAGTTTGCCGTGGCCGTCTCGATGGAGGTCTCGCAGGCGGCCTGCCAGGTCCAGCCCCCGGTCGCCTCGAACGCTGCGATTTCCGCTTCGTTCTTGCTGGCGATCAGCAGCTGCAACGCCGGGTTGGCGTTGTTGTCGCTGATGAAACCCGCCGGGTGCCCGAGGAGTTCGGCGATGCGCTGGTCGTTGGTGAAGTCGCCACCGTTGATGATGACGATGATGCCTCTCTTGTCACTGCTCATGTTGGTATTCATATGCTTTCTCCGTTGGTATGGTCTTTCGACCGGGTTGACTGATTGACATAAAACACAGACCTAGAGCAGGTCTGTTACTAACAGCAGCGCCTCTGTCGAAGCAAAGACACTGCCGGTTTTCTCCAGCTGACCTGATTGCTCAGTGCAGCGCTCTGGAGATGTTCTGCGACCGCAGGCTCAGATACAGCGCTTCGGGAATGAAGCGCCGCACTGTGTCGAAGTCGCAAAAGCGGTTGATGATGCTGGCACCATGCGCCGACACGCACAGAAGCTCAGCACCAAGGGCATCGGGTTTGCCGTTGACGACGATGTCACCACAGCGGCGCAGGCCGTCGTAGATGTCGTCCGGCACGTTCAGGCAGAAGATGTCCATGCCCTTGTTGGCCACTTCGATGTCGGAGGCGATGTCGAGAGCGAGTCTCTCCGCCGCTTCCAGGCTCGAGTGCACCAGGTCTCCGCGCTTGTGGTTGAGCACGGGGGCACCATCTGCGTTGATGTGTTCGACAATCCAGTTTCTTTCCTGGAAGGTCGCGATGTAAAACAATTGAGCCATCTTGGCCTCCTTGTGTCGTTAGAGAAGCGGTCTTAGAACACCACCTCCATGTGGGGGCAGCGGTCCTTGACCGATGGGTAGTTGTAGTGCGGGAAGTGGTCGTCCGTGCCGTAAGCCTCCTTGTGGCTGATCAACGGCTGTTCGCTGTTGCCGACCAGAAGTTCGTTGACCAGCTCGAAGGAGGCATTGCCGTTGCGCGGGCGCCAGGCAACACGACCAGCCAACTCGGCCTTGATGACCACGTCCACCAGCCGCGCATGCACCTCGGGGTTCTTCACGACCACATCTTCGATGTGTTCGCTCCAGGCACCGGGAGTGATGGCGTGGTCGCGGGCGCAGCCGAAGACGAAGAGGCCGTTGGCCAGGTCGTCATCGTTGATGCGGCCAGCCTTGAGGGCGTACATCAGGCCGGTGAAGGAGATGAACAGCTTGCGTTTCTGCATGATGATTCCTTTCAGAACAGAGTTTTAGGCGCGACCGCGGTCACGATGGCTGACGATGACACGGCAGTTCCACTGAGGGTTCTGCTCGATGAGGGCGCCGACGATGGCCTTCGCTTTGATGGCGAAGAATCGTGAGCGGTGCTTGCCTCCCGTGCAGGCGAAGACAAGTTTCACCTCTTGCGGGTGATAGCTGTTGGCGGCGACATGACCAGGCAGCAAGGCCTTGAGCACCGCAGGAAGCGCCGACAGCATGAGCTGCACGCTTTCTTCGTTCTCAAGAAACTGCTGCACTGGCTTGTCTTCTCCGGTAAGCTCCTTGAGGTGCGGCTCGTAGAACGGGTTCTTGAAGCTGCGGCAATCGAGAACGAAAGCCGCATCAGCAGGAGGTGCACCGTGCTTGTAGCCGCACGACATGATGCGGATTGTTTTCACCTTATCTTTCATGGCTCCTCCATTAGCGCCGGGCGAAGTTGACGTGGAAGTCGGGGTCCATCACCGGCATGAAGCGGCGCACCAAGGCCTTGGTGTATTGCGCCAAGAAGGTGAAGCTGCCGTCGACGTTGCGCACGAACCAGTCGTGTTCGAGCTTGACGGCATGGCCCCCTTTGCTGGCGAAGGAGAAGTCGACCAGAATCTTGCGACCTTCACTCTCGTTGATGAGGTAGAAGTCGATTCCCTGCCGGTCTTCGCTGCCGCCCACTTCGGTTTCCTTGCCGCTCCAGCCAGTGTTGGCTTTCTTCAAGAACTCGATGACGAAGAGGCTGACAGCGTGCTGTGCCTTGATGCCGTCTTCTTCTTCCAGTTCTGCGCGAGACACGGGGCGGTTAGCGTATGCCGTCTTGCGAGGGCTGGGGGTCTGCGTGCCGCCACTGATTTTGGCGCTGTACGCCGATGTTTGCATTGATGTGTTCATGTTTTCCTCGTTTTTGATGTTTGCGGAAATAAATTTCCAGTTGATACTTCTGCGGCAGCAGAATGCTGTCGCAGTGCCGATTTCTTACCGTCGGCTGAAGAGGCTTCTCAGTCTCACGCGGCCGCAGACCAGATTTCTCTGCTGCGTTTTGGAGTCCTAGCTAGACGCTAGAACTCCAGGCAGAAGCAATTGCTTGCTGCTGCTCTTTTGCTGCTCAGGTCTGACTGCTCTGCACTAGGCCGTCAGGTGACGACCGAGGTTGCGAGCAGCTTCATCTTCGGCAGTCGAACGGTGCGGCTCGTACTGCGTGGGGTCGGGCTCGACCTTGTGAATCGGGCCGCCCGGGATGGTGACGAACATGCGCAGCTGCTTGGTGGTCAGGCTCGACTGGCCGTCGCGGTTGCGCACCATGATGTTGCCGCTGTCGAAGATGCGCAGACGGCCATCGAAGCCTTCGCCTTCGAGCAGACGCAGGGCTTCGGCCAGCATCTCCTGATGGTCGTTGGCGGTGAACGGCGCTTTCTCGCGACGCACACCTTCCACAACCATCAGGGTGTGATAGCCGCCCGGGATGGAGTTGATATAGAGTTCCAATGACTTGGCCATGGTGTTCTCCTAGTTACTAGCTTCGTAAACGAAAACCCTCCCTTCGTGTGAAGGGAGGGCTTTGGGTGCCGACAGTCAGCTTGTTAGGCCGCCGCGGCTTCTGCTTGCACTGGCTCGCTGACCTGTTCGATTTCAACTGCGCCGCTGCCCTTGAGAGCTGCACGGAACTTCCGCGAGTGCTCGTTGGGGCTGACAGCGCCGATGATGTCCGCCATCTCCTTGATGAACCGACGCGCCACCTCGAGGTGAGCAATGCGCTCATCCATGTCGGTGGTGGTGTTCATGAAACCCGACCAGACACTGGCCAGGATGCGGGTTTCGTAGTCACCAGACTCGGCGTAGAACCACTGGGTGATGCTGACGTCGATGTTCCATCGTGCCTTCGCATCACGCTTTGCGGGGCGGCCGAAGAGCTTGTCAGCGAACGTCCGTTCACTGATTTGCCAGAACGAACGCCATTCCCTGGTCAGACCAGTGGCGCCTTCGTAGTAACCGCTCGGCATCACTGCCGCCTTGCTCTGGGTGGCAGCACGCACCGGCTTGATCACCTGGTACGACTGGTCCACCCGCTTGCGGTCACCTTGAGGGGTGAACAGCTCGAGCAAACCAACCTTGGCGAGCAGATGACGCACGATGCTGCGATGGTCGAGGTAATCGTGACCGATCACCGCGATGCCGAAGGCGTTGTTGCTGGGATTGATGGCCCCTGCAAACGACGCCCCCATCGCACTCATTGAACCGTGACCGCCGAAGTGGCCGTCCAGGCTGACGCCGTTATCCACAGCGGTGTTGCCGTCGTGGTCGGCGCAGAACGAATGGGCAACGCACAGGGCGTCTGCAGTCGTTGCACCGCCGTGACCGTGGTCATGGCCGAAGCCGAAGTCGACTCCGGACATGTTGCCGGTGATGGCGTCATTGCCATGACCGTCGAAGCCACCTATCCCGTGACCGTCGTGTGATCCGTGATCCATAATAAATCTCCTTCTTGTTTGTGAGGGCACCACAGCTGGTGTTAGCCAGTAGATGGTGCCCTCGGGTTGTTGTTGTTGTTGTTGATTTACTTAATAACAAGGCTCAGGCGGCGTGGACGGTTCCGGATTGGAAACCGTGCGACGCTTGGGCGTGAACCAACCCTGCGGGTGCAGTGTTGGTGTCGTTGGCTGCCACGTCAGGGGTGTTGACCTGAACCAGCTTGGCAGCGACTGCGGCATTCGACTCGTCAGCGAGCACATTCTGTGCATCCTGCTCGGCTTGCCACTTGAGGCCGGCCGGGCAAGATTTTGCGAACTGACAGGTCTTGCAGCGGTTGCCAGATTCAGCGCGGAACTCGCCGGTGGTCCAAGCCTTCTCCATCTTCTGGATGGTGACCTGGGTACCGTAGAGGGCCTGATCCTGGCTCTCGTTCAGCCGACGTCCAAGCCAGTACGGCTTTTCTTCCGGCGTGTTGAGGATGTTGCCGAAGCGGTCGCGCAGGTAACGGACGGCGTAGCGGATGGGGCCTTCGTGACCGAAAGCCTTCGACATCTTGGCCACGTATGCCTGGAAGAACACCGAGGTGAGCTGCATGGCAGAACGATAGCGGCCGGCCTTCTGGTCAATGACGTTGAGGTAGGCCCCGCGGTCGTTGCTCTTCAGGTCAGTCGAATCGAGCTTGGCGTACCACCAGGTCTGGGTGTAGTCGTCGAAGTAAACCAGAGTTTCCTCCTTCTTCGACACCTTGGCGCCCTTGCTGTCTGCCTTTTGAGCAGCGGTGGAGACCTCGATCAGCTTCTTCACTTCAGCGACAACCCGCTCGCGCTCCACCTTGTCGGTGACAGTGGTGATGCGGCTGGCCAGGTCGTTGATGCGCTGTCCTTCCGGCTTCGCCGTTTCTTCGTGGACGATGTCGCCGACCTGCTCGGTGATAGACTGCTCGCCGGTGGCGTCGCCTTCTTTCCACTGCAGGTAGAGCGCTTCGCACTCGAGGAACTTCTTGATGTCAGAGGCGCACACCGTGCGGTCCCAGTTGTTGATGGGGGCGATGGTGTAGTTGTCGTTCAAGACACGCATGCGAAAAGTACGCAGACGGCCGAATTGCTTTACTTGGTTCGTTTTCATGATGATTTCCTTTGTTTAAGTTAAACGTGATTGGGAATGTTTCCCCAGCCGTGCCCCTTTCCAGGCACGACCAGCACGAGACCACAAGCGGCTTTAGAAGCTACTTGCGACCTCGCCCCACCGCAGGATGGTGCGGATTCGGGATTGTTAGTCTGTTAGTGAGTGCTCAGTGATTAACCAGCTTGTGATCCACAGAGCGCGTGTTAGCGGCCCTTGGGCGCAGCTACCAACATGCTTTGAGGAAGACTGATTAATGACTGACCATTCGTGAACTCGATGCGGGAATCGTCGATGTGTTGACGTTCGGCGCCGGTGAGTTCGAGGACGTGTTGCAGTGCTGCCAGAGGTGAGCCTTCGTGAGCGAGCAGTTCGATGAAGCGGCGGTTGCCTGCGAGAACTGTGCGAACGACGAAGTCACCAGGAAGCATGCTGTCGAGGTCGATGGTGAGTTTGACGCCCTGGGTCGGGAGGCAATCATCGATTTTCTCGACTTGGACGATGTTCTTGCGGGAGGCAAAAACATTGCTTTGAAGCTTGCCTTCTTGGAGAACGACGGAGACGACTTTCTTAGTTGAAGCCTTCATGTTTGTCACCTTTCGGAATGCTGTGCATTCCAGTTTTGAGAATTAAAAGCCCGTACTTCTGAACCAACAAATTCGACTTGGAGCCTGAAGCAACCTGAAACTAACCCCTGATGCTGACCTAGTAGTGCGACGTGTCCTTTCTACGTGCTGTGCACGTGGTTGGTGGAAGGGTGGTTGAAATACTGGGTTTGGTCTTGGGTTGGTTTGGCTCTTTGGTTGAATGAATTGGTTAGGTACGTGAGTTGATACTAATGAGAAAGTTTGATGTCAAGCAAGGATCTTCTTCTCTTTATTACTTAGGTGAAATTCCAGGCGAAATCGCGCTGTTACTCTCGGTGTGGCTGCCTTAGCTATTACCCTTACTGGCTTTTGGGGTATGCGATTCGGCATTATTGGGGTAGGTAAAATACTTTTTTTTGAAGATTTCGACTGGCTTCCTATGCGGTTTCTACGTGTATGCAGGCCGATCTACCATTGGCACGGGTGGCGCAAGCTTGTGGATTTCTCATTTTGCCCTGGGCAAATTGCATATGATTGATGGCGATGGTTTGGGCCTTAAGTCAAGCAATTGCCTGTGATAACTGCGCCAGTTAGATCAGAGGGCGGCTATTCTTTTGAAAAAGTCCCTTGAGAAAAGCTCGCGCAAGCTAAGCGAGAGTTAATGATAAATGCTTCACAAAGGCTACCAGAAGAGGAAGAACGTTCAAGTCGAAAATTCACTTTTGTCCCTCGGATTGCAAATTTTTGATTTTTCGCTGGCATTATAAGCGGCAATTTAAATCGACTATTTATGGGGTAGCTAGCGCAGCTCTCGGCAGTACCTGAAAGGGCCTAAAAATCATAGATGCGCGATGCTTTACTACCTGTGTAAACACATGTAAAGAGCTGTTAATTACAATTCTTCTCGTGAGTCATAGATCACTGTCTTGTTAGCTAGGGGTATCCCTTTTCTCCCATTTACCTAGAGCTAATAAGCAACTTCCAAAGCAAGCTCCTCTTACATCTCCAATCTTTTAGTTGATCTTCTGATCAATTAGGAGTGGCAGGGCTGTCGGTTGGCGCTAGTTTCTAGGGTGGTTCAAGGGCGTCTTTCACTTTTGCAAGGAGTCTCAATGGTCGTATACAGCGTAAAACCGCTTCTCTACAGTCTTTTATTTCACAGGAGTCAAACATGTCTATCTCTTCAAAGACCCCCTGGAGTCAGTTGACCGGTCGTGACCTCTATCTGGCCATCGTCTGTTCTCCGGCTCTTCGCCTTGAGCGCAAACAAGCCTATGCCAGAGAGCGTGCTCTCGTCAGCGGTCAGCTCAAGGTTCATACACCACGCAAGATTCTGCCTCGTCGCTCCAGAGAAATCTGGCACATCAGCCCCTTGCTCGACTCTCCGCTGAGCAATTCGCTCGATGATGGCTCTGTCAGCTACTGCCTGCATCCTCACACTGGTCAACCCCTCGTGGTCAACGGCAGTTGCCTTGTTTACGACGGCGAGAGCAGCCACTTTCGTATGGTGCAGTTCAACAACGGCAAGGGCTCTGATTGGTCGAAGCAACCCAACATCATCGACGGCGAGGCTCATCTGGCTTGCGATGGCGGCACACTCGTGGCTATCTATCGCAAGGGCAAGTGTGTGTCCAGCAGTTTCGTCTCGACGGTGACCACTCACAGCTCTGGTTTGATGGCCCTGATTTTCGGTCAGCCTGGTGCGCCAGATATCGTTCGTAGCAGCCCGCGTAGCGAATTGTCCCGCAAATCAGGCAAGTCCTCAACCTGAACCCGAAGCTGAACCAGCATCAGAACCAGAGAAGGAGTGAGTTTTCTCAGGAAATTTTCGAATCAACATCACCAATGTGTGAAAAGGGGGTCTCATGAGTAATCACGAACAACCTGACCAATCCCGAGTCAGGTCACGAGCAAGGCTGCTGCAACAGCTGCAGACTGTGGTCGTGGACCAACAGGGTCATGAGCGACCTTACCTTGAGCAGTACTTCGAGTGTGAACTACCCGACCATGCTCGGGCTTACATCTACGAGCTGGTCGAGGTCGAGCAAGAAGCGGCGGTGCCTGGCCAAAGAGCGTACCAAGTGGTGCGATTGGCTGGCACTGTGATTTTTCGTCGCGGCACCGTGCATTAGCGGCGTCGCTAACCCATAGGAGAATGGATGCTCTACATCGTTGAATTTTGCGTCGTCGTCTGTGTACTGGTTGGACTGGCGCTCTACGGCGTCTTTCTGATTAGCCCCATGGTCAGTGTGGTGGTAGCTCTGCTGCTCGCCTACTGGCTCTTCAAGAACGAGGCCAGGGGTGGTCTCGCTATCCTCGGTGCCAGCTATGGTCTGCCGGCACTGATAACCATCGGTGTGCGACTGGCACACTGAGAAAGGACCCAATGTCAGGAAATGACAAACTAAGACCCGCTGCCATTGCCGAGGTCGACTGTGAAGACGGTCTCTGCAGTGTGGCTCGACCTTTAGCCGGTGTGGCGCCGCCGCCAAGGAAGCTCGGCATCGCTGCCTCTGACCGACAGGATGCATCACTGCATCCGGAATCTGCCACCAGTGGTGTCACCTCTGGTGGTTCGTCGGCGCCCTCAAAGCGCCCTTTCTTGGTTGACTTGCTGCATGGCAATGTCGACCTGGAACGCTTCTTCAAAGACGAGTAGAAGCAACGGCAGGTAAAGTCACAAACTTTGCTGCTACCTGATACTCAATCGGGCACACCCTAGCTCGGTTGTTTATCCAAGAGTCTGAAGCGTTGCCGATGCAGAGCTGACGCGCGCTTCAGAGAGAACAAAATTTACTTAAACTGGAATACATCATGGACATGATCATCGCCGATCTGCACGAAGAGTCGAAAGCCCTGCGCACCCGCGCCCGTATCGCCCTGCTCGCCGCCAAGCGGCTGGAGGGTGACGAGACCGCGCTTTCGGTCAAGGACGAAGCCGCCGTCACGGCTCTCTTCAGTGCCAAAGGTTTGGCCAACGAACTGAGTGCGCTGCGCTTGCTTGCCGTCAAACTGAAGATGGACGTGCGCGCCAATCAGATGTCGTACCCGACGGAGGCTGCTCTGCACCGTCGGCTCAGCCGTGCCTGCGAACTCTCTTCGATGGCCATCGAAGCAGAAGCGCGCATCTTGCGAATCGCCGAAGGCGAGAGCAAGATGTACATCGCTCTCGAGGCCGAGTCGAGAGCATTCAAGCTCGAGGCCGAAGCCCACCTGGAGAGCGCCAGCGCCTCCGAACGCTCCCTGCTGAACAGCAGCAAGGGTTCCGGCAAGGGCAAGTAAGCCCTCTTGGACAGTGCATTCTTTGGGATGCACTGTTCCTTCCAAAACTCAAATGCAACACAAACAAGAAAAGAGGCGTAAATGCGTCTGTTCAATGGCACATCGCTCGGTGTGCAAATCGTCGACAACGGCTTTCTGCTGTGCGGCGACCAGAAGGTCGAATTCGAACCTTCGCTCTACACCACTCGTGGTGCAACCTTCGGCAACAGCTTGATGTTCGGCACGCTCGTTCGCGGGCTCGATGGCATCTATCGGCTGCGTGGTTGCCCGGTTGATTCACATCAGATCAGCGCCATGGAAGCGCTGATTCTGCTCAACATCAAGGTCGCGGCCGCTGGCAAGGTCACCTATCCTGCCGACAGCTTCGGCGCCAAGGTGGCTCTGGCTCAGCGTATCCCCCGCAAGCCGCGCAGTCTCGAAGCACCTGAGTTTCATGCTCTGGTGGTGCTCAAGCCAGGTCATGAGATCGAACTGACCGATACCTACATGGTCTCGGATCCCCGCCAGCTGACTGCGGTCACCAAGACTGCCAAGCGAGCAGGTTCCGGCAAAAAGGTCGTCCAGCCGGCTCTTCACACCTCGCCCTTCGCACAGGTCGAGCGCATCTGCAAGACCCGCATTGCCTTCGACGGCAAGGCGGTGACTATCTCTTCGACCAATTAGCTGCCTGCAGCTCTGGTCAAGTTTCTGATTAACAACTTCAACAAACAGTCTTCGGAAGGAGAACTAAAATGAAAATTTTTCACGGTACCACATACGGCGTGGAATTGGCTGGTGACGGCACTCTCTGGGTTGGCCGCCGCAAATTTCCGGTCGACTCCTCGGCCTTGAGTGGCCTGGTCGAAGGTCGGCTCTGCCGGGCTTCTGTCAGCCAGGTTGGCGACGACTTCGTGTTCAGCGCTGAAGGCAAGTCGAGCTTCGCTCACAGCGATCAGGCTGCGGTCGTCTTCTTCGACTGCCCCTTGGTCAACTCCGAGCCCTTCTCGATTCGTCCTGTGCGCGGCGACTGCCGTGCTCTGTTGGCGGAGGCCGAGACTTACATGATCTCGTCTGGCGGCGTCTCGCCAGGCGCTGCCATTCTCACTCGCTGCCAAGGCCTGCTGGTCATGGAGCCGGGCTCCTGCATCGAGGTCAAGGAGAGCTATCGCCGCTTCCCCGTGCTCGACTGGATCGACCATTGGCGCGGTGTGCACTCGGGTACCACCCGCTTCGTCTTGCGCGTTCACGTCTCTTACGACGGCAATTCGGTGAAAGTCGAAAAGCAGCCGGACGAGCGCGTGATCAGCTAGCTAGGAGTCTCGATGACCATTGAACCAACGAAGCCAGCAAAGGCTTCGATATTCTGGCTCTGCGCTATGGCTCTGCTCAGCCTCGTGCTGATGCAAGAGCCGGACTTGCGCTATCTGTTGGTGCCTCTCGAGCTGCTCGATACGACGCTGCACGAACTGGGGCACGCAATCTTCTGCATCGCTACTGGTGGCACCGTGCATGGTCTTACCATCGTCAGCGATGGCGAAGGACATGCTGGTTTGACCATGACAGCTGGGGGAATGCCGTTTGTCATCAACCAGGCCGGCTATCTAGGCACCACTCTCTTCGGTTGTCTCATGATCGCTCTTGGTCGCAGTCGAGCTGCTGCTCGTGGCACCTTGATCGCTCTGGGGGTGCTGATTGCGGTGGCCAGTTTCGTCTGGATCGCCCAGACCTTCGGCCTGCCTGGTCGTGTTGGTCAAGCCGCTGGCAGCTTTTTCGTGGCCTTGGCTTTGGCTCTGGCACTGATTTTTGCCGGGGCTAAGTTCAGCGATCGTTGGGCTCAGATTGTGCTTCTCTTTCTTGGGGTGCACATCGGCATCAACGCGCTCACCGACATCATTTGGCTGAGCAAACTTTCGCTTGGCATGGTCGGTGCGCACTCGTTCACTGATGCCACCAACATGGCTCAGTTGACCGGCTTTCCAGCGGCATTCTGGAGCGTGCTCTGGGGGCTTTTGTCGCTGGTCATGCTCTTTGCTACAGTGAAGCTGGCCTATACCGGCAGAGACGAATAGACCCTAGGCTAGGCACCTAATACCCTAGCCTCTTTCTTTAACTTCAACCCTTAGCTTTGGAGGCCGCTATGAACGTGGGCACTCAAACGCAAGATCTCCGTGACTTCGTCCTTTACAGCATTCCGGCTACCCTCGCGGCACCGGTGCTGGTGGCGATTCTGGAGAGTGATCTCGGTCGCCTGGAGGCCATCAACAAGATCATCATCAATCTGAAGGGCGACGATCTTCAGGTTGCCGTCAACGAATTGAATCAGGCTATGCGTGACCTCGGTCTGCGTCGCTCTGATTTCTTCACCGCTGACTGCCGCGACGACATGTGGTTCAGCTTCGCTTCTCTGCCGCACGGAAGCTACCGTCACGGCCAGGGAACGCTGCATATCCACGCGCTCAACGGCGAGGGTGAACTCGCGGTTCTCTCGCCCGGTGCTCGTCGCTTCGGCGCTGAGCTGGGCACCGAGGCCGTGATGCTGAAGTCGACTGGCCGCGGCGTCGTTGTTGAGTCGGTCGATGGCGCCGAGGCCCTGGCTCAGATTCGCTCTGTGCTGGCAGCTGCCATCAGCAAGAGCATCGAGCGTGCTGCCGGTGAAGGAGCTATGCACTAGGCGCCGCTACAGGACAGAACAGGACCGCCACAGCGCCGACAACAAGGCCGACTTGAGCGAGTAATCGCTGCCATAAAAACAAACAGGGTATTTCCAGTGCCTTATCGGGTCTTTTGAAAGCAGGCGAGCATGTGCTCGTCTGCTTTTTTTTCTCCCTTAAAATTTTTGCCTGTTTAACTATATGTCGTGGTATAAGCAGTATCGATTTCATTGTGACTCTGCTCTTTATACCTGCTTGATAGGCCAGTTTTTCAAATACTTGAGTACTCAAGTATTTGAAAAAACGAAAAGAAAGCAGCTGAAAATCTATATAGAGCAAACATGGTCGGTAAAATATTGGGGTCAAATTACTATGAGAGATAAATATCATGTCGCAAAGCGCAGGAAGCATTTTTCATTTGGGCGAAGACACCACTGAATACAAGTTCTTAGGCAAAGAATACGTTTCTGTTGAAATGTGGAATGGCCGCGAGATGTTGGTGGTTAAACCGGAAGCTCTGACGATGCTTGCCAAGGCCGCTTTTAAAGATGTTTCACACCTCTTGCGCGAGAGCCATTTGAAAATGCTGCGCTCGATTTTAGATGACGAAGAGGCCACTGCTAACGACAAATTTGTGGCATTAGAGCTTCTCAAGAATGCCAGTATTTCAGCTGGTGGAACACTGCCTATGTGCCAGGATACCGGCACAGCTATTGTCGTGGCCCACAAAGGTGATCATGTCTGGACTGATGCCGATGACGCTGCCGCTCTGGCTGAAGGCATCAAGAAAACCTATAACGAATGCAATTTGCGCTACAGTCAAATGGCTCCTCTTAGCATGTACCAAGAGGCCAACACGGGCTCTAACTTGCCAGCTCAAATTGAAATTTACGCCGAGCCAGGCGCTACCTACGAGTTCATGTTCATTGCTAAAGGCGGTGGCTCAGCCAATAAAACTTATCTATTCCAAGAAACCAAATCTTCTCTTAACCCTACATCTCTTGCTCGCCTACTGACTGAAAAGATTGGTGGGCTGGGCACCTCCGCTTGCCCACCCTACCACCTTGCCGTTGTTATTGGTGGCCTCTCTGCTGAAATGACATTGAAAACTGTGAAACTGGCCAGCACCCATTACTTAGACACACTGCCAACTGAAGGTGATAAGAGCGGTCGCGCCTTCCGTGATTTAGCTCTTGAGAAAGAAGTGTTGGCGATTACTCGCAAGCTTGGTATTGGCGCACAGTTTGGTGGGAAATATTTCTGCCATGATGTGCGCGTTGTTCGCCTGCCTAGGCATGGAGCCAGTTTGCCCATGGGTATTGGAGTCTCGTGCAGCGCTGACAGACAAATTCTCGCTAAAATCAACAAAGATGGCATCTGGCTTGAGCAACTAGAGACTGATCCTGCCCGCTTCTTGCCCGAAGTAGAGCCGACTGATCTCGGTGCTGAAACTATCAAGATCGATTTGAGCAAACCGATGTCTGAAATTAGAGCCAGCATGGCTGGAAAGCCCCCAGGAACAAGGGTAATGTTGACTGGAACCCTGGTCGTCGCTCGCGATATCGTCCACGCTAAGTGGAAAGAATTGGTAGAAAAAGGCGAAGAGCTGCCTGATTACACTCGCAATCATCCAATCTACTATGCTGGTCCAGCTAAGACTCCTGCTGGTTACGCTTCTGGTTCGTTTGGCCCGACGACAGCAGGGCGGATGGATTCTTACGCTGATATTTTGATGAGCCGGGGCGCTAGCTTGGTTACCTTGGCTAAAGGTAACCGCGCCAAGAACGTTGGCAATGCCTGCGGTCAGTATGGTGGCTTTTACCTTGGCACCATTGGCGGTGCGGCAGCACGCTTGGCCCAAGATTCTATTCGCAAAGTAGAAGTAATTGATTACCCGGAACTGGGCATGGAAGCAGTGCACAAAATTGAAGTAGAAGATTTTCCTGCATTTATCATCATCAACGATAACGGTGAAGACTTCTTCTCAGCGGTGATGGAAAACGTCGCTGTTTTGGCTAAGGGATAGCCAAGGGATAGACAAGGACTAATTTTTTACAAGTTGCTTAGATTTTGCCTTGTTGTAGCTTCGCTAGGTCATGGTGATTCTACGTGTCTGCCAATTCCGTCAATTAATAAGTAATAGTAACGGCCGTCATTAACTTATGCTCTCTTTAGTAAGTGTTGCTATCAGACGGCTTTTCTTGTTAGCACTAGTAGTCTCTTTACTTTTTTTCCTCCAACAGCCAATAGAACTATCTAAGCACTAAACACATCCACGCGTCGCTCTCTTCAACAGTCTAAACAGCTGTTTCGTCATTTGCCGCCTTGTTCTCCTTGTAGGTCTCCTATGAGAGTTCGTGGCTTAGCAACCAGTTTTTCTAATCGATGAAGTCTGAATTAGCAACCCTAATTCTTTCCAAATGCAGGCTAGCTAGCTGCTTTGGGCGCTTCGTCATTCTCTAACCGGAATGCTCCAACAGGAATGTTCCAAAAAGGAAATGTCTATGACCACTCAGAACCCCAAAATCGTGGCCGCTGCTTACTGCAACGACTCGATCAGCCTGATCGGCTGGATTTTTGCTGACGCTGCCAAAATCAATGGCTGCCTCGGCATGGCTCTCACTCGCATCGACCAGAACGGCAAGCGCGAAGTGATCACCACCAAGCTGCCCTTCGAAGGCGAAGACAATGCCGATTGGAAGAGCCAGCCGAGCACGGTTTGGCCGATTCAGCGCATGTTCCACATGGACTTCACGGCCAAGGTGGGCAACACCTACACCTACGAAGTCCAGGCCATGGGCGGCACTCCGGGCAACCTCGTCGCCATCCCTGGCATGCTGGCTGTGACCAATGCGGTCAACGTCAGCACCAAGGTCGACGACACCTTCGAGGTGGCCTTCACCCGCGGTACGCTCTCCACCCAGTGGATGTCGCGCATGATCGGCACCACGCCCGATGGTCTGCCCGACTTCCAGAAAATCATCGATGCTCTGGAAGACTACGCCAACCCCAACAACGTCATTCGCAAGACGCTGGTGGGCAACGTGCCTGCTCTGCTGATGGCTCCTGTGAGCGAATGCGCGACGGATGGCGGACACGTCTATTCGGCGCTCTACGAACTCAGTGCCAACCAGCTGGTCGACCACATCAAGGCTAACCTGCAGCACATCACCCTCATCCTCGGCAACACCGGCGCCGACGATTTCATCAACGCTCCGGCTCGTGCGGCTCTGCACGCGGCTGGCGCAAAGATGTACGATCGCATGATCGGCAACTGGGGCATCGCTCACAACAAGAGCCAGGTGAAGGTGAACAAGGACGGCGTGCCGACCGATGTCACCACTGGCAGTACCAACTGGACCAACACTGGTCTGGGCTGCCAGTCCAACATGGCCTGCCGCATCCACAACCCGGCGGTGGCGGCCAACTTCATGGACTACTGGAACCGCATGCTGGCGGACAATTCGGAGCAGGCACTGGTCTTCCGTCGTCGCAATGCTCAGGGCTATGCCCCGATCACGCTCAACGACGGTACGGTGATCGAGACCTACTTCCAGCCCTCCATGGACGACAAGGTCAAGCCCAAGGGTCCTTCCGAAACGGTGCCGTTGTCGCCGTTCTTGGCTCGGGTCAAGGGTCTGATCGACGACGCTGCTGCCGATGGCGACAGCGTCATCTGTGGTGAAGTGTTCTACCCGGGTACACCGTCGGCCATCAACTGGTTCGCCGATGCCTGGAACAGGAACCCGCAGCTCTGCATGTTCATGACGGTGAGCTCGTCGCAGGCGCTCATGGGGGTGAAGACCATCCGTCGCGCCGGTCGGCCGCCGTTGTTCACGATCGCCACCGGTCGTGAGAAGGAGTTTGGTGACTTCATCACGGAGTTGCTCAAGCTGCCGGAATCGCATGCCATCACCCACGGCAAGATCGTGGTGATCATCAACAAGCGCACCAAGAAGTACACCGTGGTGTTCGGCTCGGACAACCTCGGCGCCAAGGCCAGCTACGGTAACGACGAAAACGGCGTGATCGTGCTCGGCAACGAGAAGCTGGCCTGGAACGTGTTCGTCAACATGTTCGACATCAACCAGCACTATCTGTCGCGTGCGGCAGCTCGTGCAGCGCAGTACTTCCAGAAGGCCACCGGCTACACCGGCCGCCTGAAGACCAACGATGGTTGGCAGGCTGCTTGGTTGGTGGGCTACAAGGCGAAGCTTTCCAGCCTGCTCGCCACTGGCGTTTGGGATGGTACGGGTTTGGTGGACAAGCCCGGTGCAACGCCTGTCCTGGTGGTGCCGTATCCGAAGCGCAAGCCCAAGGCTCCGGCTGCTGGTACTGCTGAGGCTGGTACTGGCGGAACGGAAGGAGTGGTGGTGCCTGCTGACGGGACTGTGGTCGAACCGACCAAGGCGTAGTCAATAACGCCGACGAGCTGCAGCAACAGCTGTGGCTGTAACTTGTGGCTTCGGGGCTCTAATCGGGCCCCGAAGCCATTCTTTTTCTCTCACTTTCTTCTCACCTGCTTTGGTATCAACCAAGAAACCTAAGGAGACACCATGTGTCCATTAACCGCAAAAGAGGAGCGCTCATTGGTGCACTAGCCCTCGCCATTACTTTCCTCACCGCTACCTCTCTGGCTGCAGCTTTGGCTCTGCCAGTGCTCGCTTCGCTTCCTGTCAGTGCTCGGCATCTTCCTGTGCGTTCGCCTGGGCAACTGCCTGTGCCCCCAGCTCCGCATGGAGACAAAGCTCAAGAGCAATCAACTGCTCAGTCGGGGCAGCCTGCTGACCAAGCCTTCATCAACGAACCACTTTTGGGTAAGACGATTCTTGTTGACCCCGGTCATGGTGGCAATGACCCTGGAGCCATATCTGGCGGCGTTCAGGAAAAGACGGTGACACTGAATGTCTCGCTCTTGCTGCGAAGTAAGTTAGAGGCGCTTGGGGCAACCGTCGACATGACTCGCGACAGCGATCAAACTCTGACACTGCAAGAGCGGCTGGATGCGAGCAATCGCAGCTGTCCTGACGTTTTCATCGCCGTGCACGGTAATTCGGTGGCGAAGACTCAAATCAGAGGTATTGAGACCTACTACTTCGATAGCCGCGATCAAAAGTTGGCTGAGGTGGTGCTTGATACTGTTTCGCTCAAACTCAATGAACAAGCCAAATGGAGTCACCCTCGAAACCTCTTTGTGTTGGATGGCAACGATGTTCCGGCAACCCTGGTTGAGATTGGTTATCTGACCAATCCCACTACTCGGGCTCTGCTAAAGACCGCTGCTTATCAAGACAAAGTGGCTTCTGCACTGACTGATTCGCTTGTTGCGTATCTGGCTGATAGTGGCGCTGAAAGAGGTTGCTCGGTTTAGCAATCTTCTTGGCGCCATTTCTGCTTGCCTCGAGTAGCTCCGGAACCTAGTTCTGGAGCATTTTTTGTAAACATCCGAAAGGAAACATTATGTCAAACGATCAAACTTTGGTAAGTTCGCAGGAGACCGCCGACGGCCAAGCCGATTCGGCCGGCGCTCCCGCTCAGTCTTTCAAGTTCGTGGAACCGATGAGCCGATCGCTGCTCATGGCCCTTGGTCTTGGTGCCCTGATGGTGCTGGTCTATGGCCTCACGTTCGGCGTCCAAGCTGTGGCAGAGCAGATTCATTCGCCTTCGTTGCAGGCCTTCGCTGACTTCATCTTCTACGGCGGCATGATGACCGATGGTGTTTGGCACGGGCAAATCTGGCGGCCGGTCACGGTTGCCTTTTTGCACGGCGGCATGTTCCATCTCTTCGGCAATGTCGTCAACTTCTGCCTGTTGGCCTACTTCTGCTCCATTGCCTTTGCTCGCAAAGGCTGGATGACGATCTTTTTCACATCGTCAATTCTGGGCGCCATGATTACCATCCTGGTCAATCCCGGAACGCAGCTGGTTGGCGCTTCCATCGGCATCATGGGGCTTTACGGCTCTCTGATTTCGGCGCAATGGCGCAAGCGCAAAATCGACAAAGACCTGCTGCCAGCTACGCCTCTTGTGCCCCTCAAGAGCTTGGTTTTGCTGCTCATGATGCAGCTGGTTCTTGAGCATCTCATCCCCAATGTCGGGCACGTGGCTCACATCGCCGGCCTGTTCGTTGGCTTCGTGCTGGGCTTTGTGTTGCCACTCAGTGCCGGTGTTCGCCTCTATGCTTCGCGGGAAGATCTGGTGAAGATCACGGAGGTGAAGCGTCAGGCGGATAAGGGCAAGAACAAGGACGGCCGTTCGGTGGTGCAGAGCTTGACCTACACCATTGACGAACAGCAGCCTGGTGACTGCATCTGGAGCGAGCAGACCGAGCATGGATTGGCTCGCCTGCTGAAGACAACTCGGCAGGTTTGGCTCGGTGAGCCCTCTGCTATCAAACGCGATGCAACGGCATACCTCGTGGCCAGTCGATTTGCAGTGCCCAGTGTTGACTCACTGGTCGTCAGCGAAGAGACCGTCGCTGACAGCAAAGCTCCTCCCGCCCTGCCTCTCTGGCGTCGGGCAGCTAGCTGGGCTCTGCTCGGTTACATCTGGTATCGGCTCTTCCTGAGCTGGGCGCCGGACATGACCATGCCCAAAGCAGACCTGCAGTGGCTCAACTTTCTGCCGAGCTACCTGGCTGGTCCGGCCATCAGCATCGCTTCAGTGCTTGGTGCGCTGATTGTCACCTACTTCGCAGCTTCGATGCTGAGTAGCTTGTTTGGTGGCATGCTCTTTTCCTTTCTCTCTGGCATTTTCGAAGGTGCCAAAGAGGCGAAGGACGGCAAGGACGACAAAGAGAGCAAGTAACTTCTGACCACATGCAACAATAACTGGAAGGATATAGCTATGAAAACTCTGAAAGGGATCGCTCTGTTGGTCGGTTTCTGCGCCATCGGTGCCGGAATGTTCTTCATCGTGGTCTTCGGCATGCTGTTCTTGGCGATGCGCGACGGCTTCTTCGCTGCGGTCGGTGGCATAAGACGCCGTCTGCGCGGAGAGAGCACGCTGCGCAACGAGCCCAAGGTCTTCTATGGCAGCCGTGATGGTGTGCCCCATTTGGTCATGGATGCCGACGGTTTCGTCGAGCCTCCGTTGTCCTCGTCTAGCTCGTCGCCTTCCTCTAGGCGTCAGCATGTCGGTCATCTCGTTCCCGCTGGCAGCCAGCTGCACGGCTACCAGTCGGGTCAGCCTTGGCGCCATGGTGCTGCGGTGGGAGTGGTGCATGACGGCCGCATGAAGATTCTGCAGTTCCCCGTTTCTGCGGCGGAGCGTCAGCGTCTAATCGACTCGCGTCCGCAGCCGGTCGACCATGGCACTCTGGGTGGTGACACTATCGTCTCCATCCACGGCCGGGCAAGCAAGAAGAGCTAGGCAGCTCAATGTGAGACCACGGTGTGCCGGAGGATTGTGCTTTGTCACAGTTCGCCGGCACCACCGTGGTTCTCGTATTTTTTTCTTTTTTTCTTTTTTCCTGGGTCTTTTAACAATGCAGCCCCGTTACTATTTCTTGGTTTTGGGCATACTGTACTGTATAGTGTCCTACCCCTTAAAGGAGAAAACTTATGGCATACGAAGGCCTTTCGCTCCTGGAATTTCAGCGGAGATACAACTCACAAGAA
>CALROJ020000019.1:0-104542 GCA_943369735.1 bacterium Ga0077546
GTAGAGCTTAATCAGGCTCTCATCTTGCAAGAGATGGTAACCAACGGCACTATCGCTCCGCAGGATGCCAGCCAGATTTTGAATAAAGTCAAAGTTGCCGAAATCAGCTTATCGAAAGCGCTACTGCAAATTGATCAACAGAAAAGCGATTCTACAGAAATTTCGTTTGAAGAGTTTTTGTCGGTTTGTGGTTTTCCATCAGGCTCTAAGCCAATTGGTGCCACCGCTGTTTACGGCTATTTAAAAAGTAAGCGATTGACCGAAGAACAATGCACGCTGATTTTACAGATGCAAGCTAACGACAAAAAGAAAGAGGACCTAGAAAAGGTCCTCAAATCTTACAACTGGTAGTTTCAAGTCTATTGGGGACTGTTAATCGGCTAATACTGTCTGATTGCCACCATTTTTCTGGGCTGTATTGGCAGCAATGATGGCGTTTTGAATCAGCTCTTCGCCTTTAACGGCGGCTCCAGGAAAACCAGCTATGCCTTGGCTTACTGTGACATGCCAGTTCTGACCGACATCAGACACTCTAGTCAGCATAATCTTGCTGCGAATGCGCTCTGCTAATACACTTACGCCTTTGGGCTCTGTATCGGGGCAAAGCACTAGGAATACGCCGTTGTCGAAGCGAGCCGGAATATCGACGTCTCTAATGATTGCCATTAAGAAGGCGGCAACACCTTTGATAATTGATTCAGCAGTGGTGGCACCATGTTTCTTGGCGACGCCATCAAATTCGTCAATGCTTACTACAAGTAAACTGAGATTATGTTTGTAGCGCTTAGAGCGCTTTAACTCGTCGCGGATGATACGAGTTATCGCTGTACGGTTGTAAAGTTCAGTTGACTGGTCTAGCAGTGTAGCGCGCTCTTTTTCCTGTGGGTCAACTTTGTCGATGCTACTCTGGGCATTGGACAAATAACTGCCTTGCTCAAGCTCTTTGTAACGAGTGGAAGCATCTGGCGGAGTGCGAGGGTTGTTGTTCTCGCCTGTGCGCAGTTGATTCAATTTTTGTCTGAACAAACCTTCCCTTGCAAAAAGTGGCTGCTGATCTTTATCAAAGGTAGGCATTGCGTGTCCTCTTGAGTACTTAAAGCGCTACAGACGCCGAGCTACGGCCTCGTTGGTATTATAACCCTAGCTCAGTAGTCAAGGCCAGATTCGCTTAACATACCGATAAAAAGAACCATCTTAATTGCTTAAGTTTTTGACGGCTTGATCTAGTGGCAGTAGCCAGTGCAGGAAAGTCTTGCCTTGTTGAGCCACCAGATGTGGTGAGAAAGTCTATATTCTTGTATTGCTGAGAATGAATAATTTCTCAACCGATAAGATAAAACTTTCCTGCTTGAACTAGTACTTGATATCTGCTCGATAGCATTTTCTCTTGTCTTGGTAGGCTTTTGGGAGCTTGCAAAGATATATGCGATAGAAGTAGAACCCTCTTGACGGCTTATATCTTTTAGACGACTATAGGGGCTGCCTTGCACCATTTCAGAATTTTTGAGTCAATGAAATTTTGAAGTTCGCTGAAGGCTAGAGTTCTGGAGTGATAATGCCCTTTCGACGTTTTCAGCAAATAGTGAGGCAGGCTAATGCCTGTGCACTCTTTACAGTGGTTGCCCTCAGCTTCAACATGGTCTCACCAGCGGTGCCTGCCTTAGCCAGCCCGTCTGAAGAGCAGGCCCGAGTTGAAGAGAATAGTACGATGGCAAAGCTCAACCGCGGCGAAGTTGTGGTTGGTCTAAAGTGCGTCGGCTCGCAGAAGTTTGTCACTGGTCGAATAATTATTGATCAGCCACCAGACAAGGTTTGGCCAATTATGGTCAATCCTTTTGAGTTTCGCGGACGAATTGCACCCAGAGTTAAGGGCGTTGAAGTTGTAACTGATCAAGCGAACCTTTCAGTATTGAAAATGACCCTTGATACTGCACCAATTCCTTTCTTGCCCCAGCTTGCTTACACAGTTGAGTCGCGCTATCAGCAGACCGAAAAAGGTGGGCGCATAGAGTTTAAGCGTATTGCTGGCACACTAAAAGATTTTCGTGGATTTTGGGATATGAGCCCTGCCGATGGTGGCGCCAAAACCGAGCTAACTTACAGCATGTACATCGATCCTGGTTTCTTTGTGCCTCAATGGATAGTGCGAGAAGGAGTCAAAGGCGAATTGCCTCGTACCCTCTTAGCCTTGAAAAAACGTATCAAAGCTGTTTATGAAGAACAAGAGAGTCCTGAGAAACATACGATTTTGGCAGCGAATCTCAACGCAGTTAGTCATCACGTTCACTAGCTCTAAAAGATAGACTTTGGTTTAGTGGCTGTGTCTATTAGAACTCGTCTTTTTGTTCACATGAGCTGGGACAGATTTGGCGGCATTAGCTCTAGCGGCAATAGTCTTTTTATCAGTTGAGCTTGTAGTAGTTTTAGAATTGTCCTTAGAACTAGCCTTAGAACTAGTCTTAGAACTAGATTCAGGGCGACTGATGGGCGATCTTTTAAGCCTTTCTATTAGGTCAGATAAGGCAATGCGCAACTCTTTGACTGATGGTGTGTGACCATTGATCATGATTGTCACTGCTTCTGTTTGATTGAAATTATTCACCAGAATACCGCTAATTGCACGTACCGTATCCATGGCACCAGTTTTGAAGCGATAAGAATTGGCGCCTTCGCCAGATGCTCTTAGAAGTTCGAGATAAGGGGCGCTCTCTGCTTCGGCAGCCATGTGTTTCAATACTAAATTGAGAGCGTGGGGAGTGATACAGTCTTTGCGAGAGAGGCCGCAGCCATCAAATAGAACTACTTCGCGACCAGGTACTCCAAGGGAAGAAAGCCACTCGCCAATCTTGAGAAGACCTTTTTCTTCAAGGGTTCTTGTTTCAACTCTACTACTCTTGCTTGGTTTGCCAGCTTTAACCTTGTTGATGTCACTCAGGGCAATGGTACGAAGCAGTTGCTGGGCATAGAGATTGTCGCTCTCGTGCAAGCAGAGGCGGATAATTTGCGACAACGGTTTCGAGCTATGGTCAGCAAGAACTGTGCGGTAATCATTGAGACCGTCCTTCATGCCCTCTTTCAGATTCTCTTTTGTCACTAAGGCTTGCGAAGAAGTTTTGACATGCTGGTCGTTCAAAATCGACTGAAAAATGGCGGTGTTGTAGGCATCTGGGTTTGCTACTACGTAGGGGCCGTCTTTTTTAATCGAACTATCTATCTTGCCGTTGCTACCAAAGGCGGTGCCACGACTGATTGTAACTATATTGCTAGACGAATCTAGTGATAGCCAGGCCGTGCCAATACCTGACTGAATTAGTGTTTCTAAAATAGCTAGACCACTGCCTCTGCTATCAGATACGCGCAGCTGTTTTGGTAGACCGCTAATAAAGGCTATATTTCGGTCAATAACAAAATTTGACGAGACTGGCATCCAATCTTGGCCAAAGTCTTCGGCTAGCCAACTGACTGCATAATTGTCGTGCCCTTCAGCCGGACACGAAACTAATACCTTCCCTTCTACTAGGGTAATGCCAGCGTCCCGAACTAGTGTCATTAGGTCACTGCGACTGAAACTGGGATCTTGACTAGTCTCAAGAATTAAATCGCCTTTGAGAACCGTGCCATTGAGCACACCATTGCTCACTAGTCTGGTGTGATAAACAAAATTAGGGCCAAGGGCGTCGTAGATGCAAGAGGTGGTTATCACCTTGGCTGTAGAGGCCGGTGTGGAGCGACGACTACCATCGCTTTCAAATACAACTTTGCCGCTGGGGAGTTCCATGACTTCTACGCCAACGCGTGAGTGCAGCAGATCTGCCCTGCCCAGCCAGCTTCTACAAGCGCTAGCACAGTCAATAACTTGCGAAGGTTTGGCATCAGTCACTGATGTTGACGATAGCAGTAGAGAAGTTAGTGCAAGAAGAGAGAGGGCTATTTTATTCATTGGGAATTCCAGAAAGTGTACTGTCTTGCTCTATCTTATGTCGTCGTGCTCTATTCTATTTTATCTTGCTGTCCAGCCGCCATCGATGGGCATCGAAGCTCCGGTGATTGAAGCCGCACTAGATGATGCTAAGAAGAGACAGAGAGCTGCTAATTCTTCAAGAGCGACGAAGCGCAAGCTCGGTTGCTTTTCTGCAAGTAGTTTTTCCACAGCTTGTTCGTAATTGATAGCATCTTTGGCGGCGATGGCTTCTACTTGAGCTTCAACCAATGGGGTGAGAACCCAACCCGGACACACCGAATTGGCCGTAATATTTTTCTGGGCGCATTCTAGGGCAACTACTTTTGTCAGGCCAATGATGCCGTGTTTAGCCGCAACATAGGCAGCTTTTTGCACAGAAGCAACCAAGCCATGCACAGAAGCAATGTTTATGATTCTACCGAAATTGCGCTCTTTCATCATGGGCAGTGCCAATCTAGTTGTATGAAAAGCTGAGCTTAAATTTATAGCGATTATTTGATCCCATTTCTCTGCAGGAAAGTCCTCAATAGCGGCGGTGTACTGAATGCCAGCATTGTTGATCAAGACATCTAGACTGCCTAATTGCTCTTGGGTGGTGCTAATTAAGCGCTCAATATCATTAACTAGGCTCATGTCTGATGGTACGTGGATGGCTTCTTTTGCGCCATTCGCCTTTAATTCGGCCAATACTGCCGCAATTTCGTCATCTTTGCCAAAGCCGTTGATAGCAATGGCCAGGTTCTTCTTTGCAAAGCCGAGGGCGATAGCTTTCCCTATGCCCGATGTGGCTCCAGTGACTAGCACTGTGGCCGGTTCCTGAAGGGCTTTTGCCTCTGTGTTATTCGACATTACTTTTTCTTGCTTCCCCTATGTTTTCTGTTTCGCATGTAGGTAATTTCTACTTGTTGTAATTTTCAAATCTTGCAACAATCTGCTTAGGCAACTTAACTGGCTTTTGCGTGACAGAGTCAACAAATAGACCGACATGACTGGCCTTTGTCGTGAGCACACCATCCACCCTAAATTCACCCATAAATTGCATGGTTGCAGCTCCCAGCTTCTCTATCCACATGTGGCCGATGGGCTTGTCGAACAATTTAATCGCACGTTTATATTCAATAGATGAGGAGGCTAGAATTGGCATATAGCCCTCTGCCATTAACTCTTCGAGAGGGAAATTCTCTTCCAAAAGTTGCAATCTCAGGTCTTCTAGCCAGCGAAAATAAACGATATTTGAAACATGGTTAGCGTAGTCAATATCATAAGTAGCTACTTTTACTGCCATGGTCGTTTCAAAGCGACGACCGATTTCGGTTGAATTCATTGCTGCTCCTGCCATCCCTAAATCATAGCGAGTTAAGCGATTATTGCTCAGCTTTGCCTGTAACTTTCAATATAATTTTGTTACTAAAAACGTCACTGGTTAATGCAGCGGCTCAAAAACTTCAAGGGAGGCGTTGTTCTTTACCGAGCAATCGATAACTTTGAGTCGTCCACTTGTTTCGCTTGGCACACCTGAGCGCCAGAATGTTCGGTTTCTCACAATCAATGATTTTAACTTGGGCAGCTTAGAAAGCTGTGCCAAGCTTTTTTCCGTTACGGAGGTGTCACTAATTTTGAGCGACTTGAGATGTGTCATGCCAGCTAAATAGATAATACAAGAGTCATCAAAACCTTTATTGCCAGATAAGTCTAGACTTTTAAGCTCCGTGGCAGAAGTAAGAGCTGCTGCATCTTCTCGCCTCAAGTTGGTAGCGCTAAGGTCTAGGTCAATAAAATGCCCAAATGCCCCTTTGAGTTTAGTTAGGCAGCCTGGTTTAAGGCTAGTGCCATGAATATTAAGGTGTAAGAGGAGAGGCAGCTTTGATAACGCATCAAAATTTGTGCCGGTTACGTCCGTGACGCTTAGTCGCAGCGCTAATAGCTCTTTAAATGTAGCTATTAAGGGGAGAGATTTGTCAGTTACAAGAGTTTCGTCAAGATTCAGGTGGGCCAGGTTTTTGAAATTCTTGAGGTGCCTCATGTGGTCATCGGTAAAGTCTAACCGGGCAGCAATGAAGTTGGTTACAGGTAAGGCTGCCAACTGTTCAATGCTATCCATATGCTCTAGAGCTTCAGTAGAAAGGATAACCTCTAGCGGCTGATTCTTCGGTACTTTCACTTTTCCGCTAGCCAAAACACGCTCTTTAGTTTTGCTAGAACCTTCTTTCTGGGGGAACCACAAAATTTGGGCAAGAGCTGGCCCTGGAGGAAAGGTCAGATCGTAAAAATCGCGACTAGTTTTACTTTCATTTTTTGTACTGAGGCCTGTTTGAACTGGCTTAGCCACAAGAGGAGTGGCCTTCTTGCCTTCAGCCGTAAGCGCCAGTAGACTACTTAGGACAATTAGAATGCTACTTTTTTGCAGGAGCTTGAGCGAATTCACTGTGTCCTCAATATTTATTAGTAGGTTCTTCAGTGTAGCTGGTTGTGACGAGAAAAATCCAACTGGTCCATAGGGTATAAAGAGCTATTGTTGCTAGAATATTTTTTTTGACGGTAAATGCCTAATCATTCTCACAGCCTAGAAAATGACACGATTATTGATGGCACCTATCGCGTGCTCGACTTTTTGGGTGAAGGCGGCATGGGTGTTGTCTATAAAGTTGAACATACGCAGCTCAATAAGATTCTTGCCCTGAAAATTATTAAGACCAGTCAGCTCTCTGACTCTGTCTGGCAGCGCTTTCGCAATGAAGCGCAGGCAATCGCTAGATTGGATCATAGAAACGTCGTGAAAATTTACGACATGAACCAAACTGAGAACGGTCGGCCTTACTACACAATGGATTTTCTCATCGGTGTGTCGTTGGCCGACTATCTGAAAGAGCATAAAATATTGCCGCTACCGCAGGCTCTCAATATCTTTCGCCAGGTCTGCTCAGGCCTCGCCTATGCCCATTCCCGCGGTATTATTCATCGCGATATAAAGCCTGCCAACATCATGTTGTTGACTGACCCGAAGAGTCAGCAGTTTCAAGTAAAAATCGTTGATTTCGGCATCGCCAAACTAGTAGATGATGATGGTCACACTATTCAAGGTCTCACCCGTCCAGGAGAAGTCTTCGGCAGCCCCTTATACATGAGTCCGGAACAGTGCGAAGGCCGAAAGCTTGATGCTCGCTCTGATATGTATTCTGTGGCAGTCACTCTGTTTAAGTCTCTCACTGGGAACACTCCATTTCGTGGCCGTACAGCCATTGAAACAACGATGATGCATCAATCGGCTGCACCACCACTGTTGAATTCTGTCTCTGCTGACTTGCAGTACCCGGCCAAGCTAGAGCGAATCATAGATAAGATGCTCTCCAAGTCACCAGATCAGCGCTATCAATCGTTGGCCGAAGTTGAAAATGAGTTGCAAAAACTGCAATTCAAAACTGGCCTGGCATCACCAGTAGTATCTTCTAGCGAATCGCTCCAAGAAGAAGTTGATGAAGAAGTTGATGAAGATGATTTAACTGTGACTAATACTGCCACTGTCACTGGTGAACAAACTGTCGAGCATAAGCGCCTCAATATAAAGTTGGCAGTGATTGCAGTTCTTGCCTTCACTACGATTGGCATGTCTATTGCTATCTTGTTTTCTTTGACTAAAGATCTGGCAGTGAAAAAACAGCAACCCGTGAGAGCTCCGGCAAAATTTGAGAGTCCATTCCCCGGCATCAATGATATGGATAACTATGACCCTGGTAAGGAAGGAGGAGTTGCGCCAAAGAGAGGCAAATTCGCTGACATCCTAACTGACCGTCCAGAGCCAACGGCCGAGATCCAGCAGTTTTTGAAAGAACCGGTTAAGTTTTTTTCGCATGAGAAAGTATTGTCAGATGGAACTCGCATGATTGAGTTTCAGTTTCCAGAAAAATTTTCGATTGGCACCTTGATTGATAGTAGGAACCTTAACAGGAAGTTTGAGGCCAAAGGCGCGCAATCTTTTTCTGCTACCGCCAGTTTGAGGTTTGAAGCCAATGAATTGCTGGGAAAATATCCACAACTTTTACGCTATTTTAAGCCTACAGATTTAGTTCAATTGAAAATTCCTAAAGCTGCCGAACGCAGTGATGAGTTAATCGCAAGCATTGCTCTCCTGAAAAGGTTAGAGAGTCTAGAGTTGGCTGATTGTAGGCTGGAAGATAGCGATCTCAAAACCCTAGAGCCTCTGGTCAATCTGCGGACGCTCAATATCAGTCGTTGCCCAATTGCTGGGGATGTTTTGGCCCGCAGCACACTGCTCCCGCAATTGAGTGATTTAGATATTGAACGAATGAACAATGCCGGGCCAGTAATAGCTTCACTGGGTTCATTGACGCGAAGACTATGCCTTAACAATTGCGTTCTCACAGCAGCAGATCTAAAGAAGTTAGCTAACCTATCAAACCTAGCTGACCTGAGTCTTGACGGCTGTGATATCAGCGATAAAGACTTTTCAATTCTTGCGGGGATGAAAAACCTGATTTCTCTAAGTCTTGAAAATTGCAGTCAATTAACGGCAAATTCGGTACCTACAATCAAGAGATTTACCCGACTGCGTGTTTTTTATCCATCTCCAAAGCTTAACAATGAAACGGTGACTCAGATTCTGAAGTCAGCCTTGCCTGAGCTGGAAGTGAAATGACAGTCTTTAATTCATTCAGGTACAATTAGCACGCTAGTATATGTTTTGAGGATTGCCGTGTCACTTTCAACCATCAAAGAAGCCATTGCCAGTGGCAAAATGACTTGCCCCACTTGCAAGAAGGCAGTCAAATCGTTTGAGAAATTTGTGGAAATGACAGAGTCTGTGTGGGATGGCGCCGGTGATTCGAATCTTGAGACCAAGGGTTCAAAAGTTACGCTTATTTGTGGCAATACTGGCTGTGACTGGAAAGAGCGCACAGAGTATTGGGGCGAATATATTAGCGGCTAACTAAATTCTGGCCTAGTTGGTTTCTACTTCAGTCTTTGCTTCAGCCGCTGCAGCTGGTTTTTCAATAGTTTCTACCGCTTGAACCGCAGGCTTCTCAACTTTTGAAGTCTCTTCTACTGGCTTGGCAGCAGGTGGAGGGGCAACAGGCGCTGGATTAAGCTTGTTTTCTAGGGTCGTTACTTTCTTGTTTGTCTCTTCGGCCTCGACGTTGTTTCCTTGAGCCGATTGCACTTCAGAAAGCTTCTTCAGGGCGTTGACAACCTCCCTGCTGTCACCGGTGGCTCGCAGCCTGATGTTTACAGCCTGCTTCAGAAGAGACTCGGATGCCCCTAGGTGGCCGCGCTCACGTAAAGTGATTGCCAATCGCTCCAGCTTCTGAGCTTCTTCGATTTGGTCGAGGGGTTCACCTCTACCGCCGTTGGCGGAACTACCTGTAGCTGCCTTATGGAAGGCTGTTTCAATTTCATTCAAGCGGCTTTCACGGGCGGCGAGATTCTCTAATGCCCTTGCCAGAGCATCAGTAGCAATGTTCTTGTCTTTTTGACTACCATTTTCAGCTAACGACTGCAGGGCCGAAACTGTTCCAGGGCTTGAAAAAATACCGGCAAACTTGGTTGCTAGCTCAGCATTGGTTAAAGATGAAATAGCAAGAATAGCAGCCCGTTTGCTTTGGTCGTTGCCCATCAAGTGCGGGATGAATTTCTCAATAGTCTGAATTTCTTGCAGATGCAGCTGCTGTTGGTTGTATGTATAAGTGAACCAGCCGCCCATGACAAATATGAGCATGCCTGACACGATTGGCGCCACCGCAGCAATTTTGTCCCAGATATCTTTCTTCGACTTATTGTGAATATGCTCAGGATCTAATTCCAGACGTTCATCTGGGTCAAACGTATCGCGCTGCGACTTCTCTTTATCGAACAAATTCATCTTCATAACCCAATAAGAATACAAGTGCAGACCATCACTTGTCGACCTTTATTGAGACAATAAACCCCTATTGTTATGTTCAGTATTCGGGCTTGTTAGTGGAAGGTAAATATCTTGAGAGCGATCGTTATTACAGCAGCGGGTGGTCCTGAGGTATTGCAGCTGCAGGAACGCTCTAGGCCAGATTGCACTGCGAACCAAGTGCTGGTAGCGATTAAAGCAACAGCTATTAACAGAGCCGATACACTACAACGCAAAGGCAAGTATCCGGCCCCTGCTGACGTTGTCCAAGACGTTTTGGGTCTTGAGTATGCTGGAGTGGTTGAGGCTGTAGGAGCTGCTGTGCAAGGCTTCAAGAGCGGCGATCGTGTCTTCGGTCTAGCCCCGGCCGGTACCTACCAAGAGTACCTAGCCGTTGAAAGCTCTACTGTAATGCATCTGCCCTCAAATATTTCTTATGTTGAGGGTGCAGCCATTCCTGAGGCTTATATAACAGCCTACGATGCCATTTGTTTGCAAGCCGATCTGAAGGCTCAAGAAACCCTGCTGGTCAGTGCCGCGGCCAGTGGTGTCGGCATTGCTGCGGCGCAAATAGCCAAGGCGATGAACGTAAGAGTACTTGGAACAGTGAGGCAGCAGGCTAAAGAAGAGCGTATAAAAGCTCTGTTTGATCAAGTGCTTACTATCGAAGGCGGTCAGTTCGCCAATGCCGTAAATTCTATTTGCCCCAACGGTGCTGATGTTGTTTTGGAATTAGTTGGTGGCAATTATGTAGAAGAAGATCTTAAATGCGTTGCTCGCCTTGGTCGCATCATGGTGGTGGGGCTGCTTGCTGGGGCCAAGTGCGAACTTAATCTGGCAGCTCTTCTCACCAAACGAGTAACTTTAAGAGGAACATCATTGCGCTCGCGCAGTAACGATGAAAAAGCCAAAGTGACAAGAGCTTTTGAAGAGAATATTTTGCCCTATTTTGTCAGTGGCGCTATCAAACCAATAATTGAAAAAGTATTTCCACTAGAACTAGCCGCAGAAGCCCATGCCCTGATGGAAGCAGACCAAAATATTGGCAAAATAGTATTGAATTTAGAACTGAATCTTGAGCAAAATGCAGATGCCTAACTTCAGTCTTGCCACCACAGAAGATGGCTCACTCTCGCTCCATGAGACTAGTCTGGACGAGCTCTATCACAACCGTGCCGGTGCATTTACTGAAGCGATCACCAATTATGTTGAGCCTGCCATGCAGTTTCTCAAGCTTGCAAGACCAGGCGGATCAATATTACGTGTGCTAGATAGTTGCTTTGGTCTTGGCTATAACAGCTTGGCCCTGGCGAACCGCCTGGCTTCGGCAGCACAGTTTAACTTGGAAGTTGAAGGCATCGAATTAGATCCCGATGTGCTCGCTGTAGTGCCGCAAGTCTTGGCTCAGCCTTGTTTTGCTGCGTTGGAAAAACAAGCACTAGAGCAGCTTAATTTTAAAATCAGTGTCTGTGATCTGCGTCAGTTTCTAGTTGAGAGAAAGTCGTCTTCAATTCCATACGATTTGATCTTTCACGATCCTTTTTCACCAAAGAAAGTACCTGAGCTTTGGAGTGTTGATCTGTTTCAACACTACTACCAAGCCATGGCTGAGGATAGTGCCCTGCTCACTTACGCCTGTGCTCCGGCGGTTCGAGGGGCTTTGATTTCTCTAGGCTTTAAGGTCTTGCGCACAACTGGTCTTGGCCGCAAGAACGGCGGCACCATTGCCATTAAAACAAACAACCAAGACCTCGTGAAAGAGCTTTTGAAAGTGGATAGCACTTGCATCTTTGAGATTGTCGGTGAAGAACTGCGTCGCCTCGGTAAAAGCTCACAGGTGCCCTTTCGCGATCCTGATTTAACAGACAATAGCAGCACTATCTTAGCCCGCCGCGAAGCTGAACAAGCTCAATTTAGACTAGGCTATCTAAATAATCCCGGCTCGTAGCAAGTCTTTCAAGTCGATTAAGCCCACCGGTCTCATGCTGCCATCCACGATCAGAATGTCAGAAATCGAGTGCTTTTCCATCATGCGCAAAGCTTCTACTGCCAGCGAATGAGAGGCGATAGTTTTTGGCCCACCGGTCATAAGGTCACGAGCTTTCTTGTCAAAGACTTGCTCACGATATTTTGAAAGTGAGCGGCGCAAGTCACCGTCGGTGATTATGCCTCTGAGCTTGCCGTCATCTTCGCATACAGCTGTGAAGCCCAATTTCTTTCTGCCAATTTCTTCCACAACCATCTCATGGGTGGCATCTAGCGAAACTATTGGCACATCAAAGCCGCAGCGCATAATCCCTTCAACAGTTATTAGTTTCTGGCCAAGATTGCCACCGGGGTGACTCTTGGCAAAGTCTTCAGCCTCAATTCCTTTCTCTGACATCAGTACCATGGCTAGTGCATCGCCCATGGCTAGAGCAACGGTGGTTGAAGTGGTTGGCGCAAGATTTAGTGGGCAAGCTTCTTTCTCTACTGAGACATCAATGGTGACGTCGGAGTATTTAGCCAGGGTAGAACTTAAATTGCCAGTCAAAGCAATGAGCTTAAGACCAAGGCGCTTAATTGGTTCGAGTACCAATTTGATTTCTTGAGTTTCGCCTGAGCTAGACAGAGCAATAACCAGGTCACGCTCATCGAGCATGCCAAAATCGCCGTGACGCAGTTCAGCCGGATGTACGAAAAAGGCCGGAGTGCCGGTGGAGGCAAAGGTTGCAGCAATCTTGCAGCCGATATGACCTGACTTGCCCATGCCGGTAACCACAACTTTGCCGCTGCAGCCGAGCAATAGCTCTAAAGCTTTGTCAAAACTAGGACCGAGACGGCTCTTTGCCCGCAAAATAGCCTGAGCCTCTTGCTCCAAGACCAGCTGCCCTTGAGCAACAGTGGCTGTTACTGGTAACTTAGTTAGGGCATCTGCTGAAGCGTCAAAAGTAACTTGATCACTTGTCGTGGGGTCATCGGTCGGAGGGCAAGTGCTGTTAAACTGGTTTAATGCAGGTTGGCTCATCGTAAGTTCCCGAGGTTGACGTTGTCATTTTAGCGCCTTCTTACAACCCCGAGATTACCAGAAGATAATAAAATAGTGCCTGCTAGGAGATTGAAGATTCGTGGCCCCCAGAATATTTTCACGCGGCGATAAACTCGAAGACGGCCACTACTCGGTGCTCGAAGAAATTGGCGTGGGCGGTATGGGGGTTGTCTACCATTGCCGCGATGAACTGCTTTTGCGCGATGTTGCCATCAAAATGCTATTGCCCAGCTTAATGGCAGATAAGAAAAATGTAGACGTTTTTAGAGAAGAAGCCAGGCTTGCTGCCCAGCTCGATCACCCTAATATTGTCACTGTTTTTGATATTGGCGCTGAGGTTCGCAACGGTCGAGAGCACCATTTCGTAGCCATGGAATATCTTCCTGGCGGTAACCTGGCTGCCCGCGTGGCCCAGGGGCCTCTTCCTCTTGAGCATTGTCTCAATTGGATGAAACAATTGGCTTCAGGTTTGTCTTTCGCTCATAAGCGGGGCGTCGTTCACCAAGACGTCAAGGCCGACAATATTTTTATTACTAATGAAGGTGATTTGAAAATCGGGGACTTTGGCTTAGCTCGCTTGCTTGTTGGTAGGGTCTATCTCAATTCTGCCACTAAAGGCATGGGCACACCTGCTTATATGTCACCAGAGCTTTGTCGTGGTGAACAACAAGACCACCGCTCTGATATTTATTCGATGGGTATTTTATTTTTTGAGATGTGCACGGGGCAGCTGCCTTTTCGCGCTCAAGGCATGATTGAAATGGCAATGAAGCATACCAATGCTCCTGTGCCGTCGGCCAAACGTCTTAACCCTGAAATACCAGAAGTGCTAGACCGGGTGGTCAAACGCATGATGGCAAAACAGCCTGACGATCGCTATAAGTCGATGACCGATGTGCTCGGCATAGTTGATGATTTGATTTTTGAAATGCGTGTGGCACGCATGGGTTTGTCACCGCGGTCGACAGCACAGCGCGATAATATTGCCCCTCCAGAGCCCACTGCTGCGGAGCTTGAACAAAGCTTAGCGAAAGAAAAGGCTCGTCTCGTTGCTCAGAAAAATTCATCCAACACTGTAGAGGTTGAGCCCCTAGTTTTACCGCCAGGGAATCCCACTGGCAAAGTAGTGAAAGAGTCTCAAGGGTCTGATGCGGCGCAAGCACCAGTAAGTAAAAGCTCCGATAGTCAGTCGGCAAAGAATCGAGATCAGCCCCTCATAAAAAAAGGTGAGCGCGGGGAAGAAGTATTTATTACTGGTGTGCCGACCTTTATCAGAGAAAATAATATTTCCACTCCCATCGTTGATACCACCACTACCAATACCAGTGCCGGTCCAGGTCCTCAAGCAACTCCTGCGCTAGATCCCAAATTAGATGCAAAACTAGATCCGGCTTCGGCGAAGATTAGTGAAAATGAGCCAGCAGTCTGGACTTTCCCGACCCATGGTCCGATTGGCTGGGCCGCGCATCCAGTTATTAGTCGCGATGAGAAGACCTTATATGTTGGCTCAACTGATGGCCGCCTCTATGCCTTGCAGTCAGAAACAGGCACTCCGTCTTTTAACTTTGACGCCGATGCACCAATTCTCACGTCGCCAATATATCTCGATGGCCGCTTAGTTGTGAGCGATAGTGCTGGTAAGACTCAAGCAATTGACTCTGCCACGGGCAAAGTAATTTGGAGCTGGGAAGGGCCGGCCCCCGTGCTGGCAAGCCCAGTTATGGCAGGCAATCAAGTTATTGTCTGCGACCGTACTGGTCAGGTTACAGCTTTAGATATCCGCATGGGGCGCAGGCTGTGGCATTTTAGTGCACTTGATGCCATTGTGGCCGCCCCTCGCGCCCATGGCGACTCACTTTACTTTGGCACAAGAGGCGGCCATGTCTATTCAATAGCTGCTCATAGTGGCAAACTAAATTGGAAGTATGTGGCTGATGGTCGCATAGTGAGTACGCCCACAGCTTCTGTTGATAGTGTTTATGTTGGCACCCAAGGTGGTGTTTGCTTCGCTCTTGAAGCTGAGACAGGTCGCCTGATTTGGGAATATCCGACGTTCAGCCCCATTCTAAAAAGCGGAGTGATTGTCTTCACTTCGGTGATGTTCGCCAGTGAGAACAAATGGCTCTATTGTTGTGAGAAATATTCGGGCACTCTCAAATGGAAAGCACCACTTAAAGGTTCACCAGGAGCTGCGTTGGAGACCATTGGTGCGAGTGTAATTAGCGTCAGCAGAGATGGCTGGATGCAAGGGTTTGACACTGCTAACGGCAGCTTGCGATTCCAGCGCTTCTTGCATAAACAAATAGAAGCGCCACCACTAATAAACAAAGGCAAAGTCTATCTCGGCACCGTCGATGGTGAAGTGTCTTGTTTTAATTTGGTGGTTTAAATAGAAAGCTCAATTTTCCAATTTGCAGTAGCAATAGAGAAACTGCTGAGTGGTACCAAAGGGTGTATTGTGCATTTCTGTGGCACTTTCAACTAAGCGAAATCTTGTGCCGAACTCGTTATGAAGGGCGTCGGCATCGTAGCGCATTGTTGTTAGGCCGCTGCATTTTTCTGGTCCTTGCGGTCCGAAAGTAGCAACTATTACATGACCACCGGACTTGACTGCTTTCGCCACTTGGTGCACATACTCAAGGCGCTGAGCTTCAGAAGTAAGGAAGTGAAAGACAGCTCGATCGTGCCAGACATCATAAAACTTTTCTGGAAGTTCAGCTTTAAGGATATTCGCAGCAAGCCAGGTGACTGAAGACGACCGTTCGCTAAGTCGGTTTCTGCAAACATCAATTGCTTTCTCTGAAATATCTAAAACGCTAATATTCTTGTAGCCAGCTTCTATTAGATCATCGACCAGAGTAGATTCACCGCCGCCAACGTCAATAATTTGATTAGTTCTGCTGGGGGCAGAGCTGAGAATCAACTGTAGTGATTTCTCTAAATGCGGCTGATACCAACTGACAGCATCGGCAGCCTTGGTTTCGTAGACTTTCTCCCAGTGCTGTTTTTCCTCAACCATTGTTTCTCCTTAGTCTAAAGGCTAAAGCTAGGTCTAATAACATCAATCTGATTTTAGCTTTGTATGGCCAGGAAGAGATCGAATACTGTCTAATTATTGTTCTTAGCGAGCCGGTGTAAATTTAACAATTCAACTATTCCACAAAATGGTGTAATAGTATAGTATGGAATTATGAAACACCAGACCAATCAAATCAAAGTCGCTCAAACTTGCTGCCCAGTGCATGTTACCTTGCCTGAGCAATTGCCTATTAGCGCCGCTCAAGCCCTAGCACTAGAAGATTTGTTCAAGATCTTGGCTAATGACACCAGGCTTAGGCTACTCCATACCTTGGCGCGAGTAGAAGAAATGTGTGTTTGCGACCTTGCTAACGCCATTGAGATGACGCCCCAGGCCATCTCAAATCAATTGCAAAGGCTGGCCGATCGCGGCATTGTCGCCACAAGACGCAGTGGCAATATGATCTATTACAGAATAGTAGATCAGTGTGTGGTTGGACTTTTGCAAAAAGCTATGTGCTTGCTAGACGATAGCGACAAGCACAGTAGAGAACCCAAATAGGAGATAAGAAGATGAGCAAAGCTTGTTGCCCACCTGAATGCTGTGACAGTAAAACTTGCCAGCCTTGCAAAGGTTGCGATTGCTGCTGCTGCTGTTGTACTGAGTTCAAAGAAGGTCAAAGGTGTCAGTGCAGCACTGATACACCTTGTAAAACCCAGCCTAAAGAATAGGGCTAGTTTTCGGGCACTGTAGGCGGTGCTGAAGTAATACTACCTGCAGGGCTAAGCTCAAGGGGAATTGGTATAACGCCAATCTCCTTGAGTTTCTTTTTTATAGTTGGTAAGGCTGCCATTGCCGCTTCTTCACCGGCCTTGATACCACGAATGGCGTCAGAGCGGCGCGTTGATATCAAAGAAATACCTTCGGTATTTGGATGAATAGTTATGTCAGCTAAAGCAGCCTGGGGCTCATCGATGTCAAACAATGCCCATTTAACCATGCGCTTTGTCATGCTACCTGGCTTTTTAAATGCCGAGAGAGGTACTGACTCAAAGGGCTCGTCTATATTGACGGCAATAACAAAATCGGCGCCCATGGCGCGACATTGCTTTACCGGCAGGTTACACGACACCCCACCGTCACAAAAGAGCATGCCATCAATCGGTACCGGCTTTCGCAAAGCTGGCACAGCACAGCTAGCTTGCATGGCATATCCCAAGTGCCCTTTGCGTATCATGTATGGTCTGCCGTCAACAACATTTAAGGCGATGGCGGCGAAGGGTATTTTCATATCCTCAATCAGATCATCTTCGGTTGTAAGTTTCCCCACTATGTATTTGCGAAACTTATCGCCGCCATAGAGGCCGTCATATTTGTTGTGACTGAATGGTCTAAGTAGCAAAAACACCGGAGCCACAAGTAGGCGAAAAGTCAGTGGCACAGCCATGAAGTTGCGCATTACCTCGCCGCTTTTAAATTCTTCTTCCATCTGTTCAGCGGTTGCCCCAAGGCAGTAGAAGCCGCCGATTACAGAGCCTATGCTAGTGCCGGCTACACAGTCGAAGCGAATGCCCTCTTTCTCTAAAATTTTCAGTACGCCGACTTCTGCCGCTCCACGAGCGCCGCCACCACCAAGGGCTAAACCTATTTTGGGTTTGCCCACAATCGGGGATGGCCGAAATAATTTTGCTTCGCTGCGATCAGCTGACAGGGTCTCCACAATTTCACCGGTGGCTGCCAGGGAGGTGGGAGCGACTGAGAAAAGGCTCAACGAAAGAATAGCGATTAGAGCCGCGCGCAGTTTGTTCATGGGTTGAAACCGAATGGGAGCAATTAGTTTAGCCTATTCACCGATTTAGACTGACCGAGTAGTTAGAATCAAACTAGATTGGGGTTCGTGGTTTTACCATTGCTTGACAAGCGGCTTTGTCATACTCTCAAGCCGTAGCTTGGGCATCCTTGTTCATTTTTCGGTCGGCGCAGCAGTTTAGATGACTAGAGGATGTCGCATGCAGTTAAAGCTATCGGAGAAATCACAGTTGTCAAAGTCGGCGCTAGCCGCTCAACAAGACCTTAGTGAAGATCACTCCCGCGAAGCTGTTCCTTTGCATGAACGGCGTAGTGCAGCCACTATGGGGCTACTGTGGATAACCATGGTGACAGCCTTTCCCTCTGTTTTGATTGGCTTTCAGTGGTACAAGGAAGGTCTTACCCTTTCCCAAGTGATTGTCTGCACTGCTCTAAGCTGTCTTGTTCTCTTGGCCTACTCAGTTCCATCAGCCTATTTAGGGGCACTCAGTGGTCTTCCCTATGGCATTCTAAGTCGCAAAGTCTTTGGTCGCTGGGGTTCAAGGCTTGTGTCGTTCAATCTCCTCTGGATCTTCATTGCCTGGTATTCTCTGGCGGCACTTTTATTAGCTGACGCACTCAACGGTTTGTTCCATTGCAACATTCCAGTGATGTACATGGCCGCTGGCTTGGCTGTATTGATGGCATTCAATAACTTCTTTGGCTTCTCTGGTGTTGCCAACTTCGCCCGCTATCTGGCCGCTCCACTTCTGCTGTGCATGGTTGGTTACACCTTCTTTAAAGTGATACCAACTTGCCCAACAGCGGCTCTGAGTGCAATCCCCCATGTGTCCTTTCTCACCGCCCTAACTTCAGTTTCAGGATTTGTCATTGGCTTTGCCGTTTGGGGCAACGAGGCCGACTATTGGCGCTATGGCAAGACCAACAAATGGTTGACGGCCTTGCCACTGACCATTGCACTTTTAATTGGACAGATTATTTTCCCAATTACAGGTTGGATGATTTCAAGACTGTCTGGTATCACTGACTATGGTGCCGCAACCAATTACATAAATGTCTATGCCTTTGGTGGCATTGCCGCTATTGCCGCAATCGTTCTCTCTGTTGCCTATTTTGCCTGCAATGATTCTAATTTGTACGGCATGATCAATGCCGTTGAAAATATCAAGAAGCTGCCGCATCATGGCGTTTGTGCCGTTCTTGCCGTAGTCTGCGCTAGTTTAGCTGCTTGGCTATCGACCGCCGGCATTGCCAAATCACTAGAAGCAATTGCCTCGCTAAATTGCGTATTTCTGCCAACCGTAACAGTGATTATGCTATGTGAATTTTTTATGATCAGTCGCTTGCTTGGGCAATCCCAGGACCTTTCACACGTTCCTGATTCAGCTAGTTTGCCAGTAGTCAGATGGCCGGCGTTCATTGCTCTTTTTGTGGCTGGCTTTGTCGGCGTACTCACCTCTGGTGTGATACCGGGTACTGAAGCGTTTCATGTCGGTGTTTGTTCTGTTCAAGCCTGGCTCACAGCAATTGTTGTCTATATGCCCCTGCGTGTACTAGAACACCAGCGCCTTCTCAACAGTGGAAGGTCCTCGGCTAAGCACTATATAGAAAAGCTCTGGGCAACAGAATGCCCAGAGCGTATAACTATTGAAATTAGCTCAAAGTAAAAAGCTAGAATTTAGCCACGAAGAGTAGCTAGTTGCTTTTCTTGTTTGGCTTGCTTCTCTTGCTTTTCTTGAGCAGCAGCTTCTTTTAGTGAAGCTAGTTCAGCTGGCTTTAGTGGTAGCAAGTCAAGATCATACATTTCGAGCAATTCAGACTTCGATGCGTGAACATTGGTTCCAGTGACATAGTCAGCAAAGGGGAAGACAACGTTGTAGTTCTTGTTTGGATAAACGTGGTGCAGATAGTGGTGCCTTGCTAGAAACTTGTAGGCTGACCATTTGCTGAAGCTGCGTTGCTCTGGCTTGTGCATTTCTAGGTGGATTTTGTTCCAGACCCAGTGGTGCATCACGACTACAAAGGCAAATATAAGTGCCCCAGGAACCGAAATTAGCGAGATCAACAAGATCAGAGGCAAAGTTTTGATTGGTGCTTTGTGAACCGTCAAACGAATTTCTTCGTCTTTGCCTGGAGCAACCGGTTCGTCAGTAAAAATCTTTGAGTAGTGTCCATGGTGATTAATGGCATGAGCTTCATAGACACGCTTAAAACTGGACGTGTATTTACTGAGAAAATTCTTTTGGTGCATCAAGCGAGCATGTACTTGGTGCTCGATGAATGAAACTGTGGCGCATGCGCCTAGAAACCAGCCGATGTTCTGCAGTACTGATTGGATGAACATGGTTACCTCATCGGGTATCGTCAAATTTGACAACCCATAGAATGAACCGATTGGGCAGTATTTTCAAGTGCTCCTAAAGGATGAATTGCATTGCTGACCAAGAATTAAAATTGGTCAATAAATGATCCGGCCTTGGGCTCTTTGTCTGAACTGCCCACAGAGCTAGTGTCCTGGCCGCTAATGCAGCCCCGATTTTGAGGGTTGACCGCTAGTGGTTACCTTAAGGGGCCTACTTTTGATGAAGAAATTCTTCTTATTAGCGTCTGGGCAACTGTAACTTTACTTATTTCTCTGCGGAAAAATAATCAACTATTGTCAGCCAAATTAAACGAGTTATTGACCAAACATGCCATTAAGGGCAGTGCAAATTAGAACAAGCGATCTAGCAGAATTGTTAAGAACGTGACGATGGAAACGACACCATTGGTGGTGAAGAATGCGGCATTCACTTTTGACAGATCGCTTGGCTTTACCAGGCTGTGCTCATAAACAAGCATGGCAGTTACTAAGGCGACACCAAGAAAATAGAAGATACCTGCGGGCGGTTGCAGGAACAATCCGAGGGCTACCAAAAAGCCTACGGTAAAAACATGTAGCCCAATAGATATATTCAAGGCAGTAGCTAAACCAAAACGCGCAGGAATACTGTGCAGTTTATTCTCGGTGTCAAATTGAGCGTCTTGGCAAGCGTAAATAATGTCAAACCCTGCTACCCAGGTGGCCACAGCAAATGATAGAAGCCATGGTGCGGCCCCCATGATGGTTCCACTGGCTGCCACCCATCCGCCTAAGGCCGCTCCACCCAGAGCAATGCCGAGAACAATGTGACAGAGCCAGGTAAAGCGCTTGGTGAAAGAGTAAAAACTGAGCCAAAACACAGCAATTGGTGACAGCTGAAGACAAATCAAAGGCAGCTGACTGGCTGCTGCCAGCATTAGGGCAAAAGAAGCTATGGTGAAAAGCACAGCTGTAGCTGGTTTGATGCGGCCAGCTGGAATGGAGCGGTCTTTTGTGCGGGGATTAATAGCGTCGATGCGAGCGTCTATCAATCGATTAAGTGTCATGGCCGCAGAGCGGGCACCAATAAAAGCTAGAACAGTGAAGGCCACTGTACTAATGGATGGCAGGGAAGGAGTGGCCAATATCAGACCAGACAGGGCAAATGGTAGAGCAAAAACTGTATGCTCTAGCTTGATCATTTCTGCCCATTCACGTGTGAGGGCAACAGGCTTAGGTTTCTCTGGTATATTTTGCACTTGCATAAAAACTACTGTACTTGAAGAATTCGCACTTAACTGGCATCATTTGGAATGTTTAACACTGCGTTCATAGTAATAGATGGAACAAGTTATGACTTTTGATGGAACTGGAAAGACAATCGATCTTCAAGGCGTCGCCGCTTTCGCCTCACTGGTGGAGCTTCTAGCTCAAGAACTGGGTGTGGCAGCTGGGCGCATGCAAGGGCAATTGCCAAACGGTCCTGACTCATTTAATCAGCTTCTTGGTGAAATTGACCTGAATAGTCAAGGTTTTAGTCGAAAATTGAGCTTAATGGCCAAGCCTGGCGCTCCACTTACTTTGCGCTTTGCCACAAAATGGGGCACTGAGCGCAACGCCAATGTAGCTGGTGGTGTTACCGCTGACTATTTCCTTAGTGCCACCGTTGAACAAATCCTTCCGCAAGGACGAGCACTCGCTAGATATGTAGAAGATATATTTGCCGTGCAAGATCGTATGGTCACCCTCGGTTATGGCAATAAACTGACTGGCATAAATGTGCCGACTTCACAGCTAGAAGCTTTTGAGCGCTCTGAAGAGAGCATGATTTCGACTCACGTGCCAAAGACAGAGAACTAATTAAAGGCCCTTGAGTTTGTTGTAGAGAATTTTAGAACTGTGGCGTTTGTCCATAGGTAAGCTTGCTCGAATAACCACTTTGTCGATGTAGGCAAACTGAAGATGCCTCAGTAGTGCAGCTTCAGCTTCTTTGTTGGTACACGAATTAGATTTAAGCTTGACCACCAGCACTCGCTTACTGTTAGCAAGCAGATAAGCACAGCTTTCAACAATGCCTGTGGCCATGGCACTGGCCTCTACTGCTAACGGATATACTGAGCCGCCAGGAACACCCACTTCCATTGCTGAGCGACCCAGCAAAAAGAGCTGGCCTTGGGCATCGACATAGCCAACATCACCGGTGCGGTGAAAAATGCGACTGCCAACTCTTATCTTGTTTTCCCGGTCCCCGATGCCGTCAATGTATCCCGTTATAACGTGACTGCCTGCCACCACAATTTCTCCAATGGCATTGGCGGGCGCTCTCAGCATATTGAACTGGGTTTCTGTGTATTCTGACTGTAGGGCTCCAGGCAAAATTGCCAAGTCTATGTGTTTTGAAATTTTACCCTGGGGAAGCCCTGCTCCTGCCGCTATAGCCCCAAGGTCGGCTAGGAGATCTTGAGTAAGATCTTCAGGGAGTTCTAAGTGACTGATCGGCTCTGCTTCTGTTGATCCATAGACAGTAATCAATTTTGCAGAAGGAAAGGCCGCGCGCAACAGAATAAGCAGTTGGGGGAAAACGGGGCCGCCACCGGTTAATACTTCTCTGACAAAATAGCACTGGATATTTTGCTCTTTTAGATAACTAGCAATTTGCATAAGAAAGGCTGGGGCCGCCAGTATACGTTCTGGCAAATGCTCAAGCATTTGGGCTGCCAATTGGGCGGTCTCAGCTTGCTGCTTGATCTTGAACCGACTTCTGAGATTGCTGCTGGGCAAAATCGAGGTGACACCACTGGCAAGGTTGGCCAAGACGAAGATTGGCAATGTGGTGATTTCTGATTGGCATCGACCTATGGCCAATTCATCTCTCAATACCTGACACTGAGTGCTGAGATAACCATGACTTCGGCTAATACCCTTCGGTAAACCGGAGCTGCCACTGGTGAAAGTAATTAAGGCGGGCATGCTGTCGTCAACTTCGGCAATTGCTATGGGCAGAGACTTTGTGCTGCTTAGATCATTTGCCAAATTGAATTGACTTAGGGAAAATATTTTTTCGATGCCAAAGAGAGGTGCTGCTAGATGAGCTACTAAGTTGAGTCGGTCAGCGACTATAATTGCTTTAGGCTTGGTCAGCTGTATGCAGTGTTTTAGCTCTTTGGGCCCATATGTTGGATCGATAAATAGCACCACTGCACCAAGGCGATTTATACCTAGAAGAAGGGCATACAATTCGCTGCTCAGATTGACGTAGAGTAAAACGATATCGCCCTTCTTGATTTCATGTAAATTGAGATAAGTAGCTACTGCAGCCACTTGCCGGTTTAAGCTTGCATAAGTGGTGCTTTTCTTCTCTTCAACAATAGCTAGGCGATGAGGATAATTCTGGGCAAGCACTTCAAGAGTGGTGGCGATGTTCATGGCAGACCTATTTGTTGTTGCATTTGCTGTAATTATTTTGTTGGTTTAAAGAAAATCTAAATCAAGGGAGAAGAGACCATAGCGTCGAATTATTTTTGAAGATAGGCCAGCTGTCAGTGTCGCAGATCGGTTTTCATCTTTACAGAGGGCTTGTACCGAGCGAGTAAAGCCAAGATTGATAGCTTCTATATGCACCCGCGCCAGCAGATAGCTGGCCAGACCGAGACCAGCAAATTCAGGATGAACAGCTACACTCTTGAGAATTATTTGCCCTTCGTTGAGCCGATCAGGCAGGGCAAATAGTATGCCCACCAACTTAGAGTGGTCGAAAGCTAGCCAAACCAGCTCGTCTTTGATTAAAGCTGACAGAGGGCGATAGAGTTCGGCAAACTGCTCAAAGGAAATTGGCTGATAGAGAAAATTGTTTTCGAAACTCTTGAGCGAAAGCTCGTAGATATCTTTTATCTCGTCATCGAATCTATTCGAGTTAAAGTGTCTGATTGAAAAAGAGCTTTCTATTGCTCTCTGACGCTTGGCTAAAGTAGCGTCAATGGTCGCCTGAGAAGCTGATAAGTCTATCAGCGACGATGAGTATTGAGCGATTAGATGGAAGCCTGCTTCTTTCAATATATCAGCAGATAAAAGTGAATCAGGCTCAAGTAAGAACTTTGGTTCAGGCGAACTTTCAATTATGGTGCGATAGCTGTGCCAGGTATCGCCGTCAAGGGGCGCAATCAGAGTCTTATGTCCATCTGCCCGCGCCTTACCAGTTGCTAGTCTGAGTAGCTCTCGGGCCGCGGCTCTATTAGTCTCAGTATTTTGTCGGTTGAGAAATTCAACCCTACCCAATGAGGCAAATTTCTCTCCTGAATAAAGCAGGGCTGTGACTTCATTAGTAGTTACCAATTGAGAAGCCGGTCTATTTCGAGTTTGCTTAGCTAGAATTGTCATTTGAAACCTCTATATTGTGCCGACTAGAGCCAGTGCAGAGCCAATAGCGGCACAGGCACCTTGTTTTATCCAGCGGCTTGAGCTGTTGCGAAAATCAGGACCAACCTTGGTTGTTGTCACAAAGAGGGCGGTGGCGACAAAGATCCAAATTGGAGCAAGAAAGATTTGCACAATGTGATCGGCTGATATGCCGGTGGAAAAGCCAGTTATGAATACTAAGGGTATGAAAATGAGCGACCAGCTTTTTAGTACAGAGCAGACAAGAGAGTATATTTTTAGTTTGTCCGAGTTAACACAGTCGTCAAAAGCATTTAAGTGAATGTGAGCTGAAGCAATGATGGCACCGTGAGTAGCTAAAGCTGTTGCATAAGGATAAATATAGACATCGCTCTTATGGCTGGCCAAGAGCCAAAATATGCCCACTGATGCTACTGACAGCACGCCGAAAATCGAGTGCGTAGAAACAATTTTGGCAAATCGTTTTGGCATCAGTCGCCTGTAGCTAGCATAGAGAACAACCGGTAGAAGTATCCAAGCCAAGCCGCCGAGCATGTAACAGACATACATGTAGCCAACAACAGCCAGGGCGGCACCGCCTTCGAGTGTAGACAATCGCTTCAGTGCTAGAATCAGCAAGAAGACACCAATAAAGACAGCAAGTGTATGAGAGAGCTGAAGGTCTGATTGATTGTCTACTTGGGCCAGCACAAGCAATGTTCCAACTGGCACAAAGAGATTATCGAGGCCGCCCCAAGACATGCCTTCAAAAGCAGTGGCAGCAATTGCGGCAATAAGAGCGAGCATAATCACGTGCGACAAGCTTGCTGGTGATAGTAAACTAAGTGAGACAAAGGCGGTCAGCGCAGCTGTAAGAAAGAAAGCCAAAGAGCCTTCTAGAGTTTTACTGCCGTTCACAACTTTATAGAACTTAGAGCCAAACTTCATGCCAATTAGTGCTGATAATGAATCGGCCAAGGCCAATATCGCGACCGGTGCAATGTAATGGGCCAATACTCCATTGCTTAAAACAAAAGTAAGTGATACCCCGAGCGGAAAACAAACCTCTCCAATCGATCGCCTACCCACTGAAAAGAGCACTGGATAGAGCTTCGATTGTTCCGAAAGCTTGAGTCCGCTCAACAAAATTGAAACAACAATTGATAAAACAATCACTGGTGTTGGTGAGTTGAATAACCAGGGAAAGCTGAGACAAGTCAGGCCCATGAGCATATGAATGAGTTTGCGTGATGTCTCAGATGGTTTTGTAAAGCAAGCCAGCAGCCAGAGGAGGGCTACTAGCACAGCTAGAACTAAACCTGAGCTTAGGAGAGCACTAGTTATAGAAAGTAGCCCAGTCATTACGCCGCTCCCTTGGTAGCAATGTCTAGACAAAAGCGCCTATAGAAAAAAGTGCTACATGTCGCCGCTAGTGTTTGGTTAAATCGAAGACTGGCGCTTAGATTGCTGTCATAGTCATTGGCAAGCCTATCTACTGCCATATTCCAGTAGACAACTCTTGCTCCTTTGCTTGCCACTCGACTTATACTTTGACTGAGAGTCAGACAGTTAGCTTCAGTCATATATTCGAAGACATCAGATAAGTTAAATGCGTCTACTGAATTGCATGGCATTTGCTCTAAAATATTTTGCAAACTACCTTCTACAAGCTCTATCTTGTCTAGGTTTGAGCGAATTGTCTCAAAATTCTCCCGCCTTAGATAATGGGGCAAAACCTGGCCATATTTGCCGGTCAAAATATATTGCAAATAATGATTTGTGCTGGGGTCTCCTTCGGTCAGAGCGGTCTTGGATGCCGAGGCAAGAAACTCGGAGAGCGAGCCACTGGCTTCTTTGAAGAAGCTAGCTTCACGGCCTATTAGAGCCATAGTGGTTTTGCCAAAAAAGAGCTTAAAGGCTATTTGATACCAGAGGGTGTTCCACTTCTTCTCAAAGAACTCTTGCCTTTCAACTCTGCTGCGCCTTTCAAATAGTGCATTTATTGTTTTTTTACTGTGGGTCAGTGGCATTATTATCTGACGAAAGACTGAGAAGTAACGCTCTAACTTGCCGCTGGCGATGATGCCACATCTAATCAGTTCTGGTCTTTCGTCAAAATAGTGGCTGAACTGTAGTGGCAATTCGCCCCGTAGTCTGGCATAGGTGGCCAATCTTACTCCTGCTGCACTATGCCTGATGCCCAAAAATGGCAGTAACTCGTCATAGCTCAATAGTTTAAAAGCAGCAATCTTTAGTGCCACGACAGCTAGTTGTGCCTGACAAAAGTCAATGGCAATAACTTTTGCCGGATTAGTAGTAAGTAGTGACAAAGTATTATCGCCAGCTGAGGCAATTGAAAGTAGGGTCTCGCTCGGTGTTACAGACATAGTGCTGAGTACTAGATCGGTGTCTTCCCAACATTGCGAATAGCGAATTAGATTTTGATTGAATTTCGGTTTATTAGGCAGGAATTGCATGGTTCTCATCCTCATATTCTTCTCTTGCTTCTTTTGCTGGGCGTGATAGCAGTGAAACCACGCCGGTGCTGCCGTTAACTTCAATTAAGTCTCCAGTCTCAATCATCTGTAGAACGCCTTTGCACGAGACAACCGCGGCGATTGATAGCTCGCGGGCCACTATGGCTGTGTGCGAAAGCAGGCTGCCATGGGCAACTACGATTGCTTTGCAGGTAGCAAAATGCACTATCCAACCAGGATCTGTGCGGTCAGCTATAAGAATTTCGCCAGGCTCAAGCATCTCTACTTCTGGATTGCGAATGACGCGGGCCCTACCAGTGACTGTTCCGGCTGATGCCCCCAGGCCTTTCAACTGAAGCTTGCTCTGACTAGCGGCTTCGACTCGCGCTTTGCCAGTAAACAAATTAGCTCGCTTCAACCCGGCTGCACCAACTAGGACCAGTCTTTCTGGGGCGCATTTGTCAAATTTAGCACTCTCCTCTCGGCGCAGGGCAATAAGTGCCCGCAGATTGCTGGTGACTGCTGTTCCGTCTATGAAACCCAGTAACTCTTCAATGGTTAGATAGAAAACGTCTTCCATATTGTCGATGCAGTTTTGTTCAGTCAGCCGCTGGCCCATGGTCTGAACAATTTTGCGCACACGGCCAAAGACTCTAGTGCGAGCAAACCGAAGATTTTCTCTCTGGGCTAGCGATTGTTTTGTTTGGCTGGCAATGATCTTTATCAATAGTTGTTTGGTAATACTTTTGCCTTTGGCAAAGTCTTTGGTTTTGCTTTCTTCAGCCGGCAAAGGCAGTTTTGTCGGGTCATAGCTTAAGGCCAGATTGCCGATGGTATGTAGCAAAACCGAGGGGTCGTCTTTAACCGACTTTGTCTCAAGCTTTAGTTCGCCGATGCTACGATCGCCAAACAAATTGAGATAGTTTGAATAGAGATTATTCGCCTCTGCATGGTCTTTGAGGAGCTCCATGCTTAAGGGCTGATTGCGTGCAACCATGGCCTGGCACAGCGTCTTATCGCTGGCAATCAAGGCTGCTATTTGAGCAATTAATTTAGGTGGAGCAGCACTGATTATGCCACCATGGTTTTGCAGCAGTAAGTTGTAGACATAATGACTATCTGGGTTATCTTCGTTAGCGGCGAGTTTTTTCAATACACCAAAGAAGACCATGGCGAAGAAGTCGTTTGTTACTGGTGCTTGCCAGTTGCTCAATAATTTGGTCTGTAAACTTCGGTATTGTATATAGAGCTGGTCTAAGCTCATTGATTCAAGCTCGCAATCAAGTAAAGCTAGATCGAGCCTGGCGGTAAACTCATTGATCTGGCCTTTTAAGCGACAGTAGTTAGTGCCAATACAAACGAGTGCTTTGACTGTATTGAAGTGATCAAAGACAGTGACCTTCTTAATTGTATTGTTCTCAAAGGCACTGACTTCACTAGCCGACTGGCTGAGACCCATCATTCCTTCCATAAATGTTCTATTGGTTTTATAGGCAGGAAGTAGTGCCATTAGGCGATACCAAGATGCCAGGTTGTAATAAACCCGGCCATCAATGTATGAGAGCATGGTGCCAAAGAGGTCGCCTTCAGCTTGAATGGTTTTCTCACTCACGCCCATTAGGCGGCAAAAACTTTTGTACACTTCTTTGTAGGCGCTATTGATGAAAGAGAATGTCAGAGGACTAGTAATGCCTGGATAGCTCTCTTGAATGTTGCTGCCATCAAAGACACGGGTTGTTTCAAATGTGTGCTCTTGCTTGGCTGTGGTTATTGGCCGTGCTTGAAGCAGATAAACCTCTTCTGTGGCAATGGCAAACTCTATATCTTGGGGGCATGAGAAGATCGTTTCGCATTGTATTAGTAACTGCAAAAGCCGCTTCGTTTGAACGCTTGTGAGCAAATTATTTGTTTGGTGTACTGCGTCTGATTGGCGGCTTAAATAGATTGTGCTGCCGTCGATAGCACCATCTACTAGTTTGTCACCGAGGCCGCTGGTAATTGCTACCACAGCGCAGGCAGTGTCTAAGTTGACTGGATCGTGGGAAAAGAGCACACCAGCGCTATCAGCAGCTACCATCTGCTGCACTACAACTGATGGAATCATTACCTCACCTAAGCGATTGAGCTTACGATAAGCAAGCGCCCGGCGCTCAAAGCTTGATGCAAAGACTTGAAAGATTTTGTCTACCACATGTTCTTGGGGCACGTTCAAAAAGGAGATAAGCTGACCGGCAAATGACTTCTTCCCATCTTCATCAATCGCTGACGAGCGCACAGCTAGGACCTGACCAGCGCTTTGACCGAACAATTGCAAACAGGGATTTTCAATGCCGACCAAATGGGAGGACTTTGCCGATTGGCGAATTCTTTCAGCTAAATCAGCACGACGGTTTTTGATATCTTCCGCCAGCTCGATTCTCCAGTGCTCAAAGTATGCCAGTTCCAGTGCCTTAGCTGTGACAATGCAAAAGATTGGTACTGGCAAATTGTGTCGCACCAGCTCTACTAAGTTGCGACCTTTGCCACCAGCTACAGTATTAAGCTCGGCTGAAGATAGTTTTAGCAATTGATCAATGGTAAGTATCATTTTTTTATATCCAAGAAATTAGTGAAATTGTTAAATATGAAAGTGCTACTAGCAAGCCAGATAAGGCCTCTAGCTTTTTCTGGCTGGCCATATTGGGCTTAGTCATAAACTGCTGAAAGATGACAAAAGCAAAACAGTCAAAGGCAGCAAAGACAAGAGCGGCCAGATTTGACAAGTGCGGTAGAGCCAGTGTGAGGCAGGCTTGGGCCGCAATTACCGAGGCGGTTAGGGCTACCACTGCTGGTTTTAGACCGAGGGCGCGCGAGTAGCTCTCCATACCCTCTCTCTCGCATTCTGGTGCTTTGATTTTTCGACCAAACTCAATCACCATGCCGTTAAAGAAGCTACCTGTGAGGAAAAACAGTAGCAACAACACTGGACCTTTAGAGCTGCCGACAAAGTCTACAGCTGTAATAAACAAATCGCTGAAGACTAAGATAAACATATGGCTAAGCATGTAATAAACAGGATGCTGCCGCAGCCAGCTAGCAACGAAAAATTCTTTCGACATCAGAGCAAAATAGATCCAGATGGCAAATAGAAACGGCCATAAACCAGGCTTGAGAGCGGTAGTCATGGCCAGCTGAAGTAAAGCTAAGAGCACAGCCGAAGAACCAAGTTCGCGTAGGCTAACCAGCCCTCTTGGCACTGGTCTCTCGGGGGCATAGCGACAATCATCAATGTGATCTTTGAATTCGTCGGCAACTCGCAGTTGATAGAACAATATGAAGGTGGTTAGAGCCGCCACGACAAATTGTGCCAAGCTGAAATGAGCCTGGCCGGTTCTCAATGAGCTAGATAGACTGAGGCCACATAGGGCAAAGAGAGCTGTGATTACACCATATTGAGCTAGGGGAAACCGTTCTCTTGTATATAGGTAGAGTCTGTTGAACAGGCTTGTATTTGTCGTTGCCTTTTCTGTCGTTGCAAGCTGTAATTTTATTGGCAGGTAGTACATAAAGGTCATCCCCAGCAGTCAGGTCTAGCAGTTGCTGTATTGATACTAGGGGAGGCCGGACCTACGGCATGGCAGAACACAACAGTTCAAATACTGTTCGGCGGCTAGGTCTAATTTGGGAACAAAAAGAGTTATCTACATTTTTTAGTCTGCTAGAAGCCGAGTTCACTCAGGCTAGGGTGGTCATCCGGGCGGCGACCAAGGGGCCAGTGATACTTCCTATCGCTTTCTAAAATTGGTAAATCGTTGATTGAGGCGCAGCGCATGGCCATGCGGCCATCTGCATCAAACTGCCAATTCTCGTTTCCGTACGAGCGAAACCAATTACCACTATCGTCATGCCACTCATAGGCAAAGCGAACAGCAATGCGAGCGCCTTCATGGGCCCATAGCTCTTTGATCAACCGATAATCTATCTCTTTTGAAAATTTGCGAGTGAGAAACTGAATTATCTCTTCATGGCCGCAGGCAAATTCTGAGCGGTTTCTCCACTTACTAGTAGCAGAGTATGCTTTGACAATTCTCAGTGGATCTCGACTGTTCCAGCCATCTTCGGCCAGGCGCACTTTGAGCGTGGCACTGGCATGATCGAAAGGGGGAGCTGGCTGAAGAATTTCTGATGTCATAAACTGGTCCAAAATTCTTGACTGGTATGCTTGCAATGCAGTAGCTGGCAAGCTATTGCCGTTATGTTACTGGAGATTCGCTCATGCGGGGGTAGATGATATGGTCACACAAGTCAGGCGCCTTGTCTCTGGGGGTTTTACGCTAGACGTGATAGCCAATTTCCTACGTGATTTCCCCATTGCTGCATGCTCCATAATAGAGAAAAATATGTCTGTACCGAAGACTAGGAAACTGCAGAAATGACGACCCCGGGAAAATCAGGTAGCGATAGTGGAGCCAGCGACAAGGCTATCCAACCTCATCGAGTAGGCCATAGCGGTGCCCTCGGAATCCAGGCCGCGCATTTGCTTAGTAACCCTGAATCAACTGTATCTGGCGCCACAGCCGCTGCTACTAACGCTGGGCGTGTATTAGAAGTCACTCCTGTAGCCCCAGCGCCCGCTGCGACAAAACAGCTAGATTCGCTCAAGCCTCCTAGTGAATTGGCCTCTCGTGGTCTGATCACCGACAATTCGAAGATCACTCCCACTGACAGACTTGCAGCCAGCCCAGCACTCGACAAGAGTGTGCCGAAAATAAATGTTGAATTGCAAGACCTAGATAAGCCTGCAAAGCAACAACCTCATTTTGTTGTTAAAGCTGACGGCCGCATAGAAATGAATGGCGATCCAGAGAAACTCAACTCTAAAGAGATCAAAGTGCAGATTGAGCGCGAACCTGGTCAGATTAATCCCACTGAGGCCCAGAGTGCAGCTGCTGACGAATTGGTCAAATATCTTTCTGAGCGTATTAAAGCCACTAATCCATTGGCAGTCGATGGTGTTCCTCTCAGTGACCAAGACAACATCATCTCTCCCGAGCTGGAAGCTAGCCAGGATCTTAAACCAGTAAAAGACTTGCCGGATTTGACTCCAGAAACCAAGCAAGCAATCGAAGAGACTAATAGATTTAAGGGTAGCAAGGGCGTCGATATGCCCATGGCAGCAACTGAGCGTATGGGCTCATTTGGCACTCGTGACGTGCCCCGTCAGCTCAATGAAACAGACAAAGAAATGGGTGTGAAAGAAGCAGTGGCTGGCTTATGGAAGCCTGACCGTGACAACGCCTATGAAACAGTACGACGCCACCCTGATGGGCACTACCGGGTTGGTCGCTATGGATTCTCTGGCAATCAGTTAAGTGCTTTCCTCGAAGGTTTAGGTGATCCACCTGACCCAGCCATGATTGAAAAACTAATAAAGGAAGGCAAACTACCGAAGGGCTTTGCTGAAAAGTTGAAGAATCCAGAATTCTTGGCCAAGCTCAAGGGTATGGCTCAGAAGATGAAAGAGGGCGGCGAGCCTACCAAAGAAGAAATGAAGACTCTTTTGCCAAAAGACGCCCAAGAAGGCATGGCATCAATGTTGATGGATCAGATGAAAGCTAAGGTTGGTGACAAACCTGGTGACATAGCCGCAGCCATGCTCAGTGGTAAAGCGCCAAATGATGTTACTGCGGCTGACATAACTAGTGATTCGGGTCGGCAGCTATCTAGTGCTGGTCAAAGGCTGTATGAGATTGCTACAAGTCGCCAAAATACAGAGCAGCAAGTAGCAGGAAAAATTCCTGAAGGCGAGAAACGCGAGAAAATTACTGAGGCATTGCAGCTGGCTGGTGTGCCAGTAACTGATGCTAACTTGCGCGCTGTCAATTTGATCGTGCAAAAAGAAAGCGCCTGGAACCCCAATGCTGTAAATAACTGGGATTCAAACGCTGCCAAAGGTACACCATCAAAAGGTTTGATGCAAACAATTGGGCCAACATTCAATTCATATGCCATACCAGGTCACAAAAATATTCTCGACCCAGTCGACAATATGGTGGCAGGTATTCGCTACGCTGTTGATCGCTATGGCTCACTGCAGAATGTACCGGGTGTTAAAGCTGTAGCACGGGGCGCAGCCTACCGCGGATATTAATGGTATTTGCAAATTTCGTATTTTCCATAGTGACATGCTGCTTACAAAGAAGTAAAACATAGTCATGCCACAACCACGCGACATTGATAGCCCTGAGAAACTAGAGAAGAGCGATTCTTCAATCTCTTCTGCTGCTTCAAATCTTTGGCAAGAGGCTTACGAAAACCCTGGCAAAACAGCCTTGGTTGTCGGTGGTGCCGCTGCTGCCATCGGTATTGCTTATGCTGCCCGTGGTCAGATTGGTAAACTCCTTCCTAACCATAGAGAAGGAATTCTGTTAGTAGAAGATAGCCCCTTTATGGGTAAAGCCTTCAGGCAAGCACTGCAAGAGCAAGGGGAGAGCGTCACCTGGTTCACTAAGATCAAACGACTGCAACCTTTCACTGGTATCACCAATGAAGGTAAAGAAGTTGTGGTTCAGCCGCACAAATTCAAATTTGCTTTTGTTGATGGTGAGCTCAACGGTAGTAAACCTCAAGGCGAACATGTGGTAGACGCCCTCAAGAGTGATCATCTCAAGAGCTTTGGCATCAGCACGATTCCTTCTATAAATGATTCTATGGTGCAGCATGGCGCCATCGTTGCTGCTCAAAAACCAGCAGTCCTAACTGCTTTGGTCAATCACACTCTAGATATCGGCAAAGTTACTAGAGCTCCCGCTCAAGTTCAACTTGAGATGAGGAGTTTAACGGATAGAATGCTTACTCCAGAAATGACACCAGCGCGCAAGAAAGCTGATGAAATGCTGATGAAGTTTATGCTGGAGTAAGAGTTCTTCTGAGAGGAAATCAGATTCTCAGCTATGACCGCTCACTGATATATACAACTGTAGGCTTAACGCCTTTGTTCGAATTACTAGTGACATTAGTCATGTGTTTGGTATCGTCTGTGGTGATGTCGTCAGCGGCACCTCCATTCATGTGGAATGTAGTTTTGTAGCGGGCACCATCGGCGGATGCATTTGGCTTCATTGCGCCAATAGTAATGACGTGATTGGTGCTGTCGCCAGGGTTGTGCGTCTTGCCCCCGAAAGGCCCTGAGGCGCGATCAATGGCACTAATCATGGGCTGTTCACCGTTAGCTTGAAAGGCACTATATAGTGAATCTGAGTCATGGGCTACGCTCAACTTGTAGCCAGGGTGATCCGGCGCAGATAGGCGGTTGAGCGTATCGGTCACTTGCATTAAGTCCATTCCTGGGTAGGTCTCTGCCGTTCCGTCCGCTTTCAAGAGAACACCAAGGCCGTCTTTAGTATTGCGGTAAGTACCGCTAGAATAATCAACATTAGAATAAGTCTCAGCAATCGGCGACTGCTCTGGGGGCTTTAAGGCAAAGCCAACTTCAGAGAAGGTGGTCTGGAATATGCGACTGGCAATATCTCGGCCACTACTATCTTTCTGATGAAGAACCGTACGATTTAACTCTACAATTTCTGGCCCGTCACCATTGGTTGTCACTCGATTGGTGGAAATTGCTTCGTAAATAGTGTTTATATAGTGAGCAGGTTGAGCTGTAGCTAGTACACGCTCAGGGGCCGCTGCGTAGCAAGTCCCTGATTGACCTTGGCTAATTTCTGCAGGATAGGCAACATTATGCAAAGCACTTTCTTTTAGCGCAGCCATTTCAGAAGAATTCAAATTTTGCACGTCGTCAAGCTTGTTCAGTGATTGATAGACTCGAGCCAGCTCTTCTGGTTTGTCATGCAACCGCACATGCAGTTGGGCAATATCTCGTCTGCTTGCTTGAGGATGTGAGGCAATATAGGTTTGTTCTCCTTCTGTTAGTGTCTCGCTAAAGCTTGTGCCGGCCCCCTTTTTTGTGGACTCCTCAGCATTTGCATCGGCATGATAAGCGATTCTATTACCCTCAAGAGTAATAACTGAGTTATTTTCGACATTGACAATAGAAACATTGCCAGCCCTATCTTGGTGAGATACTTCAACTGATGTTCTCTTGCCTGCTTTGTCTACGCGTTCAACTGTGCCACTGATACTGCCATCGGTGGCAACAAGGTCGCGTCGTCCTGGGCTGAAAGACATCACTGTCTTTGTGCCATCAGCCTCAACACGTGTGGCCTTGCCAGTGTCTAGATCAAGGTTGTCTGCGCTTAATTCAAAAGCAATGTGACCTGGTCGATTAGGATCAAAGCGATCGCTGCCAGTAATATTGCCGGCCTTGTCTTTGTAGACCAGGTGATCGCCTTGCCAGACCACTGGCCCGTTGTTCCCACTTTTATCGCTCCATGTGCCCTCCATTTTAAAATGGGCAGCACCTTTGTGTAGCTCAACGTGCTGGCCGTCGGCCTTATCGATGGTTATCGACTGCGGGCTGCCATTTTTTATGTCGCCGAGCACAATATGATTGCCAGAGTGGTCACTGGTTTCTTTGGAGACTAGTTTGCCTTTTTTATCGAATTGCTTGACCATATGCTCAAATTGGCCAGCAGCCTGTTCATCAGCCGACATATTGAGAGAGTATTTTTCAGTTCTGGTTTTGTCTACAGCGGTAATTTTTTCAAATTGAGCCGAGATGCCTTCTTCCGGCCACGACTTAGTGCCCGTTTCTATCTGCTTAGTTGCTTTATTCGTTTGGTAAATATTGTCCTGCTGAGAAAAATTGATTTTCCCACCTGGCTCAAGGGCTAGATGTTTCTGGCTATCAGCGTGAGCCGCTGCAATTGGTGAATCTTGCCATACTCTATTGGCCAAGCTGTTATCTGGGGCCTCAGACGGGTCTTTCTCTTTGATTAAATTGTCTGCGCCAGCTTTGCTCATTGAATTCTCTGGTCATAGTTTTCTGCGTCAATCCAGCTCACTGTGCTATGGCACTACTAAACCTATACCCAAAGAGCTGCCAGCAGAATCTGGCAGCTCTTTAGCGTTGTTTATAGGCCTAACTTTATAGTCTAGCCAAACTCAAGGTCAGCATCTGTTTGATCAGAACCAGTTCTTCTGGCATACGCTCTTTTAACTTAGCGAAAAACTCACCATGTGAATCAAGCTCTTGTTGCCACAGCGCTGTGTCTATGGTCATTAGTTCTTCAAACTGCTCTTTAGGCAGAGATTCAAGCCCAGTCCAGTCAATGTCTTTATGGCGTGGCATCCAACCCAATACAGTCTGGGCTGATCCAGCTGTACCTTGAACACGACCAGCAATCCATTTGAGAACACGCATGTTCTCACCAAAACCAGGCCAGATCATCTTGCCGTCTTCATCTGTGCGGAACCAGTTAACACAGAAGATCCGTGGTGGATTTTCGACTTTATGCCCAATTTGCAGCCAGTGATCGAAATAATCACCCATGTGGTAGCCGCAGAACGGTAGCATGGCCATAGGGTCACGGCGCACTTCGCCAACTTTACCGGCAGCAGCTGCTGTGGTTTCAGAACCTAGAGTGGCTGCCATGTAGACGCCAAAGCTCCAGTTAAAGGCTTGCACTACCAGTGGTATCACCGATGCTCGGCGGCCACCGAAGACGAATGCACTAATTGGCACACCTTCTGGGTTGTCCCACTGGTCGTCTAGAGATGGGCACTGCTGAGCAGAAACAGTAAAGCGGCTATTCGGGTGAGCTGCTTTACGGCCACAATCTGGTGTCCACGGTCTACCTTGCCAGTCAATTAATTCAGCCGGAGGCTTGTCGGTTAGACCTTCCCACCAGACATCGCCATCTGGAGTGAGGGCAACGTTTGTGAATATGCAATTTTTGCTCAAAGTAGCAATGGCGTTGGCATTGGTTTTCGCTGATGTGCCAGGAGCCACGCCAAAATAACCAGCTTCTGGGTTGATAGCATAGAGTTTGCCATCCTTGCCAGGTCTGATCCAGGCAATGTCATCACCGACAGTGGTTACTTCCCAACCGTTGAGGCTTTTGGGTGGAATGAGCATGGCGAAGTTGGTTTTGCCGCAGGCGCTAGGGAAGGCTGCTGCTACGTAGGATTTTTCGCCTTGGGGAGTTTTTACTCCCATGATCAGCATATGTTCTGCCAACCAGCCTTCATTTTTGCCAATATGAGAAGCAATACGCAAAGCCAAGCATTTTTTGCCGAGCAGAGCATTACCGCCATAACCAGAACCATAGGACCAAATTTCTTTAGTCTCAGGGAAGTGGCAAATGTATTTGTGTTCAGCGTCACATGGCCAAGCAACGTCTTTCTCGCCAGGCGAGAGGGGGTGGCCAACACTATGGAAGCAAGGAATAAACTCACCATTATTGCCCAGCACGTCTATAACGGCTTTGCCCATGCGGGTCATGAGCTTCATGTTGACAGCTACGTAGGGCGAATCGGTGATCTCAACCCCAATTTGCGAGAGCGACGAGCCAAGCGGCCCCATGCTGAAAGGAATGACATACATGGTACGACCGCGCATGCATCCCTTGAAGAAGTCTTTTAAGATAATTCTGGCGGTCTCAGGCTCCATCCAGTTATTGTTCGGGCCGCAGTCTTCTTTGACTGTTGTGCAGACGAAAGTGCGGTCTTCGACACGGGCCACATCAGAAGGAGCCGAACGGGCCAAGTAGCTGCCTGGGCGTTTTTTCGGATCGAGTTTGATCAGTGTGCCGGCTTCGACCATCTCTTCGCATAAACGGTCATATTCCTCTTGGCTACCGTCGCACCAGTAGATTCTCTCGGGCTGACAGAGAGCTGCAGCGGCAGCAACCCAATCTAGAAGCTTATGGTGTTTGACCGTATAGCTCATTTCGACCGATGGTGCAGTCTTTGCTAAGGTCGATTCCGTAGTCGGCATCTCTTACATCTCCAAGGTGAATGCCTTGGAATGTTACAACATGTGAGTAAATCTTCTCTGAGTTTTATTGATCATTCATTATTGAAGTAGATACAGCTCTATTACGCTCGCGAGGCTAGTTAGTCACTATGTATTATTTCCTCATGTTCTTTTCCAAAAAGGTAACAATGAGCAATTACGAGTTGAGCATCTTCAAACTCGCCGTTAGCTTGCTCTCCATGGTTATAGGCGCTTATTTCGCCTGCTACCTACGACCGTTTCTCATGCCCATGCTAGTAGTTGGCTCGCTCTTAGCCGTTTGGGCAACAATTGCCTGGTGGAAAGGCATGGACCAAGAGCAGTATTAGCTAAAGCAATCTCATTTCGCCTCTAGATAGTCCAAAACTTTTTCCAGTGTCTCACCGCTGCAGTCTTCGTGCTTTTGTGTTGGTACATCAAAGAGCTGGCACTTGAAGTTTTCTTTGGCAAAGCCAAAGGTATAAATATCTTTGATATTGCCGTATCTGAAATCACCAGGTCCAGTGGTGATTGCAAACTTCATCCTTGCTTTGACTGCTTCGTTGTTGACAGCATTGGATAAAATAGCCGTGCCATAGTACTGACCGGCAGTGTCGAGGTCAGAAGTCCGAAATTTAGAATCTACTTTGCGATAGAAGTCAGTGCCGCAATCTTGAATGGTGCCTCTAAATACATCGTATTGGTTAAAACCAAGATAGGAGGCAGTGCGAGCACCGCCAGAGAAGCCTGCAGCAAAAATGCGGCTCTTATCTAGCGAGTACTTCTCGCATAGCTTTAATGCTGCAATCACAGCCAGCCCTGCACGTCTTGGAAAATTATGTTGATTGCCGGCATTTTGAGCAGCAACAAACAAATATTTTCGCTTCAACAGCACAGACTGCCAATCACTTGGCAGATGGAAAATCCAATCGCTGGCATCAGTAAAAACGATGAGTCCAAATTCTTTGGCAGTCTCTGGACTAAATTGAGGCGGTATCCAGACATAGAACTTCTCATTGGCGATGTCGAGGCTGTAATCAATGTAGGGAGAACGTTTGATTGGATAGTTAAATGCAGAATCAAAGTGAACGAACTCTTGTTTCGAGTAATTCTGCCAAACATCAAAAACAGCAGTTAACTGTTTGCCATAGGCTAGTCCTATTACAAGTGCCGTCAGCAGAAGGAAACTAACAATGGAGAAGAGAAAGAGTTTCAGTGCTTTCATCGATAGACCTCAATTGACAAACGCCTATGCACGGGGCAGATAACCCCTTAGGCAGAAAGCTTTGCCCCATCAACGGCGACAAATCCATTTTAGTGACATCGGTTCTAACTAACCCCAGTTGTCTTTTACTTCCTTAGGGTTGTGATAGTAAATCGACTGCAAGAGTCCAATAGCGATTAAATCGACAATTAGTGCCGTGCCGCCGTAACTGAGAAATGGCAGCGGAACACCCGCCACAGGCATACAGCCAATGGTCATGCCGATATTAATGAAGGCGTGAAAGAGGAACATACACATCAAGCCAATAGCCATAGCGGCTCCGGCCGGGTCGCCGCGATTAGGATTGCTTCTGGCTTGGTGGGCTATAAATAGTGCTCGCAAACAAATGATGCCATAAGCAATGACAATGAGAACACAAATTCGGAAGCCTAGCTCTTCACCAATGACAGCAAAGATAAAGTCAGTATGACGTTCAGGAATAAAGGCACCCTGAGCCTGGTTGCCCTTGCCTAGACCAGCACCATTAATGCCACCAGAGCCGATGGCAATCAGACTTTGCAATATGTGATAGCCTGAGCCCCGAGGGTCATCATATGGATTAACGAAACTAGTTAGTCTTTTCTGTTGATACTCTTTGAGCAAGCCCCAAAGATGTGGACGGGCATGACCACAGCCGTAGTTAGCCCCCATGACCACAACAATCATGGCCAAGCGCAGCCAAATTTTCCAATCAAAAGTACGCCAAAAAATTAGCAATATTCCCGTTAACACGGCGAGAAAGATGTACCACCAGTCAAGATTTACGGCGTTTAAAATCAGCGATATCAGCGGGCTAATCAACACAAGAATATCTACTATGGTGGCACCAGACCAATAGGAAAGGCCAAGAAAAACTGCGCCGAAAGTCAGCGAAGTGCCCAAGTCAGGCTGCTTGAATACTAATATTGCTGGCAGCAAGAGAATGCCGAGAATTTTGAAAATATCGAAGAACGAATTGATTCGATGATTTTTTAGCCAAGACGACAAGGAAAAAATCACAACCAACTTAGCTAATTCTGACGGCTGCAAAGTAATCGGCCCAAGGGCCAGCCAGCGTTGCGCTCCTTGGGCCGAGTGGCCTTTGAGCATGACAGCCACAAGCAGGGCAATATTGACCACATACATCAACGTCACCATCCACTTGTTCGTCCACAACTTGTGGGGGATGCGACTGACAATGAGCATTAGAAATACGCCAGCATACATATACTGCAGCTGTTTATCGAAATAGCCCTGAGTGTGTTGCGAGAGATGCAAGACACTGAGGCCGATAGTTATTAAAAAGCCAGTCGCCCCGAGGAGCCAAAAATCGATGCCGCTGACGACATTGAAAAGGCTCCTCAGGGAGGACGGGATTAGTGTTGATGATGCGACTCTAGACGTCACTTGTCACTTTGTTTCTGAATTCAGAATTCTGGATTCTGGACTAGCACTAGCATTAACTCTAGCACTTGGAGCGGAGCAGGCGGAAGTTAGCGATTAAGCTAGCCCGACGCTCATATTGTTGCAGATCAAAGTGAGTTGTGTCTTTGTCGAGCTCAAAGTAGCGGCCTACCACTGCCATGAGTTCTTCTTCTAGCGTCTCTAGTCGTCCGGCCGGCAGCTCTAGACGGTCATGCGTGAGCATACTGCGCATTCTGTCTTTGGCTGTGGCGCGAACATCGTCAGTCTTCGGTGGGAAGATCCAGCTGAATAATTGTAGTTGCATGTTGACCTCCCTTAAACCCGGACAGTGGGATTAAAGAAGCTGACAATCTTGTTAATCCAAGTAGAGTTCTTGGATTCAAGATCCATAATCGCTACATCTTCGCCGCGGATACGACGAGCAATATTGCGATATGCAAGGCCAGCCCTGATGTTGTCAGTGCCCGAAATCGGTTCACCCTTGTTGGTCGAGATGATTATGTCTTCATCTTCAGGCACAACTCCGAGAAGCTTGACTGAGAGAATTTCAAGGACATCGTCGACACTCATCATGTCGTTATTGGCGACCATGATTGGTCTATAACGATTGAGAACTAAGCGATATTCTTTGATTTCGTCTTTGCGTGCCTCTAGCAAACCAATGATACGGTCGGCGTCGCGAACTGCTGACATTTCTGGAGTGGTGATAACGATCGCTTCGTCAGCGCCAGCTACAGCGTTCTGGAAACCTTGTTCGATACCAGCAGGGCTGTCAACTAGAACAAAATCATACATACTCTTCAGCTCTTCGCAGAGAGCTTTCATTTGTTCTGCATTGACTGCTGATTTGTCTCTTGTCTGAGCAGCAGGAAGAAGGCTCAAATTAGGTAGCTTCTTGTCTTTGACAAGTGCTTGCCGCAGTTTGCAGCGCTCTTCAACGACGTCAACTAGGTTGTAGACAACGCGATTTTCGAGGCCCATCAAGATATCTAGGTTGCGCAGTCCTATGTCCATGTCAACCAGTGCAACGCTCACCCCTGTTGAAGCAAGAGCGACGCCAATGTTGGCAGATGCTGTTGTCTTGCCAACACCACCCTTGCCGGAGGTGATTACGATTACTCGTCCGCTCATTTAGTGTCCTCGTATGGCTTTGTGATAACGAATGAAAACTTGTCTAAAAAACTAGCTAGTCAATTTTGTTCTTTTGAATGCGAATCTTGCCTTCAACAATGCGGGCAATCTCAGGACCAGTGCCGTTGGCATAAGTAATGCGCGGCCGATCTGGAGCGCGGGCAATTGCGTGGGCAATACGAATTTGAATTGGTTGAAGATTGAGGGCTCTAATCTCGGCTTCGATATTTCCGCCAACTCCAGCATGAGCAATTCCTCTCAAGCTGCCCCAGACGGTGATGTCGCCTTCAGCCATAATCTCAGCACCAGGGTTGACGTCGCCAACAATGACGAGATCGCCTTTATGAGAAACTACTTGTCCAGAGCGCAAGGTTTGTTTGACGTAGAGCACCTGCGGTAGTACCACAGTCGATCCGTCTTTGTTTAGTTCAGCAGCTGCGTCTGGCAGCGGTGTGTCTTCAACAATGTCATGCTCCATCTCGATCATTGTGACATCGAGTTGTACAGCACTCTTTTGGCTCTCGGCGTCTGCTTCTGCAAATGGAATTCCGCTGGCTGGAATATCAACATTTACTTTTGGTAGGGCCATCGGCAAAGTTGAAGTGACTTTGACACTGTTCTCAAGGAAGGCCGCTCTAGTCTTTTCGTTCTTCGAATAAACTTCTTCAGGAAAGACACCAACACCCTTAGCAAGTGCTAGCACTTGGGCTGCTTGGGCAACAGTAAGCTCGATTGCGCCTAGGCCGAGAATGACTTTATTGCCTTTCCAAAATTGGTTGGAAGACTGCAAAGTAGAACTAAGATGCTCTAAGGCTTCTTTCAAGGTTGAACAACCACCGACATCAATTAAGACGCCTTGTTCAGGTTGACTAATAATGGCAATTTTAGACATGCGACAGATATCCGCCCAAGAAAGGGAAGTTGCAAACGAGTTATATATGAGAACGGTGACAGCTAAACAAATGTGAAGTTCACCGATAACATCCTATTGTGCAGCACCTCGCACGTCAAGCCGCTTGAGATAGTGGGTGTATATGCGTTAGCACTAGAACTTGATGACATATCAGTAAGGAAGTGTAGGCTTTCCCAGTACCAGACGTATTGCGGGAATATGAAACTATTCAGAGAATTCACTTTTTTATCTAAGCCTAGATACTCACATCACCGGTGGTATCAAGCTTGTTCATGCACTGCATATAGAGGCTATATAGACCCTGCCAGCAGAGTCGGTAAGAGGTCGCGGGCAGCAGTATGTGGGTCGACTTCACGACCAACTATCTTGCTCAAAATAGCGCGCACCTGATCGCTGTCCATCGAATTTTCTAAATTGCGCCTGGCAATATCAGCTACTATCTCTGAAAGCTCTGCTCGAATTCGCAAACTGCGTCTTTGATCTAGTAAGTTTTCGTCGATCAGAAACTGTTTGTGAGCCTTTGCTGCCTGCCACAATTCATCGATGCCCTGACCAGTCTCGGCGATCGACAAAATCACTGGAGGGCGCCAAGATGTCTGAAAATGATTTAGCTCTAAAGAAGCAGTAATCTCACTGGCTGACTTATTGGCCCCAGGCAAATCGCCTTTGTTGACGACAAAGATATCGCCAATTTCCATAATGCCCGACTTAATAGCCTGAATGTCATCACCAGAGCCCGGCATCAAGACTAAGATTGTGGTATCAGCATGCTGAGCAATGGCCAGCTCTGATTGGCCAACTCCAACAGTTTCAATGATAATTACTTGATAGCCTGAGGCTTCTAGCATACGAATAGCATCATAGGTAGCCAGCGAAACACCGCCTTGGTGGCCGCGATTAGCCATCGAGCGAATGAAGACGTTGCGATCTAAAGTATGACCTTGCATGCGAATGCGATCGCCAAGTATGGCTCCACCTGTGAATGGGCTAGATGGATCGACTGCCAAAACCGCTACTTTTAAATCTTCTTTGCGACACTCAGTAATTAGAGCGTCGACTAAAGTTGATTTGCCAACGCCGGGAGAGCCAGTAACACCAATAATGTGTGCTTTGCCTGAGTGTTGATACAGCGCCTGTACTAGTAGCGTTGCTTCTTCACCGCCATTCTCAACAACCGATATGGCACGAGCTAACGCTCGTCTGTTACCAGCGAGTAGTTCAGTTGAAATAGTTTGCACTTTAGAATCCAAAATAATTGTTTAGCTACAATAAGTACTTTTCTAGCTGTTCTGCGGGTCTAGCTCTTCTACGGGCTCTTGCCCTTGAAAGCCTTGAGCCAACCAGGAGTATCTCCCTTAGCTCCCTGTTGCTGCTGGCTGAATGAATCATCGGCGTGCTGTCTACGCTGAGCATTTTCAGCTTCATTAAGCATGACAGCGAGCAGATCGCGCTCAGCTTCACGAGTTTTCAATTGATGACCAAGTTCAACCACTGTGGCCCGCAGCTCTTCGGTTTCTTGCAACTTTTGCTCAAGCAAGCCCGTTATGCGACCGAGTTCTTGGTGGAGCTGTTTATTTTCGCGGCTCTTGTCTGTTAGAAGGAGACTTTGATTGATCAGCTCAGACTTTAGATCTTCGCCGTCGCGACTCATGCGCTCTAGCTCTCGCAGCTGAGCGGATAACATCAAGTTCTTCTCTTGAGATTGCACCAGGGCGTCCTGCAACTCAATCAGTTTAAGAGTGAACGAACCAGCATCGCTGGTCGCCGAAGCGGGTAGAGAACTTGAAGATGTTGTTGGATTTGGTTCGGCCATAATCTCTAGATTGTATCGTTTAGCTTGGCTTTAGTAAGGATTAGTTGTCTTATTTAAAAAAAAGAGACCGTAGAAGGATAATAAAGGTCTACTTGCAACTCTCACTGGTTTAGTCATCATACTTGAGAACCAAGTACTTGCAAAGCCAGTAGGTAATATTTAGCACAAGGAAGTCATGAGTAAGCTGGTAATTGAAAACGGATATTTAGTAACTCCAGAACAAGAAAGGCCCACCAGGCTCTGGCTCAAAGATGGCAATATTCTTTTTATCGGCGATCAGCTACCAGCCAACCTAGGACAAGAGTCTACCTTTAAGTCTGTTGATGCCAGTGGTTGTTACGTTGCGCCAGGTCTTATCGATCTGCAAATGAACGGCGGACCAGATTGTGACTTCTGGCAAAGTCTCAGCAATGACTCATATGGTGTCAGCGAAGTACGCACTCTGCGGCAAGAACTAGCCAGCCGCGGAGTAACTGCTTTCCTGCCAACTTTAATTACTGCTGATATTGACCATCTGGTTAGAAATATTGCCTTCCTCAAGAGTCAGGGAGTTAGCAGAATATTGCCCTATGGCGAAGAAAAGAGCCTGAAAGATCAGAACCAGCCATTGACTACCCATTCATCGATGTCACTTGTGGCACCTCTATCTCGCATGGTCGGAATACATTTAGAAGGTCCTTGCTTATCGCCAGAGAGACCAGGTGTACATCCGAAAGAATGGATACGACCCTTCACCTGCGAGATCATCGCTCCTCTTATCGATTCGAGCGTAGCCTTGTTTACCGCTGCTTGTGAGGGTGATCCCGATGGCAAAGCAATCGAGTTGCTCAAAAAGAACAAAATAGTTGTGTCCCTTGGTCATTCCAACGCTACTTTTGAAGAGGCCAATCGGGCCTTTGAGCAGGGGGCTAGAATGATGACGCACACCTTCAATGCCTTACCACCACTACATCATAGAAAGCTTGGAGCAGTTGGCGCCGCATTGCTTTCAAAGGCCACAAGCTGTTGTCTTATTGCCGACGGTCTCCACCTTGACAAAGCTGCTTGCGCCCTAATTTTCACTATCAAAGGAGCAGATAAGACTATTCTAGTTACTGACCGGGCCGCTATTGGAACCTCTGGCGGTGAACTAGTTGGCTCGTCAATCAGCCTAGACCAAGCAGTACAGAATATGGTCAATTGGAATATTTGCAGCTTTGCCGAAGCCATAAAAATGGCCAGTCTCAACCCCGCCAAAGCAATAGCAGTAGACCACTACTTAGGTTCGATAGAAGTCGGCAAAGCAGCCGATTTGGTCTTCTTCAATCGACTAAGCCTAAATGTCGAGAAGGTCTTCATTGCTGGACAAGAAGTGAGAAATTAGGCCCTACTTTTTGCGGTTGGAAAATGTTAGCCCCGCTACCAATGCTCCAAACAAAGCGCCACCAAGCACTTTAGTGGCTTTACCACGCCACTGCTTATCCATATATCGCTGAACTTTTACGCTATCGGTGCCCGCAATTTGTTTTTCGAATTCAGTGGTTCTGGAGCTGTTGAGAGCAAAAATTGCCTCTTCTTTGGTTAAATTGCCCCTTGTCATCAATGCGTGGCTGCGCAAGGCTCTTTTCATATCTTCTTCATCAATCAAGCCCAGCTCAACATAAAAGCGGCCTGAGCGAATAGGGTCCTTCAGCATCGCCTCATAGTTGCGCTGCACATCGGCCTGGCTGAAAACACCGGCACTTTTGAGCAAATCCACAAGCCTAACATCAGCGACAGTTTCGGAAGTTTTAGGAGTGGCCAGTTTGGTCTCGACAGTTTCAGTGCTGGCTTCTACATGATGGCCATGGGCATTGGTTTGACTGCCGTTGCTGCGAATTGGTTCGCTTTTTGCAATGACGTAAGAATCTTCGGCTGCGATTGTGTCCTTGCCCAGTAGCGGAGCCGGCACTTTCTCTTTTGATTCTTCAGCCTTGAGCCAAAGCACAAAAGTATCCTGCACTTCTTTAATGCCCTCTTCCCTGGTCAACACTCCTTCTATTAACTGCTTTTGAATGCGTTGCAGTGAAGGAAAGAGAGCCGGCGAAAGGATTCCTTGCAAAACTAAAGCGCTACCCAAGGGAATGCCGGAACTCATACTGGTTTGAATGGCGCGCTCCATATCTTCTGGAGCAACCAGGTTTGAATCGAGCAAAAGTTCGCCCAAGTACTCTGGATTGTCTTCTATGTCAGGCCTGAGGTCTTCTTGGGCAAAGGCATCGGCTATGCTAATGCGCAGCTGATGCACTCGTCTCAAAGCACTAATAGCTGCATCGTACGGTATTTGCCCTTCACGGATTAGGGGCTGCACCTGTAGCGACCCGGCCAGCTCGTCTTGACGTACACTGCCGCTCATCATCAATACACGACCAATTGGCACACCAAGGCGCTTAGAGACTTGAATGGCCTCAGTCATCTCGGACGAACTGATAATCTGAGCATCTACAAGAAGCTCGCCGACCCGCACAGACTTATAGTTACTAGACACAATGGCTACCTAATTGATTGTCTAACCGACAAATATAATTTTCCACGTAAACTGACATTCTACCCCTTAGCAATATAGCTTGAGGTTAACTCACATGCTCTGTTAACCCATCAGGATAATTGGCATATAGTTATAGATCGGGGCCTAGTTCAATTATTGAGGTGAATTGCGAGATGCGAGTAATGTCGGCCAGATTTGGCCTCCAGAAGTCAGGGGCACTAATGGTTTTAACCTCTTTACTTTTGGCCGGTCAGGCCCTTTCACCAGAGCAGGCTCTGGCCCAAGCTATGATGGAATATGGTGGATTAATGGCTATGCCCAAGGGTGTCCCTAGCGGCAATACTGTCAATATGCTTACCAACCCTTACCGCTCAATCGGCAATAAATTTCCTGGTGGCAATACTTCTGCTTCTAGTGCCAATGCTAGCGAAGCACCAGGGGCGACACCGGCGTTCACTAACTCTTCTCCCGCTACTTCGGTTGACGCACTAGGTACAGTGACAGTTGACCCGAAGAAAGCGCAAATACTAGGTGCTCAAGCTCTAAAGCAGTATGAACAAGCTAAAGCTAAGATGGCAGCCAAACCGCAAGACTTGAAAGGTGCTGAAGCTACTTTGCGAGAAGCAATCAACACCCGCAATTCAATTTGGGGCTATGACGATCCGATGATGCCAGCGATGTTGACATTAATGGGAGAGATTTACGCCAAGCAAAAGCATGTCTCAGAATCAGAAGCTTGCTACAAGAATGCTCTAGTTTATATTACTAAAAAGCAGGGCTCAGGAAGCTTTGAACGACTAGATACTCTAGCTAAATTGGGTGCACTTTATAACGAAAACGGTAACCCTAAAGATGCCTTGCCATGTTTTCAGCAAGTAGCTCAAATCAAAGAACGTCAGTTTGGAGCGTCAAATCTTGCCTCAATGAAAGCGAGATTGCAGTGGGCTATTACTTCAGGTGCTGTCGGAAAAACTGACACAGACTCTATTTACAAAGGGCTACTAGGAAATCTAGATCAGTCGGATAAAACTAAAGCTGGCTACAAAGAAGTAGAGAAGGAGTTCATCAAATCGTATGGTGCATATCTGAGTAAAGAAGGAAAGAACGAAGAAGCCAGTGCTTTAGCAAGTCACTTCGCCGCAGAAAGTGTTGCTTCCGATGCAACTAAGGCGAGCCCAGAAGCAACTTCTTCAACCAATTCGTCTGCAAATTCAGCTGCTTCTGCTAATAGCGCTCCTACTAGTAATAGTCCTGCTGGTGCCACGGCCAATCCCCCAGCTAAGGCTGAGACACAAGCAAAACCGGAGTCGCAGATCAAGGCAAGTGATTCTTCTAGTTCAATTGGCTCAATGACAATGGAACAGATGATTAATGCCGAGTCTTCGCAAAATAAGAAAAAGTCGAAAAGCAAAAGTAACGACTAAACCCACAAACTAAAACTAGTTATTAAAACTGAGTACTAACACTGTGCACTTACACAGTGATTAAAATCTATACCTCTCCTAGCATTGGATAACAATTAGGAGAGAAACCCATGGATATAAGCAGCATAGTCGCCACTCAGTCATGCTTGTCGTCACTTGAAGAAGAAATTAGAGATGAAACAAAAGAAGAAGAGCACAAACAGCTCTTAGATTCAGCACCGTCTGAAAATGACCCAGCTCAATTGCAGCCAACTTTGATCATAAAAAATTTAGCACAAATGCTTGAGTTGAAAGCTCTTGAGCGCATGCTTACAACTATCTATAGCTCGACAAAGCCACTGACCTTGGTTGACCTCTTGGAGAAAATTCAATGCGACAACACTACAATCAATCTGTTAAAGCACCTGGCCTTTGCCCCTTTATGTGCAGGTCTACTGCAAGGTCTAAAGCAGAGTCTGACTATCACCGATGAGGGCAAACGCCTCTTCGAGATCTCTCAAATATACTTTGGCTTTTATGGACATACTGGATCTAGCTTTAGTCATAGCTTTAGCTCTAATACGGCCATCTCTGTTAAGCTCAAGCTTTCAGCAGCAGAAGTAAAACAAGCAACTATTAGACTTAAAGCCCGCCTTCAGGCACCAGCTATACGCCAACTTATTGAGCAAATTTTGCGTGAAGAATTGGCCATCTTCAAAAGCTCTGGCCTTTGCCAGGCAATGCTGCAACAAAGGCAGTCGTTTATACCGATGGGGCCGACAGAAGGCCAGTGGACGATTTCAACAAAAATCTCTGCAGAAATTGAGATTCCCCGACTAGTGCAAAAAACGCTCTGGGCATTGACAGTCGACAACACTGTCAATATCGTCGGCGGCACCGGCACAGGAAAGACCTCCATTGCAAGCGAGGTCGCTTTGAAATTATCACAGGGGCAAAAAGTATTGCTGGTGACCCATTCAAGGCTGCTAGCAGCACAGTTGCGCTTTCAGCATGAACAGTACCTGCGCGATCAAGAGACTAAGAGGAAAATTCATTTTGAACCAGAGCCTGCATTAAATAGCGATGGTGCTAATGCTAAACAAGGCTCGCTGACAATCTCAACTTTTCATGCACTCTGTCATTCCGCTGCATTGACAGCCAGTTTGAACCCACCGAAGTTTAGAAGCACTAAGGTCTTCAACGAGATTTTTCCGGAATTACTGATGGAAGCTAATCGCTTGCATCCTGAGCTAAAGTTTGATGCCATCATTGTTGATGAAGGCCACAGTTTCGGAACAAATTTGTGGCGGGCGCTCAAACATAGCCTCAATGACCCAGCTAAGGGCATTTTCGTCTTCTGCTATGACCCTCAACTTCTTGCCTTTAACCGCAATAGCGTTGTTCCTCAAGCGGCAACCACAATTGATTTAAAAGTAAGTTTTAAGAGCAATCTTGATCTCTTAGCGAGTAATGAAACTACTGAACTGTATGAAGTCAGCTCTGTTGAAGAACAGACTGATGCCGTGCAGTTCATTGTAGATAGCCTTTTGAGCACGGGGCAATATCGCCCTAACGATCTAGCAATACTTAGTGCCTGCAGTGACAAGAGCCATAAGTTCAAATTTAGTGGCGGCGTAAAAGTTAGCCAGCAGCCCGTCAAGCCAAGTGCACGAGCGGCCCTGCTTGAGACTTCCCTCTTTCAATTTCGGGCACTGACAGCAAAAATAGTGATTCTTATCGACCTATTCGACGAGGTGGAAAAATTGAGCGATTGGAAATTTAAATATTTCTGTTACTTAGTCTGGGGCAGGGCTACAGAAAAGCTCATTATTGTTGGTGGAGAAGAAGCAATGACAAGACTTTTGCCACGCGAAATAACAACTCTGGCCACCTCTGAGATTTTGCCTGGCAAGGGGCGAAAGCCATGAGCTACTGCTGTAGAATCTCAATTCGCATCTAAACCTTTAGACAAAGGAACGCATGGCCCTCAGTAGTCAGCCGAAGAAATTGACTATAGTTCTTTATCTGCGGCTATTGGCCTTGGTATATTTGTGCGCTTTTGCTGGGCTCTTGCCTCAGCTTGAGGGGCTGTACTCAATTAATGGCATTGCACCGGTTGCCAACTATAACTTTTTGGTGATCGTAAGCAGTTTCGGCTGCCTACTATCGGGCTTGCTTTTCTTTGGAATAGCCGAGCCAGTTGTACTCTTTCTTCTCTATCAGGCCTATCTACAAATTGTTTCGGTTGGTCAAGAGTTCTTGTCGTTTCAGTGGGATATCTTGCTTCTGGAAGCAGGGTTCATTTCAATATTTCTCGGGCGTAGTCGGTACTTTTCGTTTAGCGATAGAACCGCAAAGATAGCTGTTATCGCTCTTGCCTGGCTGACTTTTCGTTTGATGTTTTCTTCTGGCTTTGTCAAAATCGTCAGCGAAGCTGTCAGTGATTCGAGTTGGCTGTCTCTTACTGCCCTCACATATCACTTCGAGACTCAGCCACTGCCAAATCCATTGGCTTTCTTTTGTAATGCTTTGCCGTTAGTCTTAAGCAAGGCGGCATGCGCTATTGCCCTTGCTATTGAAATTGTCGTTCCCTTCTTTGTCTTTGCCGGAACAAGGGCGCGTTTGTTCGCTGCCGCTGTTTTTTGTCTGCTACAGATAGCGATTGCACTGACAGGCAACTATGGCTTTTTCAATTTTCTTAGTGCGGTGCTCTGCCTATCGCTAGTGACTGACAGCGCATTAGAAAGACTCTTCAAGTTTTCCAAGTTGTCTTTTATTGAGCAGTGGCTAACTAAGATCAACAAGAGCGCTCAGGACAATACACATCGTTTGACGGTAATCATTGAAAAACTAGTTGCTTATTCTGCCTTTTCACTAATTGCTTTTGCCAGTGCAATTAGTATCAGTCTGACAGTATTGGGCCGTGATCTCTTCGCCATTTTGCCCTCACCACTGGGCGCAGTCTATGGTCTGTGCCAAAACTTTGGCGTGTCGTCGACTTATGGCCTCTTCGCTGTTATGACCAGAGACCGGCCAGAGTTGATAATTGAAGGGAGCAATGACGGCGTTGAATATAAAGCTTATGAATTTCACTACAAAGTGGGTGATCTTTATCACGCACCGCCAGTAGTAGCGCCGTATATGCCTCGCCTCGATTGGCAAATGTGGTTTGAAGCCCTGAGAGCCGAGGGCGGTGGCAGTCCCGACCGTTGGTTTGTGCACTTCTTGAGCGCACTTGCCCATGGTGACAAGACTGTTTTGAAGCTGCTCAAAACAAATCCATTTGCTGAAGCACCACCAAAGTATTTGAGAGTGAAGTTATTCAAATACAAGTTCACTAAACCCGAAATACTTTTTTCAACTGGTCAATGGTGGCAAAGAGAGGAGATTGGTGTTTATTTGCACTAGAGAGATTTGGAAAATGAGACAGTATATTGCCAACTTAGCTTCGCAACTAGCCGCAAACCGTCCCTACGATAAAACTAAAAAGCCCCCAGCTTGCGCCGGGGGTGTACAACGACAATCATATCAATTTTTCCAGGTTTTGCAAGCGAACTTATAGTGCCTTAAGTAGTTCAAACCATCAACAAAGATCCGGTAGCCGAATGTCTCATCATGGTTATATCGACGAGTCCGGAACACTTAGCCATCATGAGGTGATGACTGTAGCTTTGGTTATTCTCAACGGTGCAAGAGCAGCCAAGAAATTACACATAAGGCTTGCGAAAAGCACCATTCCTAATCCGCCCAGGACACGAGGCTTAGGTGAATTAGAAAAGTGGTATGCCTCACAGCAGCTTCATTTTGCAGATATGGAAACCACACGCAAACTGAAACTTGGTAAAGCATTGAGCATTGAAAACGTAGAAGTGTTTATCGCTAGCTACAAACACCAAAGTGCTAATAGCAGTCATGAGGCTAGATTTATCATGTATAAGAATTTAGTCAAATCTACTGTCAGTAACGCTTTCAGGAGCTATGAGGATTTGACAATCTGCATTGCTAAGCAAGGTGGCTGGGAAGATTATGGTAAGTCAATGCTCGAAGAACTTCGGCTGTTGCCTGAAGCATTTACAAAGCAAGGGGATTATCGCAAGGGTGATTTCTACCTGGCTTCAGCGAGCAATCCAGGCTTGCAGATAGCCGATTTTTATGCCAGCTCAAGTCGCAATGCTATGCTAATTTGCCATGATACTAATGATTTATGCGCCCCCTATGAGCTAATAAAGCATCAAATTTGCCGATTTGAACAAATAATATCGTAGTTAGCCAAGACAAGAAAAAAAGTGAGACCGGAGCCTCACTTTTCCCAATTCTTTGCGTCAACTCTACTCACTCTTCTCCAGAGGTTACCCTCCGAGGGGCCTCGCTATACCGCGACGCGGCGAGCCAAGAATTACGACACTGATTTGTATGAGAATCGTAGCACAAGTCAATAGCGATGACCACAGGGCTGTAATAGAACTAGGAACGGTAGGTTTTCCCTGTCGCAGTTAAATAAAGTAGTTGCTCTTCGCAATTTAACCGGTAGAATTTTACTGGTTAAGTGGCAAAAAGGGAAATAACCGGCAAAATAGTGCAGTTTGAGCTAGCTACATCAGACGAGATCGCGCGCGAGTTCGGCAACCGAATTCGTGCTCACCGACTGGCCGAAAACCTTCAACAAAGCGAGCTAGCCGCTCGCGCTGGAGTTTCCGAGCGCGCGCTTCGTAATTTTGAGCGCTCAGGTCGATGCAGCCTTGACCTGCTACTGCGGGTAGCGATGGCGTTGGGTCTCATCGAATCGATGTCGAGTTTTTTTGAGCTACGGCCAAAATCTATCAAGGCCATGGAAAAGTTTAGTCAAAAGCGCCAACGAGCTTCACGCAGGCGAAATGAATGAACTTTCAGAGTATTGCCTCACCCTAAGTTCATTAACTGCAGACAAGAGGTTTGATAATTTAAGCGCAAGAGCATAAAAGCTAGAAATAAGTGAGCACCATGGAGAGCGTAATATGAAAGGAATGCTTGCAGGTGTTCCGAAACTAATTGCTAGTAAGTATTCTTCAGAATGGGGGGCGAAGAGTAGCCTACTATTCAAAGCTCCAGTCGGCGCCATTCTTAGAGGCATCTATTTCGATCACGCTCCGTCAGGGAACTATTATCTGCAATGCGTTATTCTCCCCCTGCACATGCCAAGCAATCGTATTTACTATATAGACGGCCCGCAAATAGGCTTTGGCGGCGACAGTAGGCTTAGAGATGTGACCGACTCAAAGCTGTGGGCGACACGTGATGAATACATCACGGGTCTTGAGGACATCGTAGTTAATCAACTACGTCCAGAGTGGGATCGACTGGCACACGTGAACTATTGCATCGACTACTTTTTGTCTCTGAACGGCTATGTCTACAAGCATGGTCGGCACATATTTGAAGCGCTAATTTATCTTACCGCTTATCAACAAAGTTACCCGCACTGCATGAGTATCATTCAAGAATATAAGCAGCTTTTTCCAGAAAAAGACCCAATGAAACTTCGTGTTGACTCTTATCCACAAGCTTACTGGCAGCGAGTTGAATTGATTGAAGAATGTATAAGGACCGAAGATTTTCAATTGCTGCATACGAAATTGAATGAATGGTTCGATTACTCAATAAAAGCGCTGGGTCTCACCAAGTTTGTTTGAGCTATTCATTCATACTCACTTGTCTTTCACAGCCTTCTTCTTCTTCTTCTTCCCTGTAGCATTGAGTACCACTGCCTCGCTTATCAATGCCTTGAACGCCACCGCGTCAATTTTCTCGCCCTCATGAATGTCGATGGCGCGCCGTACATTTCCGTCAAGACTTGAGTTAAACAGCTTAAATGGATCTTCCAGCGAGGCGCCCTTAAAGAAAGTCAGCTTCACTACAGCCTTGTACGACTCTCCGGTGCATATGCCACCGTCGTGTGACCATACCGGCGTTCCTCTCCATTTCACTTCTTCCAGAACGTCAGGAACGGCCTCTGTGATAAGGGCACGCACTGCAGCTAGTGTCGCACCTCGCCAATCACTCAGTTCAGCAATCTTTTCACTGATTAGCTTGGATGCAGCAGCTCCTGCTACTTTTTCTTGACTGTCCATCATCTTGCCTCGGGTGGAATAAGTGTCTAGCGAAGTCTTAGGGTGCCTTTAGTTTTGCTACGCCACTTTTTGTAAGAACGACCACGTTGCACATCACGGCCTTGTGAACTTTGCTCAATTCTCTAATTTGTAATAGGTCGTCTTGAGGATAGACATCATTAACAGTGATATTGACGCCAAAATCTCCATCTGAATCATTTAAGAAGCCATGAGAAATGCCACTGCCAACATATTTTAAAACGTAGGGAGAGCGTGCAGATTTGTACATATGCACTCCGCCAGTTGGCTTCGTCCTTGGCTTCAAGGGCGGTACAGGAATACAGACACCAATTACCTGACCAGGATTGGCATTGGGAAAGGCGAAATCACCACCTTTGAGCCTATTGATAGAACCGTCCGCTGAGAACGTCTTTGAGCCAGCCACCGTCGGTGCAGTTTCGAAGAAGAGATATCCGCCCATAGGAAAATCGACTCTTCTGCCTTCGAAAAGGCATGTATACAATTGAGACTGGACAATTTGCGGCACTGCAAATGTGTAGGTTGCAAAATCTTCGCCTTTTGTTAGTCGGGCTTTGGCAGTATTCCAGTCAATTTTGTCGTTGCTTGCGAAGATGTTGGCGGGTTCCAGTACCTTACAGACTGCGCTGAGTGGAGAATCTCTCTTTTCCTTCAATTTCGGTGTCTCCCTTGAGTCGACCTCAGTGTCGCCGGAAGCATAGGCAAGCCCAGTCGTCACATTAATAAGCTGTGCACTTGCTACTACCATTACAATAAATGCCGTCCAGTTTATCTTCATGCTCTCTTCTTCTTCTTTCCAGTTGAATTAAGAGCCGCTGCCTCGCGTATAAGGGCCTTGAACGCCATTGCAGCAATCTTCTTGCTGATTAGCTTGGATGCAGCAGCTCCTGCTACCATTTCTTGATTGGTCATCTTCGTGCCTCGAAAAAAAGTTAGAACTTCATGAAACCGCTAGCTACATTGCCAGAAGAAATGACCTTTGGCAGTTGTATCTTCAAGCTTTAGATAAATGTAGCCCGTGCCAGCGTCGCCAAAGTTCGGACCATCGCAATACCATCGAACCTCGGAAGAAGGTGCTAATTCTTGTATGAAATAAGGTGGTGCGTTTGGCTTTCTTCGCTCTGGCTCTTCTTTTCGAGGCCTTCTGAACTTTATCACACTACAGCCAACATCGTTGGCCGCTGGGATCTCTGAATAAAAGTTGTACAAGAAATCCAACTGACCAATAAATCGATAACCATCAGAAGGAGCTTCTTCTTCACTCTGGATGAAACTAGGAAGGCCTCCAAGCTTAGTGGAGAAAGTAGTATTAGGTTTATAAGGGCTAACTAACGATGCTTGCTCCAAATCTTCTACTTTTCGTATCCATTCTTCAACTCTTGCTTCGGTTTCAACAGTCAAGTCGCTGGAAGGTGACTCAGTAAGTTTTTCCGTAAGCTCCTCAGCATCAAGGACAAAACAGGAATTTGCTCCAGAGCTAGCATCCCAAGTTTCACATTCACCGGGTTCATAATTGCATTGAAAGATGAACAGAACCCTGCCAGTCTTTCCTAAATTTAGCCTTTCTTCGTCGTGTACAAACTGGGCAAGAAGCGATTGCGGCCGTGTGCACATAGCACACATAGGCCATTTCTCAGCAGGAAGCCCCCAGGGCAAACCGCCAAGTTTGTCTTCTAAAGCTTTTTGCTCAGGTAACAGGGAAGCCAATTTAAGCATCGGCATGAAATAGAACAATTGACCCATTTGACTCACTTCCCGTCTAGCACCGGCCGAAGATCAACCTTCACTTCTTCTGACTGTGGGCTATAAACAGACAATAGCTGCGGTGGCGTAGCATCAGGTGGATAGAGCAGCTCAACAGTAAAGCTCATTTTTTCGCCGGGCTCTACTTCAAAGGCATCTAAGGCTTCAAGGTTTTGACCTTTGTGCAATACAAGATGGTAAAAACGCTGATAACTATCAGTTGATAGTTTGACGGAACCACGATAGAAGACGGCCTTCTCAGGCTGCTCTGCATATTTTATTTCGTTCTTATCAGTCTTCAGCGGACAGTCGAGATAGACATATACTTTGCGTTTTATATAATCGCGGTTGCGAACATTGAAAACAACTTTGTAGTCTACGCAATAGTTACCATGAGCACTATAGGCGGTGTCGTCATAGCGGCGAAGAAGCTTGGCACTTTGAATTTCGCCGGTGCCAAAAGTTCCTCTGGCCAGTGAGCTTATGGGGTAGCGCTTAATGCTGTTAGAGCTTTTGTCTAGCACTAAACTGTGGCTGGCATTGAGATGCACTCCTTGCTGCACTCCTGCCACCCTGCCGTAAATGAAACGTCCTTTAAAGTCATTTGGAGTCGGCTTTAGCTTCTCATATTCCCTTGGCCTAGCCATAAGAGAATCTCTCAACATCGCCTCTAACTTGCTTAGCTCTGGGGGGCCGCTTTCAGAAAATGTAGCGATGGTAGCCATTTGCAAAGCACCGTCAATATTGCCCCGGGCAAAAAACGAACGGCCATTGTGGTGAAATTTCAAGTCGGCCACCGGCACATCGACGTGCCGAACCACAGCAAATTTGCCTGGGGGAATGGTTACAGTATAGGGCGGCTCAACTTTTGCCATTCCATGAATGTAATCGGCGGTTAGCCTATCACCTGGGCCAGAGTAGAGCTTGTTCTCATCGTCTAAAGCTAAAGGCACACGCTCGACAAAAGGAGCATCAGGCTGACTTAGATATGAGGCCTGCTCATCTATTTTTATGCTGACGGGCTGATTAGTTGGGTTGAAGGCAACCCAGCTAACATAAAGAGTTTTCTTGGCTTCGGCCTCTGTCTGTTTATTGATGTGATGCAGGAACAGTGCGAAGTCGCCTTTGAAGCGATAGTTGAGATGGTTCTCGGGCACGTCTTTGCCCACACCGCTCATGGTCGAAACCAAAATTCCTTCGCCGGATACTACTTCGGGGCAGTTGCTATTTAACATTGGCAACTTATCCGAGACCGCAGCCAGTGGTTTAACTTTACAAAAGGGAAGCCTCTTAGCCCCTCCCGAATCAAGCTCTGCCCCAGTGGCCACGCTTGAGATTGAGGTTAGAGACAGGGCCCACGGCAGGGCAACCGAGGCAAACAGGGCTGGGCGGATGCGACTTAGTACTCTATTCATACTTTATGTGATTTTTCTGAGCTAAAATTATGGGACAAAATGGTTTTTTTGTAACTACCATTTATCGCATAAAGCAACCCGTAGGAGACCAATATGACTGAAAACAAACCAGCAGTATCCATCACTTTCTGTGGTTCTTGAGGATATAAATCTAGGGCTGTCAGTTTGGCAGCCGATATCACAAGAATTCTTGATTACTCCACTAAGATTCATCAATCGAGCGGTGGGGTTTTCGAAATAGAAGTAGACGGTGAGCTGATTTACTCCAAAGCAAAGCTAGGGCGCTTCCCGGCAGAGGGCGAAATACTAGACCTCTTATCGAGCCGGGCCATGAGTTGAGCTCCACGAGCCATATCAAGTCAAAAAAGGGTGATTTATGACTAATTACGATGCCATTCTCTTTCTCTCATTCGGTGGTCCAGAGGGAATGGATGATGTTATGCCCTTTCTTGAGAATGTGCTCAGAGGCAAGAACGTGCCTCATTCTCGCATGCTCGAAGTTGCTCATCACTATGAGCGCTTCGAGGGTGTGAGCCCCATTAATGGTCAAAATCGGCGCTTGATTGAAGGGCTTAAACAAGAGCTAGACAAGCGCTCAATCAAGCTGCCTGTCTACTGGGGCAATCGCAATTGGCACCCCATGTTGGCCGATACCATAAAACAGATGAAGGCTGATGGAATCAAGCGGGCCCTTGTATTTATCACTTCCGCCTATAGCTCATATTCAGGATGTCGGCAGTATCGAGAAGATATCGAGAAGGCTCAGATTGAAGCTGATGCTGCCGATATTCAGTTTGACAAGTTGCGAGTGTTCTATAACCATCCTCTATTTGTGGAGGCCAATATTGAAGCGGTTAAAGCTGGCCTCGATCAATTTAGCCAAGCAGATCAAAAAGACCTGCATGTCGCATTCACGGCTCACAGTATCCCCATGTCCATGGCAGACAACTGTGACTACGTCAAACAACTGACTGAGACCTGCGAATTGACGGCCAAGGCCCTAGCAATCACCAATTTTAAACTCGTCTATCAGAGTCGCAGTGGTCCCCCGACTCAACCATGGTTAGAACCTGATGTACTCGATTATATGCGTCAGCTGCACGCTGATGGCGTAAGACATATTTTGCTTCATCCTATTGGTTTCATTTCGGATCATATGGAGATTCTTTACGACCTCGACACCGAGGCAAAAGAGCTTGGGCACGAGCTTGGGATGCAATTTGTGCGCACCAGTACTGCTGGCACCAATACTAAGTTTGCAAGAATGATGGCCGATCTGGTGGAAGAGAGGCTAGAATCAAATAACGTGGCTGAGAAAAAGGCCATTGGTTGCTTCGGGGCCGCGCCCGACGTCTGTGCACCTGGCTGTTGCTCTTACACACCTACCAGACCAGCACATGCTGGCGCCCAGAGGCCGCAAGGCACCTAACTAGAATTGATTGGGTCAGCAGCATTCACAAATTTGGAATTGGAGAACTAAGTGCCCAATAAGAAGCAAATATTGCCTTTATTCCCTCTTCCTGATGTAGTGCTCTTTCCTGGCTCGCCATTGCCGCTTCATATATTTGAACCACGCTATAGACAAATGGTTTCAACCATCATGGAAGGCGACAAGCTCTTTGGTGTCTTGCTCTTTGACCCCCATAGTTCTCAGGCTGCCACCATTGGTTCATCAGCTGAAATTATCGAATGTGAAAAATTGCCCGACGGTCGTTTGAACATAATGACTGAAGGGCGCAGACGCTTTAAGGTTCTGCGCACCATTGAAGATTTACCATATCTGCAAGGCGAAGTAGAGTGGCTTGAAGACGAGCCTGCTGATCAAGATCTTGAGCCTGTGGCAAAGCAAGTGCTTGAATCTATCAAGGATATTTTGCGTTTGAGTAGCAAGCTCACAGATAAAAGTGTCGAAGTGCCTAAAGATTTGCCGTCTGATCCGCTTAATCTTTCTTACTGGGTGGCGGGCACCATGTACGGTGTGCCAGAAGATCAGCAGGCTCTTTTAGAATTGCAAGATACACACGGCAGGCTAACTCATGAGGCCAAGGTGCTGACAGTAACTACCAAGTATCTCGCTGCCCACAGTGCCTTAAAAGATGCTGTCGGCTAAGAGTAACTCTAATTTCTTGCTACGGCCTCCATGCCAGTGCTTGATTCAGTGTTTTGCTTGAGCCATCTTTGGGCGTCTATACCCATGCTGCGAGTGCCGACTGTCGTAGCGTGCAATACTTTTTGAACTGCTGGCGAAGTCATATTGCCTGGATCATCCCAGGCGTGTTGCGAGCCTTTAATGATATTGACCACAACTGGTGCTTTTTTGCAATTGTAGTCAACAATAGAGAGGTCGCCATAAGCTACAGTACTTGGATTTGCATCGCATCCGTTTACTTGCGACCAGACTTGCTGTTGCTCTTTCGGCTTTGAGAGATCAAGATTGGTCTTTACCAGCCAGTCCAATACTTTGCTCACACTACCCATGCCACCATTGATTGGTAGGGTTCGATCATCTGTGCCTAGAACAATTTTGATTGGTACTGGACTTTCAGGTAATTTTTCACCGTCCATCCAGGTGCTATGTGAGCTATAAATCGCCGATACTTTGTCTGGCCTTTCGGCTGCATAAATTTGCGCCAACCTGCCACCATCACTGAAACCAGCCAGGCCAACCTTTTCGGCTATATTGACTTGAGATCTAACGTCTTTAATAATGCTATCAAGGTAGTCAACATCGCTGTAAGAACCATTCTCTTTTGCTGGTAAGTTAATCCGACCGGGAACATTCCAAACTGCGCCGTTATTGACTTTCAGCTTGTTGAGTATAGTGCCAGCGTCAAAGTCTTGCACCTTAGCATAGGGAAAAATGACAACGCTGCCTGTCAGTTCAGCCGCTGCGACCATACCCAACTTCTCCCGCGGTGAACCGCCTGCAGGGCCAGTTACACCGTGTATGGCTACGACTACTGGCGCCCGCGAGTCAGCATTTTTAGGTACGTATACACCATAATGGCGGTCACCTAGTTTTATATCGTTGACTTCTCCAACTTCTAAACTACTTCCTGATTTGAGCAATTGATTGCCAGTGACACGAAACTCTTGAGGCACATCGTTGCTGTTTTTGTTTTCCATTAGCATTTGATATCGTCCAAATTCAGCTTCAGTGGCGCTCCTCAGCATTTGACTGCGGATGCCGAAACGCTCACCCTTGCTAGCAAATTTGGCACCGTAAGTTTTAGAATAGATATCATCAATTGCTTCTATTTCTTCTGCAGTTTTATTTTCTAAAATTTTATAGGCTTGATTGAAATCATAACCCCATCCTGTTTTTGTGCTGCTAAGTAAACGCGATGGCGAATAAGAGTAACTGGAATTAAAGGCTTGATTGAGCTGCTTAGCAGCTTCGACCATTTTCTCTTGGTCTACTAGCCACTTGTTGTTTTTGCTATTATTCTTGGTTATTGCCTCGGTCGGAAGCGCTTGGTTGAAATCATCGAATTTAGGTAAGAACTTATCGGCGGTGCTTGCTGGTGGCAGTTCAAACTTGAGGGTTCTGGAGGAGTACACGCTAAAATCGAGGGCGGTTAGCTGGACTACTTCGGCTTTTTCGGCCTTTTCTACTTTCTCGTTTGCTGCGGAAGAATCAATCCCTGATGCCATGCGCGCTCCTCATACATACGGCCATTGGCTTGATCATATGTATCCAAAGGATGCGGCAATCCGACATTAAGCGCCTAAATTCACACTGAATTTATCGTGGCAATTTAGCGATGACAATTAAAGGGCTAATTGCCGAAGAAATCATCCTGCCGGTCTAGGCCACTGAGATAGCGCTTTACCATCCAACCGTGATTCTGCTGAGCTAGAGCCATATCAGCTGGGCTATCTAGATCGTTGCCACGCATTACTCGTCGATCTACTCCGGCAACTTGTTCATCTAACAGCCTTCCAACAGTAGTTGGTCTAAAACGAGGATTCCAAATCGGGAACGACTCTTCCATGCTCCTCTGACCTTGGGCTGCACCACCAGCATCAGGCTCGACACGATGCATTTCAAAGGGTCTACCACTATTCTCTGGACGACCGGCCAGATAGTTATTGAGGTCTCGCCATTGAGGAACTTCATCTAGGGTTTTGGCCTTGGCTGTATAGGCTGGCAGCTCAACTTTGTGTGCAAGAAGAGCACCTTCAGGGTCGAGGAATTGGAATTGTTTGCTGCCGTCAGGCCGTTCAGTCAATCTAATGTGGGCTAACTTGCTTGGAATAGTGGCTTCGCTCATATGGCCGTTGGGTAGCTTAAATACCATACGACCAGAGTGTTCAATCCAGGTCTGCACACCGTCTTTATGATTGAAATTAATAAAGCCACCTTGAACGTTGTCTACCATATGAAGATGATCGCCATTGCCCAGCAGTGCCTTGACTTCATGATTGACGTTATTTACTTCCATGTTGGCCAAGACTGTTTCATTGAGGCGATATTGTTTCTGCCCCCCAGCATATTCACTGACTGTAACTCGCTTGATCGGCATGCCCAAGTCAAGCATGCGCGCCTCTCCACTAGGAAAGGCAACAACGACCTTGCCGTTGGCACTGATTCTTGAAATAGAGTGGTCGCCATGAAGCATTTCAATTGGTTTGAGCGCCGGCATTCTATCTACAAGCTGAACGTCTTCACCCCGGGTGCCCCGGAAATTAAGAATCTTGTAGCCCTCTTTTAATATTTCACGATTGACCGCCCCGCCTCCTTCGCCATGCTTAACCATTGCCATAACGTTCTCTGACATGGGCTTCAGGCCCGTTGCCTCATGGTGTGGCGCATTAAGGCGCAAACGGGGGCCAGCCTGTGCCACTCCGCCCATTGCACCCTCAAATGCCAGCTGTGGGCCCATTTCAAAAGAGAGCTTGGGCATAATTGAGTCAGCTAAATGAGTCGGGAATGTCTTGGGCAAATTGGCAGCCATCCGTGAGCCAAGATGTCCAGCACCCACCATCATGACAGCGTCAAAGGCTAAAGGACCAAGGGCTTCGCTAATAGCTGCTCTGCTTTCATTGAGATTACCGTTGGTCATTCTGTCTGAAATGCCAATGGCCTTGTTGGTGGCTTCGGCGGCATGGGCAGTAAAAACAACGGTACCCACAGCGGCAACGCCTAAGGCAGGAAGTCTTACCCAGCCTGGGCCTTTCATGGCCAGAGTTAGAGCCGTTGCGCCTGCTATTTCAGTGCCAAAGCGGGCAGGGTTGTTGATAGCTTCAGATAGGCCATGGTTGACCATGCCGGAAACCGTGCCTGCAGCAATCACCTCAGCCTTGGTAAAAAATCCCACAGGCTTGTCAGTGGCGCTTGGCTTCTCGTTGTTCACAGCCAAAGATTCCAACAGCGCTGCGCTAACATCGCCAGTGTGGGCTTTAGACTTGTTTGACTCAGAGTTATCGCTAAACTTGGGCATCAGACCTAACTGCTTATTATTAACACTTGAGATCATCTAACTATGTGGTCTCGTCGTAAATGGGGTGACTACGAAAATCTGCTTTAATGGCAATCTCGCTTAGGTCTGCTATAACTTTGGCCTCTAGTCTTAATTTGAGGACGTAAATGCGTAAACTAGCGCCATCATCGACTTTTCTCGCCCTTACCCTGGTTTGTCTAACAAGCCTGTCAACAACCTCCTGCTCAAATGCATCTACTCCTGTGGATGCTAGTGCTGGAGCAAGCAATGTCGCCACTACTAGCAGTGGCGAACAGTCAAGTAGCGTTAATACAAGCGGAGCAAATTCCATGACACAAACTGGAACAACAAAAACCCCTACCGGTCTAGTAATTGAAGACATGGTTGTGGGCCAAGGCGCTATGCCTAAGAATGGTCAAACAGTTGTAGTGCACTACACTGGCTGGCTAACTGACGGAAGCAAGTTCGACAGCTCAGTCGATCGTAATCAGCCATTTGAATTCCCATTAGGCGCAGGCCGAGTGATCAAGGGCTGGGACGAAGGCGTAGCCACTATGAAAATTGGCGGCAAACGCAAGTTGACCATTCCACCAAATCTTGGTTATGGTGAAAGAGGCGCTCCTGGAGCTATTCCTCCGAATGCTACCTTGATTTTCGACGTAGAATTATTGGGCGTTAAGTAGTCTTCTAAACATATAGACGAAAAAAACGAACTAATAGACTGAACATCGACTACGGCAGGGCGACAAACCATGAATCTTGAAAGCAAGTCTTATATTGCCTCAGGTTGCGTGGCTTTGTCGCTCTGCTTTATGTCTGTGGTCCAGGCACAAATTGACCCATCTTTGTCAGGCACTGCTTTACCGGGTTTGACCACAGTCTCGGAGGCAAAAGACGAGCCCCCTAGCCGTAAGATGAACCCGGCTCTAACGGCCATAGCTACTGCCAAGCAACTAGAAGAAGCCAGTCTTAAGAGCGGCAAATTAGCACCTTCTGTCAGCGCGGCCATCAAGCTCGGTGCTCCCGCTCGAGATGACCTGGAGTGGATTATTGCCAATGGTAGCCCTGCCGGTAGGCTCTATGCTGCTGCGATTTTAAGCCGTTTTGATCAGTCTGCGGCCAGAGAGGCTTATCGCGCTCTAGCCGCTGGCATGGGTGATGTTAATATTGACTTTGTCGGCGCCCACGAGCATTGTCACTATTCAGTGGCTGATATTGCCACTGACCAAACTTCGCCAAAACCATTGATTGAAATTGTGCCCGGGTGTTCCCAACGGGTGTTCCCAAAAGGTACGGGAAAAGCCTTAAGTTTTTGAGCAAATACAACAAAGCTCAGGTTTAGCAGCATTTTCCATCGGGAAAACAAATAATAAGACCTGTTGGATCTTCAGTGGTCGAACGGGCAGCCCCGCCATCAGAATCCCTCACAGATGAACCCCACAACAATTTCGCCAGGAGAATCGATGTCCGTCAGTGGTAACGAGATTGGCGACCTTCTGGTCGACATCGGCATAATTACCGCTGAAGAGCTCGCCAGTGCCATGGATGAGCAATCCAGGTCAGGCGACCGGTTGACATTAATTTTGGACCGGCTCGGTTTGGTAACCTACCACCAGCTCAAAGATTCTCTTGAGCTGCAATTTGGCGTCAATTTTATCTCCCTTTCAACAAATGTCCCTGCTCGCGAGATTGCCGATTTGGTTTCGATCGAAACCAAATACAAGTACAAACTTATTCCTGTGGCAAGCACAGGCACTCATTTCACAATTGCCATGGTTAACCCAGATGATCTCATTGCCATCGATGCTCTTCGAGTAGAACTGCGCAGTGGTCATCTAAAGCAACTTGTTTGCACCGCTGATGAATTCGAATTCTGCATGAAAGAGTTGTATGAGGCTCCATCTGTTGTCGTCGCCAGTGAAGAAGTTGTAGCAGCCAACGACAGTGATGCCGCTGAGTCGCTCAGTGAAGAGTTTACTCTTCCTGCGAGTGTTATCGCTCAAGCTAATGCTCTTGAGAAAAAGGTGGCGCCCCGTGTGCCTGCTAAAAAACATCTGCAATCGTTATTTGGTGATGATGACGATGATGATGATATGAGTAATATTAGTAATATTAATAGTCCTTTGGCACCATTAGTAAGCCCAACAGAGTCATCGACAATGGCTCCAGAGGCGGTTGCGCCAGCGCCAGTGGCAACAGGAATAGATGACATCGCGGCGGCATTTGCTGCTGCTATGGCAGAATCAGCGGCCAGAGAAGTTGTTGAAGCCGTGACATCACCAGTAGAGTCATCTCCGCAAGAGCTTGTTGCTCCACCTACCCATGATATTGAGTCAAGATTACCAGCAGCACAAGTCTTTCCTTCATCAAATTCTGTGTTAGAGAGAGTAGTCGACCAGGTGATTGGTACCATAGCTACTGCTGTTGCGGCTGAACCACTAGTAGTGGCAGGCGAGATTACGCCACTAGTAGAAGAGCCAGAGGCAAAGCCTTTAGCAGAACCGATTGAAAAGATTGCTGATCCTCTAAATGTATCTACAACACTCGCTGCCGCAACGGCTAGAGAGCAAGTGGCTCAGGCTGAAGATGCTATGCAGGCAGCAGTGGCCAATGTCACCAACCATCTCATTGAATCTAGCCTTGGTGCTCTGAATGTCAATGCTAATCGAAAGCTGCTTGAAGACGTAGTTGAGTCTGAACTAGGCGGTAGCGAAGAAGAAACTGATATACATCGCATGAAGGAAGCCCAGAACGCTTCAGTGATGCTCTTGGCTCATGAAATAATCGGGAAAGCTACGCAAAAGCGTTGTTCAGATATTCATTTGGAACCAGATATTAGTGGCGTTTCGCTACGCTACTTCCTCCATGGAGAACTGCTAGCCGACTGCATGCTGCCCCTAGAGATTCATGGTGCTTTAGTTGGTTCTTATAAGGTCATTGCCGGTCTTAATCCACAAGAGCTTGTGAAGCCGCAAGACAAAAAATTTACCACGCGAGTGGAAGAGGACGAAGTAGAACTTAGAATCACGACTATTCCAACCGACAACGGGGAGATGGTCGCCATCTCTATGCGATTTACAGACCCAAATTCAGCTGGAGCAATAGCACAAGCTAAATTATCCAACTTGAGTGAACATTAGGACTCTGTTTTTTCTTCAGTGCTCTCAGATTCTTTTTTCTCGTCAGATTTTTTTGTTTCTTCTGTACTAGCGGTAACTTCCGTCTCAGCAGTGGTTGCTTCTTTGGTGGCGTCAGTAGATTCGTCAGTGACTTCTTCAGCCGCTGCATCTTTGGCTACATCATCACTGACGTTGCGGCGTTGCAATAGCCAGATCAAACCGAAAATTAAAGCTCCGGCTAGAGCTATACCAGTGATGTAATTGATAGTCGTGAACAAACCTTCGAGAAATCCACTGTTCTCATGAGTTGGTAACCCTTTTACTTCAGCAGCAACTACTTGTCCGGCAGCGGTCTTTTGCGCTAACACTGGTAAGGCGTACCCTAGTGCCCATGACCAGGCAGCATAAGCGATGACTTTCAAAGAGTTTGCTCTTGAAAGTATAAAAGGCCTAATCATGGTTTATCCTCAACGCGCAATTATCTAAATTATCCAGACCATTATAGTATTACTAGCGCGAAAGTTAGGCTAACTAAATGTGCAAATAGCATGTGCGCATCTTCACTAGCGATGATTGGCTAGCAAAAAGCTATATGCTGACATCTGCTATTTTAAAAACTCCTAAATATTCTCAACGCTCAGTTACCATAAGCAATGAGCAATAATAGATGCGATCTCAAGCAGATCGATTTGGTGCTCTATTGTGACGATTCCTTTTACTATTTCAGAAGTAAATTTATGACATCAAGAAAAAACATATTGTTGCTCGCTGTTTTACTTTCTGGTGCAGTCAGCAATAGTGTAAGCACCGGTTTTGCTGCCCAGCCCAAAACACACAGGGGCGTTGAGTCTAGTGTGGTGATAGATGCCTCGCCTAAAGCAGTTTTTGAAGCTATTCTGCACTCGCGTGTTCAAGAACCCCATAGAAGAAAAGTAGTTTCTAATCACGACGGCATTGCTGTTATGGATGAGCATTTTAGTGAGCTACCAGTTATCGGCAATGCGCACTGCACTTACAAAGAAGTTGAGACTCCATACAAACGCATAGATTTTGCATTACTTTCCTCAGAGAAACTAAAAGCCTTTGAAGGGTCGTGGATTTTAACACCACTTGGCAATGGCGAGCGAACTGAAGTTAAGTTAAACACTTACAGTGAGCCAAAAGTTTGGTTGCCTTTTGCCAAAGAAGTGGCTGGTTCGTCTATTCTAAAAGATATACGTCGTCGCCTCGATAGCCTTAAAGCCGGGGTCGAAGGCGACGATCACTGTTCAATTTCGGCCCATCCAGATTTTCAATCAATTAGCGATGGTGCTAAATCAATTAGGCATTCATGTGAAAATCAAGTTGCTGACTAAATGCGAAGCATCCTTTTAATTGCAATTCTCTTTTCAGTAATTGGATCGTGCATGGTTGCCGATTGCAGTGCGAGACCAACAAGTAAAACTTCCACAGCAAAACGCTATTTACCCTGGCAGTCAGATCTGCGAAATTCAAAGGCCATTGCTAAGCTAAAGCACAGGCTAATTGTTATCGATGTATACACAGATAATTGCGCCTGGTGTAGCCGTCTTGAGCATGAGACATTGCAAAACCCCGGTGTAGTAGCAGAGCTAGCAGATCGCTTTATTTGGCTCAAGCTCAACGCCCGCATTAGTGCAGCAGACTTAAAACCATACAAAATCAGCGGCTATCCAACAATTTTAGTGCTAGATGAAAGTGGCAAATTAGTTACCAGCTTTTCCGGTTACTTACCACCAGAACAATTTGCCGAGAAGTTAGAAGTGCTCTTGCCATGAACTCATTTTAGTCCCAAGCTGTAGCGGGATCGTAGTTGGGTTCTTCTCGCTCTTCTGGCCTCTGATTTTGGTACATGTTACTGCCGTTGGCACCATTGCCACCGTTGCTGCCGTTGCCATAGGCAGCGTTTTGATATTGAGGTGTGGCAATAGGATTGTTTTGCATGGGTTGCTGCGGCCACCCTTGGGATACTGGCGGTGATGCTGGCTGCGCCACGGGTTGCTGCTGTGGCTGCTGTTGAGGCTGCGGCAACTGTTGCTGAGTATTTGGTCTCTGCATTGCGTCCTGAGTTGCATACGGATTTGGCATAGGTCCGGCTGGCCAGCCACCGAAACTTGGCCGTGTCGATTGGTTGGTGGCCGATTGATCATTGGCTGGCATTTGGGTAGCAACTGGTATCACCGGAGCTACCGACACAACTGGAGCCACTGCTTGCATAGGAGTGGATACCGGTGCCGGTGCTGACCCAGCAGCAGGAGCAGGGACAGCACCCCAAGGAGATGATGGTGTAGCCACAGGCGCTGCAAGTGGAGCCGGAGCTTGTACTGGTCTTGGCGCAGATGAAGGGGCCGAAGCAGGCGCAGAAATAGGTGCAGAGATAGGTGCAGAGATAGGTGAACCCCAGGGAGATGGTGGTGTATTTGCTGCAGCGGGAACTGCAAACACTGGTGTTTGGATCGCTCCGGGTTGAGGCCCCGGCATCATTGGAGCAACTGGCTGTGGAGCTGGAGTCGGCATGGGAGCTTGTTGTACAAGTGGTGACGGAGCAGGAGGTCGTTGCGAAATTGGTGCCATCATTGGCCCCACTGTGTTCGCAGCGTGTGTCAGTGCTGGCCCAAGAGTTGGTGAAGGAATGGGGAACGAGGGAGCAGCCCATTGAGTCTCAGCAACAAGTGAGTTAGCGGCTGCCGTCCAAGGTGATTCTGAGTCTGGCAAAAGAGGCTCAGAAACCGCTGCCGCCGGGGTTGGAGACCAGGCTTCGTTTGTTGCTGACGTCAATGTTGGGGCGCTGGAGGGCCAGCCTGGGGGCTGAAGTGCTTGAATTGGTGCTGGAGCCGGTATTGGTGTTGGTGGAGTAATTGGTGCTGGTGCTTGAATTGGGATTGGTGCGGGACTTGGCGGTACGGCAGTCGCCAATGCAGGAGCAAGGACTGCGCTCGCGCCTGGGGACACAGGTAAAGCCCAACCAGCGACTGAAGGGCCGTCGGGGCTAGGAGGCGAGGCATTGATAGCATTGTTAGATGCAGTACCAGTAGAAGAAGCCTGAGCCGCAGCGGGTATGGTGGCACTCGGTGTTGACGCAGTAAGCCACGGAGATTCAACCTGGGCCGTCGGCTTAGTCGGCGGGATCACGCTAGTCGGAGCGCCCCACTGGGTGAAAGCTTGAGCGGCTACTGGGCTTGAAGGAGGTGTAGGCGTGGGTGTAACTGGTGTAGGAGTGGCAGGGGTCGCAGCTGCTATCGGAGCAACGAAAGCAGAAGGAGAAGCGCTCCAGGCCGGTTCTTGTGGCGAAGAAGGAGCAGCAGGAGTCGCATTCCAGGCCGGTCCTTGTGGCGGAGTAGCAGGTGCGGTAGCCGCACTCCAGGCCGGTCCTTGTGGCGAAGAAGGAGCAGCAGGAGCAGCACTCCAGGCCGGTTCTTGTGGCATAACAGGAGCTATGGGCGTTGCTGGTGCAGGAGAAGCGCTCCAAGCTGCTACTTGAGGCAAGGCTGGGGAAGCCTGAACAGGAGCAGGAGCAGGAACTTGAACTGGGGCAGGAACGGCATTCCAAACCGGTACTTGAGAATTAGTGGGTGCGATGGGCTCAGGCTCAGCGTCCCATGACGACGCCACTTTCATAGCCGGGGATGGTGAAAGAGGCTCGTTTACCGCTGCAGCCATTTCAGCTGCTGGCACTGCTGACCAAGTAGTCTCATGGTTAAAATCATCTGGTATAGCTGCCTGAGCTGCAGCAGTTTTAGCAGTGGTCGACTGGACTACAGGCGAGGCCGCGAGACCAAGAGCCGACTTAAGGCTATTAGTAGACGGCTCAGAATTGCCCCAACTGGAGTTGACTGCCCCAGCGATCTGCTGCGGAGATTCCGTTGGCTGGCCCCAAGCCGACGACTGAGATGCCACTGCTGCCTCTGGTTCCGCAGAATTTCCTAAACCCCATGCTTCCGCCACCGCAGTGGGCTTAGCCGGGGTTTGGCCCGGCGTTGGTGAACCCCAAGCGGCCGAATTGCTTAGCAAAGAAGACTGGAAGGTTGGTTGGGCCATTGGGGCCGGTGCTTGAGCAGCCATGTGGCTCTGAGCCTTGTTTTCCATGTGTGCTGAAGGAAAAGAAGTTGGCGTTGGCAGCGGAGCTGGCACTTGGGCAGAGGGAAAAGCTGAAAAGGGTAAGGCCGAAGCTGTATTCTGCAGTTGATTAGTGCCTACGGCCAGAGCCTGTGAAGCCGCAGCCTCAAGTCTAGCGAAACTATCGAAATCTGCTTGTGGTTGTAGTTGTTGGTCAAAGGGTATCGGTTCAGCTCTAATCTGGGGTATCGTCTCCGACTGCGAGTCACGATCCGTTCCGTACTGGCTGACTGGAACAGCGCCGTCTGCTGCAGTCTGGTTGAGCCATTCGATAACTTGCTTAGGCGCGACGCCCAGTTGTTCGAGTTTCTCCATAATCATGTTGAGATACTCGTTATACTGCGCCGAAGACTTGCCGAACATCTTCTCGTATTCTTGACCGTGGGCAATAATGTCCTCCTGTAGAACTCCGCGCATAGACTGCACAGCTTTTTCTACAGTTTTAACGGAATCATGCTGCAGCCGCTTTAGCTGCCAATCACTATCTGCATTAGACCAACCACCCTGCACATCAGCCCCCAAGAATAATAATAAACGCCATAAATTTCATACCCATAACCACGGTTATGAAGCAGGTGGCCGATAACCACGCCGCGCTTGTAAAGTAGCAGTAACATATAGCTTCGAGAATAAGATTCACAATAAAGCTTCTTTTGACCGCAGCGGTCTAGAATTGGCAAGTGGCGTCTAGGGAAAAACCATGAAGATTTTCAATAGTATTCTGTCAGCTGCCGTCTGTATTGCAACTTTGATGCCGATGGCCCAAGCTTCAGCGGAGTATGACAGACATTATGCCGTCGGCAAAGACTTTCTCAACAGAGAACAATACAAATTAGCGGTTGACGAATTTACTCAAGCTCTCAGAGTCACCAACTCGGCAATTGCCCTTGTTGATAGAGGCACCGCCTACAGTGAACTCAAAAAGTATGACGCTGCTATCAATGACCTCAATCAGGCCATCAAAATTGATAGTAAAAACTCCTTAGCTTACACTGTGCGCGGTGTTGTTTACTTTCGTAGTTTTAGACCACAGCAGGCCATCGCTGATTTTGATCGAGCCCTTGCCATAGATAGCGGCGACAAATATGCGGTGGTCAATCGTGCTGGTGCTTACCTGATGTTAGACAATCCGGCTGCTACCGCGAAAAAAACCACTGATTGGTTAGAACGCACTCAATGGAAATCAGATTTCGCGGCTCATGCCGCTTGCCTTACAGTGCTGGCTTATAAGTTTTCTCGGCAACCTAGTCAAGTTAAGTCTCTAAGCGAATTAAGCCTGAAGAAATTGAACCGCTTGCTCTGGCCGTATTCAGTTTTCAACTTCTTTGTCGGTAAAGAAAACCAAGAAAAACTACTTGAACACGCTGAAAATAGCACCTACGATTTGGCTCAGTGCCAAGCATTTCTCGGCCTTGATGCATACAGCAGAGGTGACATGGCTGTTGCTCGCGACAAACTTACATTTGTTAGTAAGCATGGCGTTGTCAATTCAGTTGAATATTGGCTGGCTAAGTTCTATCTCAATAAAATTGACTCGGTTAAAATTGACTCGGTTAAAAAAGATAAGAAATGAATGCTAAGCAGCCGCCACCGGCACTGCTAACTAATCTATTAAGGCTAGTCTTGCCAACGTTAGCAGCTACTATTGCTGTTTTAGCAAGTTATACATTTTCCAGCTTTGACCAAAACATATCATCGTTATTTGCATTCAATTCAACAGCTAGTAAAGTTAATTGCTTCTTGCTGGCACTGCCAGCAGTGGCGATTAGCTTTCTGGCGTTTGAGGCAGCAGTCAGAGTTAACTCAAATTTCCTAAGCATTGTCGTTCTGCAATTGTCGGCACTTGGAATTTTTCTTGCCTGGCTAATGGCACAAGTAACTGGTTCAGCAAGTCTACTTGCTAGTCTTTTGGCTAGCACCCTGAGCTTTTGTCTAGGTTTGATGGCGAGAGTCTTTAAAAGTGCAGAAGAGAAACAAACGAGTCGCTACTTTGAGCTGGCAATAAAGAACGCTGAGCTTAGTCAAACAAGGCTTGCGCTGCTCAAGCAAGATGAAGCAGACAGGCGAATTTTAGCATCCGATCTGCATGATCAAGTTCTCAATGAAATCAAGCAGATTAAGTCGAAAGTTATTGCATTGCCTGATGGACAGACAATTGATAGAGATAGCATTGCGGCTATCGAAAAGTCTTTAGACACAGCTGGCAAACATATTAGAGATGTTATGGAAAGTCTCTTTCCTTCAGTGCTCGAAAATCTTGGACTGTGCTCAGCCTTAGATCAACTGACCAGAGACTGTTGCCACAAATCTGGTTTACAAGGTCGCTTTCTCAAAGCGATAGACGATAAGCAGTTAGAGGGTCTGACGAAGACCGAAGAGTTGCTACTTTTTCGCTTGACTCAAGAAGCACTAAACAACATAGTCAAACATGCTCAGGCCAAGACAGTGCGCGTCAACCTTGAGGGGCAAGATGGCAAGCTAACTTTAAGCATCATTGATGATGGCAAGGGCTTCTCGGAAAAAGAGCGCGGTGAATCTCGCGGCTTGAGATATATGCGCTTGCGCGCTGATCTCATTGGCGCGACAATTAGTTGGAGTGGCAATCAGGGAACCATGGTAAAGATCGAGCTTGTAACAGGGAAAATGCCATGAGCATAAGTCAGATGCATACAGATGGTATCAAAATTTTAGTTGCCGAAGACTTAGCAACACTTCGTCAGCACGGCGGAGAACTGTTGAAGCAAGTACTAGAGAATCATAAAATACCAATCAAGCAAATTGAAGAAGCTGCCGACGGAACTGAGGCTGTGCGAAAAGCGAAGAGCATCAAGCCAGACTTCGTTTTGATGGATATTGCCATGCCTAATATGAATGGTATCAAAGCCGCTGCTGAGCTTTGGAAAGAGCTGCCTACACTGAAAATACTATTCTGGTCTCAATATCATCATGAGGCCTACATCCGTGAGCTAGGAAAGATCGTTCCTGATGAAGCGATTCACGGATACATTTTGAAAAGTGAAAACGATGAAACCCTAGCCAAAGCCATCGAACTAATAATTATTGAAGATCTGCCTTACGTCACTTCTACTGTCGAAGAAGTGCGTCATCGACTACGGGACAAATCTAGCGCCATTAACGACCTTGAATTCGAGACTCTGCTAGATATTGCCATTGGCCTCACCGATAAGGCGATAGCACAGAAGGAACACATCTCTTATCGCGGTGCGCAAAATAGACTTTCAAATTTGCTCAGCAAACTACTAAAGGGCGAAGATTCATATCTAAAAGAAAGTACGGGTATAGAAATATACAATCCACGCACCAGGCTCGTTTTTGAAGCATTTAGGCGCGGGCTGCTGACTGGCGAAGAATTAGAGGCTCAAAATAAAGACTATAAAAGTTGGTTGTTTAGCGAATTTGGTTACGAGTCATAACGGCTTTTAAGTAGCGAGAATTGGCAGAAGATCTTCTGATTGGGCATAATGAATACACGAGCAATCTTGTGTGTTTGATGAAAGATACCGACCATAAGCTCAATCATAAATTTGCATGGAAGGGCTTCAATCAGCCCCAACCGAGCGTTACTCTTCATTGCTCTGAAGTACCTCATAGCATTAAGCACCTAAAGAATTTGCCCAAAGACTTGAGACCGTTGGCAGAACTGGTGGCCAACCCTGAGACAAAAGAGTCAGCATGGTTAAACGCTTGCGTCGCTGCTGGCGACAAGTCACTTGTGGCTAAGCAATCATTTTTAGGCAGAGCTAATACTTCAGTTTTTGCGATTACGGGAGCGCTTCTTGCTTTCCTGGCCCTTATGCTAAATTTCATAATGGCCACACTGTTCTCGTCAGAAGCAGCATATTTGCTCCATAGTGTAGACCCTAATGTCTTTATGAGGGGCCTAATAGATAGCCATATTACTGGAGTGATAGTGGCTATCGGCGCAGGTTTAGTCTTCTGGTATTCCTTACTGATCAAGAATCGCTGCTTGCGGAGCATATTAGTAGGATTGTCTATATTTGCTGTAGGCGGTTTGAATCTGCTCACGGCGTGCCAATATCTTGAGCCTGTCACCGCGCTATCAGTCACGGCATTGGCAGCAGCTCTAACACTCGGTCTTTCTGCTATTGCCGGCTATTGCCGCGAGGCCTTGCCGAAGTCTTTTACTCCAGCGGACCTAGCCAAGTCAGGAGTTGGGATTCTGGGCATTCCAGCTGCGCTCTTTACCCTTTTACTCGTTTCGGCGGCTTCCGGAGACTTTCACTCGTCTGGCCCCTATAGCACGCCAACTATAGACTCTGCAGCGGTATCTGCTGGTATGTTGTTCTTCACTGTCTTTGGTCAGAGCTTGGCTCTATCACTGGCTAGTCGAACGAGCTCTCGTGCTGCTTGTACCTTACTTTCGACTTGCGTACAGGCACCACTATTCCTCGGTCTAGGATTTACCTCAATTGCCTCTATACTCCGAACTTTAGAGGCTACTAGCCATTTTAGTCCAAGTACCGGGCTTTTCGGTCCTTTCAACTCGTTGCCGCCAGATTGGGTACTCTATGGCTGGGATAAGGCAGGCTTTAGTCTGGTGGCAATATTGGTCGCACTAAGCATGGCTCAAGCTGGCAGCTGGGCCGGAGCTGCCATAAACGCACGCAGGTCTCAGAATTAAGACCTCAGAGTTAAGACATGAGAATTAAGCACTAAGAAGTATGGTGAATATCGTAAGACGTGGAATACCCAAGAGCTACTTTGGGTTTCTTAGCAATCTTGTCAGTGGTGGCAATGAAACGGTCTACCTGAACTCCAGGAGTACGATCAGTCGGCTTGAAAGAGTATTTTGAAACTAGATTAGCAACTTCAGGGTCGCAAACTGCCGCACACGGCACTGAGTGCTTGCGATTATGACCCAAAAGACTAAATGTCAGGCCTAAAATTGAGACATTATCTGCAGTGATTGAATTAGCCATGATCTGCGAATCTGGATTCTTCTTCAGGTACTGCCAAAGAGAGTTAATGTCTTTTTCGCTGACCGATGTATTGAGCGAATTTATGCCGAGCACACCGTTGCCAAAGACATAGACCAAGCAAACGGCATTGCCTTCCTTATCGACAACAGCAATCGAAGCAGGTCCGGCAAAGCTATCGATGTAGTCCAGGCATTCCGACAGAGCCGCTACGGCATTATCATTCTGCTTTGGATAGAAAACTTGGCCATGAAACATTGACGCAGCTGACAGTACTACTTCGTCTTGCAAAATATAACTGGACAAATCTACGTGAACAGAGCCAAGCTCGTTCAAAATCATGTTGTAAGCTTCTGACCCAAACAACTGTTGCGGATTTTTCTTACTACCATAAACGCTGGCAATGACCTGCCCTTTATATAGCAGCAAGGCTGAACGTGACTTAAAACGGCTTGATTCGGTCTTTATACAACCGGATAGCTTTTGCGCCTCGATATTAATCAGTTGTGGTAAGAGCGGCTGCCTCTGCGAAATAGTAAGGGGAACCTTCGCCTTGTGTGACAGTGATTGGCTGGGGAAATAGTTGACAGCTCGTTTGTAGGTTATTGCCTTGTGCTTCGATTGATTGCGGGAAGCAAGTTCTCTTAGCTTGACGCTGAGATAAGAAAGCATGAGTTCTCTCCCTTGGAGATAAATAAGAGGGGCCGTGGGGAGCCGTTAGTAAGTTTGTAGCTTAAAGCTGAGAACAGAAATTATATTAAATGCCAAATACGAATGTATAGCTTCTCCTAGGGGATGTAAAGAGATTTTGGCAAATACTAATCTTAATTCTCATTTTGGGCTGGCACGGACCGAATTGTCAGGGTTTGTGACTGTTTAGGCCGTTTCGGTTAGTTAGATTCGAGCTAAGGGAATTTTTCAATAAGGCAACCTTTCAAAACGCAATCTTGCAGCCATCAATTTTCATTGGAGCAACCAAATGTCAAAACCGGTTGAGCTTTCTGACGACAAGTTATTTGCACTTTCACTTCAATATGAATGTCCGTACAAATGGTCAAAAATGAAAGGGGATGAGCGGGTTCGTTTCTGCAATTCATGCCAGAAGAATGTCTATAACATCTCTAAACTCTCCAAAGCTGCAGCTGTAAAACTCATAAGCGAGAAGGAAGGCAATCTCTGTGTGCGTTTCTATCAAAGGCGTGATGGCACAGTGGTTACCCAAGAGTGTTCTTCCATACGGGGTTTGCATCAAATTAGACTCAAATTTGGTTGGCTAGCTATGTTCAATGCTGGTCTTGCTTGCGTGGCCAATATCTTAATGCCAATGCTGGGGCCTGCTTGTTGCAGCATTCTCACTGGTGTGGGCCCTGTAATGTCTGGCCTGAAAGATGAAAACCACGCTCCAGAATGCGACAAAGTGATCGAACCAGATCAATGCCAAGACGACTAATCACTTATAATTGCCACATTACCCGTTCGAAAACTGATTAGTGTCAAGACAAACCTTTAGCCTCTGGCTCTCAAGTCTCATATCAATCTCTGTGGCTTCACCAGCACTAGCTGCAGATGTTAGCTATGAGCGAAAAGTGAGAGCAAGAGACCTGACAAATCAAGCAGTTGACCTTAAAGGCACAGCCAATGCCCAGAGGGGTGCTGAATTACTTTGGCAGGCCGCTGCTTTAGATCCTGACAATGCGGTCATTCAATATGACCTAGGACTAGCATTCGCTGAGCTGAAGCGCTACCAAGAAGGCTGGAAGTGCTTTCAAAAAGCAGTGGTTCTAGACCCATCAATGGCAGATGCCTGGGTGCAACTTGGCCAAGCCTATGCCGATTGCGGCGACTTCAAAAGAGCCGCCGCCACGGTTGATGATATCAAAAGGCGTTTTCCTCGAGATGCTGGGGCGCTAGCCAATGCAGAAAAATTAAGAGTCCAGGTGACAATGCGCACTGCTAGCACCACAAAGGCCGGGGTCAACTCACAATCACTAGAGATTTTTCGTTCAGAGGCAAGTGCTGCATATGCGTACCCGATATTTGGCGCAGCAAGATAGTGTGGACAGCTGGCGGCACAAGACCCAAGGACGGGCCTGATTATGCCAAACTCGTCGAGCAGGCTTTCAATGACTGGGCTACTGCCAGCGGTGGCGCCCTTAGCTTTAGATTTGTTGCCCTTCCCACCGATAGTGATCTCTCCTGCGAATGGACAGATGACAGATCTAAGTTAGTTCACTCTTTTGCCAGTGGTGTTACTGTCGGTGGCCGCAACAGCGCAGGCGAGCGTACATCAAAAATATTTCTTCTGATCAAACTAAACGACAAGACATTTGACAAGACTGAATTTTACACCACAGCTTTGCATGAAATAGGCCATAGTCTTGGTCTCGGCCACAGCTCTAATCCCAATGATGTGATGTACTTTGCTTCGAGCAGCGCTACTGAACTTAGTGCAAACGATCGAAATCGAATGCGCGTGCTTTATTGTAAGTGAATTGTTTTAGACCGGCAGGTCTAATTATTGCAGCCATCCGCCCCTGAAGCCGGCAGCGCGAAGGCCATTTTGTAGATACTGACAATTTTTCATCAATTTCCAGACTAAGTCAGACTGATGGTTCTCGATCATGATCATCCCTGCACCCTTATTCAATCCAAATTTCCAGGGCGAGACCCAGCCACTGTAGGTTTGGTTATGGCTCGATTGAAATCCATATTTACCCAAACCTTGCTCGCCAAGCTTTTCGATCATGTGATGAATAGTATCAAGCACTAAATCTGGTGCAAAAGGCAGTGATGCCACCACAGCCCATGGTGAAATTGTGCCATCATCTGGCCCGTGGGGAACGCCGCGGGCCTTGTAGTTGTAGAATACTCGCTTAATACCGTTGATAGTGCGACGGGATGGCCCTGGACCGTTGCTAGCGGTTAGGCCCCAGCAATACTCTCCGTAATCGGCAAAGTGTTTGGGATTCTCCACAGCGTACTGTCTTTGAATATAGGTGGCCCGTTTGCTGTTTTCGAAATAGTCGAAGCCAGCTTTTTTGTTGAACTGATCTTGAATGCCGCGAAAATCAAGCCACAGATGAGCCATTTGATGAATGAACAACGGTCCGGCGTGCAACCATTCTATGTCGTAAAGTTTAGTGGTCTCAAATGTAGCTGTCCACTGCTGATAGCCCTTAGGGTTCACCGCATGGGTTGGTGAGCCCAATGCCAGTGCGTAAAGTATAATTGCCTCGCTATAATTTCGATTCCAGCGGTATCTTTGGAATTTCTTTTCCGGCGTCCAGCCGTGAGCGAATGTCTCGGCACCATTCAGTGCCCAGGGCCATTCAACGCGTAGGTAAAGAAAGTCAGCTATCTCTCTGATTTCTCTTTCTTCCAGACAGCTTTGAGTGAAATAGCTTTGCGCGCTGAGCACACCGGCCATCAGTATGGCTGTATCAATTGTGGAGACTTCGCATTGCCAGGCCCGTTTACCTGTCTCCATGTCTAGAAAATGATAGTAAAAGCCCTTATATCCGGTGGCATCGGCCTCAGGACCCTGTTGACTAGACTGCAGAAATTTGAGGGCAACAAGTGTTCGGGCGACGGCTTCAGCACGCGACATCAATCCGCACTCAGAAGCGACTGCATAAGCCGTGAGGCCCATGCCGAGCACTGCAATACTGGCAGGAGAGCCAGGTTGATTCTTGTCGGCGATCAGGCCATTGGCTGGATTCCACTCGTGACGAAAATATTCGAATGCTCTTCTCTTGAGGTCGTCCAGCATTTCTGCCCACCTTGAAAGAATTCAGTATAGGTCAACCGACAATGTTCGGCAAAGCTGCTGAGGAATTTGTCACAAGCACTCTGAAAAATAGCCGATTGGCCCGACATCTCTATATCACCGTAGCTAGCCAAACTTCATCTGTGCCGATACAATTCAGTTTTAGCGCACTCAGGAAAGCTCTTTGGACGATTTCGACTTAAAATTATGCGGCAGCAAGCATTACGGGCCGGTGCTCGGTGTCGAGGGCAATTATCAGGTAATGAGATGTTCTTTCTGCGAACAAATTTTTAGAACGTTAATCGAAGGGCCGTTTGAAGTGGAAGTGAAGCTTCGGTCGTCGAAAACTTGTATTTCGGCCTGCGACTGGACTGTTACCGACAACAGGGTGAAATGCAATGCTTGCAGCTACTGGGGTCCTCGTCCGAATTTGCCACAAGGTTAGCTGTACGGCCCATATCTTTTCTTAAGTGGCGCAGAGTGTCAGGCACTTATTGAGGGTTTCAAGCGCCTCCATATGGCGTTTCAGAAAGAAAGAGCTACAGTAGTCAACAAGTGGAAGCAAATAGTGTGCAAGCTGAAGCCTGTTTCCGATGTTAGGTGGCTTTGTAAGTTCCAAGCCAATTCTAAGTTAGGTTTAGCAGCTCATCTAGTTTGCCGGCGCCATCGAGAGCGTAGAGATCGTCACAACCGCCGATGTGACGGTCGTCGATAAATATCTGAGGTATTGTTTTGCGGCCGCCTGAGCGCGCCAGCATCTCTTTTAGTTTTTCGTCGTCTTCCTTGACGTTGTATTCGACGTAATCGACATTCTTTTTGTCGAGCAACGCTTTTGCTTTAGTGCAGAATGGGCAAAAGGGGCCTGAATAAACAGTTACCTGAGGCATGATTTTCTCCTGGTTCGATGGCATACTAATTGCTTTGCTCAACTGCAAATTCAGCTGGACAGCCTTGGCAGACAAAAAGATGGTAGACCCCTTCGTATTGCAACGAAGGAAAATCCATTGATTCAACCTGCATGAAAAATAGCATTGTTTGTCCGCATTCTACACAATGTGGATAATTTGCATCTTGAGGCCAGGTGGGAAAGCCTCCTATTTGCGAAAGATTATAGCTGCGGCCACTGTCTACAGCAGAGAAAGCATCTCTCATACCATCAGCAATTTGCAAGTGCAAAATGCCACCACTTGTTTCTAGTTTGTATCTAGGTTGTTCGATTGTTTTGTCTGCATTAATGCGTGGGCTGAAATCAAGCAGGCCGTCACGGCCGTCACTACCAGGCTTGAGGCACATGGGCACAGGTTCGAAGAGTGTGCAGTACATGCAAAAAGGAATCGAAAGAATGGGTACTGGACGTCTTAGGCTGAAGATATTTTCTAAATAAATTGTTGGAAAGTCTTTAAGTGTGAACAGAGGCCTATCACACCAGCGGCATTTCTCGATTTTACTGGACAAGTTCGCCGGGTCCGAGCTCTCAGTCTGCTTAGATGCAGCTTTTAAGCCAAAACACGATTTTGAATACAGCCAGCGCTTCTGGTAGTTTGCGTCTAGTTCCCAGCCAGCATTGAACATGTAGAAGTCCAGTAGTGCTATTGCTTGTTCGCGCTGCCAATCAGCGAATCGAGCTGTGACATTTTCGCTGTCAATCCAGGCTAGGGCTCGCATGACCAACTCAGGTTTGCTTTTTTCTTCCAACATGGCGAAGAGTTTGTTTTCAGTTTGCGGCCCTGCTGCTCTGAATAAATGATCAAGTGGTGAGTATCCGGCTTGAAGCATCGCTTTTAGTAAAGAGTCGACGCTGTAGCTAGTCTGCATCACCAGGTCAGATACTACATCTTCAGCAATAGCTATTCGGGCTTCATCTCCTGAACAAATGTGCTGCATCAAAACTTCTTCCAGGTGAGCAAATTGTTCACTGTTCAGTGCTTGCAGTTGTTCGATGCGCTGTTGGGCAACAGCCTCTTCAGGTCGATAGGTTTTGTAAATATCCAACAGTGCGTCAATCATTCTTCTACTTTTTCTTCTACTTTTTCTACTACTTCTTCTTCCGGGGGTTCGATTAAGTTTCGGCGGGCGTACTGAATGTTACAGTGTCCCATCCCAAAATGGAGGTAGTAATGTGGTCCATCTTAGAATAGCAAATTCTATTGAAGGCAAATCAGGCTAATTATTCTGGTTCCACTTCTAGCGCCAACGTCAGGCACTCTGCTATTCTACTGCTGGCAAAAAGGAGTGATACCCATGGTCATGGTAAAAATGGTCGAAGACGGTGCGGCATCCGCTGAAGTTCAGCTAATTTTTGACGAGATTAAAACTACCCGCAAATCTACATGGATTAACAATTTCTGGAAGGTCTTAGCCAGTTCACCATCTACTTTGCAAAGAATCTGGTCTAACGTCAAACAGGTAATGGCACCGGGTGCCTTAGATCCGCTCACTAAAGAAATGATCTATGTTGCAGTGAGCGTGACTAATAATTGTGAGTATTGTATTCATTCTCATACTGCTGCAGCCAGAGCAAAAGGTATGAGCGATGAAATGTATGCAGAACTCTTGGCGGTAGTGGGTCTGGCCAATGAAACGAATCGACTAGCCAACGGCTATCAGATTCCGGTAGACGAGCAATTTAAACCTAACTTTGACTAGTCGAAGTACAAGTATAAGTGCGAGTAGAGTTCCAGGTAGGGGGCAATGAATTCGAAGCATCTTTTTGTCAAGCAAGCACGGCGCGGATCATTCGAGCCTGTACGATCTCTGGCTGGCTCGGCACTTGGGCTTCTCTCTCTAATGCTTTGTCTTTCATTTTCCTCTCCATCATCGGCTGCACCGCCGGTGACAAAAGCAGCTAAACCCGAAAGTTTCATTGAGTTAAAGGCCAAGACCAGTCTGTTTGGCAATGTCACTTTTCTCATTGCTCAACAGCAAGTGGTGACACGGTGTTTTACTGGCTCTACAATTTGGAACTCTCGTAAGGCTGAACAGGTGCAGCTAGTGCACCCTGAGGCTGGTTGCTACTTCAATATGGCAACTAAAGATTGGATCAAAAAGAAACGTACAGGAATTGATGGCGTCTCGATTGCGAGAGTTGTCACACTTGGAGAAGAAAAGCTCGCAAAACAGACATGCGTTCATTATCGTGGCTACGACTCTAAAGAGGTCAGTAAAGCTGGTCCAAGCATAGAATTTTGGTCAATTGCAAAACCACCTTGCGACAAAGAGACCATTGACTATGTCTGCAAATACTTTTGCGTACCTAGCCAATACGGTCTACCAATTAAGGTGAAACAGTTGCATGATGGCAGGTTTGGAACAACTTTGACCCCTATAACAATTGAGACAAAAACCTTACGCGCCAAAGATTTCACCATACCCACTGGCTACCGCCAGGTAAAAGATATAGGTAGTTTCTACTTTGCCGAGAAAGGTGACTCGCTAGAAGCATCAGAGTTAAATAGCTATTTCAGATCTGACAGGTCTGATAGATCAAATAGATGAGTTAGTCAGTCTGAGGAATGCGTTTACCATGAACTCACAAATGCGAGCAGACTTCGAAGCACTGATAGAGAAACATAGCCTGACTAAGTTTAGGGATCACTTATTGTCGCAGGCAAAGACAGCTGCCGCACTAATTCCAGGAAGAAAGTCAGTTGAGGCGCTTAGGCCTAGTCAATCGAAACTTGGTGGCAAGCCAGACGCACCACAAAATTTTGTTTGGCCGACAAAAGACGAAAAGCCCCTTTCATTTATCGCCCAGATCAATTTAAGCGACGTGCCAGCACTTGAAGGCGCGCAACTTCCGAATAGCGGACTGCTTTCTTTCTTTTATAACAACGAAGTATGGGGCTTCGATCCTAAAGACAAAGGTGGGTTCCAGGTTTTCTACTTTGAAAATGAAATTGACCATCTTAAGGCGCATCAGCCACCACCAGCGAAGACCGAGAAGAAATTGTTTGGAATGTTTTCTAAGTCAGTGGCTGTTCTTGAGTATTCTTCTTGCCCACTCACTGCTGAGCTTACTCTTACACTGCCTTATGAGCTGAAAGGAATTGCCTTGTCAGAGGAAGAGACTGAGAAGTACTGTGAGCTGCTAGAGGCTATTGGTGGGCACCATCGTTTACTCGGTCACGCTGAGCCTATTCAGAACGAGATGGAACTTGAATGTGAACTAGTTACCAATGGCCTCTATTGTGGAGATTCCACTGGCTATCACGATCCACGCGCAAAGAAACTAGTAAAGTCTTCAGATAAGTGGAATTTACTATTGCAGATTGATAGTGACGACGAAGCCGAGATGATGTGGGGAGATGCAGGTAGGCTCTACTTCTGGATTCGTGCTGAAGATCTTGCAAATCGCCAATTTAGCAACTGCTGGATGATTTCGCAGTGTTACTAGTAGTAGATTCTTGGCGACAGAAGGCCCGTAGAGTCAAAATATCCTGACTTAGCTTGTCTGTCCTGCTGTTGCTGATACCAATAAACAAGGGGGCCAGTCAGCAGTCTGAGCCGGTTTCAAATCTTAGGTTATAAGGGAATTTCTTCCGCCGACAAAAGAGCCACAGCGAAAAAGCCCCCTAAAAGTTTTTGGCGAATCTTTCCTGTATTTTTTAATCTATTTTACGAGATCGCGAGCTGCGCTGCTCGCTAACGTACTTGATCAAAAGCTGCCGGCTGAAAGGTTGATACCCGAGGCCAGTTTCTTTAGCCATGGTTTTCAGTTCTTCAATGAGAGTCTTTTGCAGCCGGATAGTTATTGGCTGTAGACCAAGCGTACCTTTTTCCAGTCTTCGGAATCGTCAACTATTTGCCGTTTCAGTTTAGTTGTACTGTTGTTTGTTAGTTTTTTCATCACCCTTCCACAGTGTAGTTTTTCCTGGTTACTTTTGTTTTTCGTAAAGTGCAATCACTGTAGAATTGTGGTCGCAGGCAGATTTAACATGGGCCTGTTGGTAGTCAGCGAAGTGCATAAAAACAACTTTTAGAGTTCGGTCGGCGTCGGCAGTGGATATAAACCATAGGGTCGGCGGGTTAGTTCTATGTTGCTCCCGATCGTCGATCAATGCGCGGGTCTTGTTAAACGCCGAAACATTGGGCAGGCGAACACGTTGGAATCAAAAACGAAGGTAGCTTGCTACTCGTTAATTCGAAACGAAACGCTTTGCGATGGCTGGGCTAATGGTAGAAAATCTACCGCGCCTTATCCTGGAGCGGTCGTGTCTCTCCTATCACGGTTGGAAGTTTTTCCGTGTTTGGTGGCGATACTAAGCAATTTAAAACCAGCAAAAGAGGTTAGACATCCCGCCAACAAAACTCCCAGCGGCGAGCCGAAAAGTGTCATAGAAATCCAAATATTAAATCCGATAGTGATTACAACGAAACGAGTCCAAAATTCTCTCGTAGTCAAACGTTTATTAGCCGATAGCTGTGCTTCGCATGTGCAAGACCAAGGGCCGTATATCGCCACAAAGGGAGACAAGATCAGTACAATACCTGCGAAAGCCAATACAAGCCATTTTAGACCAACAATACAGAAAGCGCAGGCGATCCCCAGTGAAATTATTAATGTGCTGAGCAGTACTAATTTAAAGTCGCTATGTTTGCAAAGGACATGGTCATCCACACCGCTTGAAGCTGGCGGTGGTTGTGAATTCATTGATGACTGTTCGCCTAGCATTGATTCATACTGGCATCTCGATAGGTGAAAGTCAACAGAGGTCCTTGGGCAGGCTTGCAGAGTCAAACAACCGCCATCCGAAGATCACCCCGCTGCCAGTCTCGGTAGCCCCTGTGAATTTCTACACAACCATGTCCCTAAAGCTTTGTACCAGACAAACCAGCCACCACAAAATTGATGGCAATGGCCTGCCTCAAGCCAATGCCAATCACTGGGGCGGGGTCGTCAATCTGGTCACCGCTAGCTGACTGGCTGCGATCAAAATGCGCGGTCATGTGCATGACATAACCTTTTTCAAAAGGAAAAACAACTGCAAGGACGCCCTGACCATCAGGGTCATCCTTTGCCAATGTCGGGCTTACTGCAAGTACGTGCACCAACTCTTTGTTAATGACACGAATTAGATGGCAATGAATATCCATCTTCCAATTGGCACGGGTAACAGCATGCCTAAATAGCACAGGGTGTTTACCAACAATCACAGCATCATATAGCTTCTGCGTATTCATGGCGCCGTTCCAGGCGATGTAACCAGGAAAGATTTTTTGGTCAAGGCGATCTAGCATCCAATCAGTGGTGATCAAATAACCACCATTGCAGACGAATTCTCTGATTTTCATACCAGCCTGGTAAGAAAGATTTTTTGGACCACAATCAATCACTAATACCTGCGCTTGAGATAAGTCGTAAGAGTCAAGTTCTCTCTTATCCATGGTTTTGCAGGGCAAGCCTAAAGTCTTCAAAGTTCGTTCGGCTTGGTCGTATCTGTCTGTGATCACAACCAAGCGGTCGGCAGAAATAGTATTAGCGCTGAGCACGAACTGAGGATGAGCGTCTTCCAGCCATGCTTTGTAAGTACGTGTCGGTGCCTTGCCAGCGCGCCCGGTTAGCAGAGTTCCTGACGTCTCTATGGGGCCGTCGTACTTCGCACCGCCCTGAAGGGGGGCCATCTTATTCGCCTGGCGAGAAGGCTCAGTAATAACAGGATGGTCATCAGTCACTGGCTCAATCGATCGCAAAATTGGCTCAGCGTAGTTGACTGGTTGTGCTAGAGCCGGCGAGAAACAAAATGGAAATAGATAGAGCAACAGAAAGGCGGCCGATACAGCAATCTTGTAGAAATCTGCTAAAAGAATCAAATGGCAAACCTCAGTAACTCAAGAAGTTTTGTCACGCTTTGACTCAATCATGCGCAGGGCAAATTCACTGCTCTCCTGAATTACAAGCATTTGGGCCTTAAGCTCGCGAATCTCATCTTCAAGAGCTAAAACTCGATTCTTCAAATTTTGCTCGTGGTCACCGCCAAGATCTCCATATTGGCCCTTCAAGCGTGCAGTGCGGTCAGAAACAATCGATTTTACTACGGCAGTAAATCCAGCAAAAATGAGAAGCGCGAAGGCAAATATCAGGAATACTTCAAAAGCTACCATATCGATTGATTAATCCTTTGCACGCGAGTTTTCTTTAACCGGCCTCTCACGCGGAATGTCTCTCATCTGAATGAGAGAACCCCAGCCTCCGGAACCTCCTGAACTGCCGCCACCGATAATCATTGTCGTCGGCAATTGGCCATCCCATTTTTTAACCCGTTCATACTCAATCAAGGCTGGCGACTTCTGCAAGGCGAGGCTTTGCAATTGAATCGATCTGGCCTGTGCTTCAGCATTGGCAATTGTAATTTCTGCTTCTTTTCTAGCCTTATCTAATTCGTACGACTTCTGCTGCGCCTGTTGTTCCATAACTTGTTTCTGGGCAATAGCCTGTTGCAAGACCTCAGGCAAGCCAACGTGAGTAATTGGAATGTCCACGACCTCAACAAGACCTTTGACGTTTTCTCGCACCATTGCTAGTACCAAATTTTTGATTACATTGACATTTTTCGTTGCACTATCGGCTTTGTATCCAGAAACTACTTGGCGAAAGGCTTCCTGAATCTGAGGTGCAACCAATCTTTCGTAAGGGTTACCGGCGTACTTTTCATAGAGAATTAGCACCTGCCCTTCAGGAATACGATAGAGCACATTGAAATTTATGCTGATTGGTTGTTGATCAGCTGTGAGCGGTTCACATTGGCCTGTGGCATTTTCCTGCTTGACTGAATAGGTATGGATTGAGTCAGTCAAAGGAAAGTAAGTTTGCATACCGGGGTTGAGAAGATTTCGATCCATAGTGCCAAGACTGACCTTAACTGCTCTTTCTCCCGGTTGGATAACAGTACATGCCGACAACATGTTAGACGTGACCATTAACAAAACCAGGGACTTAAATCTCATGGCGCACCCCAGATGATTCGCAACTATAACTGAGTAAGTATAGGCGCTTTGGATCAATCAAATCTTCTTTGCAAGTCTTCTTTGCAACTTGGTTTTGGCTTAAGGCTTAGTAGCATCGAGTAATGCTGACACGCAAATCATCTAGCACTCAATTAATCGATCATACAGGCAGAGGATTGCGCTCTTGGAATTGTCTCTGGTGCCAATACGGATAGATGGTCTGCACATCGCTAGCGGCATCTAGCTTCGCCACTTGCTCTGGTGTTAGATTCCAGCCCACGGCCAGTAGGTTTTGCTTCAATTGTTCTTCATTGCGAGCACCGATAACTATGTTTGCTACGGTTGGTCTTTGCAGTAACCAATTAAGAGAAATTTGGGCAACCGACTTTCCGGTTTCAGCAGCAATTTGATCGATGGCATCAACTACTTTGTAGAGGTGCTCATCGTCAACTGGTGGGCCTTCCTCAGAAGTTTTATGCAGTCTGCTCACCTCGGGCAATGGTGCGCCCCGTCTTAGTTTGCCGGTGAGTCGGCCCCATCCAAGTGGGCTCCAAACCATGGTGCCAATTTTTTGGTCAAGAGCTAGGGGCATCAATTCCCATTCAAATTCGCGACTTATTAGTGAGTAGTAGGCTTGGTGTGAAATATGCTTAGCCCAGCCATATTTCTCGCAGACGGCCAGCGACTTCATCAAGTGCCAACCAGAAAAATTAGAACAGCCGATGTAGCGAACTTTGCCACTTTTTACCAGTGAATCAAGGACACTCATAGTTTCTTCCATTGGTGTCATGGCATCAAAGGCATGCATAAAGTAGACATCGATATAGTCTGTGTTCATGCGCTTCAAGCTAGCATCGCAAGAGGCAATGAGGTGATGTCTTGAAGAGCCAACGTTGTTTTCTTCTTTGTCAAATCTAAAGGTAGCTTTGGTCGAAATTAAAGCCTTATGACGACGCTTGCCTAGTGCTTTGCCAAGAATCTCTTCGGCGAGGCCATTAGAATAAATGTCGGCAGTATCAAAGAAATTTACTCCGGCATCAAAGCAAAGGTCAACCAACCGTGTTGCTTCTCTAACATCGGAGCCTCCCCAAGATTTGAAAAACTCGTTATTACCACCAAATGTGCCCGTACCAAAACTCAATACAGGTACTTTTAAACCAGAATTGCCTAACTGTCTAAATTCCATGATGATCCTCTCGCTGTGGCAAGATCGTACTAATCATCTTTGGCTAAGTCAAAGGGGCCTAAGTGAAAGGGTAAGTTAATTCGCTGCTTGACTTGAACTATATGTTCGTCACTGAGCCCGCAGTAATCGGGCCATTGAAGCCAAACTGGCCTTCTTGCCAGAGAGTTGCGGCCGCTTCATTGCGTAGCACGGCTTGTTTAGGGTGAAACACTCCTATTTTGCCAAAGGCGCGCTGAATATTATTACCTTTGGGACCGGAGATATAGAAGTCTTGATGCACGTAACCGGTAAAGCGCTCGTCTACTTGTTTGCCGTCGGTAAATTTCCAAACGCATTCCATTTGGCTGCGGTAAGGCGGTAGGTCTTTACCGCAGTCTAGGGCTACTTTAATACCGATCATCTCTTCGCGGCTTAGAGGCTGGTCTGGTCGAAATGTGCCGTCTAAGTAGCCAATTGAATAGCCGGTATAAGCAAGTGCCTGAATGTATTTGTAGGCGGGATGATTGGCGCTAACATCTTTAAATTGTTGGCCAGCTTGCGGGGCCAAATGCAGTTGGCGCTGGCCCGGCTGAATGGCGTTGTAGGCCTTGTAAAGCCAGGTCACATACTCGCCTCTGGTAATAGGCTGATTGGGCTTAAATTCTGCCGTCTCGTCAAAAATATGTAAGCGTGCCAGATCTTCAATCATTGACTTGCTGGGACAATCACTTAAATCGTTGAACGACTTTGCCGTAGGAAGGGCTGAACTGGCATCAGTACTTGTAATAGTGCTTTTGCTGCTAGGGATAGCTCCGGTGCTGCTCGCTAACTGCGGTTTGATAGCAATATTTTCGCTACCGGCCAAGGCTGATTTCAACTCTCCAACTTTTCGCTGGGCGAAGCTATCTTTGAGAATTGCTAATTGAGCCTTGAGGCTTGAGTTTTCAGATTGAAGGTCTTGCACTTGCTCAGTCAGTTTCTTGTTGTCCAAATCAGGTACAGATGAACAGCCTGTGCTGAAAAGCATTATAGATGAGGCCAAGGCCAAGAACTTGATGCTATTTCTAGTTGACACTAGATAGCGACCTCTAAGCAATAATTTATCACTCCCCATGACCTGCTCCTTGTTCGCTCTAACTGCTATAGGTTTAGTCCTACTGATAGCCCTACGGTGCAAGGCAAAAATTTAGCGGTATGCCTGACAACTTCGCGTATCGCGGTCACAAAACTTGGAAATTCGGAGGTGATTGCTGTTACTCGTCTTCCGCTGCCACAATCTCTAAGGGCTGCAAAGCCTGTAATGTTTGCAAAGGATCAACATTGCTTGAATTTTGGCCAAGCATAGGCGAAATTGCCAGATCGATAATCTCTCTATCAATTTGATTTTCTTCCACAACAGTAATCAGATTGTGGCCGCTCATTTCTTTTGTGCGCGTCTTTTGGAAGTCGATAATATCTTGGTAGACAGGTATGAAAATCTCCTGCCTACTGCGCAGACGCACAACGGTCTTTCCCTCAATTTCTATTGGCCGCACGTCTGAGTTAAGCTGCAAGATTAACCAAGCGATACCGCTATCGTTAAAAAGCTGCTCAGCAATTGAGACAAGTGAATCGTTTGTACCTACCAATATTTTGGGACGAATAAAAACGCTGGTACTTGTTTCACTTTCGTCTTTGCTTTTCTCAGTGGTGTGTTCAGTTACATTGAGGGCGGCAGACGTAGCATAATCGCCCCTCTCGCCTTTGGCACTGAGAGTAGAATTAGAATTCGAATTAGAGATAGAGTCGAAGGTCTTGCCTGTATCATAGACTTGGGCTCCATAATTTTGCACTAGAGCAGTCGAATCTGTCTGCCACATACTTTGATCGGTGCGTAGTTTGGCAATACCAGCCAGAGCAATGATTGCCGACAGGGCAATTTCGGGACCGGTTATGTACTTAAGGTCAGCGTCTTGACACTTAAGGCGGTAGCCGCGCAAGACGTTGCCTTGTCTATCTACAAAAGCTTCTTGTGGAACATGTTTGTCGGCTCTATTGACTAACCATGGGTCACCAGCCTTAGGTGAGATAGAGGGCTTGCCAATTAATGAGTCAGGAATAGAGCCTGGTTTTGACTCTATTTGTGAATTCGCTTTCGGCTCATCTCTATTGGTTTTAGCATCGAAATTTGGTAGTTTGCTTGGGTGGTTCTGCTGACTGCTCTCTACCGTCTTTAGTGCATCGGGCTTGAAGTCTGGTTTGGAGCCAGTCTGGCTCGCTGACTTTACGATCACTCTAATAGACGAGCAGGCGGTTCGATCACTCAGTTGCCTGGTAACGCTAATAGCACCATCACGGTGGGCTGCGGCAATATTTGATTGACTTACTGGTATCAGTCTTACGCTTGGTGCCTTTGAATGATCAGCGCTGGAAGGAGACAATATTTTCTTTTCTTCACTGCGTTTGCTGCAAATTTCCGACTTAGCAGAGTGAGTCGTTTGTATTAGAGTAGGTTTGAGTTCAGACTTGAGGCCAGACTTGAGTTCAGAACTGATTTCAGGTTTGAGTTGAGGCGTTGGATCTGGCTTGAATCCGGGCTTTAATTCTGACTTAGACTCGGGCCTATGCTCTAGCTTAGAAGCGGGCTTGGTCTCTGGTTTTAAAAGCGGGCTCAATTCAGACTTGGCAACACTTTGGGCGCCCACAAGTGGAGAATTTCTCGTAGCTTTCGGATCGTACTCTCCTTTAGCAATTGCTGGGCCTTGAATACTCTTTTGTGTTGAAACTGGACTTTCTAATTCGATCCTGTTTTTGCTCAGCGAGGTCAACAGTGCGTTGCCTGGTGCTGCGGCAGGTAGCGCCTTCGCATCAGAAGTTGCTTTCACATCAGAAGTCGCTTTTTCTAGAGAGGCCGCTTTCTCAACAGAAACTGCTTGCGGCTTCAAGTCTACTTTGATATCTGTTTTTGCTTTTGAAGCTGGCGGTGAATCTGGCTTTGTCACTGATTTCGAATCGGGCAGAGACAGCCCCTTAGAATCGCCCCTAGATTCCGCATACAACTTTGCTCTCAACTCTGGCTTAGATTCTGATTTAGATTCTGGCTTGGGCGCAGATTTTGAGTCTGGCTTCAAACTAGGCTTTGAGACGGGTTCTACTCTTGTCTCTGCTCTTGCCGCTACCCTTGCCTCTGCTCTTGTCTCAGCTCTTTTCTCCGACCTTACTTCAGATTTGGCCGTTCTAGAGCTGAGCTTAGGCTCAACTGCTACATCAGTTTTCACCACAGGCTGACTGCGAGCTTTTCGGACAATATCACGATCTAAATCGTTAGCCAGTGTCTCTTTGTTATAGAAAGGAATTTTAGAGGGCAAATCGCTATGCAAGCGCTGGTAGGTTTGGATTGCTTTTCTTTCAGCAGCACTAAGGTCACTTAAATCAGTTGTTGATTTTCCCGATTGGCTGCGGCTCAGCATAATATCGCGGCCGCGCACATACTGATTAGCTAACGCCGGAGAGATACTTGCTACGTACTGCTGCTTAACATGAGCATTTGTCAGCCGCTCAATCATGTCATTTTGAACTTTGCCGATAGCATCGCCAGCTTGCTTAAAGGTCTTGCCTAAATCGAAGTCGTGACGCTCTGGTGATTTCGCATCAGCGTCATCAGTCTTGGCTGGCTTTTGCTCTAGGTCACCATTGCGATTGAACATAGGCGCTGCTCGCTTAGCTCAATCTTTATACCTTACGTAAAGAGTTTCAAAACCTCTTCCTCACCTAAGGCGCGCCATTCTCCAGGCTTCAGGCCTAGCTCAAATAGGCTCAAATCACCGATAGCCACTCGGGCCAAACGCAAAGTTGGGTGGCCAATTGCCGCGGTCATTTTGCGTACCTGGCGGTTGCGGCCTTCAAAGAGAGTGATTTCAAGCCAGCAAGTGGGTACTGTCTTGCGAAAGCGAATTGGTTTGGAACGCTCGGGCAGTTCTGGTTCGCCATCAATGACAAAGGCTTCAGTCTGCATAGTGCGACGTCCTTCAATCATCAAGCCTTCCTCTAATTTCTTCAGACTCTCGTCAGAAGGCTCTCTTTCAACTTGCACTAGATAGGTGCGAGCGTGAGGGTTGTCTTGATCAAAAAGTGAAGTAGTCAGCCGTCCATCGTTGCTCAGAATCAGCAGTCCTTCAGAATCGAAGTCAAGCCTACCGACCGGATAGACATCTTTGGGAAAACCAAAGGCAGCCAATGTTGTTTTTTCGCTACCGTCGGCGCTGAACTGATTGAGTACTTCAAATGGTTTGTAGAATGCTAAATAGGTGCGGTCAACGTGAGGGAAGAATTGCTTGCGCGGACCTCTATCAAATCCTCGTCTGTTTGCACTGTAATCACGACCCATATTGTCTCCGCGTCTTTTCTATTGTTCGCTGCTATTCTAAATTGGCCGGCAATACACTTGAGAGAAGATAGTCAATTGCTCGCACATCAACACTATTGCCAACAAGACGATAGCAGATTGGCAGATCTAAATCTGACAGGCTGAAATTAGGTGCAAATCGTAGCAGTGCAAGTATTTCTCGCGGAGAGAAGAAGCGCAACCGGCCGCTCTCTAAGCGCAGCAGCGAGCCACTGGCCTTGCGACAGCGAAAATAGCCACTGGTAAAGCATATCAAATAGCTATCAGCGTCACTAACATCTTTGAGATCAACCACATTGAGAACAGCTTCATATTTGATAGCATCGGCTTCACTGAGCAGCATTTCGCTGCCTGCAGGTGAATCATTCAAGCCCGCGTCGATAAACTGACTAAGAGCCATTCGTGAGGTCGGTTGTGGGGCACTCAAGAGCGGTGCAGAGAATCTGTCAACTAGTGATGCCACAACAAAGATACGTGGCCGCAGCATGGGCACACCAAACATTGTCGGACAAAGCCTGATAGTGCTGACTTGGTAGCGCTCCCCTTGCAGTGTCTGACATAGATGTTCATACATCTTTGAATCAAGAAAACCTTCAACATTCTCTAGCAAAATTATTGGCGGCTTCTTCGTCACCATAAAATCGATCAAATGCAAGAAAGACTTGGCTCTCGGGTCGGCCATGTCTTTTTGTTCACCCCTCCGGCTGTAAGGCGTACACGGTGGAGAGAGCCACCAGAGATCGGCGTCAGGGATATCATTTATTGAAATGCTATCAAGGTTGCGCGAAACTGGCTTATGGCCATAGTTATTTGCGTACACTAGATTAGCCCACTGGCTCTGGTCAAAAGCAGCCAGCACCTCAATATCATTGGCTCGAGCGGCCTGAGCGAAGGCGCCTATACCTGAATAGAATTCAAGTGCTCGGATGCGATTGGGCAGTTTTGCGGTCATGAGGCCTTTGCTTTAGAATTCAAACTTCAGCTATGAGAATTTAAGATGAAAAGAAGTGATATCAACAGACTAATAGACGAAGCGCTGGTTTTCTTCGACAAACATAGCTTTAAATTGCCCCAATGGTCTAAATGGACAGCTGAAGACTGGCAGAAAATTGGCCATGAAGCTGACGAAATTCGCACCCATGGGCTAGGTTGGAATATTACAGATTTTGGCTCAGGCAATTTTCTAAGCAATGGCTTGCTGCTTTTCATCGTGCGCAATGGTCTTCTTAAGGCCAACAAAGCGCAGACTAGTAAAACCTATGCTGAAAAGGCCATGATGGTGAGACCCGGGCAGGTTACTCCCTGGCACTTCCATTGGCTCAAAACTGAAGATTTGCTCAACCGAGGCGGTGGTCGCCTTGAAGTTGAACTTGGATGGGCTTCAGAAGATGAGAAGTCTATTGCTGACAGACCAGTTGTGGTGCAAGTTGATGGTATTTCAAAGACCCTTAAACCAGGTGAGAAGCTAATTCTCGAGCCTGGCGAGAGTGTCACTATTCCACCCATGCTCTGCCACCAATTTTGTGGTTGTCCTAAAGACAAAGAAATATTGGTAGGAGAAGTTAGCTCACTCAACGACGATTCTGCAGACAACTGTTTTATTCACGGCTGCGGACCAAGAGTAATTGACGAAGACACTAAGGCAAAATATCTTTTGCTCAGTGAATACTTGAAGGCTTAACTTGGTTTAGTTTAGCTGCGCCCGGCTTATCCGTATTGCTCTTAGCTAGAGCGATTTAGCTAGTTCGGCTCACTTTGACTTTGTCGATGCGTTGGCGGTCTAAGTCGATTATTTCAAATGTCAAACCGTGCCAATCGAACTTCTCACCCACCGCGGGTATGTGCTCTAGACGAGCAAGAATAAATCCAGCCAGAGTTTGATATGTGCCACCATCATCTAAGTCGCGCTTGAGCGAAAACTTAGTGAAGAATTCTTCAATTGAAACGTGACCTTCCACAAGCCAAGAACCATCGTCCAAAGCAATGCTTGCATCTTCCGGCGCTTCTCCCATATTCGGTAAGTCACCAACAATCGCTTGGAATATGTCATCACTTGTAACCAGACCCTGCAGGCCACCATACTCATCAAGAACGATAGCAATTTGTTGTTTAGCGTCTCTAAACCGCTCTAGCAATTGCAGTGCTGTTGTATTTTCAGGTACGTAAAGAGGTTGAACCACTAACTCTCTCACCGGCTGTTCTCTAGCTTCTAAAACTTTGAGTATTATGGTCTTACCTTCCACCACACCCAGCACTTCATCAACAGTCTCATCGCAAACAAGAAAACGCGAGTGACTATCCTCAGCAATTAACTTAATTACTTCAGCCAAATTATCATTGCCATTGAGCCAGACTATGTCAGTACGTGGTGTCATCAACGATGTTACCCGGCGATCGCTGAGCTTCAGGACCTCCGCCACCATCTCTTGTTCGGCTTCTTGCACTATGCCAGCCACAGCGGCCTGCTCAATCATCACATGTATTTCAGCCTGACTCACCGGTGTCTCACTGTACTCTTTGATGCCAGCTGCCTTCAAAATTAGGTTTGTTGAACCACTTAAGAGATGCACTAGGGGCCTAGTAATAAGTGACAAAATCACCATCGGCTTAGCAACAGATTTGGCCACCAATTCCGGCGCCTGCAAAGCCAGCCGCTTAGGCACCAGTTCCCCAATAATCAGTGAAAAATAGGTAATTATTACGACAACTATGGTGATAGACAGGCCAGAGGCATGGGGTGCCAGGGCCGGTATCATCTTCAAGCCGATGGCCAAATCGTCGGCAATATTGGCACCACCATAAGCACCAGCACCAATGCCAATTAGGGTGATGCCAATTTGAATAGTTGACAAAAAATCATTAGGGGCGCCAGCTATCTTTAAAGCCGATTTGGCCCCAACATCGCCGTTGTCGGCCCACTGTTGCAGCTTAGTTTTGCGAGATGAAACTATAGCTATTTCTGACATAGCTAAGACACCATTGACCAATATCAGCAACAGAATTATTAGGGCTTCGGTGAGAGTGCCGGTTAGATTAGAAACGATGGACTCCAAGAGTTTAAACCTGTTTTGTTTTGACTAGAAACTGATCTTCTCACAGTCTTCGCCTGACCGAAGGGCCTGCAACCTAGCAAAGCTGAACATAATGTTATCAACGGACTGTAGACCAAGAGCTATATACAGTGCGCTATTTTGATGAAAGCTAACTGCAAGAAATGGTTCTCTGAAATTTAGATGCATCAACTGATTGACAAGTTCATCGTAATGGCACTTAAGGGTAGATACTTCACCCTGATAGCAGCCCTGTTGGTTTTGCTAGGTGGTGTTGCGGCCTGGAAAGTATTGCCTATAGAGGCGTACCCCGAGTTGTCAAACCCACAGGTAAGGGTGATCACCCTAGTACCAGGCAAAGGCTCCGAAGAAGTAGAGCGCCTAGTCACCATTCCCCTTGAAAAGGAGATGTACGGGGTACCAGGGCAAACAGCATTACGCTCTCTTTCTCTATACGGCCTATCTGTAATCATTTCGACTTATACCGATGGCACTAGCACGACGGTCGCCAGGCAGCAAGTCTTAGAGCGTATTCAACAAGCCAACATTCCTTCTGATGTAGAGCCTGTCCTTGAGCCAGATGTTGGTTCGTTGCGCGAGATTTTTCGCTACTCGCTATCTAGCCCCTATATATCGGCTATGGGCCTCAGGGCCATCCAGCAATGGGATCTTGAAAAACTTTTCAGACAGATACCTGGTGTGATTGGCATCGTCAGCGAAGGCGGCCCAACTAAAACTTATCAAGTCAATGTTGACCCGCTTAAATTGAGGGCACGTGGAACCACATTAAAGCAAGTCTTTGAGGCAGTTGAGCATTGTAATGCCACAACCGGTGGCGGATTTATTGAGCACAATGGCAATGCTTTAATCGTTCGCCAGATTGGTCTAATTAAAAATGAAGAAGATCTTCGAGACGTGACCATATCAACAACTGCGGCCGGCATCCCCATAAAGGTGCGCGATGTTGCCGATGTTGAAATTGGCCCCATGGTAAGACGCGGACAGGTTGGCCAAGACAAAGAAGACGACTGTGTAGAAGGCATTGTGCTCTTACGCCGTGGTGAAAATCCCTCAAGAGTATTGCAATCAATCAAAGAGAAACTACCAGACATTATTGCCGCCCTGCCTCCAGGGGTGAAGCTGCAAACTCTCTATGACCGTGAATGGCTGATCAATCAAACCCTCACCACTGTTGGCACCAACGTCGCTATTGGTATTACGTTAGTAGTAGTTCTCTTAGCCATTTTCTTAGTCGATTTGCGCTCGGCAGTAATTACAGCTTGTGTCATTCCTCTATCGATGCTGGTAGCCTTCATTGCCCTTCTGCTGCTCGGCGTGCCAGCTAACTTACTCAGCCTGGGAGCCATCGATTTTGGCATCTTAGTAGATAGTGCAGTAGTGATGACTGAGAATATAATTCGCCGCCTCTCAGAGGAAGGGCAAGACAAGACGCCAGCTCAGCGCTTACTTATTCTTACTGATTCAGCCCGCGAAGTGGCCGGCCCTATTGTTTTTGGCATCGTCGTCATCGTTGCTACTTTCCTTCCCATTTTCACTTTTAGTGGAGTTGAGGGAAAACTGTTCAGACCTTTAGCGGCAACTATGGTCTCAGCCCTTCTTGGTGCCGGTATCTTAGCTCTTGCCCTAGTGCCAGTCTTAGCTTCATTCTCTTTGGTTAAAAAACCATTGATAGAGAGGCAGAGCCCAATAGTCACTATCGCTCGGGCCATCTATGCGCCAACGCTGAGCTGGTGTCTGAAGCATCCCTTGCCGGTAATTTTGTCATCACTAGTTGGTGTGGCTCTTGCAGCCAATATGTTTCTCCACACTGGTAGCGAGTTTCTGCCTCATCTAGAAGAGGGCAACATCTGGCTGCGAGCGACAATCAAGCCTGGCAGCGTTACCCTTACTCAAGCAGTAAACACTGCCAGACAAATTAGAGAAACATTGTTGCGCTACCCAGAAGTGAAACAAGTGCTATCGCAAGTTGGTGGACCCGATGACGGAACCGACCCAGCTCGTTTTGCTGACCAAGAATTTTATGTTGACTTGAGAGCAGCCAAAGACTGGCGGCCCGAGTTCAAAGAGAACAAAGAGCTTTTGATTGCTTCAATGAGAAAAGAGCTAGAGCAAATTCCTGGCGTTGGCTATTACTTTACTCAATACATTCAAACCACCCTTGATGAAGCTCTCTCTGGTGTGCAGGGCTCCCTGGTAGCTAAAATTTCTGGACCAGATCTCGGTGAGCTAGAAAAACAAGCTCAGCATGTGGGCACGATTATGTCCGAGACTCCAGGCATTGTTGATGTAATTGTTGACCCATTGCTCGGACAGCCACAGTTTGTTATTGAGATCAATCGAGGCGAAGCTGCTAGATATGGCCTCAACGAGGTCGACTTAAAAGAATTGACCGAAATCGCCATCGGTGGAACGCCAGCGACCTCAGTCATTGAAGGCGAGAAGCGCTTTGAGGTTATTGTACGCCTGGCGCCTAAATTCCGTTCATCAGAAGAAGCTCTGAACCATGTGCTGGTAGACACCCCCTCTGGTGCCACTGTCTCTTTAGCACAGCTTGCCACTTTGACAGAAGTAAACGGTGCCAGCCAAATTTGGCGAGATGCTGGATCGCGCATGGGTACTATCAGGGCCAATGTCCGTGGTCGCGACCTAGCTACGGCTGTCGAAGATGCCCAAAAGCGAGTATTAAGCGAAGTCAAATTGCCAACCGGCTACAAAGTACAGTGGACTGGTGAATTTCAAAGACAGAGAGAGGCGGCCCACCAACTAACTGTGATTTTGCCAATTACACTGGCCATTATCATCACCATTCTCTATATTGCTTGCGGCACTATTGGTGGTGCTGTAATCATGTTCTCGGTAGTACCATTAGCCGCCATTGGCGCAGTAGTGGCCCTCAATATTACCGGCACCTATTTCTCTATCTCCGCCGGTGTCGGTCTCATAGCCCTATTTGGTTTGGCTGTTAAAAATGGCATATTGCTGGTTTCATTCGTCAATGAACTTCGGCACGACGGTATGTCAGTCAGAGAAGCTGTCTACACCGGTTCACTGACCCGCATGCGCCCAGTGCTCATGACCGCTACAATTGCTGCCGTTGGACTGCTGCCAGCGGCTTTATCTAATGAAATTGGCTCGCAAACTCAAAAGCCTTTTGCTATCGTAATTATTGGTGGCCTAATCTCTTGCACTCTACTAACTCTCTACGTCTTACCTGCGCTTTACTTGCGCTTTAGCCCGAGCCCTGGGCGACCTAAGACAGTTCGCGATATACTAGTCGACCATACAGTAACGTCAGAGCCCGAGTAAATAATGAAGCGCTCAATTTCACTAGTCTTTTTCAATGGCCTGCTGACAGTTCTGTTGACCGGCTGCAATGCACAGACGCAATTGCCCAACGCTGAAATAAAACATTCCTTGCCCGAGGCCCATGGCCATGCCTTGGGGCCAAGCGATCCCATTGGCTTGTCAAAAGCGCAACAAGCCAAAATTGGTATTACAACTGAAACTGTGGCTGTCAAAACCTTGCCTATTATTAGCGAGGCTACTGGCACCGTGCGGGCTAATACGAATCTCACTACGCCGGTTATATCACTGGCTCCTGGCCGAGTTGAAGAAGTTCTTGTGCAGCCCGGTGACCATGTTAGCAAAGGTCAGATACTGGCGAAAATTCGTAGTGATGAAGTAGCTCAAATTCAGACCGAGCTGCTCACCAGATTACTTGAGCTAAAATCAGAAAGGCGACATGCATCGCTAAAGTTAGCTCTGGCACAGAAGGTTTATGACCGTAAAGCAAAGCTATTAGAAGAAAAAATTGCTGCAAAAGCTGACGTCGATCAAGCTGAAAGCGAACTTGAGCAAGCAAAAGAGGAAGTATTAGCTACAGATGAGAAACAGCAGACTCTGATAATTTCTACCAAAGAGCGGCTGCGCCTTTTTGGTACATCAACCAAGCTAGTAGACAGCGTCGTGCAAAGCCGCCACATTCAACTCGTATTTGAGATAACTGCTCCACGGAGCGGCATTGTTACTGATCGCGATTGTGACCCAGGTGAACTAGTCGAAAGCGGCAAAACGCTGTTCTCAGTCGCGGATCTTTCCCATGTTTGGCTGGTTGCTAACGTACTAGAAAACAGTGTGAGATTCGTGAAGACCGGGCTACCAGTAAAGGTGGTGGTGGATAGCCTTCCCGATGAGTCTTTCCCTGGTGTGCTCGATTTTGTCGATTCAAAAGTTGATGCACAGACCCGCACGTTGCCTGTTAGAGCCACAATAGAAAACCACTTATTGCGACTCAAACCAGAAATGTTTGCTCGTCTCTCTGTTCAAGTTGGCGAAACCACGGCCCTTATGGTGCCAGAGCCTTCTGTGCAAAAGGCGGGAGAGACCTATCTCGTATATGTTGACGAGCCTGGCGACTTCTATCTTGAGAAAAAAGTCAAAATCGGCCAGACCACAGGTGGTTACGTCGAGATTTTAAGTGGCCTCAAACCGCACGACAAAGTGGTGGTCAATGGCAGCCTCCAGCTTCTTGGTGAGTCGCTACAGCGCGTTACTCAATGATAAGGTAGTCGCTTGCCTTGCATGCCTGCCACAATGAAGTTTGTGGCCATTGCTTGGCGCAAGCTGATACCTATGGCAGGTGCTGGATCTGGCAAGAAATTGCCTATGGCAATCTTGGCGTTATTGTCAAAATGTCCGACCATATGCAAAACATAGCCCTTACCAAAGGGAAAAATCACGGCAAGGGCACCAGTATGATCGGGATCTTCTGCGGCAAGCTGGCGGCTTCCGACAAGCACTCGAACAGTTCCGGGCTTAAGTATGCGCACCATATGCGATGCTTGATCTAATTTCCAGAAGGCACTGCGTACAGTGTTGTTTGCTAATACTGGATCTGGTGCCAAATAGTCGGCGTCGTATATGTCTTTGCTATTGATGCCTTTATTCCAACTGACATAACCAGGAAAAGTTTGCACTAGCATGCGATCAAGAGCCCAGTCAGTAGTGAGTAGATAGCCACCTTGACTAACGAAATCACGAATTATTTGCAGCTTGTCGCGCTTCAAATCGCCAGCACAATTGATAATCAATACCTTACACGTAGAGAGAAGTTCACTTGAGAGATCTCTGCTTTTGACATGTCGATAAGGTATCTCAAGCTTAGTCAAAGTCTTGTCAGCTTTATCCCACTGCCCTGCTACTTCAACAACAGGGCTCAACTCGCCAACTCCAGTGGTCAATCCAGAGGTCAAAAGCTCAGGATGAGCTTTTGCTAGCCACGCACGAAAAACCAGAGGCTCAACCCTTGATGAATGCACCTTGCCAGTAACAGGCGGCAGCTCCACAAAGTTCGGAATCACGGCCTTAGTTAAATCGACTGAGATGACATTGCCTTGCAGAGCCTGCGCCCTGGCAGGCTGCAAACTAAATTGTGTGAGCAAAATTGGCGCTAACAGTGAAAGAACGATGCGTCTCAAATTGGCCTCAACTTACCGACTTAATTTCTAACTGACTCACGGGCTCTTAGTATAAATTAAGGACGCTCGAAGGGCGGCACTGTTCCCTCTCTTTCGCCAATCTTGCAAAGCAGCTCTCTGACTTGACCCTATAGTGAAAGTGCTAAAATAGCCCTGTCATTAAGAACAGTGATATCGCAGTAAAGTGAGTGCCAAGCATGTTTTCAAAAGCCACCTTAGCTTCTATTTTGGTCAGTTTAACCCTTTTGGGATTTCAAGCGCCAACGATGGCCGAGTCGCAGGAACTACAAAAGAACCAACAGAACCAAAGTCAGCAGAAACAAGAACTTTCTGGCTATTTCATTAGCTTTAACGGCAGCGTCCGTTCGGTCAGTTCAGCAAAGCTTAACGGCCAGAATGTACTCAGCGCACCCATCGTCACATTGACTCTACCAGTGAATATCTCTGGCTATTTGGTTCCCGGCGCCAATGAACTAGTGCTCGATTACATTAGCAACCCCAAAGATGCCATGACTGTTTTGATCGAGAAGCGCACAGTTGGGCCCAAGAAAGAAGAAGTGGCCAAAGTCGTGCTCGCTGCTAACGAGTCGAATGGTGCAGCTGCAAAGAAGACAATTTCGTTTAATTTGCCAAAAGATCAGCCAGCCAGGGCAATTAAAAGCCTGAGCGATGATGACAAGAAGGCCATCGAGAAGGAATTGCAGAACTACTGGACGGCGCTAAATGAGCGTAAACCAGAGAAGCTTAGAGCTATCTATAAATGTTCGCTCGATGACGAACGCAAACTCAGCCCAGAGAGTGCTGCCTATTTCGATAAAATTCTCAATCGTGAAGCCTCACTTCTGCGCAATTCTAATATCAAATTAGCCCCCTTAGAGCCGAGTGGTCTAACTTTCAAAATCGAAGGCGATACAGTCAAGCTCTATAGAGAAGACAAAAAGCCACTGCTTACAAGCAATGAAGTCGACGTGCAAATCGAACCAGTAATGGTAGAAGTGCAAAAGAAGGCAAAGAATCAATCTCAGCCGAAAGCTACGATGAAGCAGCAAATAGTTCGTACCCATCTCTATTTTAAGCAGATTAGCCAAGACGGCGGCAAGCAATGGTCAGTGTCACTGCCACCAAATGCCTAAAAAAATACTGCTTGTTCTTGGCTTGCTAATTGGTCTTTCTCTCGTAGCAGCAGGGTATATGCTGGATGCTGAGCTGAAAGCAGCAGCCATTCACGATGACCAAGATGTAATAGCCGTCACTCGTGGGATGGCTCTCGATGAAATATTGAGTAAGCTTGAAAGCAAGCATATTTTACGCAAGGCTTTCATTCTCAAGCTCTATGTGCGGCTATCCGGGCTCAAGCCTGTTATTCGTGCTGGCGATTATAAATTTGCTTCACCTATTACTCCTCTTCAAGTACTGCAAACACTTGAAGCTGGTGGCATCGAGCTAAACAAACTAACCGTGATAGAGGGCTGGACAAGATTTGAAATAGCCGATGCTATGGCCAAAATCAAAAGTCTTAAAGTAGATCGCAAGCAAGCTCTAGCACTTATGAATAAGACTAGTTTGATAGCAGACATCGATCCGATGGTGCAAAATCTTGAGGGTTATCTATTTCCCGATACCTACTTTGTGCAATCTGATACCAAAGCAGAAGAGTTGATAGAAGCCATGGTAGAGCGCTTTCGCAAGGTCTGGGGCAAATTGCCCAACCCTTACAAGCTCACGGCCCACAAAGCCATCACTATGGCTTCTATAATTGAAACCGAAGCTAAGCTTGCAGAAGAGCGACCGCTTGTTGCTTCTGTGATAAACAATCGCATCGCTCGCCGCATGCCTCTAGCAATGGATTCAACCATTGTTTATGCATCCAAAATGATTGGTAAATGGAAAGGCAACGGTATTGTTTATCAAAGCGATCTTGATTTGAAGAGCCCATACAACACCCGCAAGTATTATGGTTTACCGCCAGGTCCAGTTGGTTCACCAGGACAGAGTTCAATCAATGCCGCCCTGATGCCAGCATCTAGCAGCTATATTTACTATGTGCGCGACCCCGCCTATAACAATGGCAAGCACAATTTTTATTCTAACCCCCAAGACTTTGAAGTAGGGGTGCAGAAGTTAAGGGCCTGGGAAGCCAGCCAAAAGAAAAATAGCCACTAACTAAAGAGTAATTTTGCCTTCATAGATTGGAATTCGTCTTCTCTGATCACACCAGTTTCGCGCAATTTCCCAAGCCGCTCTAGTTCGCCAACTACATCGGGTTTGGCAGTGCTGGATGCATAACCTGAACAAGAATGTTTTACACAATATATGTTTTCTGATATATTTAGCTTGAGGTATATCAAATGAAGCATAATGAAGTCATTCAGTCGATCATTACATCAATTATTAATGCACGCAAGGCCAAGTCAATCACTCAAACAGAATTGGGCGAAAGGCTAGGACTGCCCCAGAGCTATATTTCCAGATTAGAAAGTGGACGCCTCGATATTCGGCTGAGCACCGCTCTAGAAATTGCTCGCTATCTTGGCTTAGAGCTGATGATGGTGCCCTCTCTATTGACTCCAGCTGTCAATTCTTTGCTAATCAACGATTCACACCAGACATTACCGTCGAAACCCATGTATAGTCTCGACGACTTAGAGGAATGAAGGAGGACAGCTAGTGGCAGGCATAGCGCGACGGCCCGAAACTCTTCAAGTCAGACTCAACGACTGTCCAGTCGGTACCCTGACTCGTTTAGTTGACGAGACTATTATTTTTGCCTTTGATCCAAGCTACGAAGCCAATTTGCAGAGACCAGTTTTGAGCCTGTCATACAAGGGTTCTGATGGTGAGCTATATCTGGGGCGCAGTAAAACCCATACCTGGCTATCACCGTTTTTCTCAAACCTATTGCCGGAAGGCCACTTGAGAGAATATCTGGCACGCAAGCTAGAAATTAATTCACAGCGTGAATTCAATCTGCTAGCCGAGCTAGGAGCCGACCTACCCGGTGCAGTAGTGGTAGAACCTCTGGGTGAGGTGTCGACTGCCAAGCAAGGTGAAAAGCCAAAAGCAAGTGATCAGTCGCCTACACTTCGCTTTTCACTGGCAGGTGTTCAGTTAAAGTTCTCGGCAATATTAGAGTCTAAAGGCAGTCTAACCATACCGGCTAACGGCATCGGGGGAGCTTGGATAGTAAAACTACCAAGCCAATCACATCAACATATTCCAGAGACTGAATTTTCGATGCTGACTTTTGCGGCTAACGTTGGTATCAGCGTGCCCGAATATAAGCTGGTACCAACCAATGCCATAGAAGGGCTACCGAAAGAATTTCAGTCGTTTAAAACAGAGAGCTTAGCCGTTAAGAGATTTGACCGCACAGCGGGTGGTGGCAGAATTCATATGGAGGATTTTGCCCAAGTTTTCAATGTTGAAGCGAAAGACAAATATGAGAAAGCTAGCTATGCGCACATCGCCAGAGTTCTATGGATGGAGGATGGGGAGCACAGTTACTCAGAATTTATTAGAAGGCTAGTATTTACTGTTGCCATCGGCAATGGTGACATGCACTTGAAGAATTGGAGTTTACTT